>CALUPO010000004.1 GCA_944322675.1 Candidatus Gastranaerophilales bacterium | reverse complement strand
TCAGCCTTTTAGGCATCGTCTACAAGAGGAGCTACAACCCACTTGGTTTTCGTATATTCACACGACTCAACTTGAGCAGCCTCCTTAACTCGTGCACTTCGTGCACTCAAACAAAAGGAGGCTTTGACAACGTTTCGTCTGTGACTATTACTCAAACCTGCGTATGGGTTGCCATTGTTGCTCTCATTCTCCAACTTTTTTATTTTCCACTTTCTTTTTTTAGCTTAAGGGCGGGGGTAAAAGTCTTTTCCTATCTCCCTCTACCTAAAGGGAGAGGGTTGGGGTAAGGGTGTCAAAATTGTTAAATTTCAACAAATTAAATATTTTAATGTCCTCCAGGTGGGGTTACTTTGTTTATTTTTTTTAAAATTTACTTAAAAATATTTTAATGTCCTCCGGACGGGGTTACTTTTGAAGTCAAAAGTAACCAAAACCTTTCAACCCACTTGGTTTTCGTATATTCACACGACTCAACTTGAGCCTCCTTAACTCGTGCACTTCGTGCACTCAAACAAAAGGAGGCTTTGACAACGTTTCGTCTGTGACTATTACTCAAACCTGCGTATGGGTTGCCATTGTTGACCGCATTCTCCAACTTTTTTATTTCCCCTTTCCCTTTTAGCGTGAGGGTTAGGGGTAAGGATAGTTAGTTTTCTCCCTCTCCCTAAAGGGAGAGGGTTGGGGTGAGGGTGTCAAAATTGTTAAGTTTAAAATTAATTTAATGTCCTCCGGACGGGGTTATTTTGTTTATTTTTTTAAAGAATTAAACAGTTGTAGAATAAAGTCAATAAATGTAACCCATACGCAGGCAAGAACAATTATTTTTTAAGAATTATTTAAAATTAATTTAACGTCCTCCGGACGGGGCAACTTTTACGCAATAGCTGCACAAAACCGCAACCCATCACGCTAGTACGAATGATTAGCCTATTATATAATTGTGTTTACTCTACAATTTTTGGAAATTTATCGGGATCAAGATATTTAACAACTCTTGCAGGATTTCCAACAACTAAAGCATTATCCGGAACATCCTTTGTAACAATAGAACCTGCCCCGATAATTGCATTTTCACCTATAGTTACACCCGGTAAAATTGTTACGTTTACCCCTATCCACACATTCTTTTTTATATGAACAGGCTTGCAGGTTATAATATGTCTTTGGTAAAAATCATGATTGTTTGTTGCAATAGTGCAATTTAATGAAATCATTGTATTGTCTTCAATCGTTAAACCACCGGCTGACATACATTTAAATCCATTTAGAATAACTACGTTTTTTCCGATTTTTACCTTATCAGCCAAAAGTGTAAAAATAGGGGGATTTATAATAGTTCCTTCCCCGAGGGTATTATTAAAAAGTTCATCTATAAGCCTTTTACAATCAGGACTTGTTGGCATTGTATGGTTAATCTTAAAACATAATTCAGAACTTCTTTTGGCTTCCTCAATTCTTTCAGGTTCCTGTTTTCTTATATCTATTCTAACTTCTTCCATTTTTTTTACCTCATATTTCATATTAAATTCCAATAATCTTTTCTTTCAAATTTTTTAAATTTAAAATGATAACATTATGATTTTGCATATTTGGAATAATAATCTTATTACCAATTAATGTTATATCAGCAGGAGTCATACCTTTTTTTGTATAAATTATTTTTTCTAATCCCTCATTATCAATTGCAATTATAGAAGATGTTAGCCAATCTGATACATAGATAGTTTTGCCATTTCTTGATACTGCAACACCATCATACAATAAGGGAGTTTTATTAAGTTTTTTAATTTTAGGGCTAGTAATATCTTCAATAACATAAATAACATTTTCATCTTTTACATTTATATAATCTTTTGTGATAGAAGATATATAAACTTTTTTACCTTTTATTGCAATACCGTTTGGAGATGGTATATTAATCCATAATTCAGGTTTTAAAATTTTTTGTTTTAAATCAAGTTTATAAACTCTATCAGAATTTGTGACTGTTATATATAAAACACCATTTTTAATTGCAACATCATTAATTTCTTTATCATAAGAGTTTAACATAACACATAAAGGTTTTTCATTTAGATTTTTTAAACTATACACCCACAATCTATCTCTATCACAAATATATAATTTATTTTTATAAATAGCCATCCCTGTAGGTTTATTTAAATTGCCTGTAGGAATAAATGTATTTAATTTTCCTTTTTTATAATATAAAATATACCCGCATTTATCCTTTATAGACGTGGAAAACCCAAAATTTGAAATTAAAATACCTCCTTTATAAGGCAATAAACTTTCGTTATATTGAATTTTTGTATTTGCAAATGCAGGCATAAATATTAATAAAAACATTATAAATATGTATTTTATATATTTAAATATTTTAGTAAGCATATTAATTCTCCTTTATAAAAATAATACCATAAAAAATACATGACTCAAAGTCATTGACTTTTAGTCATTATTATGGTAATATATTTATATATACATAATTAGGAGTATAGAATGAATAAAAGACAAACATCCGCACAAAAAACAAAACGCAAACTTATAACAGCAGGGCTTGAACTTATTAAAGAAAAAGGGTTTGATGCAATAAATGTTGAAGATATTACTAAAAAAGCAGGTGTTGCTAAAGGTACTTTTTATATTTATTTCAAACGAAAAGAAGATATTGTGCTTGATATAAGCAGAGTTCCATTTGGAGAAATAGCAGAAGAACTAGAAAAAATGGAAGGTTTGTCAATAACGGAAAAATTGCAACATTATTTTCATAGATTTATGGAATGTGTTGAATCCTGCGGTATTAATGTGTGCAGGCAATGGACAAGAGATGTTTTAGATCCAAATAATGTTCCGGATACTAAGGATGGGCAAAAATGGAATTATGATTTTGAAATGTTAAAGAATATCTTAAGGGATGCCGTTTTAAGTGGAGAATTAAAAAAAGACACTCCTGTTGAGCTTTTGACACATATTATAATATCCGAATTATATGGAATGATGACTTGTTGGTGTATGTCAGATGGTAAATTTGAACCGCTTGAATGGACAGGTCAGTTTTGTAGGATACAGATTGATGCAATTTTTAAACAATATTTAAATTAATGGAGGTAAGCTATGAAATATAGGAAATTAAGAGATATAGAAGTTTCAGCCATTGGCATGGGCTGTATGGGATTTTCTCACGGTTATGGTGAAATTCCAAAAGAGGAAGAGTCAATAAGGCTCATAAGAAAAGCTTACGATTTAGGCTGCACTTTGTTTGACACCGCTGAAGCTTATGGACCTTATATAAATGAAGAACTTGTCGGAAAAGCTTTAAAACCATTTAGGGATAAGGTTATTTTAACAACAAAATTCGTTCCTGTATTTCAAAAGGGACAAGAAATACCTGAGGGTAAATTGAGTAAAAAAGGAATTACAAATGCATTAAATGACTCTTTAAAAAGGCTGCAAACGGATTATATTGATATATATTATGAGCATAGAGTTCCACTTGAAAGTAACGTAGAAGAAGTTGCCATCTGGATGGGAGAATTTATAAAAGAGGGAAAAATCCGTGCCTGGGGTCAATCACAGTCAACTGTTGAACAAATACGAAAAGCCCATGCGGTTACTCCTCTTACTGCAATTCAAAGTGAATATTCTATTATGGAAAGAATGTTTGAAAAAGATGTTATTCCAACCTGTAAGGAGTTAAATATTGGTTTTGTTGCGTTTTCACCTATGGCAAGTGGATTTTTAAGCGGAAAATATGACAAAAATACACAATATAAAGGTGATGATGTAAGAAGGGTTATTACAAGATTTAATCCTGAAAATGTTGAAAAAAATCAACCGCTTTTAGATTTGTTGCAGACTATTGCAGATAAAAAAGGTATCACAAAAGCACAGCTTTCTTTAGCGTGGATGCTTCACAAATATCCTCATGTCGTGCCAATTCCCGGAATGAGAAAGGATGAAAGAATTATTGAAAATCTTGGTGCTTCGGAAGTCGTTCTTAATGATGAAGAATTTAACAATATTGAAACCGAATTAAATAAAATTACAATCTACGGAAATAGAACAGATGAAGATATTCATAAACTTGGAACTGTTAAGGCTATGGATTTAACAAATTAATTGAAGGATAATAATTTATGCAAATAGTAAAATTAAATAACGGTGTTGAAATGCCGATTTTAGGTTTTGGTGTTTATCAGGTTCCTGACTATAATGAATGCGAAAGAGTTGTATTAGAAGCTCTTGAAGTTGGATATAGATTATTAGACACCGCACAGGCATATAACAATGAAGAAGCCGTTGGCTCTGCCATTAAAAAAAGCACAATAGACAGAAAAGATATTTTTCTTGTTACAAAAATTTGGATTTCAAATGCCGGTGAAGAAAAAGCTTATAAGTCAATTAATGAATCCTTAAGAAAATTAAAGACAGATTATGTTGACCTGCTTTTAATCCACCAGCCGTTTAACGATTATTACGGCACATATCGTGCAATGGAAAAAGCTTACAAAGAAGGAAAAGCCCGTGCAATTGGTATAAGTAATTTTTATCCTGATAGATTTGTTGACCTTTCTCATTTTGTTGAAATTCAGCCTGCAATAAACCAGGTTGAAACTCATGTATTCCAGCAGCAAAAAATTGCAAGAGAGGTTATGAAAAAATATAATACGCAAATTATGTCCTGGGGACCTTTTGCAGAAGGAAGAAACAATTACTTCCAAAATGAAACATTAAAAGAAATAGGCTCAAAATACGGAAAATCCGTTGCACAGGTTGCTTTAAGATTTTTAACTCAAGAAGGTGTAATTGTTATTCCAAAATCCACACATAAAGAAAGAATGGAAGAAAACTTTAATATATTTGACTTTGAACTTAAAGAAGATGACTTGAATAAAATTAGAGCATTGGACACAGGAAAAAGTCTGTTTTTTTCTCATTATGATCCTAACACTGTAGAATTTTTTGCAAGCTTGGGAAAATAAATTATGAAAGCGTATATTTTAGAAGAAAAGGGTAAAGCGGGATTTAAAGATATCCCGCTTCCTTAAATAAAACTTATATGATGCACCAATTAGAACAACAGCCATTGCAAGCTGTATAGAGAACATTCATCTTATAAAAACGGCTGCATGGGAAAACGCAATAAACAAAGTTATAGATCATGAGTCTATCGTGGTTGTGGAAAAGGTCAACTTAGAGGTTAAAGACTTCAAACCCGGTTACCGTGTTGTAATCCCAAGTGCCGGAACAAACTGGCTAATATCTATGATACAAAGGGAAAAAGGAAAAGAAGAAGAAGAAGAAAAAAAAGCTAAATTTATATTCAAGCAATAATTGTACCGGATATGGTAGCAACAGATTTTACCGGAATTAACAGAATGAATGTTCAATTTGGTGGTAATGTTGCCTGTGAGTTAATATTTTTTGACGATAAAAATTTAACAATTTCACTTGAAGAAGGGTTTGAGCTTATGAGAAGCAAGGATAAATAAGTTATTAAGCCCATAATAATTGTATAGTTGTTATACAAAAAGGAAAAAAAGTTTATGAGACGACGTAATTTTATTATAGGAACAACGGCTTTAGCGGCATTGGCAGCCTTGTTTTTAGGTATAAAATATTCAGATATAATTAATCCAAAACAGAAAGCATTTAATTATCCTAAAAAACTCGGGTTTGGTTTTATGCGGCTTCCTGTATTAGATGAAAACGACCGCTCTAAAATAAATTTTCCGTTAACTCAAAAAATGGTTGATTTGTATATGGAACGCGGATTTTTCATATTTTGATACCGCACACAGGTACAATGATGAAATGAGTGAAACTGCATTAAGAAAAACCTTAACAAGCAGATATGAAAGTCTACTTATACTAATGGGGGTAGATTACTAGCTCTAATGGTTATATATTAAATAAAGAGCCTTATATGGAACTTGCAAATTTGTGTGATGAAATCATAGGTGAAATTAAAATAATAACTGAGACAGATTTTCAAAAAGTACAACGTCCAATGAGCAATTATACACTTTGTGAATATATTTCAAGTATGGCAAACTTTAAAAGACAATATCTTGGTATTTTTATTCTTGAAATTACTATACTAAAAGGTTATAACGATGATTCCAACTCTATTTCCATATTAAAAAATATAATAAAAACAATTAACCCTGATAAATTAGAAATAAAAACAGAAGAAGATGAGCGTTTTGTTAGACGTTTTGCTATTTCAAAAGAAAAACTTTTTGAAATAAAAACACAATTAAATGAAAATAAAACGAAGAATCTTTAATTTATTGTATAAAATAAACTGTTTTCCAACCTTATCTTTAAAATTCATCTTTAAAATTGCTTTTTGTGATATTTTGCGGAATTGGACTATTCCAAAATACTATTAACAAACCTTATCCCTTAATGGCTATTAAACTGGGCTTGGTGGGATTCGAACCCACGACCAATTGATTAAGAGTCAATAGCTTATTAAATTTTGTAAAAAACTATAAAAAATTAAAATAAGAATATACTTGGATTTCAGCCAATAATGTTTTATAATATTTTTGTAGATTTTTATATTTTTTAGAAAAATTTGTACCTTTATTTGTACCTTTGAAGGAAAGTGAAATGGCAACAGTTGTAGAAAAAGAAAATAAAGACGGAAGCATAAGCATTAAAGCTATTGTTAGATACAGAGGTGTTTTTCTTACAAAAACATTCCCTGTTAAAGCTAATCGCAAAAAATCGGTAATAAATGAGGCTTCTGATTGGGCTAGAAGTATTGAAAGTCAAATAGATGACGGCACATACAGAAAAGAAGAAAAAAAGAAAAATTATACCGTAGCTCAAGCTATTGAAAAATACATACAAGACGGCAATCCTAAAAAAGACGAAAAGACAAGGCAAAGATATATAACGGCTCTTAATTGGTTTAAAAAAGAAATAGGCTCACTTCCTATAAGAATGTTGGAAAGGTCTGATATAAAGGCTTGTAGAAACAAATTGCAGAAGAAACCTAAAGAAGTACCAATTAAGGGTAAAGCAGGAAAAATAACAGATAAGCCAATTTCAAATTCATCTGTTAATCGTTATTTGGCTTATTTCAGCACATTTCTTACTTATTGCGTTGATGAATATGAGATTATAAAAACTAACCCAATGATAGGTGCAAAACTAAAATTAACTGAAAATGAGCCTCGTAAAAGGTGGTTAAAAGAACTTGAGGAACGCTTAACCCTTTTGGACTCATGCCGGCATACAAAATATGAACTGTATCTATGCGTTTTAATTGCACTTACAACAGGAGCAAGAAAAAGCGAAATCTTTTTAAATTGGGGAAATGTGGACTTTGAAAATAAAGCGATTTACTTTTTAGATACTAAAAATGGAACAGATAGAACAATCCCTATTCCTGACATTCTTTATAATGAACTGAAAACATATAAAGAGCAAAACAAAGTAAGACGTTTGAAAAATGATTATATATTTAGCACTCCAGAGGGTAAAGCTGATTTCAACTTAATTGATAAACTTTATCCTAAAGTAGTTAATGAATGGAATTTTGAAAAGATTACATTTCATGGATTAAGACACACTTATATAAGTATTGCTTCACTATTGGGCTTTAATACTTCTATTGTAAAAAAGATTGTAGGTCATAAGTTTGATTCTGTTACAGGTGGTTATACTCACGCAGATTGTGAGAGTTTAAGAGAGCCTATGAATATTATTGCTGAATATATGCTAACAGGAATAAAAAAGGATAATAGAGCAATTATATATAATGAAGTATTAGAAAAACAATAAGCAACCGGTCACAAAATGCGACCGATTTATAAGAATAGAGGATTAAATATGAATGAATTAATAATTATCAAAAATTTAATATATGAGATAAGAGGTCAAAAGGTTATGATTGACCGAGATTTAGCAGAATTATACGGAGTTGAAACAAAAAAACTAAATCAAGCTGTTAAGCGTAATATAAAACGCTTTCCTACAGATTTTATGTTTCAGCTTACTGATGAAGAACAAAAGGAACTGGTCACAAATTGTGACCGGTTTAAAACCTTAAAACACAGTTCATCTAATGCCTATGCTTTTACCGAACATGGTGTTACAATGCTTTCCAGTGTTTTGAATAGCGAAGAAGCTATTAAAATAAATGTGCAAATAGTAAGAGCTTTTGTGCAATTAAGACAGTTTGTATTAGAACACAAAGACCTTACAAAGCGTTTTCAAGAATTGGAACAATATTTTATTAACTATTGCAAGGATAACGAACACGATAAACAACGAATCTATGAGGCTATAGATTTACTTATGGATAGAACAAAGCCTAGCACAATAGGGTTTAAGGCTGATTAATAAAAGGAATATGATGATACACGATGATTCTATAAAATTTAACTCTGATGCTAATTACTACGAAATACTAAATGAATTAGCTATTTTAAAATATAAAGTAATGACAAATCCTCAAGAAGCTTTTGTTTTAAGAACAGAAGTTCTTAAGTATATTTTTTCAGAAATTATTTTAAAGACTGAATTTACAAGCTTAGTAGAAAGAGAGTATGAGTATCAATTTAAGGACAATTTTTTTGAAAGAGCTAAATATGTTCACGATAAAATAAAAAATTTATATAAAATAGAAGATTCTGAAACAACATTTGATAGAGAATCATTTTTATATTTTCCTTCTATAGCATTAAAAGATGAACAATTTATTCAAAATTTGGTAGTTTGTGATGATTTGATGAGATTTTATTATAGAGCAAATGCTTCTATATATGAACAAATCTCTAATAATAGTTTATACGGTATAGAATATAATGTTATTGTTGACCCAGGCTTTAATAGCCTTTTGCGTACAAAATTTGATAAATATTATTTAGCAAGTTGTTTGTGTTGCGTTTTAAAAAATTTAATGTTACACATAGAATATACTTATTGTAAAACTTATTACAGTAAAAATGGTATAAAACAACAAAAAGCTTATTCTGTTATAAAAAAAATAGAACAAACTAAAAAACCAGAAATTTTATTTAAAATTATTAAAGAATTATACAAGCAACCAAATATAACAATTGAAAAATTAGCAGAGACTCTCGAGTTATCTATAGAAACTATAAAAGGTAAAATAAAGGATTTATCTAATATCTTAAGAATTAGAAATAGTAAAGCAAGTAAAACTGCAGTTGTAGAAGCTCTTAAAAAATTAGAGCCATATTTAAAAAATTTAATAATGTAAATTTTCCAATACCCATTTTTTACCCTATGGGTATTTTTATAGCTAAAACTTAACAATAATAAGAAAAAAAATTTAACTGCTCGCTTCTCTTTAGTTATTTGAAAACTCCTATTAAACTACAAATGAAAGGAAAAATTTGTAAAAAGAATAGGAGGTATTTATGTACGAAAAAACAAAAAACAACACGCAAAATCAAGATTTAATTCCAATCTCTAAATGGAATGATTTTTATGCTTACCCAACAGTCGGAGCATTAAGACAGTTAGTATTTTATGACACAAACAATTTCTGTAACAAAGTTGTTAGACGAATTGGAAAGCGAATGTACATTAAAGTATCTGCTTTTAATGAATGGGTAGAAACTAATCAAGGGGTAGCGTAATGTTTTACCCTATAGTAAGTATACAAAAAAGTAGAATCGATATAACGGAAATGAAAGCAATTCCTATTATTATATCCAAAACCAACTTTGCTTTTTTATATTTTTTCGGCAGAAAGATACTTAATAAAATCACCGTTGCATATATTGTCGCTAAAAGCATTTCTAAAAATGGATTTTCAACAACAGACCTATCAGCAATCGTACCAAAAACGATTATTAACAAAAAAAACACTTTTAGCAAAGTGAACAATACATTGAATGTTATTAGACAATACTTATTCATAAATAGGAGTATAACACATTATGAGCAATAAAGAAACAAGAATAGAAAAATTTATAAAACAATTAAATCCGTTAGGACTATATGACAATATCCTTGATGACATCAAGAAATACAATAGAGCAGATACTGTTAATATGACCGAACAGGAAATGAATCAATTTAGACATATTGCAGGACCAGCAGTTTTAACAAGCAATTATTATTCAAAAGGGTTTACGAATTTTTTAGGTGGAATTAAAGAAATTAAAGACATATTTCAAGGTAGAGGAATAAAAGATACAAAGCAAGACCTAAAGAACAATGAAATAGGCATAAATATCGGCTTAAAATTCCCTAATAATAGCAATAAGGCTTTATATGACTATGTTTTCAACAATCATATAGCACCTTTAAGACAGAAAGGAAACGATACAAATGGAAAAAGATAATAAAAATGCCCTCGATAGAGAGCCAATAGATTATGGTTGTAATCATTATGATAAGTCTATTATACCACAAAATTGGCTTGATTCTGCGTATGAAGATTTTGGTAAAAGTGGCATAAATAGAGATGTTACAGACCGATATATCGATAAAGGATTTCTAATTCCGAACGACAACGGCTGGAAAATGATTTATGTTCAACTGTATGGCGATAAAAAGACGGAATATTACAACCAAAGACAAATAAAATATGAGGGCAAAAGAAAATATTTAAACCCTAAAGGTATTACATCACAATTATTCAGACCGATAGATTTGCCGATTGAAGCAATACTGGATAAGGAAACCCCAATAATAATCACAGAGGGGTGTAAAAAAGCTATTAAAGCTACACAAGAAGGCTTTTATTGTGTTGCCGTTGCAGGTGTTAATAATTGGAAAATGAAACCCAAAGAAAACGACGGAAAAGAATCTGATGAGATTGACGAAGTTGCGGATATTATTCCTGATATAAAAAATTGGGATATAGAGGATAAGACAATAATTTTATGTTTTGATTCTGATATATGGGAAAAGGAACAAGTCCAGCAAGCATTATATGAATTTGCTTGTTATTTGATAGGTGAAAAGAAAGCCAAAGTTAAGATTTTGTTATTGCCTAAAGGTAAGGATAAAGGGCTTGATGATTTTCTCAAAAATAGAGGTAAACAAGAATTTGAAAAGTTGCTTAATAAATGTCCATATATAACATTAAAAGAGATTCAGAGAATTTTATCTGATGAAGATGATAATGATATTAACTTTCCAAAAGATGTATTCAGTCCAGCAATAACTCAAGAAATTTCAAACCTTTCAAAAAGAATGGACAGTTCTTTTGAATATCTTTCTTGTGCGTTCTTGGCATGTATTTCTATTGTAATGAATGGTAAATATAGCCTTACTATTGATAGTGAAAGTTTTTGGGTTGAAAATCCTATTTTATGGACAGCAATAGTTGGTGGAGCTTCAAATGCCAAAACTCCTTGCTTAAATTATTTTAAAAAATTTATAACAGAGATAGAAATGGAGTTAAATAGTAAATACGAAAAGAAGCTGGAAGAATACAAGAGAGCAAAGAAAATTTATGATTTAGAGGTACAAAAGAATAAAAATAAAAAAGAAATTGATAGGAATTTGATATTAAACGAGCCTAAAAAGCCTGTAAATGAAGTCATAACAACACAAGATACAACAGTTGAGGCATTAGCAAGTTTAGTCAAAAAAACAAATTTTCCTGTTGCAATTTTAACAGATGAATTAGCCTCATATTTTAAAGGTTTAGGGCAATATAAAAAAGGTGGTGGCAACGATAACGAATATTATTTGCAAAGTTGGAAAAATCAACAATATAGATTTACAAGAAAAACCGAAGATGAAAACTTTATAATCACTCCCAGCCATAATATTGTTGGAACAATCCAGCCTACTGTACTGAATGAAACCCTTTTTAAAGACGGAGTTAAAACAACTAACGGAATGATAGAACGGTGGCTATTTTGTTGCACAAAATACGAAGAAACAGGGGCAAAAAATAGAACAGTTAGAATAAATCAGGAATTGTTTAGTAAACTCTTTCAAAATTTATATTCTAACCAAGAGCAAAAAATATATACATTTTCAAATGAGGCAAAAAATACTTTTGATGATTATTGCAAGAGCATAGTAATGCAAAAGAAATCTGCTAGAACAACTGAATTAGAAAAAAGCTATTTACAAAAACAAACGGATTATGCTGCTAGATTTGCATTAATTTTACACTGTCTTGAAACTCCTGAACAAGATGAAATTAGCTTTTCAACAATATGTAAGGCTATAAAAATATGTAAATATTTTATTGCTTGCTTTAAAGTCGTAACCAATGACACTATTAACAAGCATAGTAATGCGTTGGAATTTCAGACTTTAGAATATATCAAAAATAAAGGCTGTAAACCTATTACACCGAGCAAACTCTATGAGAGCAATAGAAGTAGGTATAAAAGCACTCAATTAGCTGAAAAAGTGCTGGATAAGTTGAGAAAAATGGGTTATGGGCGACTATATAAGACTAATAATAGTGGCAAAAAGTTTATTTTTTATAGTGATTAACTTACCTTTTTTACCTGTTAATAGCTACAAGCTAATAATAGATAGGATTAAGCAAAATATCGCATAAAAAACGCACTACATTTTATACAGTTTATAGGTGGAATATGCTAGATGATTTTTTTGAAAAAATAGACAAGTTAATAGAAGATAAGAACTCCATGCCGGCATGTGATTCTAATTATGCCGAAAATCAATTATATAGAATTGATAGAGGTAGTAGAACATTAAGCATTAATGACAAACAATACTTAATACCTGATTTTTTTAATATTGAAAATGCCATAAACGGAGATTTTAAAACATTAGACTATATTTTTTCATATTTCAGGCTTGATATTTATGAGTATGACAAAAGGTATAAAATATAAGCTTATTTTTAAGTTAAATATCATAAAACATAGACTATAATTGATTTATAGGCAACAAAAGGTAAAAACAGTAAAAAAGAAAGGAAATTGGGAAAATGAAAATCGCTTACAAAAAATTAATGCACGTTGCGTGCGGGCAAAGTTTAGCTCTTGGAAGATTAGAAGCTTATTTAGGTATATTTGACATGTATATCACTAAATATGCCAATACCGAAAAACTAAACGAGGAAAATATTAGAGGTTTCTTAAAAAGTTTCAAAAAAGAAACAAAAATAGCTATTAAAGAGAATAATCGAATTATAGATATTACAGAGGATTTAAAGTAATTACTTATCTAAAATGCTTGTAACAACTCTATGAACTAGCTTGATTTCTTCTTCTGTTGCAGTTTTTATGATATTTTCTAAATCTTTGATAAGGGTTTTAGTATCTTTCTGATGATTAAACATATATAGCTTATACGGCTCTATTTTTAGAGCCTTTGCTATTTTTTCAAGATTTTCGTCTGTTGGGTGAAAATAACCACTCTCAATTTTACTAATGCTTGAAGCTCCAATATCAGTTAATTCTGATAAATCTTCTTGTGTAAGATTTCTTAAAATTCTAACTTCTCTTATTCTTTTGCCTAAAAGTTTTTTAATCTCTGACATAATAGCTCCTTTCTATTAATTCTCAATTAAATAATTGTAAAAATGAATTAATTGGAACTACATACAAACTTGACAATCTTGTGATTAAATGCAATAAATATGCATATAGAACAATGATTTTTAATAAAAGTTGTATTTTAACATCAAGTTGAGGAATGGAATTACTATGAAAAAAATATTTCGTTATATATTTTTTTGTCCATTGAGTTTTATAATTGCGATTATTGTTTCAGGCACTATTAGTGTCTTGCAAAATGTATTTAATTATATTAGTTGTAACTTTTCATTAGTGCCTGCTTGGTTTTTAAGTAATTATACGGCTTGTAATGGTGTTTATAATAAAAGAACCTTTTTAGCTGATGTTGCATTTTTTCTTATTTTTATACAATTAATAGAACTTTTTATTCCCTCATATAAAAAACAAGCAAAACTTATAGCAACAGTTTTATTAGCATTAATTGTTGCAATTTTGTTGATAGTTATTATTGCACATAAAATTTTCAATGAAGATACTTTAAATAGTTTCATTATATTAATAGGACTTATTGCCTATACTGTTGTCCAAATCAAAGATATTAAAAAAAATACTGAGGAAGATAATTTATGAAAAAAATATTAACATTATTACTACTTGTTTTGCTATCTAATAGTCATTGTTTTGCAATGACAGCCGAAGAAGAAGAAACTTATTTTAACGAACAAGTAACAATTATGCAAGAAGCATATTCTAATAAAAATTATGAAAAAGCTATAAAAATTTTAATAAATATGTATTATGCAGAAAAAAAGGATTGGCTAAAAAAAGATAATACTAGCGTAGATGAAATTAATGGTTTAATTGCTTCTAAAATATCTATTGTTGCAATGGAAGCCTTTGATAATACTAAAAGTTTGAAATATTATAAAATAGCTAAAAAATATAGTACTAAAGCTATTAAGCTTAAAACAAATATTACCGAAGCTGTTGGAGTTGCTATGCGTTGTGGGGTAGGAATATTAGATAAAGATTTGCTATTAAACAGTTATGAATATTTATGCTCATTAGACAAAGGAAAATGTGAACAATATAAAAACGAAGTAGCAGAATCTGTTGCAAGCATAGAATTTGCTATACAAACAAAAAAAGACCAAAGAAAGGAAAAAGCAAAAAATATTGCTAGAAACACCCTTTTATTTACAACTGTTTTTGCAGGAGCATTAGGACAACAAATGCAACAAAATGAAAGGAATTATTATAATAATTATCAATTCAAACCAAGCAATGTAGATTACAGTCAATATTATAATGTACCTAGCTCACCTTACTTTAGACAAAAAAATATGCGAGAAAATTTGTATCGCGATTATTATGCTTATTAAAAATCTAAAGTACATTAATATAGATAAAATCGGCTTAAAATCTGCTATAATTAAGCTATGGCTAGAAATGGAACTAAAACAGGTGGCAGGAAAAAGGGTACACCTAATAAGAAAACAACTGAATTAATGGAGTTATTGGGCGATTATAACCCAATTCAAAGGCTTATTGAGATAGCTAAAGATGAAAATACTTCTCTTGATATGCAAGTCAAAATAAACCTTGATTTATTGCCGTACATTTACCCCAAAAGAAAATCTATTGATATGAACTCTAACGACATGCCGGAAGTTAAAATCTACATCAACCACGAAGAAGTTGGTGTAGAATCTAAAGAACATTTTTAAAAATAAGTGTACCTTTATTTGTACCTTTAGGGTATTTTTAAGCAAATTTTACACAATAAAAAAGAGGGCTGAAATTCAATCCTCTTTTCATTTTGGGCTTGGTGGGATTCGAACCCACGACCAATTGATTAAGAGTCAACTGCGCTACCAACTGCGCTACAAGCCCTAAAAATTAATACTCTCAACATTAAAATATTAGCATATTCAAAAAAAAAGCACAACTTATTTTTATGTGGCAAAATATAAGAAAATAATACCATACCATTATATAATAAGAGTTAAATTTATATTATTTTGGGAAATTATATTAAAACATATATTCTATAAATAATAACCAAAAGTTTAAATATTTAGAATATATTATACTCCAAGTTACTTTAATAGAAAAAAACATAAATAAAGATCTTATTGTCTTATTAAAGCTTTAAATAATAAATAAAATATGTTAAAATAATAATGTAATTAACTATTGTACATTTAAAATTAAATATGGGGACGCTTTTGGATTTGACAGGGCGATTGTTGCATTTAAGTTGCGGGTCGAAGCGCTGTTCTTCGTAAAAACGAGCAAATTAAAATAAACGCTACAGATAATGTTGTAGTTGGTGATTTTTCACGTGCTCGTGCACGTAAAGCTGCTTAGTTGATTTAGCAGTTCACCCACCTCAATTTGTCCAGCTTGCCGATAATTGGGGTAAATTATGCAAGATGCGATTGTTTGTTTAAAGGGCACTCAATCTAAGTTTTTTCCTTTAAGCTTGTAAACAGCTTACTAATTTACTTTAAGTTATTCTAAGTTTGAAAGTTTAACATTATAACTTGAATTTTAAACTTTATACACCCGTAGAGATTTAAATGTTACCGTTTTGGACGTGGGTTCAACTCCCACCGTCTCCAGTTTTATTTTAAAATCGAACTTTTTATAAACCCCCGTAAAATCAATACTTTACAGGGTTGATTTTTGCCATGTTTTCACAAACGTTTTTTACGTTTTAATGTCTTTGCCTCGAAATCCGCTTGCTAACTAGCATACCAGAATTCGACTTCATTCATGTCTATTTCGAGTCCATTTCTTCTGAAAATTTCTTGTGCAATCCACTTGGCAAGTAACTTTCGGACTTTTTCCTTTCTTTCTTCAATTTCTTTTTTTGAAGCCTTTTTTGTTGGTGTGTTAATAATAAGCCCAAATTCTTTTTTCATAAATAATTCCTTTCTTTTCTGTCATGCTGAACTTGTTTCAGCATCTTGCTAATCAAGCATGTTACAATAAGACTATGAAGAAAACTTGTGCAGTTTATATAATGACAAATTATTCCGAAACTTCTTTGTATATAGGAGTGACGGGTAACTTGCAAAAACGAGTTTGGGAACATAAAAACAAAATCATTGAGGGCTTTACTAAAAAATATAACGTAGATAAATTAGTCTATTATGAATTAACAGATTCTATTGAAACAGCAATTAACAGAGAAAAACAATTAAAACGTTGGCACAGACAATGGAAGATAAATTTAATTAAAGAAATGAACCCTGAATTTAAAGATTTATCATTAGATTGGAAGTAAGAATTCGTTGGAAAGATGCTGAAACAAGTTCCACAACTATCCCGAATAAATTTAAAAATTCTATCATTCTGAAAGTGCAGAAAAATTAATTTATTTAAAACGGTTAATTTTTCGCACTGTTCAGAATCTTACAAACCAGGTACTATATTTTGGTTTTGGTAAGATCCTGAACAGATTGAAAAACTACACTTTCGTTTGTTTTTCTAATCTTTCAGGATGACATTTTTGTTTATTGTCTCTTCTATATCCTCTTTGGAAACAATACATATATTTACTCATTTTTCAGCTTATTATACAAAATTATCTTGGACAGTAGTGGAAACAAGTTCAGCATGACGCTTAATATAATATTCTTTGAGCGAACAAAGATAAATTTTATCAATTAAGGAATCAATAAATTCATGAAGTAAAAAGTTCGATTTGTCGGACATCAAGTCCAGTTTTTATAACTCAAGTAGTGCAACCATTATAAAATTTTTTGTTAAATTTTTATATTATTCTATATTCATTTTTAATGTTAAACTAAGTATTTTTTTACCCTATACATCACTTACACATTTACTTTAGCTAATCCGGTTCTTACTATGTGTCTTAAGTAAAATAGTAAAATAGTAAAATTTTAAATATTAAATTTAGTTTTTTTACCTGTCTCAATTCAAACAAATATTAAACTCTAACCCTTGCCCTCATGCATAAAAAGGGGAGAGGGGAAGAGAGAAAACTTAAAAAAAGTGTTAAAATAATTTATAAAGCTTATTTAAACCTTCTTACGCTTCAATTTGTGACAATTTTTCAAGCTTTAACTTTTGATCATGTTGAATAAGTAACTCAAGCAAGTCATCCAAATCACCATCAATAACCGTCCAAACATTAAGGTTTTGCCCTATTCTATGGTCAGTCAAGCGTCCTTGTGGAAAATTATATGTTCTTATTCTTTCTGATCTATCACCTGTTCCAACCTGTGAACGTCTTAAATCAGTAATTTCCTGCATTTGTTTTTGAACTTCCATATCATATAATTTTGCTTTTAATATTTGAATAGCACGCTCTTTATTCTGTAATTGTGAACGTTCCTCTGTACAAAAAACCATAAGATTTGTAGGCTTATGCACAACTCTTACAGCTGTTTCAACTTTATTAACATTTTGTCCACCGGCTCCACCTGAACGACAGGTTGTTATTTCTAAATCATTAGGATTTATATCAATTTCAACATCATCCACTTCAGGCATAACAGCAACAGTTGCAGTTGAAGTATGCACACGACCTTGAGATTCAGTTTGCGGAACTCTTTGAACTCGATGCACTCCGGATTCATACTTTAATCTTGAATACACAGCATTACCTTTTATAGAAACAACAACCTCGGAAAAACCACCGGCTTCACATTCAGTTTTGGAAAGTATTTGTGTCTGCCAACCCATTTTATCTGCATATTTTAAGTACATTCTTAACAAATCACCTGCAAAAATATTAGCTTCATCACCACCAGCAGACCCGCGTATTTCCAACATTATATCTTTATCATCCATAGGATCACGCGGAAGAAGCAAAACTTTCATTCTTTCTTCATATTCCTTTATTTTATTTTCATTGCTTTCTATTTCAGACTTTAAAAACTCCCGCATAGTTTCATCAGTCTCACCTTTTAATAACTCATTTGCATCCTTAATAGCTTCACTTGCTTCTTTAAATTTGTTATATATTTCAACTGTTTCTTCCATTGACTTACGTTGTTTGGATAAATCTCTAAACTTGTTATAATCAGCTATTACCTCAGGTTTTGATAATATTTCCCCAAGCTCATTATATTTTTTCTCAATCTCTATTATTTTATCCAACATTTCTTCCATGGTTTTATTCCTTTTTTTTATTTTGCTTAAAAAATTATATATTTTTTAAACATACTCTTCTTCTTCATTATTAAATTCATTATTATTATCTTTATTTTTAGCATCTTCTTTTAACTGCACCGGCATAATCAAACAAACATAATCCTCATCATTAACAGGTGCAAACAACGTTGCAGATAAGCTTCCATTTAAGCCTATATGAATATTTTCACTATCCATATTTTTTAACGATTCCGTAATAAATCGATAATTAAAAGCTATATCAATATCATCATCTTGATACATAGCCTCCACTTCATCATTAGATTTACCTTCCTCAGGTGTTTGTGCAAGCATTTTTATTTTATTATACACAAAACTAAATTCAATAATACTAGTTCTATCGCTCACCATTGTTGAGACGCGATCTAAGGCGTTTAAAAATTCTTCCCTATTAACTGTCACATTTTTTGGAAAACTCTTCGGGATAAGCTGTCTATAGGGCGGAAAATCGCCATCTAACAATTGACTCTCAAGGGTAAAGTTTTCTGTTTTAAACAATACTTTTACTTTTGATATTATAACCTTTACTTTTTTATCGCCTGTTATTTGACATATTCTTACAAACTCATTTAATGATTTAGAAGGAATAATTACTGTTATTTCCTCATCCAGGTCTTTTTTATTTATGACCTGTATATACCTTGCAAGCCTATTTCCGTCTGTTGCTGCCATTTCAAGATTATCCGTGCTTAACTTTATTATAACACCGCTTATAACATTTCGTGTCTCAGGTGCAGCACAGGCAAAATAAGTGTGTTCTATTCCTTTTATAAAGGGTTCTGTTTCTATTTCAAATTCATTTACAAGATATAAATCTTTAAATACTTTAGGGAAATCACCGGATTCTATGCTTATAACTTCATATTTTGTGCTTCCGCAGCTAATTTGAACTATTTGTGTGGATTCATTAAGCTCAAATAAAATAGGTTTATCCGGAAGTTTATTCACCATTTCAATAAGTTTTTTTGCACCAAGTGTTGTAGCACCAGGTTTTTCAACACTTGCAACTTGTATGGTTTCAACTGACAAATCCATATCAGTTGCGGTAAGTTTTATTTTGTTATCTTCATAAGCTTCTATTAGTATATTAGATAATATAGGATTTATACCCCGCATTGACGCTATTTTTTCCACAACTTTTAATCTATTCATTAAATAGCTCTTTTCAATTGAAAATTTCATATTTATTTAATCCCCTTTTATGAATTTTATATAATAAAATATTATCACAAAGTTAAAATAAATTTGCTTCTTTCTTTTTTTTGTTTTTTTTACTTATTTATTATTTACTATTTATTTTAATATATATAATAAGTAATAGTAGTAGTGTCTGTAGAAACTGTAGAAAACTTTTTTAAACCCTTTTATATCAATAATTTACACCTAATTTATTATGTAGAAAACTATGTAGAAAACTTTCGACCATATGTAGAAAACTTACAAAACTTTTTTAATTTTTTAAAGTTTTCTACAATTTTATATTTTTTTATACAATTTCTCTACATAGTTTTCTACACTTTTTGATGTAGTTTTGAACATTTTTTATCAAATTTTGTGCAAGTTTTTGACAAGTTTTCTACATTTTGTTTTGATTTTTTGCTTTTTGATAGTTATCATAATATTCACAAAATTTATATAATGCTTCAAGCAATAAACGTCCTGATTCACTTTTTGCAATAAAAAAAAAGCAACCAATTTTATTGGTTGCACAATAAATCTCCTTGTGTATAATCTTGTCTATATTTGTTATACAAGGCGATGTAAATTTTAAAATTAACCATTCATTAAGCTTGCTTATACCAGGTTTAATTTTGTCGGAATTATCGATTTTTAGAAACTGAGCAAACTCACTAATGATCATAATTATATTATATATGAACTAAAAAAAAATACAAACTATTCATTATAGAATTAACAAAAAAATGTTAATATTTATTACTTTATTTTTGTAAATTCACTATTTGTAGGCTTTTTAAGTATTTGTTATATATTACTTTTTCTTAATATTTTTTAATATAATAGTTTAATATAATTAAAATATTTTTAATTTTATTAAATATTTTGTAAAATTAAATTTAATTTTTTGTTATTTTGTTTTTATAAAAAGTGTGATAAACTTAATTAAGAAAAATATATAAATAAGCATTTATATTTCTAGGATTTTTTTAGATTTTTATAATATAAATAATAAAAACAATAAGGAGTTTTTAATGAAAAAAATATTATTAATTATTTTATCTTTATTTATTGTGACTTCAAGTTTAGTTTTTGCAAATCAAGATAAAGAGCAGAAAAAAGAGGGAGATTTTTTTATGAATAAAAAAATATTAATTGTATATTATTCATTAAGTGGCAATACAAAAACAATAGCTCAAAAAATACAAAAACAATTTAATTGTGATATAACATCAATAGAGCCTCAAACACCATATCCTGATGATTACAATGAACTTGCTTATGGTGTTGCAAAAATGCAAAAAGAGAAAAATATACATCCTCCTATAAAAAAGATAGATTTTGATGTTAAAAATTATAATATCATATTTGTAGGAACACCTGCATGGTGGTATACAATGGCTCCTCCTGTTATGACGTTTTTATCACAAAATGATTTTGAAGGAAAAACAGTTATTCCTTTTATAACACATGGTGGCGGCGGGAAATATAATATTGAAGATGATATGAGAAAACTTGCAAAAGGCTCTAAAGTTTTAACACCATTTGTAGTTTATGAAAAAGGAGATGAAAATACAGATAAGGCACTTGAATTGTGGTTAAAAGAATTTAAATAAAATTTTTTTAATATTTTCTTGAACTTATTTTTGGTCATAATTTTTTCAAGAATTATTTAAAATTAATTTAATGTCTTCCGGACGGGGTTACTGTCTTGGATTATGCAGCGTTCGAAACTATGCAACTCCGTTTCACAATTTTTTTAAAATTGTTTCACTCCGTTCAGTTCCTCACAATCAGGCAAAGCCAACTGCAAATCCGCTTGAAGCCAAAAGTAACCAAAACCTTTCAACCCACTTGGTTTTCGTATATTCACACGACTCAACTTGAGCCTCCTTAACTCGTGCACTTCGTGCACTCAAACAAAAGGAGGCTTTGACAACGTTTCGTCTGTGACTATTACTCAAACCTGCGTATGGATTGCCATTGTTGATCTTATTCTCAAGCTTTTTTATTTTCCACTTTCTCTTTTAGTGTGAGGATTGGGTGAGGGTGACAAAAAATATTGAAAATATATAAAAAAAATGATATGATAAAAATAGGGTGAGCGGTTTGAGACCTGCTCTTTGAAAACCCTATTATTGGTTATTTTAGCACTAGTATTATTAGTAATATTAATATTAGTGCTTTTATACTAATTATAATAACCACTTTTGACATCACCTCCTTTCATTGCATCGACTAAATCTTAAATTTATTTGTCTCGTGCAGTCTTGGAAAGCTTAGTCACAGGGTTTACCCTATTCTATTCTATTTTATTATATTGAAAATATATACTTTTGTAAAGTTTTTAACTTTTCCACACTTCCCTCTCTCTTTTAAGCGTGAGGGCAGGGGTAAGGATAGTTAGTTTTCTCCCTCTCCCTAAAGGGAGAGGGTTGGGGTGAGGGTGTCAAAATTGTTAAATCTCAACAAATTAAATATTTTAATGTCCTCCAGACGGGGTTACTCTGTTTAACTTCGCCTGTCGCACTTCGTGCTGTCGGCTTTGGCTTTTTTCCCGCCTGAGGTATCCGCCCTCATTTCATTCGGGCGTCTTTCCTACGGCGGGAATTAGTAATATATGGGGGGAGGCGAAGCCTCCCCCCATATCCCCCCACACACGAAATTTAACGTCCTCCAGGCGGGGAAACTGTGTTTTACGATTTTTTTTAAATTATTTAAAAATATTTTGGGATTTATATACAACTTTACAACAAAGCTTAGTGTACACTAATATATAAATCCCAAAATTTATTTATTATTAAATTTATTATGTTTTTATTTTTAAGCAAAAAGTTCTATTTCTCTAACCGGTGAATTGTTATTTTGAAGCCCGCTAAAATCCGGTCTAAAACCACCATGTCCATCACTTATTCTTGGCACAAAAAATGGTTCAGCAGGAACAGCTTGCGTTTCAATTACATTAATTGACATTGTATCACCAGGTAAAGGTGGAATTTCAGGTGGTAAAGGTACTCCATTTTCATCCAAGATAAGATTATTGATTCTTGGTAAATATACATCAGGTGTCCTGTTTTGAACTTCAGGAAAAGCCCTATTTAATGCTTTATTAATAGTTCTTGTTGCATAAGAAGGTGACTGACTAAATAAATTTGTAATGTTTGACATATTGTATCTCCTATTTTTTACTAATAATATAGTAGATAAAACATACAATAATGTCAACTACATAGTTAGTAAAAATTCATATTTCTTTACAAACTTTCAAAGTATTTATCTAATTCCCATGTAGACACATACGTTCTAAAGGCATCCCATTCTTTACGTTTTGCATGACAAAATTCGTTATATATGTGTTCACCAAGTGCTTCTTTTGCAACTTTACTTTTTGATAATTCACATAATGCTTCATCAAGACTTCCAGGAAGGGTTTCTATTTTTTGTAATTCTCTTTCACGACTTGTAAGTTGATAAATATTACTTTCAACAGGTGATGGAGGTTCTATTTGATTTTTTACACCATCAATACAAGCTTGGAGAATAACAGCAAAAGCCAAATAAGGATTTGCACTCGGGTCAGGTGAACGAAGTTCAACACGGGTTGCATTGCCGCGTTTTGCAGGAACTCTCACAAGTGCACTTCTATTTGCAAGTGACCAGGCTATATATACAGGTGCTTCATAACCAGGGACAAGTCGTTTATAACTATTTACCGTAGGATTTGTTATTGCCGTAAATCCGCGAACGTGTTTTAAAAGCCCGCCAATAGCCCAAATTGCTTCATTTGATAATTTATATAAAGCTGTTTCATCTAAAAATGCATTTTTATTATTACTAAATAATGAAATATTACAATGCATACCTGAACCATTTATACCAAATATAGGCTTTGGCATAAATGTTGCATGTAAATTATGTTTTTCAGCTACGGCTTTTACAGCTATTTTAAATGTAGAAACATTATCAGCTGTTGTTAAAATATCAGCATATTTAAAATCTATTTCGTGCTGTCCGCGTGCAACTTCATGATGTGACGCTTCAATGTCAAATCCCATTTGTTGAAGTGTTGAAACTATATCAGCACGAACATCCTCACCTAAGTCCGTAGGTCCTAAGTCATAATATCCTGCTTTATCATTTGGTATTGTTGTAACGTTTCCGTCTTTATCTTTTTTAAATAAAAAGAACTCTGCTTCAGGACCTATATTCATTGAAAAACCAAGTTCCTGTGCTTCCTTCATAAGGCGTTTTAAATTGCAGCGAGGACATCCTTCAAAAGGTGTTCCGTCTGCATTATGTATATTGCATATCAACCTTGCAACTTTTGAATCTTCACGTGAACGCCAGGGTAATATTGTAAATGTATTAATATCCGGGTAAAAATACATATCTGATGTTTCTATACTTCTAAATCCTTTTATTGACGAACCATCCAACATCATTTCATTATTTAATATTTTATCAATATGTATTGACGGGATTGACATATTCTTTACATGACCGTTTATATCAACAAATTGAAGCTTAATAAACTTTATATTTTCATTTTTAATAATCTCTTTCACTTTGTTAATGTCATAACTTTCACCATCCAAACGGCTGTAACTAAAATCACTCATAAATTTTTACCTCAAATATTTTTTACCTTTTGTATTTTACTATTGTTTATTTATTTTCGTCAAGAAACTTTATAAAAATTTAATATCCGTTATTTAAATATTCTCTTTCACGAAACTTTACACCTAAAGAATCGGCTATTTCTTTACATTTTTGAACGTCTATTTTGTAATCTTTAAAGTGAGTAACAATTGTTAGTGTTGTTTCAATATTGTTTTCTTTACATTTTTTTACAAAATCAAGCATACCTTTATACGCATCTTTTATTTTTGGCTTCGATATTTTATTATAAGTTTCTTCATCCTGTGCATTAAGACTTATTGAAACACTATCTATATATTGTGCAAGCTGGGGAACTATATCCGTCTTATAAACCAAATTGCCATGCCCGTTTGTATTTAAACGAATTTTTTTATCTTTATAATTTTCTTTTATAAATTTGGCACTTTTAATTAATGCACTTAATCTTAAAGTTGGTTCTCCAAAACCGCAATATACTATTTCATCTTTTAAGCTGTCTTTATTTTCAACAAGGGCATTTATTACATCCTCTCCTATAATATTGTCATATTTAAGCTTCATATTTTTGCCCCCAACATCATCTTTTATATCTCTTATACAAAACTCACATTCGTTTGTGCAGCTGTTGGTGAGGTTTATATAAGTTTTTCCGTATAATTCGTAAACTATTGTATCTTTATTTTCCATTTTTTATTAATCCTTTATTTTTAAACTCAAACATTTCCTCTACCTGTTTGCTATTTGTAACTTTATTTGAATACGAATTAGTTTCATTATTATAATTCATATAAATTATATCACCTGCTTCCAATTCTCTCAATTCCTTTTGTTGTAATCTTAATTCTGTTAAATATTTCATTCTTTTTGTTTCTTTAACATTTATTTCTTCTTGTAAATTTCTTATTTCATCTTGAAGTTTATTTACATCAAGATTTTTATTTTTATTAAGGAAATTTATATCTTTACGTGTTAATCTTATCTTTTTTGGATGTTTTTTATATGAAATAACATCCTCTTCTTTATTAATAAGAGTTTGTTCATCTTTTAAACTTAATTTATTTTGTCTTTGTTTTATTAAGTTTTGTTCATTTAACTTTTGTGAAAGTTGTTGTTTTAACATTTTTACTTCATTAAATTCTTTAGTTTCTTTTTCTATTAAATTGCTTATTTGCCTTTGTTTATATTCTCTTTCTTTTTCGCCAATAGAACAATCTTTATTCTTTTTTGAAATTTTATGCAATTTCGATTTTGATAATACTCCGTTTTCATTATATTGAGCTTGATAGTCAGCATAAATAACATTCCCTTCAATTATTTGACTCAATGAAGCACTTTTAAGCGTATTATCTTCTCTAAATTCCGGATTTTCAATATATAATCTCTTTTCTTCTTTTTCATTTTCTTTTTCTATTTTAATAAAAAATACAGGTTTTGTTTGATTATCTTTATAATATGTTTTTTCAGTAATGTTTTTAGTTCCATCTTTATATTCACAGGTTTTTTCCATTTCTTCAAATTCTTTAATTTGACCATTTTCATCAAATATATTTTTCTTAAAAGCTTTAAATGAGTTATCTTTATATATTATTTCACTATAATCTGATGAAAACATATTATTATCTTTAAATAAAACATTATTATGTATAATAAATTTTTCTTTTCCGGAATTTTCATCTAAATATAATTGAACAAATTCTGAATGCTTTATATTTCCTTTGTTATCAAAAATAGGATTTGAAAAAACTTTTTGTTTTAAACCGCCTGACAATTTATTATCATAATGATAAACTATTTTAGAAGCTTTTTCTATATTTTTTTTAGTTTGGTCCATAACACAATCACTAAATGTAATACTAATAAGTCCATCTTTTCTATTTTTATAATAAAATTTTGTTTCATTGGATTTTAATTTATTATCCTGAGTATATTGTAAATTTTTATGAACTTTTTTAACTAAAGTTTCAACCGGCTTTTGTTTTAGAAAAGAAAATAACCTACCCAAAAAAGATTTTCTATTTTGATACTCTATAACTTCAGATAATGATAAATTATTTCCCTTAAAAGTTGTCCTTTTTAAAAGTTTATAATTATTGTTATTATTCCTATTTTTTACTCCATTTAAATTATTATTATAATTTTTTAAAGTTGTATTGTTAATGCCATTTATTTTCATAGCTAGTTTCTCCCCTTTTTACTCTATAAACCAAATACAAAACTTACTGTTAATGTATTTTAATTTTACTACAAAAAGTTGTACATTCAAGATTAATTTACATATTATTTTTTTGTGTTTAAATTTAAATGTGGTAATAATAAACTTAGTTAAAAGAAGGAGACTTAGTTATGATTAATGAAAAAATGGCAAAAGCATTAAATGAACAAATAAATAAAGAATTTTATTCAAGCTATTTATATTTGCAAATGGCGGCTTATTTTGAAGATATGGGCTTAAAAGGTTTTGCAAACTGGATGAGAGTTCAGGCTCAAGAAGAAAATAGCCATGCTCATAAATTTTATGATTATCTTGTTGATAGAGGCGGCAAAGTCGTTCTTGAAGCTATTGAAAAACCAAATAACGATTTTAAATCAGTTCTTGATGTTTTTGAAAAAACACTGGAACATGAAATTTATGTAACTTCTTTGATTAATAATCTAATGGATGTTGCCGAAGAAGTTAAAGATAGAGCTTCTTTATCATTTTTAAAATGGTTTATCGATGAACAGGTTGAAGAAGAGTCAAATTGTGAAGATATTATAGCACAATTAAAAATAGTTGACTGTTCAGGTGATGCTTTGTTTATGATGGACCGTGAAATGGCTCAAAGAGTTTATGTTGCTCCATCTCAAAACTAATATATTTTACAAAATAATATACAAAAAAACCTTAAATTGTAATAATTTAAGGTTTTTTTATTTTTAATTAATAAAATAATAAAATTTATATTACTAATAAATTTCAAATTATAATCTATCAGCAACATACTTAACAGTTTCAGCAAGACGAGTTGAATAACCCATTTCATTGTCATACCATGAAATAATTTTAACCATATTATCGCCCATAACACGAGTTAATAAAGCATCAACAGTTGATGATTGAGATGAACCGATGTAATCAGTTGACACCAATGGTTCTTCAGTATAGCATAAAACATGTCCATCAGCACCTTCTTTTAAAGCTGCATTAACTTCTTCAACAGTAACAGGTTTTTCAGTTTCAAAAACTACATCAACCAAAGAAACATCAGGTGTAGGAACACGCATTGCAAAACCGTCTAATTTGCCCTTTAATTCAGGAATAACTAAAGCTACAGCTTTTGCAGCACCTGTTTTTGTAGGAACAATATTTAAAGCACCGGCACGAGCACGACGAGGATCTTTATGACCTGCATCTAAAATTCTTTGGTCACCTGTATATGAGTGTACAGTTGTCATTAAACCTTTAACAATTCCAAATTTTTCTTTGATAACTTTTGCAACAGGAGCCAAACAATTTGTTGTGCAAGATGCCATTGAAATAACATCATGTTTTGATGAATCGTATTTATCTTCATTTACACCTAAAACAATTGTTATATCTTCGTTTGTAGCTGGAGCTGAGATAATAACTTTTTTTGCACCGGCTCTAATATGAGCTTTTGCTTTTTCTGCATCAGTGAAGAAACCTGTTGATTCAACAACAATATCTACACCTAAATCTTTCCAGGGTAATTGAGAAGGATCTTTTTCACTAAAGAACTTAATTTTTTTACCATTCACAATAATACCTTCATCATAAGCTTCAACTTCGCCATCAAATTTGCCCATAACTGAGTCATATTTGAATAAACGAGCTGCATCCTGAGGTTTTAAACCGGGGTCGTTTATTGCGACATAATCTACCTTGTCAAAAATACCAGTTTTTACAGCTGCACGTAAAGTGTTACGACCGATTCTTCCAAATCCGTTTATAGCTACTTTTGTCATTTTGTTATACTCCTCTCTTTTCTAACATAGTATACAAAACCTTTATACATCAAATATTCAATTTATTCAAGTAATAATTTGAATTATTTTTATAAAATTACACAAAAAAGCTTAATAACGTAACAAAAACGAGCCTTACTTCACAAATTTTATGCTAAAAGAGAAAAGGAGAATAAAAAGTTGGAGAATGAGATCAGCAATGACAACCCATACGCAGGTTTGAGTAATAGTCTTTAAATAATAATAAAAATATAAAGTCTTTCAGGCGGAGGCACTACCTCGTCCGGAGGACGTTAACTTTCGTGTGGGGGGATATGGTGGGAGGCTTCGCCTCCCCCCATATATTACTAATTCCCGCCGTAGGAAAGACGCCCGAATGAAATGAGGGCGGATACCTCAGGCGGGAAAAAAGCCAAAGCCGACAGCACGAAGTGCGACAGGCGAAGTTAAACACAGTAACCCCATCCGGAGGACGTTAAAATATTTAATTTGTTGAAGTTTAACAATTTTGCCACCCTCACCCCAGCCCTCTCCCTTTAGGGAGAGGGAGATAGGAAAAGACCCGCACCCCTGCCCTCACGCTAAAAAGAGAAAGCGGAAAATAAAAAAGTTGGAGAATGCGGTCAACAATGGCAACCCATACGCAGGTTTAAGTAATAGTCTTTAAATAATAATAAAAATATAAAGTCTTTCAGGCGGAGGCACTACCTCGTCCGGAGGACGTTAACTTTCGTGTGGGGGGATATGGTGGGAGGCTTCGCCTCCCCCCATATATTACTAATTCCCGCCGTAGGAAAGACGCCCGAATGAAATGAGGGCGGATACCTCAGGCGGGAAAAAAGCCAAAGCCGACAGCACGAAGTGCGACAGGCGAAGTTAAACACAGTAACCCCATCCGGAGGACGTTAAAATATTTAATTTGTTGAAGTTTAACAATTTTGCCACCCTCACCCCAGCCCTCTCCCTTTAGGGAGAGGGAGATAGGAAAAGACCCGCACCCCTGCCCTCACGCTAAAAAGAGAAAGCGGAAAATAAAAAAGTTGGAGAATGCGGTCAACAATGGCAACCCATACGCAGGTTTGAGTAATAGTCACAGACGAAACGTTGTCAAAGCCTCCTTTTGTTTGAGTGCACGAAGTGCACGAGTTAAGGAGGCTCAAGTTGAGTCGTGTGAATATACGAAAACCAAGTGGGTTGGGGTTTTGTGCAACTTTTGCGTAAAAGTTGCCCCGTCCGGAGGACATTAATATATTTTTAAATAATTTAAAAAAAAATCGTAAAATAAAGTAACCCCGCCTGGAGGACATTAAAATATTTAATTTATTGAGATTTAACAATTTTGCCACCCTCACCCCAGCCCTCTCCCTTTAGGGAGAGGGAGATAGGAAAAGACTTTTATCCCCGCCCTTAAGCTAAAAAAAGAAAGCGGAAAATAAAAAAGTTGGAGAATGCGGTCAACAATGGCAACCCATACGCAGGTTTGAGTAATAGTCACAGACGAAACGTTGTCAAAGCCTCCTTTTGTTTGAGTGCACGAAGTGCACGAGTTAAGGAGGCTCAAGTTGAGTCGTGTGAATATACGAAAACCAAGTGGGTTGGGGTTTTGTGCAACTTTTGCGTAAAAGTTGCCCCGTCCGGAAGACATAAATATATTTTTAAATAATTTTTTGAGAAAAATTTTAAATAATTAAAGAAAATTAAAGCCTTTCAGGCGGAGGCACTTTGTGTGGACAAAGTGCCCAAAACCGTAACCCGACTTGGCACTCACATTCTCACTAAACTCAACCCAAGCAGCCTTAACTCGTGCTTCGCACTCAAACAGAAGGCTGCCTGTTGTTGTTTCGTAAAGTGATAATTGTTCGTGCCTGCGTATGGGTTACATTTATTGACTTTATTCTACAACTGTTTAATTTTTTGAAAAAAAATAAATACAGTTGCCCCGCCTGGAGGACGTTAAAATATTTAATTTGTTGAAGTTTAACAATTTTGACACCCTCACCCCTGCCCTCTCCCTTTAGGGAGAGGGAGAAAACTAACTATCCTTACCCCTGCCCTCACGCTTAAAGGGAAAGGGTGGAAAGTTTACAAAAAAACAAGTATTAAAAATATTATAAAGAAATATTAAATAAATAATAAATAATAATTGACATAATTAAATTTTTATATTAGCTTGTTTGTAGTAATATAAGGGAAATTAAACTATGAAAATCACAAGCCAATTTAACAATGTGTCAAATTATTATGTAAAAAAAACTAATAATCATACAAACAGTATAAAATCCCTTTCATTTGGCGGGCCCAAAAGTGAGGTTGTAAAAAAAACAACTGATAAAGCAAAGCAAGCTGTCGTTAAGTTGACATCTTCAAATATGTCTTCTATATTGCCGGAAATTGTTTTAGCATCTCAAGAAAAAAATATCGCTTTAAAAGTAAATGATAAATCTTTAAATAAAATGGATATTCAAAAAGTGGATGATGATTCTAAACATACATTTCCAAAATTGGGAGATATGGAAGTTTTTCAAAGATATATAGAAAATGATGATATGATAATGGTATATTCCAATGATCATTCAAGAATAACTATAAAAAATCCAACTATTATAAATGGTTCTTTAAAAGAAGCAAATAAAATTAAATATGAATTTCAAGAGCAAAATAATGATAAAGTAAAATCAATAGAGTGTACAAATGTTAAGTTTAATAATAATGGTCAACCTTTAAAATCGGATTGGCTTGTATATAATTACGGTAAACGTATTGATGGTGTTGAAACTGCCAGGTATACAAAAGTTGAATTTAACGAAAAAAGTGAATTATTAAAAGCAAATTTTGTTATTTATAATTATGATAAAGATGCAAGCAGCAATTTAAAATATAAATATTATAAAAATGCAACAAATTTTGATAGATTAGCTTATCCTTTAAAAGCGGATTCACTTGTTTGTGCTTATAATAATAACGAAAAAGGTAATTTAAAATTAATAACATATCAAAATGTTAAACTTAATGATTTAAGACAACCTATAACATCAGATTTTGTTAAGTATGATTACAATAGCGAAGGAATACAAAATGGTATATTAACTGAGTCATTTACCAATCTTGTATGTGATAACTTTGGAAAGATGTCTAAAGCTGGTTTATATGTTTGTAAATATAATAAAAATCATAGTGATAAGTTAAAAGAAGTAGAATATAAAAATGTTGAATTTGATAGTTTAGAAGACCCGCTTAAAGCAGATTTTGTAACTTATAAATATGATAATACAAAAATTAATAGATTAAAATCACAAAAGTACAAAAACCCTGTTTTTAATAATTTTAATCAAATTATTTCAAGTGAATCTATAACTTCAGAATATGATAATAGATATGATCGATTAAAAACAGAAACATTTAAAAATCCTAAATATGACAATTACGGTCAGATGATTCAAACAGAGTTCTTAATTATGGATTTTGATAATCGTAGTGACAAATTAAAATCTCAAACATATAAAAATATTAAATTTGATAAATCTAGTCAAATAATGCAAGTTGATTCGATAGTTATGGAATATGATAAAGGTCAACGTGAAAATTTAAGATCAAAAACATATAAAAATCCAAAAATTAATGATTTTAATCAAATTAAAGCAAGCGACCTTATGATTATGGAATATAATGAAGATCAACGTGATGATTTAAAATCAAAAACATATAAAAATCCATCATTAGATAATTTTGGTCAAGTTGATAATAGTGATTTAATAATAATAGAATATAATGATAAAAGATATGACAACTTAAAATTAAGAACATATAAAAATCCTGAACTTAATAATGGAAAAATTGTACAGGCAGATTCACTGGTTTGTGAATATAAGCAAGATTTAGCAAAAAGTGCTATAAAAAATAAAATATATGAATATGTTAAACTTAACAATGTAGAAAATCCAATACAAGCAGATACACTTGTTCAACAGTATAATATACGAAATGATAAACTAAAAACAAAAAAATATAAAGATGTAAAGTGTAATAATCTTGGAGAAATAATAAAAGCAAGTTTTCTAATAAATGAATTTGATAATGGTAGATTTGATAAATTAAAAACTCAAAAATATGAAAATGTTAAACTTGATAAACCCGATGGTAGTGTAAAAACAGATTTAGTTGTTTATGAATATGATACGGGAAGAGAAGATAAATTAAATGCCAAAATTTATAAAAATGCAAGATTATCTCAATTTCAATATACACCTAAGAAAGCTGATATATTGACTTTTGTATATAATGATGGAAACAAAAAAAACTTTAAATCACAACAATTTAATAATGTTGAGTTGACCCCCTTTGAAAGGCCTGAAAAAGCATCACTTGTTGTAAACAAATACAATAAAGATAATGAAATAAAATTTGATATTTATAAGGATGTAACTAAAATTGATGATTTATATCAACCTTTAAAATCAAGTTTGGTTACATACGGATACGGAAATGGAAGAGATGATAAGCTTATAACTCAAACTTTTAAAAATACAAAATTTGATGGTGAAGGTAAAATATTAGAAACTAATTCGCTAATTTATAGATATGATAAAGGACGGGATGATAAATTAAAAACACAAACGTATCAGGAACCTAAGTTTAATAAATCGGGTTTGCCCGCAAAAGCCAGTGCATTAAGTTATGAATATAATGAAGAACAAAGTGATAAAATAAAAACACAAACATACAAAGAACCTAAGCTTAATAAATCAGGTCAGCCTGCAAAAGCTAAAGCCTTAGTTTATGAATATAGTAAAGAACAAAGTGATAAATTAAAAACACAAACATACAAAGAACCTAAGCTTAATAAATCAGGTCAGCCTACAAAAGCTAAAGCTTTGGTTTATGAATATGATAAAAAAAATGAAAAAGACTTAAAAGCTATAGAATTTAAAAATGTTAAAATGAAGTATGATAAAAATACAAAAACTCAAGCAGGAATGAAATATACCTCATTTAAAACTATTTATTGATTATAGTATTTTAAGATAAAAAAATATGAAGTATCAAAATAAATATGAATAAAATATTTTAAAATTAAATAACTATAGATTTATAATTAGCAAAAGCAAGTAGGGGGAATATAATGAAAATCACAAGCCAATTTAACAATGTTTCAAATTATTACAATACAAGACAAAACAAAAAAATTAAAAAAAATGTGTTAACAACAAGCACAAACACTATATCGTTTGGAATGCGGGATAATATGATGAAAAGAGCATTTAATGGAATAAAAAGGACAATTTCTCAAATATCATCATCCCGTGTTATTTCTTCTATGTTGCCAAATTTAGTTTTAAATAGAAGAAGAAATGATGCTGTAGAAACACAGACACAAACTGTTTCTCCGGTTGAAATTCAGACTAATTCTCCAGTTGAAACACAAACACAAGTTGAAAATAAAGAACCTAAAAATGATAATATTCCAATAAGCGGTAATATTCCAAAAGAGATGTTGGATGAAAAAAATTATATACATGATAAGTTTTGCGGGCAAAATATGTTAATGCATAATAACGAAGATTATTTTGTAACTATAACAGAACCTGAAATAGAAAAAGGTAAAATAACAGGTGGAGAATTAATTGAATATACATATAAAACTCAAAGAGATGATAAGCTTATACATAAATCATATGTAAAGCCGCAGTTTGATAATTTTGGAAATATAAAGGAAGCCTTAAATGTCAATTATACATTTAAAAACAAAAATAATCGGCATAAAACTGAAGAATATCATGGTGTAAAATTCAATGAAAATGGAGGAGTCATATTTTCAAAAAAGGCTTTAATTAAATTTACTCAAAGTAATTTTTATAAAACTAATGAATATAAAAATGCACAATATTATCCTGATGGAAGGCTAAAAACAAGTGAAGAAGTTATATTAGTATGTAACAAAAATCCTTATAAATTGCAAACAAGAAGATTTGCATTTTTTGAACTTGACGAAATTCAAGATAAAATAACTTATAAAGGTCTTGAAGAAACGTATACAAATGGTGAGTCTAAAATAATGGTGGGTGTTCAATTATATCCAAATGGAGAAGTAAAAAAATGTAAAAAATTAATAAAAAGTCATAAATACTCAAATGGTGGTTTTGAAACTAAAACTTACATGAATCCTTTATTTAATCATTCAAAAATGTCCTATAGACCGGGTAAAATTGTTTCTTGTAAGGAATATATACTTGAATATAAGAAAAATCAATCTGATAATTTAAAATCAGAAAAATATACAAATGTGATTTTCGGGCATTTTGATCACATTCAAAAATATGATAATCATATTATAACTAATTCTTAAAACTAGTTTATATAAAGGAATGATTTTATTATGAAAATTAGAAAACAATTTAACAACACGTTAAATAAATATATAAAACCAAATATAAAAAAAGAAAATTATTCAATTGGAACAAATGATATTTCTTTTGGCGGTCCTATAGATGGTGAAGGGAAAAAAACAGTTAAGAAATTAAAAAATGAACTGGTTGAATTGGCATCTTTCAATATAACACCTGTTATTTCAAATGTTGTTTCAAATAAAAATGAAAAGATTACAACACGAATAAATCAAAAACGAAATGCTTCAACAGATTCTACCGTTCAACAACACAAAGAAAAAGCGTTAAAATTTGATAATTTGCCAATTTTAGGAAATTTGCCATTTAATGATGTTGATAAGTATAAATTAGTCAAAGAAAATAATAATACAGTATTAAAATATTCTGATAATAATTTGAATATAGAAATTGAAAAACCTAAAATTGAAAATGATAAAATAATAGGCTGTTACAAAATAAACTACAATTATAAAACAGAAAGATATGACAAGCTTGTATCTAAATCTTATAAAGAGGTTAAATTTAATGAAAATGGGGTTATTAAAGAAGCAAAAATGGTTTCATATAAATTTAAAGACAAAAATAACCACCATGAAAAAGAAATATACAAAGGTGCTAAGTTTAATAAAAATGGAGCCCTTGAATCATCACAAAATGCCTTAATATCATACGAAAAAGATAATAATGAAGGTATTTTAACAAGTTCATACGCAAATTCTCAATATTTGCCAAGCGGACGTTTAAAAGAAAGTGAGCTTATTGTGGAAACTTATAATAAAGAAAATCCGCAACAATTTCTATATCGAGAGTATAATGACTTTAAACTTTGTAATAATCATGCATTGTATAATGATAAAATCACAACAAAATATTATGAAACAAGAAATGATCATTTAGTGTCACGTACGTTATTTCATTCTATAACTTTTCCAAATGAATCAAAATATAAAAAATATGATACAGAAATTCTTGAATATAAAAATCATCCTGATAAACTTCAACAAATAATCAGAAAAAATATTAAGTATAACAAAGAAAGAACCATAAAAAGTTGTGATGAAATATTAAAAATATACGAAAAAGGTGGAGAGGATAAATATTTAAGTGTTCAATATATAAATGCAAAAGCCGGTAATGATGGTTATATTAATGAAGCTTATAAAATTATATACAACTATTATCAAGAAGACAGGAACGATAAACTTTCAAAGAAGATTTATACAAATGCTATATTTGATTATAACGGCACTAAAAAAAATCAATATTTAAAAGAAGCCAAAGAAGCAATACTGGAATTTGCTCCGGGAAGACCTGACAATGTAAAATCAGTAATATATATAAATCCAAAGTTTGATGAAGAAGATAAAAGACAAATAATATCATGTGATTCTTATACAATTTCAACGTATTAAAATAAAATTTATTGTAAATTTATAAATACTATAATCTTCTATTTTCACTTACACACAAAAAAAGGTATAATAAAAACTTATTATACCTTTTTAATTTATATTTGACATTTTTCATTTTTATTTTAGTATTAAATAGGGTTATATTGGGGGGAGAATAAATGAGAATAAACTCATTTTCTAATTTATCCGGTAATAATTATCGAAAAAATGATAAAAATAAAAAGACATCTTTTGGTTTACCTCCAAAATTTGAAAAATTAAATTTAAATGATATTATGACAATTCCCACACCTTCGAGGGTAAGTCAGGAAGCTTTAAAGGCAGAAATAAAACTAAAAGAATCTATGAAAAAATATAAAGAAGAATATATAGAGCAAATAAATAAGACTGCACAAAACACTTATAAAGAATTGCAGGAACGTGAAAATTCAAGTTCCATATATGATTCTGGATTTTCTAATCATAAAAATGACTAGCAATTTATATTTTATTATAAATATCGTTTTTGTTAAAACCATAAAGTGCAACAAGAATATTAATAATATCTTTTTTTGAGAATCCTTTATCTTTTAAATTTTGAATTTTAATTAAAATATCTTCGTCAAAAGGAATATTTTGTTTATTTTCTTTATGAATTACAACAACAAACTCACCTTTAGGAGTATTTGTTTTATAGAAATCAATAATATTTATAACTTTATCAAATTTAATTTCTTCATAGATTTTAGTTAGTTCTCTTCCTACAGAAATTAAAATATTAGGTCCAAATATATTTAGAATATTCTCTAAAGTTTTCAAAATCCTACTATTTGATTCATAAAAAATAATATCAGCCAGATTATTTTTAAGAAAAAGTTTTTTTTGTTGTTCAAAAGTTTTTGGCGGGAAGCCTAAAAAGATAAAGTCTTCACCGATTTTAAAAGTTGCACAAAGTAATGTAATAAAAGCACAGGCACCCGGAATAGGAACGATTTTTATATTTGTATTTAAAGTAAGTTCGTTAATTAACACCCGGCCGGGGTCTTGAATGCAAGGTGTGCCGGCATCGGAAATAAGGGCAATATTTTTATTTTCATTTAATAATAAATTTTTAATATATTCAAGTCGGCTTTTTTCGTTAAATTTGTGATAGCTTAAAAGTTTCTTATGGTCGATATTATAATGGTTAAGTAGTTTTAAAGAGTTTCTTGTATCTTCACATAAAATCAAGTCAACAGATTTTAAGACTTTGACGGCTCTAAAAGTTATATCTTCCAAATTGCCAATACAAGTTGCAACAACATAAATAATGCCTTGATTAGTAGTCATAAATAATTAACTTTCAAAAAGATTTAAATCAAAGATTCATCAAACCGGGTTAACAAAATAGGTTCACCATCTGTAACGCAAACAGTATGTTCAAAATGAGCAGAAGGTTTAGCATCAATAGTAGCAACAGTCCAATTGTCATCTTTTGTAAAAACGTCATCACAACCAAGATTTAACATAGGCTCAATAGCAATAGTCATACCTTTTTTAAGTTTAATTTTATTGCCTGTAGAATAGTTATAAACAAAAGGGTCTTCATGCATTTTTCGTCCGACACCATGCCCGCCATAATTGCGTACGATACCTAAGTTCTTACTTTTAGCGACATTTTCAATAGCCCGTCCGACATCATCAAGTGTGTTGTCTTCTTTCATTTGAGCGATACCTGCAAATAGAGCTTTTTCAGTTGTTTCAAGAAGTATTTTGCAATCATCTGAAACATTTCCAACAGGATAAGTCCAAGCACTATCACCCACAAAACCATGATAAGTGGCACCAATATCAATACTTACAATATCACCTTCGTTTAATTTACGAGTTTTTGAAGGGAATCCATGAACAACTTCATCATTAATTGAAACACATATCGAAAAAGGAAATCCGTTATATCCTAAAAAAGTAGGAATTGCCTTATGTTCTTTAATAATTTTATTACATTCATTATCAAGTTCAATTGTAAGTATACCGGGTTCAACAATTTCTTTCATTTTTTTATGACACAAAGCAACAATATTGCCTGCCATTTTCATATATTTGATATCATCACGGGATTTGCGACTTATAGTCATTTAATTTTCCTCAACAATTTTTAATAACTTTTCAAAAATTTCATCCACTTTACCATTAGCGTCAATTTTATAAAGTTGATTACGATTTTCAAAAAATTCAACAAGTGGTTTTGTTTCGTTTTCATAAGTATTAAAGCGTTTTAAAGCTATTTCATAAGTATCATCATCACGTTGTATAAGAGTTTCGCCATCAACATCACAAACGTTTGTATTTTTTGGAGGAGCAAATTTAAGATTATATATTTTTTTACACTTAGGACAACTGCGACGATTAATAATACGTTCCATAAGGACATTACGATCTACATCAAAATAAATTGCCATCATTTGGACATCATCATCTTTAAAGAAAGTATTATTTATCTCATCCAAAGTTTGAGCCTGTTCAAGACTGCGTGGGAATCCATCAAGAATTGCACCATCTTTACAATCGTCTTTAAGAAGGCGATTTTTTATAATATTTGCAACAATTTCCGGTGGAACAAGCTTGCCTTCATCTATATATTTTTTAGCAATTATACCGTCTTCCGTTTGACTTTTAATAACATCACGAATCAAAGCACCCGTATCAATATGCGGTAGATTTAATTTTTTAGACAACATAATAGTTTGAGTTCCTTTTCCGCAAGCAGGGGGACCTATAAAAATTAATTGCTTTTTCATTTTTTAATCTCTCATATAATATATTTCATTATAAAAATTATATCACTACCCTTTTTTAAGAGCAACTTTTTAAAATATTAAGTTTGTAACATTTTATGGCGTCATGTGAAATTTTAATAATATATATTTTTTATATATAATATATGTATTACAAAAATAGGAGTTTTTAAAATGATTTGTTTTCGTTGTTGTCGACCGGTTAGAAAATCTAATGACGTTCAATCTGCTTCTCAAAATTGTTATGGAACTTTCAGAATGGAATCTAATTCTACAGATCAATATGAATCTCAATCTCAATTTAAATCCGAGAAGCCAAAGCAATCATTTATAAAAAGATGTATAACAAAAACCAGGAATTATTTTCATAAAGAAACTAAGATAAAGCCAACCTGGGGTTATTCTCAAATAGCATTAGGAGGATTATCAGTTGAACAAATAAATAAATTTAAAACATCATACAGTGATGATGAAATTGCACAATATGATCAATATGCTTTAAATCTTAAGAAAGCATATGAAAAGTCAGGCGATGTAGTGCCTGATAACTTATTAGAAGAAGTTGAGACTTGTTATATCGGCGGATATGAAGTGCAAGAAGTAAAAGCAATGGATAAAATTATAAATAAATTTAAAAATGACAGGGAAACAAAACTGGATGATTTATCAGTTAATGAATTAAAAACATTGATGAGCCTTGTAAATAAATATAATTTTACTGTTGATATTAAGATATTGTATAAAGTTGATTATTTTAACCAAAATTTTAAAGATTGTTTTTATAGGCCATTGGGTGGTACACTTATGAATTCTTTGAGTAGAGAAGAAATTAATAGTAATTTATCAAAAATAATTTTAAGAAAACTAAAATTTAATCTTAAAGAATTAAACCCTCAAGCTAAAACAGCTCTTGAAAATTTTTCTGTCAACAAGATAGGTGAAAAGCTTAAAGATTTAGAATTCACAAAAACGCAAGAACAAAGCAGTATATTTAAACTAAAATATACATTTGAAGAATTACAAGGAGAGGTAGATACAATACTTGTTAATTCCGGAATAGATAATGATAAAAAAGCACAAATTTTGAATCAATTGCAAAATACACCTCAAAGTATTTTATTTAATGAACCAACAGATGCTTTTAACGACTTGTCAAATGAAACGCTAGGAGAAATTAATGAAAAAATAAATAAATACCTTTCACCGGATAATGTTAAATTTTCAAATGATACAGAAATGCCGGAAGAAATAAAAGAAATATTTAAAGCAATTCCTGCTTTAATAACAACAATAGGAAGAAACCAGGCAGGACATTCCTTTACGGTTGACACACATATAATTGCGGTTGCAAAAGCTGTTGTTGAAAATGATAAATTTGAAGGATTAAATGACAAGGATAAAAAACTTGTACTACTTGCTTCTTTAATGCACGATATAACTAAAATGGAAGGTGGTCAAGATCCTGTACATCCAATAACAAGTGCAAAATATGCATATAAAATGTTAAAGAAAGCAGGGTTTGAAGATGAAAGCTGCAAAACTGTTATGAACTTAATTTATTGTCATCATTTTGGCGAAGTTTTTTCAGATGAAAATAAAAACAAAAACGAAAAGGATACATTAGCATATGAATGTTCTACAGCTAAGTCAGAAAACTTTATGAATATGCTGCAAATCTTGGGAGAAGCAGATATATATGGTAATTTAAATATAAATCAAGATTATGCTAAAAATTGTAAAGAAGCAATCGAACAACTTAGTGATAAAAAAGAAAAAATTATAGAAACTTTAAATAAATTAAAAACTCAACTAGCACTAACCCCTTTCCCCAAATTATCAGAATATGTTCAAAATGAACAAAATATGGCAGAAGTTGAAGGTGTAAATGTTATTAATTTGTCAAATAGTCAAAATCTTTCAGATATTAAGCTTTTAGTCCATGCTGTAGGTAATAAAGAGTCTATACTTGGAATAGAAAATTTGACAAGTGAATATAAATCAGATGCAATATTAAGCACATCTGATATTACATTGGATAATGTGAAATTATATGAAGGTTTTGAATGTGGTTTTATAATGGATTCTGAAAATACATCTATATTAAAAAAATATGATCAAAATGCCTCTACAGGTGTTAAGAAAACTAGAGATATGATAGGAATGTTTATAAATCAAAAAGATGGCGATAGGCCACAATCTACTATAAAAATAAATTCAGAAGTTTTGGTCACAGACTTTAATGTAAGTGCAATATTTATGACAGAAAAGCAATTTAATGCTTATAAAAACGGAAACCAAGAAGAAACTTCGAAAGAATTAGCCCAAAAAGAAATTTCGGAAGAATTAATACAATTTGCCAAAAAACATAATTTTCCTTTGGTGGTTATTCCTAATTCAAATATTCCTGAATCAAAATGAAAATAAAAAATAAACCGCCTTAACAATAAATGTTTGGGCGGTTGTGACCTTTTTCTCTCTCTATGTTGTTTGTTCTGCTAGTTATTATTTATAATGGTCAAAATATTTTATAATTTTTTAAGCAACATAATCAATTGCGTTATTTTTAATTTCTTTATCGTAAGCTCCTGAATTAACATATTGAGTAATTTCTCTATCAACATTTTTTGCTTCAGCTATAACTTCTTTTCTTGTCAATTCTTTAGGATTAATTAAATTTATAACTTTTTTAACTTTTTGTCCGAAAGCTGAGAAAAGAGAGTTATCAACAATGCTTGCTTTAGAAGCTTCGTAAGCAGAGTTTACATATCTATCAACAAGATTTTCTTGTTTTGCAACGTTAACACTTTTAGCTCTATTTTTTTCAGAAGTGAATCTGATAGGAGTTGTAACATTTAAATTACTTATTAAATTATTATTCATAATCTTTACCTCGCAAGTTCTAGTGTTTTTATTACACTTATTAACCACATTTTTATTATGCAACATTAATTTAACTTTGTCAACCCTTTGATTAAATATTTTTTAAATTGGTGAAAATATAAATAAAATAAGGCTTTTACTATTAAGTGTACAAAACGCACTTAATAGCTTTGATGCGGTTTTGCAAGATTTGATTAAATATGTTTTTGAAAAATATATATTAAGTTTTGTTAAGAAAATCACTTAAATTTTAATCAAAAATACAAAAAATAAGAAAAATAAAATCATTTTTTTATAAAAATCATTTATTAGACGTATTTTTTACACTAATTAAATTGTTATTGGCCAATAATATTCAACAAGATATGAAGCTGCATCAAAAGGATGGGTCAAAAATTTTAACTTTCTATCACGTTTTATTTGATGAAACATGGGTACTTCTATTTGTGATGTTCCTTCTTTATATTTTAAATTGTATATGTTATATAAAAGTTGTTTGCATTTCTTGCTTACAAATACATGCCTTTCCCCTGAAAATGATTTAACACGGGCATTAAAACTTTGAATCCTGTTTTTTATAGGGGGATTAAATGCCCTTATATTAAATTCAATATCATCAAATCCATAAGACTCAAGCTTTTTACGTATTATAACGTAATTTGTATATTCTGATGTACAACTTCTATTATCACCTGATGCATCACCATTTATTATAATTTTACTTTGATGATTTTTAAATTTTTCATAAAAAACATCACATGCCTTTGCTGTTGTTGTGTTTTCAAGAGCAATTTCATCAATAAAGTAAACATTGTCATTGGATTTGTGAGCAAATATCCAACACATGGGATCAACGTTAAAATCACAAGTTATATGAAGCGGCAAGTTTGGATTGTGAATTGCTTCAAAAATATTTTCATTTTCAAAGTCTTTAACAACAAGATTGTCATTCACATCAACCCATTGCCCTAAGACATTTGCTCTATAATAATTTTCATCATATAATTTTTTTAATTCGTCAACAAAACCATCCGGCAAATAAATGTTTTGAGATGTTGGAGCAATAATTAAACGATAATTAGGATTATTTTCTTCAACAAAATGTTTATAAATGTATCCTTTACACTCTTCCGGATTGGTATGCCCGAATAGTCTATACCTAAAATTTTGCCAGTTTGGTTGAATTTTTTGCCGCAAACGACCAAGAAGCATCAAAAATGTGCTTTCAGGCACTTCTGACATTTCTTCAATTTGAACAAAGCCTAAATTTAAAGATTTTAATTTGCCGGGTTGTTCAAAATGTCGAAAAAGTATTTTGGAGCCGTTTTTAAAGCTTATTCTGCTTTCACTTTTTGAATAAGTGTAATCTTTACGTTCTTTGAAGCCCATATTATTTAAATGTTCAAAATACATTTCAAGGGTTGTATCCCGCACCATGGGAAAAGTTAATGCTCCTACAAGCCCTACAATACGTGGAAATTTTAAAGCAAGTAAAATTCCAAGCAAAGATCCTGCAAATGTCTTGCCAGACCCGAAGCCTCCTTGATATACAGCCACATCAAGCGAATAATCATGCGGCACTTCAATAAATTCCCGCTGTTTGGGTAATAATTTATATTTCATATATGTTATTAACTCCTTAAATCTGTGAATATAATATAAATTAGCTTAATTATCTATCTTAATAATCGAAAAAAATAAAATATCGACAACTTTATTATCAACAATTGTATGTTTTTTTAAAGTTCCTTCGTAATCAAAACCCAGGTCATAAAGCAGCTTTGTTGTCACCATATTTGTTGAATAAACATGTGCTTGTAATTTTTTTATATTATATGTTTTAAAAATATAAGGGATAAATATCTTTCCGGTTTGACGTACAAAGCTGCCATAGTATTTTTTATCAAAACAAGTTGTGATATCAACTCCATAGGTATTTGACCACCATCCATCTAAAAAAATAAACCCTGCAAGTTTAACTTTAACAGGGTCCACAATAAACCATAAAAAACCGTTTAAAGATGTTATAAATTCATAAATATTTTTTATATTATTAAATTCAATTCCATCATCAAAAAGTTTTAATTTATGTTTTTTTAAAAGACGAATAAAATCAAAAATAAAAAAATATGAATAATAATCATAAATATTTAAAAAGTAAGGATGTATTTTCATAAGACTAGTCCAAAAGTATTTCTTTAAAATCGATACCAACAAGTGCAAAATCGTGGGTTATATCATTGCCTCGAATACATATTTGCACGCTATATAATGATTCTGAAATTTCAAGTTTATATTTAGGGTCAAACATTTTAGACCAACAATCATGATAATCTACAGCGGGTGGATTTTCTTCATAAGCAAAATGGGAATTATCGTCATCCCACACAAGTGAAAAAAGACTCATTATTTGAACTTCTTCTATATCTGATTCAAAAAGATCATCATAGTCTTTATTCACCGAAAATATAAATTTATTATCCACATTGTCATCCATGATAAGATAAAATTCTTCAATAGTTTTACGTTCGCTATTTGTACCAAGGGCAAAAAACGGCGTTTGATATAAAAAGTTAATAACTTCTCCATTGAAGGTATTGCCATTGTCTTCAAGATAAACATTTCCTAAATTATCCGCTGTTATAATATTATTATTATAAGTACAAGCGGCAGTTATATTTTGTGGAATTTCACGCTTAACCCAGGCATTATTTGTATAATCAAAAACAAAGACATTATTAATATAATTTGAATTTTGAATAGGAACAAAGCACCACAATTGATTTTTAATCTCATAAGGAAGTAAAATTATAGATTCTTTCTTATTATAATCAATATCATTTATTAAAGGTTTAATATTCAAAGATATTTCAGAACTCATAACAATCTGATTCAATTCGCCTGTTTGGGATAAAGCAAAAAGTCCATTGGAGAAAAAATATTGTTTATTATTAACCGTAACACAACCATTTGAAGAACAAGCACCTTTATTTGAAAAAGGTATAATTGAAAAGTCTTCAGGTGATGTGCCTGAAAGTAAATAAGTTTGTTCTTCTTTATAAATGGCAAGATATTCCTGATAGGGTTTTAAAGCTATAATTTTTGAAGTATCGACGTGAAAATCGGCAATATAACCTGCATCATTGGCTGTTGAAAAGTCATTATAATTTCCAAGTGCAGAAAAATAAAGCTTGCTTCCCTGTGCTACAAATAATCTTGAACGAAATGATGCAACAGCTTCACCTATAATTGTTTGATTATCAGCACCTTCAAGTTCCAAAACCTCAAGGCTGTTATTTTGGCTGTTATAATACATCGGATTATCAGTGCCATTAGTAATAAAAACACCATTTAAAAATTTAACAAAATTGCATTTTTTATTTGTGCTTAATCCTTCTTTTAATAAAGTTAAGCTAAAATTTGTGAAATTATAAGAATATAATCGGCCACAATCAAGGGAAACAAGAAGAAAATTGTCAATAGAAAATATGGAATTTATTGAATAATTTAACGTTGTATCATCTTGCTCGTTAACGGAAAATAACAATGTATTGCCCTTGATTCTTTTTATTCCATAATTTGACATAATTTCAACATTTGTTGCAGTTTGAGCATACACTTTCTTGGTTTCAAAACCCAAATTTAATTTAGTAGAACTAACATTAAGTCCACCTGAAAAATCACTATAAAGTTGTTTCATAAATTACCTCCAAATAAATATTAATTTTTGTTAAGAAATTTTTATAATTACATTAAAAAATATTGCAATTTTTTTTAAAATATGTATAATAAATATATTGTTAATGTTTCGGCTAGTGTAAACCTGATGCAATAAAGGTTAAATTTGTTGCATCGTTTTTTTTGCCCTATTTTTTGCATTACAGAAATAGAATAAATATTACTAAATACTTATTTCAAAAGTTTTTAAACTTTATAAGAAAAATGGATATTTATCTTGACTTGCACATTTTTCTTTTTTCATCCCATTCCCAACCATATTTTATGCAGTGTTCTTTATTTATTGTAATTGTTCCATGTTGGATAGTGATTTTCAAGCCTTCAACACAATTAGAATTATCTAAACAGTCTTGAATATCAAATTCTTTTTGCACTTGAGGCAAATATCCAGTCAAAAGTATGTGGATAATCAAGAATAAAACAAACAATTTATGAAATATGGACTTAGTTAACAGCCGTTGTTTTGGATAACTTCATTTGCTAAAATACATTCCTTAATTAAACTTTTCACAATCTTCACAACCTTTATCCACTTCATCCATAATAGCTTGAATTTGTTCCCGACAATCTTAAGGTTATTAATTGGGACTGTTTTCATCGTTTTCTACAATTTCAATATAACAACGATAGCTTGGATGTGGTCTATCGGGAATATCACCCTCACCTCAACCCTCACGCTTAAAAGGAAAAGGAGGGAAAGGTTTGAATAAAGAAAAGTGTTGAAATAAGCAAATGTTGTTGAGTATAATTTCAATATACAATCCATACGCAGGTTTGAGTAATAGTCACAGACGAAACGTTGTCAAAGCCTCCTTTTGTTTGAGTGCACATAGTGCACGAGTTAAGGAGGCTCAAGTTGAGTCGTGTGAATATACGAAAACCAAGTGGATTGGGGTTTTGTGCAGCTTTTGCGTAAAAGCTGCCCCGTCCGGAGGACATTAAATTAATTTTAAATAATTTTTTGAGAAAAATTTTAAATATTTAAATAAAATTAAAGCCTTTCAGGCGGAGGCACTTTGTGTGGACAAAGTGCCCAAAACCGTAACCCGACTTGTCACTCACATTCTCACTAAACTCAACTAAAGCAGCCTTAACTCGTGCTTCACACTCAAACAAAAGGCTGCCTGTTGTTGTTTCGTTAAGTGATAATTGTTCGTGCCTGCGTATGGGTTACCATTTATTGACTTTATTCTACGACTGTTTAGTATTTTTTAAAAAATCGTGAAACAAAGCTGCCCCGTCCGGAGGACATTAATATATTTTTAAATAATTTAAAAAAAATCGTAAAACACAGTTTCCCCGCCTGGAGGACGTTAAATTTCGTGTGTGGGGGGATATGGGGGGAGGCTTCGCCTCCCCCCATATATTACTAATTCCCGCCGTAGGAAAGACGCCCGAATGAAATGAGGGCGGATACCTCAGGCGGAAAAAAAGCCAAAACCGACAGTACGAAGTGCGACAGGCGAAGTTAAACAAAGTTGCCCCGTCCGGAGGACATTAAAATATTTAGTTTGTTGATATTTAACAATTTTGACACCCTCACCCAAACCCTCACGCTAAAAATGGAGAAGAGGGAAAGGTTTGAAGAAAGAAAAGTGTTGAAATAAGTCAAATGTTGTTGAGTAAAATTAAAATATACAACCCATACGCAGGTTTGAGTAATAGTCACAGACGAAACGTTGTCAAAGCCTCCTTTTGTTTGAGTGCACATAGTGCACGAGTTAAGGAGGCTCAAGTTGAGTCGTGTGAATATACGAAAACCAAGTGGATTGGGGTTTTGTGCAGCTTTTGCGTAAAAGCTGCCCCGTCCGGAGGACATTAAATTAATTTTAAATAATTTTTTGAGAAAAATTTTAAATATTTAAATAAAATTAAAGCCTTTCAGGCGGAGGCACTTTGTGTGGACAAAGTGCCCAAAACCGTAACCCGACTTGTCACTCACATTCTCACTAAACTCAACTAAAGCAGCCTTAACTCGTGCTTCGCACTCAAACAAAAGGCTGCCTGTTGTTGTTTCGTTAAGTGATAATTGTTCGTGCCTGCGTATGGGTTACATTTATTGACTTTATTCTACAATTGTTTAATTTTTTGAAAAAATAAACACAGCTGCCCCGTCCGGAGGACATTAAAATATTTAATTTATTGAAATTTAATATTTTTGCCACCCTCACCCCCGCCCTCACGCTTAAAAGGGAGAGGGGGGAAAGGTTTGAAGAAAGAAAAGTGTTGAAATAAGTCAAAAACGGCTCATTTCAACACATACAATAAAAAAAGGAAATAAGCTATGAAGAAGATATACTGCAAACCAATTTAGCAAGAGCATCAGCATTAACAGTTTTAGCTCCGTATAAATATAAGCCACGAACTAAATCTGAAAAAGAATTTGGATCACGAAGCACTTCAATTTTAGCCAACTGAGAAGCATAAGTAATGGCATCATTGGTTCCGGCAAGAACATTTATCTTGCTATCAGTAGCAGTTAAATTAGGAGTAACCAAAACATCCATACCTGCAATACGCCCAATAGAACCGTTACGAAGAGTTTCATCAGCAATTTGATAAGATGACGTAAATTGAGTTGATTGAAGTAAAATTGCCTCAATATCAGGATTTATTACAACCCATGGCTTTTGTCCATTTAAAGTTGCAGATGTATTTTTTAACATTTTAGCAAGTTCAACAAATTGTGAATATATATTTGAAGCACTTAAAGTGACAGTTGATGTTCCGCCAATTGTGTTAGTTGATGGAACATCAACATGCTTTCCAAGCAAATAAATATCTTGTTGTACTTCAATTGCCTGTCTAGCTTTGTTTAAATATCCTTCCATAATATCAGTATTGCTTTGTGCAAGTGCAACATCATTGATTTTAAAAGCAAAAACTTTTTGTTGATCAATAACCAAACTTGTATTTGTTGGAGCAATTTCAGTATAAGTTACATTTGAATCCAATGAACTTATGGTGACATTTCCAGGTGTAATAATGTTAACAGTATCACCTTGATTTGCAATATCACCCTCCCAGTTGCGGTTTACACATTGAAGCATAACACAGCTTTTTTCTAATCCGGCATTTAATTTGCTTCCCCATATTTCAGGTACGAAAGCATCATAACCATTTGTAAAAGTCATAATTTTTTTTCCTTTCTTGAATTATACTATCTACATACACTACAACTTTTGAAAATATGTACAAAAAAATAAAATAATATTAAGTTTTGTAAAATTTTCGACAGAAATAGCATATTTTTAATCAAATTGTGTTTTAATAAATATGTGAGGATATTACAAACGTAATCATCCTCTGGCCCGTAAATATGTTTACACTCCCTGTTTCCATATTTGCGGGTTTTTTTATTTTTGTAAAACAGTTTAAAGCATTGTTTGCTATAAGCCACCACCTCCTTTTTTAAATTGAGCTTTTAAATAATAAAAAAGCTATTTTAATAAATAGCTTTAAAAAATGTATATTATGTTAATGATAATTAGTTTCACCTAACACTTCGATAATGTCCTTTAACTTGGGTGCCGTCACTTCTTGTATAAGGTTTTACATAAATCATACCGCCATTTTGTACGGCTTCATTTGCCTGTGCCTGGCTTGGAATGCCAATTGTTTTCAATTGTCTTGGATTATTCGGCTTAACGCAATCCTTGCATTCCGTTACAGGCTTCGCCTTCCACTTCAGCGGATTGCTTTATGTTACGGGCTCGCTCGCATTCGCTCGACTCCGCCCTACCGAAAATCCGCTGGAAGTCTATAGCCTTCTCATTTTTTAAGTATTCATCAGTCGTCATATTTTTAATATCTTCACGGGTAAAAATATTTGAATTGCCGCTTATTTGATTTAAAAATCCTGCAAGATTACTTTGCTTATTTATTTGTTTTTCGCTTGGAATACCTTGTGTTTTTAGTTGTTCCATTATCATAGGTTCATGAAGCAAATACTCGTCTACTGACATTTTATCTATCATCTCACGGGTGTAAATCGGTTGTGATAAATCTTCTGAATTTTTTGATACGGAACCTTTTAAGATTATATTATTTATATTCACATTTGATTTTAAGCCATTATACTTAACAGCTTTTGATAAATCGCCTATATTATTTAAGAAATGTTCTGATAAGCCTATATGCTTATTAATTTTATTAGTCTTATATAGTTCTTCATAAGGACTAGTGTAAGAGTTATTAATTATATAAGTTTCTCCTAATTGATTGTCAATATTGCTGACAAAAATAATATCATTGGCATTTCCATAATTTTTTATATTATGGAAATGTTTATTTACTGAATTTATCAGTTGTCTGGTTCCATAAGCCCCAAAAGTAACTGTTTTTTCACCTGATTCAGCACCAATTATTTGACTTAAACTTCCACCTAATGAATGTCCTGTTAAGGTTATATTATAACCTTTAAAATCTTTTTGAATTTTATTTTTAAATTCTCTTGCATTATTTACCTGTGGTGGAATATTTTTTAAAAATAAGTAATTATCATTTACTAAATCTTTTTTTGCTTCATACATTCCTTTGTTTAAATCGGTACCTCTAAAAGCAATAACAATATTTTTTTCTTTTCTATCAATAAATGCTTCACCATAAAATCCTGTTTGCTCATTTTTACTTACTGCTATTTTTTTCCATTTTTCCGGTAGATATGTTGAATTGTTTGAATAAACATATTCTGAAATAATTTTCAATTGATTGTCAAAATTATAATTGTTCATAATGTGCTCCTTTAGTTTTTGTTGTAATATTATTAATATGAAAAAATATATTAGTTTAAATATATTATCAATACTTGGTTATATTATTATTTTTTTATGGGTTATTCATTTTATAACACTCGGGCATACTTCTAATAATTGGTTTTCTAACCCTATTTATACCTTATTAATTTTTTGTAAACATATTTTTATTATTTTGGGTTTATTATTTTTATTTTTAATCGAATATTTACTGACAGCATTAAATGTACATTTTTTTTTAATAAAATCTGAAAATACATTATATAATTTATTATTTAAACTTGGATATTTATTTCTAATAATTCCCTTTTTGATATTAATTTCAAGTTTTATTTTATTACCACTAATAAAAATATTTAGCTTAAAAACTATTGTGATTTTAATAATAATAGCTTTTATATTAGAAATTATTTTCATTATTAATTTCTTTTTTAAAAAGTGAAGTGTATAAAAGTCTTTTTACCTTTCTTTTTTTTAATTTTTGTAATACTATGTTTTTTATGAAAATACCAGATTTAAGAAAATATTTTTTTTCTTATATTTATATAATAGTAGGCTTATCCTTTGTTATTTTTTTTATACTATCTTCAAAATTTGAACCACCATATTTACCAAATGATGAACCTACAAATTTTGATGGATATCGTTTTTATCCATATACAATAATTATGATTAGTTTATTTATTTTAAATGATTTTATTGCTATAGCATTATTAATTGAAATTTTAATGTGCAATTTTATTATTAAGAAATTTTTTCCATACTTTAAAATACCTTTAAAGTTTAATTTATCTTATAAATTAAATTGTCTATTATCTATTTTGTTTTATATTTTATTTTTTATTGCAAGTGTTCCTCCATTCTTAACGATTTTAGCAACTATTGTAACAACTCTAGATGTCTTAAATATCACTTATAAACTCATATAAATCTTTTTACTTTTCAAAATTTGATGCCATATTTATTCCTTTCCTACAATCATTTTGTGATATTATACAAATATAAAAATTTTAAATATAAATAAATATTTCAGAGCCCATTTAATCTCTTTATTTGGATATATTATTATTTTATTTTATTTTATTTTATTTCCATTATTTTTTATTATTGAGATTTTAATACGAAAAAAAAGAAATTATAATTTATATATTTCTAAAAAAATTTCATTTAATAAATTTTCTTTTAATATATTTTTGTTAGGCAATTTCAAAATCATATATTTTTTGATACTGTTTTGTTTTTGCATCTATTTCTGCATGAAATTTTTTATTCAAACTGGTCATAATAATAGTTTCCTTTCTTTGATGTTTAAGTTACAATTATTTAAATGAAATTTCAAAATTTATTTAAATCTCCTACAACAAATCTTACTGTATTTGTAGCATATATTTTTAACATCGGATGGATTTTATCCTTTATATTTTTAAGACCTTATTTAATTGAAACATGTGGAGAATTTGATTATTCTATGGATACTTATCCGGGTTTAGCTTTATTTGATGAATTATTATTCACATCTTCATTACTTTACATATTTATAATCATCATAATTTTCATATTAACAAGATTTAAACATTTAAATTGGTATAGAAAATTAAAAAATTTGACAAATAAATTAATTTTAAATAAATTTTATAATATTTATCTTAAAATTGGTTTAATATTTATATTTTCACCGATATTTTTTATTATTTTTGTTATTTTATCTGTTACCTATTTTATATATACTTATAAACCTGTCTAGCTTTTGTCACCTAACACTTCGATAATGTCCTTTAACTTGGGTGCCGTCACTTCTTGTATAAGGTTTTACATAAATCATACCGCCATTTTGTACGGCTTCATTTGCCTGTGCCTGGCTTGGAATGCCAATTGTTTTCAATTGTCTTGGATTATTCGGCTTAACGCAATCCTTGCATTCCGTTACAGGCTTCGCCTTCCACTTCAGCGGATTGCTTTATGTTACGGGCTCGCTCGCATTCGCTCGACTCCGCCCTACCGAAAATCCGCTGGAAGTCTATAGCCTTCTCATTTTTTAAGTATTCATCAGTCGTCATATTTTTAATATCTTCACGGGTAAAAATATTTGAATTGCCGCTTATTTGATTTAAAAATCCTGCAAGATTACTTTGCTTATTTATTTGTTTTTCACTTGGAATACCTTGTGTTTTAAGTTGTTCCATTATCATAGGCTCATGAAGCAAATACTCATCTACTGACATTTTATCTATCATTTCTCGGGTGTATATATTATTATTTAGTAAGTTATGACTTGTAGGAGTTATTTTAATATTACTAATTTCTGGTGAAAATTTTGTTTTATAATTAACAGCATTATTAATATTCCCTAAATTGTTTAAATAATGATATTTAAAAGGATTTTCAAACAAAGAAGAAGTGCCGTTTGTTTTTATAACTTTTGTATTACCAATATGATTATTTATATTCTTCATAAAAATTATATCTTTTTCATTTCCATAATTTGTAATATTATTTTTATATTTTATATTTTTTAATAAATTGCCTGTTCCATAAGCACCAAATGTATAGGTATTTGCACCAGTTATTGTTCCTACTATTTGAGCTAAGCTTCCACCTAATGAATGTCCTGTTATACTAATTTCTTTATCTTGATATTTTCTTTGTAAATCATAATAGAAATTAAAAGCGTCAGTTGTTTGTGCGGGTACATTTTTTAACATATTTAAATCATTTATAAGATCATTTTTATTTGGTAAATGTTTTTTATTATCTGTACCTCGATATACAATACATATTGAATCATTATATTTGTTATAATAAGCTTCTGAATAAAAACCTGTTTTATTGTTTTCTCTCTTTCCCATATATTCCCAATCTTTAGGTTTGTAATTTCTATTTTCAGGATAAATACAGTTTGATAAATTTTTATAATCATTAATATCAATATTTTTCATAATTGAAATATTCTCCTTTTTTTTTTACTATAATTTTATGATAAGACAAGCCAAAAAATATATTTCTATAAATTTATTGTCACTCTATGGTCTTTATTTATTTTTATATACAATTTTATTTTTAACCTGCGTAAAATTTGCAATTCCTGAAACAGAAATATTTTCGGGAAATTTAATAAATGCAGGTTTTATTAAATTATATTTGATAATTAAATTTCGTAATAGCATATTTTGTACATGCATATTTCTTTTATTATTTTTGCTAGAAGTTTTAATAAATAAATATATTTTTAAAAACAAATTTTTAATAAAAAGTTCATTCATAATAAGTAACAAAATTTATAATATATTTTTTATCATTGGATTAATATTATTAATTTTGTTATTAATAATTTCTTTAATAGCTTTTCTCACCTAACACTTCGATAATGTCCTTTAACTTGAGTGCCGTCACTTCTTGTATAAGGTTTTACATAAATCATACCGCCATTTTGTACGGCTTCATTTGCTTGTGCCTGACTTGGAATGCCTATGGTTTTCAATTGTCTTGGATTATTCGGCTTAACGCAATCCTTGCATTCCGTTACAGGCTTCGCCTTCCACTTCAGCGGATTGCTTTATGTTACGGGCTCGCTCGCATTCGCTCGACTCCGCCCTACCGAAAATCCGCTGGAAGTCTATAGCCTTCTCATTTTTTAAGTATTCATCAGTCGTCATATTTTTAATATCTTCACGGGTAAAAATATTTGAATTGCCGCTTATTTGATTTAAAAATCCTGCAAGATTATTTTGTTTATTTATTTGTTTTTCACTTGGAATACCTTGTGTTTTTAGTTGTTCCATTATCATAGGCTCATGGAGCAAATACTCGTCTACTGACATTTTATCTATCATATTACGGGTGTAAATCGGTTGTGATAAATCTTCTGAATTTTTTGATACTGCACCTTTTAATACTAAATTTTTGTTTGAGAAATAATCAAGTTTTTTATATTCTTTTGCTTTTTTTATATCCCCCATGTTAGATATAAAATGTTTATCAATAATATTATAATTATCTCTTTTATCTTTAATAAAACTATTACTTTCATTGTTATCAGAAATAATATAAGTCTTGCCTATCTGATTATCTATATTATAAGTAAATACGGCATCTTTACTATTACCATAATTTATAATATTTTCACTATTTTTATATTTATAATTATAAATATTTCTCAAACCATAAGCACCAAAAGTAACTGCTTCACTATTTGTTTCAAATCCAAGCCCTTGTGCTAAACTTCCCCCAAGAGAGTGTCCTGTTAACAAAATTTTTTTGTTTGGATAATTACTTTTTAGCTTACTATAAACTATTCTTGCACTTTCCATTTGACTTGGCAATAAGCCAAATACCATTTTTATATCATCTTTTAAATCATTAACTCTAATATCAGTTCCTTTAAATACAATAACCAGTTGATTATCTTTTTCATAAATTTCCGAGTAAAATCCATTGTTTGTATTTTCGTAACCAGTCACATATTTATAATTTTCAGGAAGCTTACTTCCCTTTGATTTATAGATATATTCTGATAATTGTTTTAAATCGTTATGAAGTTTATAATTTTGCATAATATACTTATCCTCTCTTTTTATTTATAATAGTTATATGTGGTTTAAAAAATTAAATGAATATTTTAGTTATAATATTATTGCACTAACCGGTTGGATTGGAATATTTTTTATTATCTTTCTGATTAAGGTGTATAGTTATGAAAGACATATTAATGCTCAATCTACAATTCTGGGTTTTTATTTATTTTTCGTAATAATTTTCATATTATGTATTTTTTGTATATCATTTATTGTCTTTGTAATTGAAAAAACATTTAATTTAAAAATTAAAAATCGTTTTCTCTTAAATAATAAAATTCTTAATTTTTTAAGAATTATTGGTATATTATTGTCAATATTTTACTTTTTATGTATTTTTATGATTTTTCTATAAAAAACGCTTTTTAATTAAAAAACATGAAGTCCGCCTGCTTGTGAATCTTACCTTTCTTCACCTCACACTTCGATAATACCCCTTAACTTCTGTGCCATCACTTCGGGTGTAGGGTTTGACATATATCATATAAACTTAACAAATAATATGCAACCCATACGCAGGAGCGAGTAATTATTACACGTGAGACAACATCAAAGCCAAGTTTGTTTGAGCATTGGGCTTTGCTCAATGCGAGTTACGCAGGCTTTAGGTCGAACGTTGTGAGAATACGAGCGACAAGTGGGTTGCGGTTTTGGTTACTTTTTCCACAAAAAGTAACCCCGTCCGGAGGACATTATAAAAAGATATTAATAAAATATTTTAAAGCTGTTTTTAATTGCTCCATTATCATTGGCTCATGTTGCAGATATTCATCAGCTGTCATTTTACCTATCATTTCACGGGTGTAAATATTGTTAACTGGAGCTGCTTCACCTGTGGATTTGTCTTTATTTTTATTTTTAAAATATTTATCATATTCTTTAAACTGCCGCTTGTCATTTGGATTAGTTATTAAATCTCCATTTTTCATACGTTCAACAATTTTTTGAGCATAAATATCTTCTATTCTTTTTGATGGGTAATCTTTTCTTTTTTTTCCCATTAATTCCCATTTGACTTCATTAAATATTTCTCTTCCAATCTTATTATTCCACAAGTCTATATTAAGTTCACTTACTGGTTGTCCTTTAATAGTTCCGTCAATTTCATGAAACCACCCTGCTACAAAACTCATTGGGATTGTATATCGTTGAGCCAAAATTGCTTGCATAAAAGCATGTTTAAATGCGTCAGATTCATTATTCCAAGTTGGATGTTTTGGATCTGAACTTATTTCAAAATCATATATTTTTTGATACTGTTTTGTTTTTGCATCTATTTCTGCATGAAATTTTTTATTTAAATTTTTATTGCTCATAAGTAGTCCTTTCTGCTAAATTTTGTTGTATAATATAAGTTATGAATTTTAATATTTTAAAAAATTTTATTGCTTTTAAAGCACTATCATTTATTGGATATTTAAATATTATTTTTAATTTAATTTTTTATTTTATAGTAATGCCTGACCATTTTATATATCTAAAATTGAACAATATTTACCAAGAAGATGATTATTTTTTAGATTTAATATTTAGTTTTTATTATTGTATTAGTGTGTTATTATTGATTTTCTTTATTATATTTGCGATATTTGAATATTTTACAAAAAAAGACAATCCTTTTAATGGTTTTAAAGAAATTAAATGTTCTAAATATAATAATATTTTATTTTGGCTAGGTGTAATATTCTCGGCTTTACCAATATACTATTTTATAATAGCATTTATTATAATGTCATTTTATATAAATAAATAAGTAGTGTTAGTTATAATACTCTGTTATTTATAAAATAATAAAACCTAAAATGAAAATAATTGCCCTAAAGCTTTTTTGCATAATTTACATTCCTTTCTTTTGATGTATTATAATCACATAATGTATACTTTGTGGTTTTATTTATTTTTTGTAAGCCATTTATTGTATTTGTAATTAAAAAATATTTAACTTAAAAGCCAATCTTTAGGTTTTTTATTATTAACGCTTTTATATATGTATCCTGAAAGTTGAATTAGCTTATTGTTTAGTTTATTATTTTGCATATGTATAAATTCCTTTCTTGTTTTTTTTATAAATCTAAATTATCATTTTGCAATAACTTATTATCATACATAGGTTTATTTTTAATTTATTTTTTTATAAGTTTAATTAAAAAACTTATTAGAGTTAATGAAGGCAATGTTATAGCTTTTTGTACAATATTAACTATTTTTATAACTATTCTTTTAATAGCATTTGCAATAATAGTATGGACAATAGAATACACATTCGGCTTAAAAATAAAAAATAAGTTCATTTTGGAAAATAAAATCTATAATATTTTTTTTATTATTGGATTTTCAATAATGCTTTTATATTTGTCGATATTCACTATAACAATATTTTATGTGCTTTTTAATTCATTATTTATAAAATGATAAAGCTCAAAGGGCGTAAGAAACGCCCCTAAGCTTTTTCCCATTTATAACTATTGCTTTGAGCCATTTGTAATCTGATTTGAAGGCAAGGTTGTATTATTAGCAGGAACATTTTCATTGATAAATGCTTGAGTGTTTTCAACACCAAACTGTTCAAGAGCATATTTAAAACACTTATCCCAATTGATTTTAGAAGTGAAATCAGGTATTTTAGCAAAAGATGAAATAAGGTTAAATAGCTGTGAAAATTTGGATTTTCTATCAATGCTTGCTTTTCTATCGCCATAACGATAAAGAAAATCATAAGAACAACGCACATTATCATTAATATCGATAAATTTAACAGCACCATTTTCACTATAAACAACAGTTTCATTGCCAAATTTAAAGTTTGAAGTAATTTCAGCAACAGCCTGAATCATAGGTATAATAATTTTTCTTGAAATAGAGTCAATGAGCATGTTTAACCTAATAGCCTGTGAAGATACAGAATAAGTAAATTCAGTTGCTGTTTTCTCAACATCCTGCTCCAATTGACCTGACATATTCTTAAAAATACCGGTAGCGGATTCAATTTGAGCTTTAAAAAATCGGATAAAATCCCATCCTCTAACAGCCTGTGTAAAATCAAGCGGTAATGGCTGTTGAGGCATTAAAGCTGAATCATATTCAATTATTTTCCCCGGTGTAACAACTTGCTCACCCTTAAAACATCCTTTAGGAGCAAGATATGGAGGATTGATTGTCAAAGACAAAGCATCAAGTTGTTTATTTAAAATTTCAGATGATATTGAAGATAAAATCATAGCTACCTTTAAAGGTGAAACCCCGCGTTTAGTTTCTGGATCTTCAATAATTGAGGCATAAATAAAAGGATTTATAACAAAAGGATTAGGTTCAAATCTAACAACCTTTGTTCGTGCAACAACTGTGACAAGATAATTCTTTAAAATAGTTCCATCAGGTTTTTGAATATCACCATAAAATTCAAGCACTTCAAGTTTATTTCCTTTACGTGCACGTGCTTTCATTAAATCTGAATCGTAAATGTTGGAATATCCTCCATCAACAATTTTTAAAGAAGATAAGTTGCCAAGGGTTTTAAGTGATTTAACATTTGCTATTTGTCTAAGTTCATCAATTATTTGAGGATTTAACATATTATTGCTTTTATTATCAATAATTTCGTTAACATCCATATAAGTTCGATAAATTTTAGCACAGGACTCAAAATTTTGAATATTTGCAATATCAAAAACAAAATCCACAGGGTCAATACACTTAACGGAAGGTCCGTCATAAGTTACAACGTCTTCAACAACAAATCCGTCATTTGTGGGATTCAAAAATTGTTCTTCCAGAGTTTGTGGTCTTCTTTTTTTCTTATATTTTGTATTCCATCCTACAAACAAAGTTGCTTCACCTGATTCAACAATGCTATCAACAAGTTTTTCCATTTCATTTTTTAAATTCATCCTGTCAAACATATTAACAAGCATAGCCTTGTGAGAATTTGCAAGACTTTGGGCTTGAGGATTTATACCAATAACATCAAACATATTTTCAGGATTGGAATATAAATTTTCAATTAAATGTGATTTTAAAGTTTGTGCAAGTTCGTAAATATCAGGTAACGAAACGTTATTTTTCCAATTTGTATTTTTAAAGTTTTTATTTAAATATATTTCATTTTTTAATTCACGAATATTTATAAGTTGTCGTTGTCTCATTTCATCGTATTTGTCAAAACAAAAGACAACTTTTGAAGCAAGTTTTTGATTTTCGTGAATTGATAATTGACTGTAATCATTTATAAAATCATTCATAAAGCAAAATCCTTATATAAAAGTAACAAAAAAATAATATAAAAAAATTGTGACATATAGATTTATAAATCTATATGTCACAATAACAAACCATAAAAACTTAAAATTAGATTTTATGATTTTATTAAAGCATCATAAATTTTGTCAATTTTATCTTTAATGTCATCCATTTGTTCTTTAAGAGCTTGAACAGTATGCATAGAAGCAAATTTGATGTGAATTTCATTTAAAATTTCACGATGTTTTTTTTCGAGCATACAGGGAGTGACAAAAATTTTATGTTGAATAAAAAAGACAAAAACTATGATTAAAAAAGGAGAGAAATCAATAATTTTTTCCATATTAACATCCAATCTAAAAAAGTTTTATTTTTTTCTATTTTTCATTTCTTCACGTAATTGTGCCATAATTTGAGCTTCATTCGCTAAAAATTCGTCAGTTGACATATTTTTAACATCTTCACGTGTAAATATTTTATTTAAAACACCCCCACTTGAGGAATTTGCAGCATTTGCAACATTTGTGTTCATTTTTGAAATAGCTTCCTTGTTGGCATTTTCAAGTTGTTTTTGATAATTCATTTGATTAATATAATCATTAACAGCCCCTGATTCAAGAGTTGTAACAAGTTTTGAAATAGCTTCAATTTGTTGAGGAGTCATTTCATCGATGTTTTTTTCCAAATATTCTCTTAGTGATTGACGTGAAGGTTTTTTGAAAAAATCAGTATTATTCATTTCGAATTGTTTTAAAGCATCAGTAATACCCAATGGTATCTGTGCATTTGGCGTGTTACTTTGCGGCAAAAATCCTTGATTTTGATTTAAATTAGATGGAAAATTGGCACCATTTTGCGAATTTTTGTTTAATGAATCAATAAGCATCTGATTTAATAAAGCTGTTCCGACTTTGGTGTCAATTTTCCCGGCGTTTACAAGCGCCTGAATTTTTTTCATATTGTCGATAACTGACTCTTGTGTAGTTTTTAAATTTTGCATAAATTTTACCTCTTTCTTTTAATAACTATTACAATTTGCAAAAAAATATCACTTTTAAGTTATAAAAGTGATACTAATAAATATTTATAAAAAGTGTATATTTAAAACACCTTTTTATCTAGCACTTTTTTAATTTTTTCCAGAAATTTGTAAATTGGTGTTAAAATAACAAAAACAATTTTTTGACATTTTTGAAAATTTTGATAATTAAAATCTTGAATTTTATTAAATATTTTATTAATTTCTAAATATAATTTTGTATTTTTAATTCTTTTAGAACCATACCATTTATCACAATCATTCTTCCACCATTTTTCAACCTCCCACCAAAGAAACAGAAATAAATAACTGCCGAAGAGACCCAAAATTATACAGAAAAAGACAAAGCAATACCAAATTTCTTTGCTTAATAAAGAATCATTTAATATCTTCCATAATAAAAAAGGCATTATTGATATAAATAAAACAAATAATTTCATTACCCATTTATGTTTTACATTTTTAATAAATTTAACAATTTTAACATTTTTACTTTTTGTTTCCAACATATTATAAAATATTGGTAAAACTAATAATTTCAAAAAACAAAACATTATAGCGATAATAATGAATAAAATCCAAAAAAAACTTGCTAATTCATTATTATATTTTATTGCGTATTCAGTCATATTATCACTATATGGTAATTCAAGATAGGAATCTAGTAAATAAAGTAATATTCCCCATATGAATGTAACTACACAAACATCTGCAAAAAAGAAATTTATTAAAATAATATTAAAATAGTTAATTAAAAATTTTTTGGAATTTATTTTTTTCATGGATTAAATATTAACATATTAATAAAAAAATACAACCAGCTTTATGGCCGGTTGTATTTTTCCCATTGATTTTTAGGAATTTTGATAATGATTAAATTTATTATAAAAATTAAAACACTTTCCTATTCAGCAAAGCTACAACATTGTTTTGAGCCTTCACACACCACTCACAAACAGCACAAACATACTTATTTCCTTTATCTTTTTCTCTCCTCCACCATTTCTCAACTTCCCACCAAAGAAACAGAAATACATAACTGCCGAAGAGACCAATATATATATATACATATACATATGCAAAAATATTGGTAGCCTTTGAGTTAGAAATAAAAAATAAATATTCTGGTATTAATGTTAAAAATAAAATAAATATTTTAAATAATATATTGGTTTTCAATAAATTTATAAATCCTAAAATTATTTTATTTTTGCTAATTTTATTTAAAGTATTGTACAAAATTGGTAAAGAGGTGAACTTTAAAATAGGATACACTAAATCTAAATATTGACAAATGTTACTATCTTCATTGGCATACATACACAATGCTAATATTATAAATGATATGAAACCTGCAACAAACAAATTAACAAAAATAATTAGCAAAACTTGGAATATAAAACTTAATGTGTCTTTTATAAATCTCATTTCATCATAATATTTAAATTTTCATAAAAAGTCAAGCCAAATTATATAAATATTCGGCTTGACTTGTTTATTATAACTTAAATTTTATCGGGACTAATACATAGTATTTATCTATATGGTTTGCTTTTTGCAAGCCATACGCTATATTATTTATTGCGGTAGTTTTACTATTTTTAATATTTTCCCAATCAGAAAAATCAAAATCTATTAAATCAAAATCATAAATATCATATAAAACACCATTAAAATAGCCTTGATTGTCTACATACGGGTTTAATATCGTTCCATGACCAATTGAAAAATGCAAGTTCTTGTCCTGATTCAATTCTATACCTATTTTATCGGTTTTGTCTATTTATTTTATTATTAAAAAATTTATATTTTAATGCACAAAAAAATGAAACAATATAAAAAGGCAAATAAAAACTTAAAAAGGAAAAAAGCGGTAGATAAATGCAATATTTGATATATTTATAGTCATCAGCATTAATTAAACAAGACATGCTAAAACAAACAGATGTATCTAAAATTACTACACTAATTAATAATAAAAATGGTATTTTAAAAGTTTGAAACATATATTTTACATAAGGATTGAAACTTTTTTTATATATAATAAAACTTGTTATTGGTAAAATTAGTATCTTAAAAATATAAGCAATTATACATGGTAAAAATAATACAAGAATAAGTCCTGAATTAAGATATTCACCATCTACTTCAATCATATAAATTAATATTAAACAGATAGTTAATAATAAAGGTATAGAAGCAATTGCCATATAAGTAAATATTATTAACAATAAATTACGAATATCTTGATTATTAAATAGATTCATCTTAATTTCCTTTCAATTTCAATTACATTAAAATAATTTTTATAATTTCCTTTTTGTTGCATATTATAACCCCAATTATTTGGAATATTAGTTACAGATTTTCCATTTCGATATTCAAAATCAGTGTAATCAATGATTTTAGCAGTAAATACACCATTAGAATCGATTTTTGGATTCATTATTGTAGCATGTTGAAATGCAAAAAATCTGTCTAAACTATTGCTTTTGTCAGATGAATTATACCGCCACTCAACAGGAGCCTGAGTTATTTTATTATTTTCCAATGCTTCAAAGTTGTCAATTATAAATTTGCTAATTTCAGGTGAATTTCCAAGGTTTTGGGAAACATATGATTTTGCATTGTAATTTATTCCTTTAACATTTTTAGGAACTTTAACAGTATTTTGCAAAAAATCAACTACTTTTTTATCTTCAACATCATTTAAATTTTCATAAATTTTAGCATTAGTATCTATTTTAGCTTCATTCAAATTATGCATACCATTTCTTGTACTATTAGCTGCCATTGGCAAGAAAGGATGAAAAATATTTTCGTAAACAATACCTTGCAATTTTTCGTTTAAATTTGTATTTTTATAATCTTTTAGATAATTGTTTATGTTTTTATTAATATCATCCTTAAAATCATTCACAACATCCAATGGATTGTAATTATTAATAGTCATTGGCAATTGGCTAACATCAACCTGACTCATGATATCGGGGTATAGATTTTTAAGAAGAATCAGGTCTTGTTGCTGCATAAGTTCATCATAATTATCCACTCCGCCGTTTAATGTCAAAGGTGCAGCCGCTGTTGTCATTTGAGTCGGTTGGAACAGTTTTTGACGAAAACTCAAAATACCTTTTTATCTAGCACTTTTTTAATTTTTTCTAGAAATTTGCAAATTGAAGATATAATTTTATTAAATATTTTATTAATTTCTAAATATATTTTTGTATTTTTAATTCTTTTAGAACCATACCATTTGTCACAATCATTCTTCCACCATTTTTCAACTTCCCACCAGAGGAAAAGAAAAAGATAACTGCCGAAGAGACTAACATATATATATAATAAAATTTCAAAAAGTTTAAACTTTTTATTAAACAATAAATTTTCAGGTATCAATGTTAAAAATAAAATAAATATTTTGAACAATATATTGGTTTTCAATAAATGTATAAACCCTAAAATTATTTTATTTTTGCTTTTTTTATATAATACTTTATATAAAATAGGTAAAGAGATAAATTTTAAAATAAATAACATTGCACTTAAAATTCCACAAATATCACAGTTGTCATTGACATAATAATACAACGTCATTATTAAAATTGAAAAAGTTAAATCAGCAACAAACAAATTAACAAAAATAATTAGCAAAACTTGGGATATAAAACTTAATGTGTCTTTTATAAATCTCATTTCTTCATGATATTTAAATTTTTATAAAAAGTCAAGCCAAATTGTATAGATATTCGGCTTGACTTATTTATTGTTACAATTTAAATTTTATTGGGACTAGTACATAATATTTGTCTATTTTATTTTTATTTTGCAAATAATAAGCAATATTATTTGTTAATTCTGTTTTGTTATTATTAATCCAATTTAACAAATCAGATTTATTATATGGCAAAAAATCAAAATCATAAATATCATATAAAACGCCGTTAAAATAACCCTGATTATCTATATAGGGGTTCAATATTGTTCCATGCCCGATTGAATAATGCAAGTTTTTATCCTGATTTAACTCTATACCTATTTTATCGGTTTTAAATACATTTTGATTAGAATCAAATGATGACCTAACTTGTTTTTGTAATTGTGGTGATGTTGATAATTTTTTACTCATATCACTATCGTTTGCAAATGCAACACCATGCCATTTTGGGTCAATCGCCAAACCTGGACTGTTCAAATTGTATTGCTGCATAATTTTTGCATTGTTTTCAGGTTGAAGAACAATAAATTGACTATTGTCTTTTGCTGTTTTGAATTTATCGATGGATAAATCCATCAAAAGTCGTGTTTCAGGGCGTTTTCTATTTAAATAATTATTTGCACCCTTTAACCCAAAAGAACTTAGTTGTGCAAATTTTTGCCAAGCTTCATTCTTCAAATCATTCACAATATCCAATGGATTGTAATTATTAATAGTCGTTGGCAATTGACTAACATCAACTTGACTCATGATATCAGGGTATAGATTTTTAAGAAGTATCAGGTCTTGTTGCTGCATAAGTTCATCATAATTATCCACTCCGCCGTTTAATGTCAAAGGTGCGGCAGCTCCTGTCATTTGAGTTGGTTGGAAGAGTTTTTGACGAAAACTCAAAATACCTTTTTACCTAGCACTTTTTTAATTTTTTCTAGAAATTTGCAAATTGGAGTTAAAATAACAAAAACAATTTTTTGACATTTTTGAAAATTTTGATAATTAAAATCTTGAATTTTATTAAATATTTTATTAATTTCTAAATATATTTTTGTGTTTTTAATTCTTTTAGAACCATACCATTTGTCACAATCATTCTTCCACCATTTTTCAACTTCCCACCAGAAAAACAGAAAAAGATAGCTGCCAAAAAGCCCGGATATTATACAAAGAACTAAAAAACTAAACAATATATCATTAGGTTTAGTTAACATATTAAATATTAAAAACGGAATTATTGAAACAAATAAAATCAAAAGTTTCATTCTAAATTTAGTTTTTAAATTTTTAATAAATTTAACAATTTTAACATTTTTACTTCTTGTTTCTAACATATTATAAAATATTGGTAAAACTAATAATTTTAGTAATAATGTTAAAATAATAAGTATAATTAAAAAGTTTCCAACATGCGTAAAAATAATCTCGTCATATATAATATTAAAGTCATGATGACATTTCTCTAAAAATTTATGTAAATTGGCAACAAAAGGAAACACAAGTGAAAAAAAAGTTCCTACTAATAGTATTATAATATTACTATCTGCAAACAAAAAATTTACTAAAATCATACTAAAATAGTTAATTAAAAATCTTTTGAGATTTATTTTTTTCATAGACTTGATATTAACATATTAATATAAAAATACAACCAGCCATAAAGCTAGTTGTATTTTTCCCATTGATTTTTAGGAATTTTGATAATTATTAGATTATAAAAATTTTCAATAACTTTACCATATTGTGCCGCATATGCAATACGAACTAATTGTTTTGGGTCATTTTTATTAAAATCATAAGTATCAAAACATATCGAGACTAAATCTCCATTTTTATCAACATGCGTCCCAAGTATATCAACATTATTTAAGGATAAATGTAAATTATTTGTTGAATCAAGTTTAAGTGAATCTTTTTTAATCACTCCACCTTTTTGCAAATAATCTTTATTATGAGCTATAAATTTTGTAAATTCTTTAGAATTTGCTATTTCCTTAGACAAATTACTATCATTATGATAGATAAGCCCTTTTGAATCTTTCATGCCCATTTGTTCAAAAACTTTATTTTGAACAACTTGTTTAAGTTCCGGTACTTTTATTTCATTAATACTATTAATAACAGAACCATTTTGAGACATATAATTATTTATAACTTTGTTATCAAATTTTGAAGAAGCAATCTGCCACATTGATTTTGCATCTTCAATATTTTCAGGAGACTTTAAATTTTCAATAAACATCCCTGCATTAACTGTCCATTTAGCTAAATTAGGATGTTCTCTATAAAAAATATCTTCTGGCTCATTATACTTAAATTCAGGTGGTGGCAAGTTATCTAATTTTACTAAATCTAATAGCATTTGTTCATAATTATCCACCCCGCCGTTTAATGTCAAAGGTGCAGCCGCTGTTGTCATTTGAGTCGGTTGGAACAGTTTTTGACGAAAACTCAAAATACCTTTTTATCTAGCACTTTTTTAATTTTTTCTAGAAATTTGCAAATTGAAGATATAATTTTATTAAAAATTTTATTTATTTTTATATATATTTTTGTATTTTTAATTCTTTTAGAACCATACCATTTGTCACAATCATTCTTCCACCATTTCTCAACCTCCCACCAAAGAAACAGAAATAAATAACTGCCAAAGAGACCCATATATATATATATATATATAAGTATAAAACAAGATCTATCTCAGGATTATATATTAGAATTAATAAAAATCCTGGTGCTAATGCTAAAAATAAAATAAATATTTTGAACAATAAATTTGTTTTTAAAAGTTGTATAAAACCTAAAATTATTTTATTTTTGCTAATTTTATATAAAATATTGTATAAAATTGGTAAAGAGATGTATTTTAAAATAGTTATAACCATAAGTAAAATAATGTAAATATCTACACATTTTACATCTAGACCTAATATACTAACTGTATCATATCTAGTTAAAATAGCAATAAATGAAACATATATATATGATATAGTTATATCCGCAACAAATAAGTTAACAAATATGATAAGCAAAACTTGGAATATAAAACTTAATGTGTCTTTTATAAATATCATTCATTAATAATATTTGAAGTTTAATAAAAAGTCAAGCCAAATTGTATAAATATTCGGCTTGACTTGTTTTTATTATAATTTAAATTTTATTGGGACTAATAAATAGTACTTATCTATCATTTTCCTATTTTGAAGAGCATAAGCTCCATTATTAGCTAATGTTAATCTATAATTATAATAATCATTTTTATAATAATATGGTAAAAGCTCAAAATCATAAATATCATACAAAACACCGTTAAAATAGCCTTGCTTATCTATATAGGGGTTCAATATTGTTCCATGACCGATTGAAAAATGCAAGTTCTTGTCCTGATTCAATTCTATTCCTATTTTATCGGTTTTGTCTATTTATTTTGTTATTAAAAAATTTATATTTTAATGCACAAAATAATGAAACAATATAAAAAGGCAAATAGGAACTTGTAATTGATAGTAAGCTTGTATACAAAAGAATATCTGCTAGAAAAAAATCAAAATAATTTAATATTAGAAATAATATTATATCTATAAAAGAAAAAATAATAAATATAGTAAACGACATTTTAAATGTTGTACAAAACTTTTTAATATAAACATTTTGAATATTTCTACAAATAAAAATACTTAATACTGGCAAAATGACTGGTTTTACTATAAAAGATATCATATATGGAATTCCGATAACAAGCATAAATCCTGATGTATGTGGTCCATTACCTATTTCGATTAGATAAATTATTGTAAGAATTATCATAAGAATTATTGGCAAATTAGCAATCACCATATAAGTAAATATTATTAACAATAAATTACGAATATCTTGATTATTAAACAGATTCATCTTAATTTCCTTTCAATTTCAATTACATTAAAATAATTTTTATAATTTCCTTTTTGTTGCATATTATAACCCCAATTATTTGGAATATTAGTTACAGATTTTCCATTTCGATATTCAAAATCAGTGTAATCAATGATTTTAGCAGTAAATACACCATTAGAATCGATTTTTGGATTCATTATTGTAGCATGTTGAAATGCAAAAAATCTGTCTAAACTATTGCTTTTGTCAGATGAATTATACCGCCACTCAACAGGAGCCTGAGTTATTTTATTATTTTCCAATGCTTCAAAGTTGTCAATTATAAATTTGCTAATTTCAGGTGAATTTCCAAGGTTTTGGGAAACATATGATTTTGCATTGTAATTTATTCCTTTAACATTTTTAGGAACTTTAACAGTATTTTGCAAAAAATCAACTACTTTTTTATCTTCAACATCATTTAAATTTTCATAAATTTTAGCATTAGTATCTATTTTAGCTTCATTCAAATTATGCATACCATTTCTTGTACTATTAGCTGCCATTGGCAAGAAAGGATGAAGAATATTTTCGTAAACAATACCTTGCAATTTTTCGTTTAAATTTGTATTTTTATAATCTTTTAGGTAATTGTTTATGTTTTTATTAATATCATCCTTAAAATCATTTACAACATCCAATGGATTGTAATTATTAATAGTCGTTGGCAATTGACTAACATCAACTTGACTCATGATATCAGGGTATAGATTTTTAAGAAGTATCATGTCTTGTTGCTGCATAAGTTCATCATAATTGTTAATATCTCTTAGCTCATTATACTTAACTTCAGGTGGTGGCAAGTTATCTAATTTTACTAAATCTAATAGCATTTGTTCATAATTATCCACTCCGCCGTTTAATGTCAAAGGTGCAGCCGCTGTTGTCATTTGAGTCGGTTGGAACAGTTTTTGACGAAAACTCAAAATACCTTTTTATCTAGCACTTTTTTAATTTTTTCTAGAAATTTGCAAATTGAAGATATAATTTTATTAAAAATTTTATTTATTTTTATATATATTTTTGTATTTTTAATTCTTTTAGAACCATACCATTTGTCACAATCATTCTTCCACCATTTCTCAACCTCCCACCAAAGAAACAGAAATAAATAACTGCCGAAGAGACCAAAAACTATGCAGAAAAAGAAAAAGTTAGACCACATTTCTTTTTTTAACGAATTTCTACTATAATAATTGAATATTATATATGGACATATAGATATAAACAATATAAATAATTTTGAAAAAAAAGTATATTTTAACTTATAAATCAGCTTCTTTATTATATAGTTAGTACTTTTTTTTTCAATAAAATTATATAATAGAGGTAAACTAAAATATTTGATTATAAATCCAACGTATCCCAACATATATAAAGGAAAATAATATTTTGTAGTTTCATTAACATTTATACCAAAATTTGAAGTTAAAAATATATCATATATAAACATCAAAAATAAAAATAATAAAAGTGCAAAATTTAAATCAGCAATAAATATATTAATAAAAATTACTAAAATTATGTCCAGAACATTTTTACTAATTCTTTTCATTTTGTTAATAATATCATAATAATTAATATAAAACAAGATGAAGTTATTAAACTTCATCTTGTTACTCATAATTATAATTTAAATCTGATAGGTACAAAGATATAATATTTATCTAAACCATTTACTAATTGAAGAAAATAAGCACTATTATTTACTCTAAATAAGTCTAAGTTCTTCAAATTCCAAGTCCAATTAAAATCATAGATATCATAAAGAACGCCATTAAAATAACCCTGATTATCTATATAGGGGTTCAATATTGTTCCATGCCCGATTGAAAAATGCAAGTTCTTGTCCTGATTCAATTCTATTCCTATTTTATCGGTTTTAAATACATTTCGATTAGAATTAAAACTAGACCTAACTTGTTTTTGCAATTGTGGCGATGTTGATAATTTTCTACTCATATCACTATCATTTGCAAATGCAATCCCATGCCATTTTGGATCTATCGCAAGCCCCGGTGTATTCAAATTGTATTGCTGCATAATTTTTGCATTGTTTTCGGGTTGAAGAACAATAAATTGACTATTGTCTTTTGCTGTTTTGAATTTATCGATGGATAAATCCATCAAAAGTCGTGCTTCAGGACGATTCTTATTTTTATCATAATTAAATTTATGCAAATTATAATTAAAGTTTTTGATAGCATTTTTTATTGCTTCATCCTTAAAATCATTCACAAAATCCAATGGATTGTAATTATTAATAGTCGTTGGCAATTGACTAACATCAACCTGACTCATGATATCGGGGTATAGATTTTTAAGAAGTATCAGGTCTTGTTGCTGCATAAGTTCATCATAATTGTTAATATCTCTTAGCTCATTATACTTAACTTCAGGTGATGGCAAGTTATCTAATTTTACTAAATCTAGTAGCATTTGTTCATAATTATCCACCCCGCCGTTTAATGTCAAAGGTGCAGCCGCTCCTGTCATTTGAGTCAATTGGAACAGTTTTTGACGAAAACTTTTTAACTCATTTGAATCCTCAACCGAACCTTCAAGTTGATAGGCTTTGTTTTGAAGCCCATCACTTAAGTCAACAAGGCGATTAAGTTCTTTAATAGAACCTTCGGGCATATCGTTTTTAATATATGCGTCAAAACGCTTGGAAACAGTGTCAATACCTTTTAAATCACTATAAAGCTCAGCAAGTTTTGGATTTTCCAATATTTTCTCACCAACTTTTGAGCCTATTTGTCCAAACACCGAACCAACAGCTGGCAAAAGCCCGAGTGCATTTTTCATTATTTTAAGCAAATCCTTATCCTTACCTTTTGCAGCCTTGACTATATTTATTACTTTTGGTGTTACATCAGCAGCAATTGTTGCAACTTGATTTAAAATCGGATTCACAGTATTTAATGCTTCTCCAATACCAAGTGTCTGAACCAGATGACCCCAATCAACCTCAAGAAAATCTTTATTAATCATCTGACCAACATTTTTTACAACAAATTCCATTTCTCTTTTTAAAGTTTCCTTTGCCTTTTCATCCGGATTTTCTGGCAATTGTTTCCATATACCATCCCAATTTAAAAGATCTTGTGCAACAGCATTGGTAACAGATAGTGCATTTTTTATTTTACCTTCAGGTAAATAATTGATTATTTCAGTAACTTTTTGTTTAAGTTCTTCTAACCTTGCTGCACCATTATTGATTTGACCATCTTGCATTATTCCAAAACCTTCAAGTTTATTAATAGTGTTTAAAAGATTATTACGAGCTTCACTTTCGGGCATATTTTCAATAGTTTCTCTTAGCTTTTCTAAAAAGCCTTTATCATCCATTTGAAAATACGGGTTAGAATTTGCATTACCGGCAAAATCGTTTGAATCTTGACTTTTATCTCTATTAAATATAGTTAATAAAGCTTTGCCCGGCAAACGACGCCAATGTGAAGACACTTCCGTGCCGTCGGCTCTTACATAACCTTTAATTAAAATCTTATCGCCATTTATATCTGATATTTGATTCATAAAATCTCCTTTAATTTTTTCTAACAAAATTGAGTGGCCGGGTTTTAAGCACATTACTTGCGGCGAAACTGGGTGTGTGTTTTTGCTTTATTCCTTTTCATTCCACGCCTAGTTGTCATGCTGAACTTGTTTCAGCATCTTAAAAACGTTGGATGTGTTCATCACACATTGACAAGATCCTGAACAAAACAAAATCTACGTCGTTGCACGGCTTGATTTTTAGTTTTTTCAGGATGACAGGTGACTTTTATTGTATTTCCTTTTAAATCCAATTAATTAAAAATTTTTTTGCATAGGGTTGTAGAGGGGGGCGGCTTCGCCCCCCCCTGCATTAATAAAATACCGCCGTGGCGAAACCGGGTGTACAACCCCAAGGAATTGTTCAATTGTTTATATGGCAATAGCAATAGATGCAACCCATCACTTAAACAACAACGCAAAAAGTCGAAAAAAATACTTTAAACAAAAAAAGCCTGTCTGTTAAGACAGGCACAAGTATGTGGGTATATAAAGTTTTATGAAAGAAAAAATAAACTTAATAGAATAAAAAAATAAATTTAAAGACTAGCTTTATAAAATTTGATGAAATAATTTTCAGAAGCATAACAATCAATTTTTTTCTCAATTAACTTTTGTTTTAATGATTGATTATTTGCAATATAACTTTCAAATTGAAGTCCATTTATTAAAGATTCGGTTTTAGTTATACGATTAAATAGCTTATAAACACTTTTTACAGAAAAAATTAAATCTTTAGAAAGTTCCATAAAATTTTCAATAACACAATCCTTTTTTTTATTTTTTTGTTCTTGAAGTTCATTTTGAGCTTCAGCGGCAAATTTTTGCATCATCATTTCATCAAAAGATGAAGAAGTGCAACGTATAATATCATCGACGTTACCTTTATTATTCATAAAAAATACTCCATTTTAATAAACTAATATAAACTAAAAAATGATACATTTAAAAAATTAAATAGTAATAAAAGGGTAATCATATGAAGTTTTAACAGATTTGGATCTTAAATTTGCTAAAGCATCATTAAACATAGAAAACCAGTATTTGAACTTAACATGGTTAGGATTACTTTTAAATTTCATACAAGTTCCATAAACAAGAACCATTTCAGCATAAGGCAAAGGTAGAAGACTAACATCGGTTTCATTTTCAAAAACACTTTGTTCATCCCCATTTGAATCAATAACGGAATTGTTTGTATAATAAGTTACATTGGCCACTTTATCTTCATCAAATTTGGGAATTAAAATATAATTATCAAAAATAGAAAACACATTTGAATTTGATTCATTATATAAAAGTTTTTTATAATTAGGCTGATATCTAAAAAACACACCATCAATAGCGAAGGAATCAATCCTGCCAAAAATTGGATTGACAATCTTAGAAACCCCTGCATTAATATCCAAAGTTGTGTGTCTTAAAAGAAAATCCCAATCATAAGATGTGCAAATTTCAGTATTAACACGTGATAAAATCTGCTTAATTTTTAAATGATCTTGTTTTACAAGTTCATCAAAATTAATAACACTACGATAATTCATCTCAATTAAAATTTTATTAACAAGTTCTAAATAATTCATAAAAATACCTCATTTTTTCAAATAAACAAAATAACTAAAAAAAGCTGCCGCAATTTATAATATTGCGGCAAATAATTAAAAGTCCAAACGATAAAAAAAGAAAAGTCATAAAAATAGAATAAAAAATATAGGAGAAATGAATAAAAACATTATAATTTATTTTCGTCAAGATTATTTATAATATTAATTTGAGGTAAAGAACAATCACAATCAATATCATCTTTTTCCTCAAATTTTGAATTGTTTGAAGATAAATCAAGTTGTTTGCATAAATTTTCAAGTGCTTTTAAAGCAACGGCAACATCTTTTTGCTTTTTCAAATATTTGGATTTATTATGTAAAGATTTGTTCGAATTGCCATCATCAAAAGCATTATCATTATGTTGTATAAATGATTTATTTTCATTTACAAGTTCAACATCATAACAATCAAGAGAATTTTCAATAATATCCACAAGTTTTTTAACAATATAAGCTTTTGAAATATTTAAAGTTTTAGTTTGTGAATATAAAACGCAATTAATTTCATCAATAATATATTGATTATCAAGGAGCATTTGTGCACAAGAAGCAGCATTTTTTGGTGAATATCCTGCTTCGATAGCTGATTGCACAGGGTTTAAAGAATTTACATATGCCTTAATAAACTTTTTTTGAACATTTGAAACTTTTTTTTTCATAAAAAACCTCAAAACAAATACAATAAAAAATTATAGTAAAAAATAGTTATTTATTATTTTTATCATTAAAATTACTCACAAAAAAACAAGCAGCACTCACACGATTGCGAACGCCTAGTTTTATAAAAATACGGTTAACATGAGTCTGGACTGTACGATTTGAAATACCCAATTTTGATGCAATTTCTTTATCGGTAAGACCATAGGGTAAATATGATAAAATTTCAATTTCCCTTTTTGAAAGTTTCATAATAATATAATCCTTAACTATAAATAGTAGAATTAAATTTGCGGTATTATATCCCAAAAATCACCCTAAAAGAGATATATATTTTCCATCAAAATTTATATATAAATTAAATAAAAACTTGACAATAAAAGAAAAATATAATTATATATAAATAAATGGACAAATTATATAATAGGAGTGTAAGTTAAATGGATAATGAAGCAAAAATAATTCTTGAAGAATATCGAATATATACAGAATCAAAAGATAAATTTATAGACCGTTCATTTCAAACAAACCGTCATTATTTTCTTGTGATTACAGGTTTATGTGTAATTTTAGTTCTATTTAAACAATTTTTTCCTGATATAGCAATAATATTTACAATGTTTTTATCCTTTGCGGGAATGGGGATTGCAATACTATGGTATTTAAATCAGGACACTTACTCATATCTTATAAAAATAAAATACTCAGAAGTTCTTGAAAAAATTGAAGATAAACTTCCAGAAGCTCCAAACAAGATGGAACATGAAGTCCTAAAACAAAGCTTAAAAAAACGTAATGCTTTCTTATTTTTATTTAGTGATGTGCAAAAATTTATGGCAGTTATATTGTTTTTACTATTCTTAGCATATTTTCTATTAGATTTAATACCATTTTTCATAAATTTTGCAAAAACCTATTTATCATAAGAAAAATTTGGTATTTTATCAATTTTAGAATTAACAATAATTTTTTCAAAATTGTCAAGTTTGCCTATTTTTAAAGAACGTAAGGAACTATAGCATCTTTTTTTAGTTCCAAATTCATTATAATATAGAAAAAACTTACTTCCGGATTGAACTTTATAATTGTCAAATTCATGAATAATAAAAGGTTTTAATTTAATAAAAAATTTAACAGCTTTAGTGTTTCTTTTTCTAATAGAACAAATATTATTCATATAATCAACTCTTGTAAGTTGAACGATATAATTTTGACACACAGGGCAACATTGAAGAACATCCAAGATACAAGTTTTGAATTTATGAGAATCATCTTCAATTTCATAGGTGCGAGTTTTGCGTAAAGCACCACAACATTGTATATATCCCAACTCAAATCTCCTTAAAAATATAAATAAAACATTAAAATGAATATATATTTTTTTAAAAAATAAAAATAATAAAAAAATAATAATAATTCTCTCTCACATAATTTCAAAGAAACGAACATGCCATCGAAAGGGCTTATATCTACCTTTGAAAAATTTAAGCTTAATTTAAGCTATATTTAAAGTATACATACTTACTACATTTTTTAAAGTCCGTTTTTATACTTAATAATTTTGATAACGGATAAATAACGTAAGTATAAATACTTAAATTAAATGATGTAGCACAAGCAGGCTTATAATGTGCAAAGTGCTTCTATGGTAAGGATTTTAAAAATCTGTTTTCAATAAAAAAAATGTAAAATATATAAATTTTTTGAAAAATTAATTTAATTAAATATGTTAAGTTTTATTAAGTAATTTATCCTGTAACATATTTTTCAATTTTAAAGTAATCCAAAGTGAAAGAGAAAATATAATGGCACGAAGAAGATAAGTTGAAAAACCTAAAAGATTTGAACGTTTGACCTTTTTAAAAATGTCTTTATCAAGAACATTTTTTGCAAATTTTTGTCCTTTTAAACTTGCAATTCCTTCTTCAAGCACTTCCGGCATAAAAGATAAAAATAAAATAAGAGGCGAAAACTTTACAAAAGAATTTTTTAGTTTAGATAATATATTTGAATTATTGTTTTCATTATTATGGTTATTTTGTTTATTATTTTTAACATTTTGTGGTGAAGAAAGAGCTATTGCAAAAATGGCACATGGTGATGCGATGTAATTGTATAAGTTCCTATATTTTTGCAAAAATTTAGGAATGTAAGATTTATTATCATTTAAAGCATGCCCCATCTCGTGAAATAAAGAAAGGCGGCTATTTTTTGAAGTATAAATAGTCTTATCAAAAAAAGCATAACAAGAATTTCCTTTAGTCATTTGATACATAATGGTATAATAACAACGATTAATGATGGATTGGTTTTTGGAATTTATATTTTTTGCAATATATTCCTTTAATCTTTTAGCATCACTTTCTAAGTTATTAAATCTAAAAATGGAAACACCATAATCTTTAAGTTTCAATTTTGTAAAAACGTCGTTAAAATCCTTTTCAAATTTTTGTATTTGAGAATTTGTAAGTGAATTGTTTATTTTTCCCATTTTTTTTAAAATAGATTCATTATAAAATTGAGATAAAACATTAATAAAAAATTCATTGGAAAGACCAAACCCCAAAGATAACAAAGGAGGAATAATTAAATTTTTTATATTTTCCTTTCTTTGATTGGCTTGAGTTTCTTTTTGTTTAAAAGAATATTTGTTTGTGTGAGAATTACTTAAATTTATTTGTTGCATAAAATATTATCCATAAGAATTTAAAAATGCTAATAAAAAAATTTGCTAAAATATTATGAAATTTATTCTTTTTTTTACAAAAGTTAACAAATATAATTTTGAATGATAATTACAAAAAAGTATTATTGAAAATTTTAGAAAGGCAAATAAATTAGAAAATGTTTCTGGTGTAATAATACAAAATATTCCTAATTTTGATATTGACTATAATTTCTTAATATATCATTTGTATAAAATTATAATATTCTTAGCGGCAGCTTTAATGACAATATATATTTCCTGGAATAATATTGTAAATAGTTAAGAATAAATATATTATTAAGTTTTGTAACAATTTGAAAAAAAATTAAAGTTTTTACAAAAATGATCCGTAATATATAAGTGATATATAAAAAGTCAGAGGTAGAGATATGGTTGATGCAATAAGTTCATCTTCAATAAGTTCATATAGCACAAGTTATGACAGCGAATATGAATACATAAAAAAAATGATGCAATCTTATGGTTTAACCTTAACGGGCGATAAAAATGTTGATAAGGCCACACTTGAAAAATATATATCAGGTGAAAACGGTAAAATTCAAAGTGCTGAAGAAGAAAATGTAAAAAGTCAGGGCGTTCAAAGCTATCCTCAATATTATTTTATGCTAACCGAACTTGGATTATCACAAGATGAAGATATGAGTGTTGATAGAACTAATATTGAAGATGCTTTAATGGAAAGAATAAATAGTAGCAATACAAGTGAAGAAAAAAAAGCATATTATCAAAATTTGTATAATTCACTTGATTTATATTTTCAAGATACAACAAGTCAAATATCAAGTGCGGCAAGTTCTTTCACAGGTGCAACAATGTTGGGGAATTTGAACCGTGTTTTGCTTGGTATATAAAAAATTTAAAAATTTAGTAAGGAATATTGACACATAATTTCCGTTAAAAGTATCTAAATCAAACACAAATTCGTTAATGCCAATATTTAAAAGTTTATCAACGTCATTATAATTTTCAAGAATTTCATCTTTATACATATGCATTCTACAAAAGCCATCAGTTGTAAAAGGAAAGACTTTGTTTAAAGACGGGTCAAAAATGGCATAATTCCCATTGTGACACGGTGCCTGACAGGAAAGCCTTGATATAATTGCAGAGTCATTGTTTAAGGGGCAAAGACCAAGTGATGGTATTTTAACATTTCCGCCTATTTTATATTTTTTACGTATTATTGATTTGTCAAGTTTTGCAATGTAATTTTTTAATATTTCAAGATCGTTAATTTGAGAAAAGTCAATACAATTAATATTTTTAGTTAATTGTGAAAGACAAGCTGCTGAAGAACTATTGATGATATTAATGCCATCACCTATTTCAATAGGAAAGGATTTTAAATCGGTATCGTTAATAAAAGCCCAGAAATATCCAATATTATTGATGATGCAAGTTCCGGGTTTTGGATGTGAAATTAAAATTGATTTAACATAATCAAAGACACGTTCAAAATCGCGTTCAATAAGAATTCTTGGAGTGCTTACATTTAGATTAATATTATATTTAAGGCAAAAAAGCTTAACAATATGCATAATTTCATTAAAACTTTTTTGGCTTAAATCATAAGTATTTATAATTTCTCCATATTCAATTGAATAAACTGGGTTGAAATTTAATTTTTTAATAAACGATTCTAAATTTTTAACTTGTGCAAGGCTTGAGAGTCTTAAATTTATTTTGGGAATGTTTAGTTTTGAATAATCAACATTTTTTTTCAATCTTGAAGATTTAAATTTCCACATGTGTTTTTGAATATGTGAACTAAAGTTAAAGTCATTTCCGTTTATAGAAATAATTTCACCTGAAAAATGATTGGTTTTATAATAACTTTTTCGCACATGTTTAAATGGCAATTTGTAATTTTTATAGGAAGAAGGTTTATTTAAAATATTTTGAATTAAAATATTAGCTTCCAAAATTTCAAGACTTGATTTAAATTTTCCTTTAATAACAACATTGGAAATGGCATTTAGATGTTTAATTTCAGATGCAAAATAAGGAAGGTTATCAGAGTCGACAGAAAGGTTGATATTTGTACATTGTTTAATTTTTTGAATATTTTTTAAATAAATTTCTTCTGTAATGATAACTTCATCAATATTATGAAAAGATTTTAGAAATTCAATACCATAAAGATTATGAATATCAAAATAAGAATCAATAATAATTTTAAAAGGTATTTTAATATTTTTAATATGTTTAAATTCTTTAACAAGTTGTAAAAGAGTATAACTATTGATAAAAATGCCGTCAATATTTGTTGTTACAAGAAATTCAAGAAATTTTTTGACATCATCTTGACCGTTTTCAGAAATATCATGCTTAAAATTGACATAAATGCAAGAATTAAATTTATGTGCTATTTTAATAAAATCATGTATATAGATGAAACCATTATCAAAAAATCTGTCATAATAAACATAAAAATTGCGACAGGAAGTATTATCAAAAAGTAACTTAATATCATCCGGAGATTTAACAGGTGAAATAATATTTATTTTATTACACATAAAAAAAGTTTATAATATAAAAATAAAAAAAGCAATTGTGAAAAATAAATGATTTGCTAATATAATATAATATTGTATAATATAAAAGTATGGATAAGTTAAGTTTAAGTGAGAAGGTAAAGAATATTGGCTCCGCTGGATGATGGTATATACGGGAATATAGGTAATAATAATGGTCATAATGATGAAAGTTCGTTAAATGAACTAAAAGATTTAGCTATTGAAATAAGTGATGAAGAAATAAAAATCGATGATCACGATGATGATTTTTCAATAGGTCATGATGATCTTCTGGATTTAAATGTCAAAGAAGATGAAAATGATAATGATTTTGCATATAATGATGAGTCTTCATATGATTCTTCTGTTTTTGATAGTGATGGATTTAATGATATTAATAGTGAAATTAATACTAATGATTTATATAGTGAGTCTTTAGACTTTAAAGAAGAAGAAAATATATTGTCACCTGAAAATGATTATATCCCAAGTGAAATAGGGACAAAAGAATACGAAGCTATACCACATGAAGATATTGAAAATGAAATGCCTGTTGATTTTCAAGCTGAAAGTCAGCAGTATCAAAATATAAATAATAATAACTTTAATCAAGATATACAAAATGAAACTATAAATGAAATGCCCATTGATTTTCAAGCTGAAAGTCAGCAGTATCAAAATATAAATAATAATAACTTTAATCAAGATATACAAAATGAAACTATAAATGAAATGCCCATTGATTTTCAAGCTGAAAATCAGCAATATCAAAATGTAAATAACGATAACTTTAATGACGATGAACAAAATGAAACTTATGAATATAATGAAAATGAAAATGAAAACTATAATAATAAAATGCCCGGTAGTCCCATAATATATGATGATGAAACTAACATAAAAAAAGAAAAAAAGAAAAAAGGTGGTATTATTCCCTTATTATTGCTTGCTCTTATTTCAGTAGGGATATTTTATGCTGTGATAAATATGCCTCAAGTTAAAGAAAAAATAAGCGGGATTTATAATCAAAAAGAAGAAGCTATTAATGATAGTGAAGAAATAGCAAACTTTACAAATGTTAACAATAAAGTTGAAGAACAAAATCAAACTGTTAAACAAAATGATAAAAAAGAAAATAAACGAGCTAAAATGGTTGTATTTGATGAAGATAATCAAAACAGTGCTTCAGCCAATGTGAAGATATGTGCAAATCCATTTTTGCCCACAATAGATGTAGATGCAGTTGCATCATCAAGTGAAAATGAAAATGCACTTGGGGCATATGAAATAATAAGTCCTCCATCAGGAAGTGAGATAAATGAAGGAGTTACGGAAGTTTCAACAATGATGGAAACAAAAGTTTCAGGTATTTTATATGATAATGATAATCCTCAAGCTATTTTAAATTATGATGGACAAGATCAGCTTGTATCACGTGGTGATCGTCTTGGTGGATTTTATATAATGAGTATAACTCCTGATAAAGTTATATTAAAGCAAGGTAACAATGTTTACCGTGTAAGTGTTGGTCAATCGGTGACAGATGAGGGAATAAATTATAATAAAAATTCGAATTTAGGAAAGCAATTTGGCGGACGTTATACTGATAGTACAAAAGAAGAAAAAATAATAAATATGAATGAATAATGACCAGGAGAAATAAGAAATGTATGCGGCAAACAAAATAATAAAAATATTAGCATTTTTCGCAATAATAGCATCATATACCATTTGTGATGTCAAGGTTTGTATGGCGGCGGATGATTATTTGTTTGAAAGTAATCAAATACAGGGTGGTTTGGATACAACGTATGATGATGACTATTATTCATCAGGTGAATCAATAGATTTAAACGGCTCAATAGATTTACGCAATGGTAATCAACTTATAACAGTGAGTTTGCGTGATTCTGATGTAAAACAAGTGCTTAGGATGTTTGCGGATAAAGCCGGTTTGAATATAGTTTTTCATAATTCAGTTGATGGTCAAATAACTCTTGATTTAGTGGGTGTGACATTAAATAAAGCAATGGAAATGATATCTCAAATGGCTGAATTATCGTATGTTGTTGAAAATGGTACATTGCTTGTAATGAAAAATGAAGCAGCAAAAACTTTAAAGGTTTCAAAGCAAAATATACATATAATACCTGTAAAGTATGCAAATTCTGTAAAAGTTGCTGATTTTTTGAATAAGAATATATTTGGATTAAATAAACCTGGTCTTTCTAATTCTGAAACGGCAGTAAGCAATCCTAGTCAAAATGAGGTATTAATATTTGGTACTGAAAATGACTATAAGATGGCCTTGAATGTTGTGCGTGTATTAGATAAAAAACCAAAGACGACAACATTTAAGGTTAATCATACAACTCCTAAAGAGATGGGTAAATTGATATGCGAATCATTATTTTTAGATTTAACAAAGAAAAGTGGTGGTGATTCAAATACATTTAGCGGTTTTCAACAAATAACTGATGCTGATAGTCCTCAAAACACAGTTGAATATAAAACTCAACAGGCTCAAGTGACTCAACAAACGCAAGGTGCTCAAATGGGTCAACAAACAGGTCAGTTTTTAACCACAACCGGTGTTGTTGTAGGTGGTGGTGTAGTTGCCTGTCAGGTGTCAGGAGATACTGATTCTAAAGAGTTAAAATCATTTAGCGATACGTCATTAACGATTATGTATTTGCCGCAAGTAGGAACAATAAATATGATAGGTGGTTCGCAGGCTCAAATTGACATGGTTAGTGATTTTATAAAGAAAAATGATAAAAAACAAGCACAGGCATTTGTAGAAGTGTCAATAATTGAGTTGACAGATGCCGGTTCAAAAGAATTTAATAACACCTGGAATGTATATAGTAGGTGGTTTTCAGGAAGTATAGGCGGCAATGGTTTGGCTACAGGTACAAATACTCCAATATTCTGGGGTGGTACACCTGGCAAACTTAACAATGGCGGTATACCTGGTTTAGTTGGAACGATGTATAAATGGGGAACATCGCCTATAATATCTCAAAGTTTAAATTATTTAATAGAAAACAACAAAGGTCGTGTGCTTGCAACACCAAAGATTCTTATAACAAACGGTCAAAACTCAACAATAGACTTGTCATCTGATTATGTAAAAAAAGTTACGTCAGAAATATTACAAACAGGTAGTGTTGGTATGTATGGCGGTACACAAAAGGAATATGAAATAGGCAATGATAATGGTATGAAAATAGCTATGGTGCCATTTATAAGTCCGGATGGTTATGTTTCATTAAATATAAAACCTATGTATGCGACAATAAAAGAATCTGTGTTCCAGCAAAATCAGTATGGAGAACAAGAGCTTGCAGCAACTTTACTTCAACGTCGTAACTTAGATTTGAAAGGTGTAAGAATAAAAGATGGTGAAACGCTTGTACTTGGTGGTTTGATACAGGAAAGTGAAACACAAAATGTAAGTAAAACTCCCTTATTAGGTGATATTCCGGTTTTAGGCTTTTTCTTCCGCAATTCACAAAAAGAAACAGAAAAATCCGAACTTGTTATTACAATTACACCACATATAATAAAAGATACTGATGAGGAAATAATTGAAACTGAAGATTTGTAAGAGTTAATAAGCAAAAAGTAATAAAAAATGACAACAACAATTGATTTGATTGAAAAATTAAAAAGTAATATAGACCAGGAACTTTTATCAAGGTTTGAGTACCTGGATTTTGTTAAGTATCATTTTTTGCCTATGCGAGTAAAAAATAATTATTACTATATAGCCACTGATGAAAAAAAATTTACAAATGAAGGTGAACAATTTGTAAAAAGTGTAATAGGAGAAAATGAAAAGTACAAATTTATATCGTTATCAACAAATATATTAGGTCAACTTACATCATGGGCAAAAAAAGGGTTAAATGTTAGTGATAAGGCACGTAAATTTATAAATAAGCTTAAACAAGATGGTTTAAATAGTCCTAAAAAAATGTTAGGAGAAATGTTAATTGAAGCAGAATTAATAACAAAAGATCAGTTAAATGAGTGTCTTGTTATATCAAAACAATTAAAAATACCTCTTGGCTCTGTTTTAGTTCAAAAAAATTATGTTACAATTGATGATTTAAGAGAGATATTAACTTTTCAAACAGGTAAATCATTTATAAACACAGAAAATTTAAAGATTTCAAAAGATGTTTTAAATCTATTGCCTGAGGGTTTTATACGTTTACATAAAGTTATTCCGATTCATCTTGAAGATAAAAATTTAATTTTAGGAATGCTAAACCCGAATGATAAACGTGCATTAAACGAAGTTGTATATTTGACAGGTTTAAAAATAACAGTACGTTTAATGACAAGTCAAGAATTTGAAAATTTACTTGATACTTATTTTAATAAAAGTAACAAAGAAACACTTGACATAATAAAATCAATGGAAGAGGAGGCATCATTTGAAGGCGGTGAGTCATTTTCAGAATTAATTGAACGTGAAATAAAGGATTCAACCGGAAGTGTTGCAAAGTTTAATACAAAAATTATATGTGATGCTATTGATATGGGTGCAAGTGATATTCATATTGAACCAAGATTTGAAGGCTATGCGGTAAGGTTTCGTATAGCAGGTATTTTAAAAGAAGTTTTGCATTTACCTCCACGTGTTGAATCGGCAATAATAACACGTTATAAAGTTCTTGCAAAAATGGATATAGCAGAACATAGAAGACCACAGGATGGAACATTTTCTTTAAAGTATAAAAATGTATCTTATGATTTTCGTTTAAATACTTTACCTGTTGCAGGTAAAGAGAAAATGGTAATTCGTGTTCTTGCACCTGCAGCATCGATATCATCTGATGATAAGCAAATATCCTTGATTGGTGGAAGTAGAGAAGATTTGGATACAATATACAAGATAATTGCCTCTCCAAATGGTATAATACTTGCATCCGGTCCAACCGGAAGCGGTAAGACAACAACGTTATATTCTATATTGAAAAACTTGAATAAAGAAGAGGTGAATATTACAACAATTGAAGATCCTGTTGAAATAAAAATTGAACGTTTAAATCAAAGTCAAATAAATAAAAAAGCAGATATAACATTTGCTTCAAGTATGCGTGCTATATTACGTCAAGACCCTGATATAATATTGGTTGGTGAGATTCGTGATATGGAGACACTTGAAGTTGCAATTTCAGCAGCATTAACAGGTCACCTTGTTCTAAGTTCAATTCACACAAATAGTGCAGCAGCAACAATAACACGTTTAATTGAAATGGGAGCAAAGGATTATCTTGTGGCTTCAACTTTAACAGGTGTAATAGCTCAGCGTCTTGTGCGTCGTTTATGTCCTAAATGTAAGGAAAAATATAGACCAACTTTAGAAGATGCAAAACTTGTAGTTTCAGATAGCAGTAAATATGAAGAATTTATGAATTCAACAATATATATAGCCAAAGGTTGTGAAGAATGTGATAATCAAGGTTACAAAGGACGTTTGGGCGTTTATGAAATATTAAGAATAACAAAAGATATACGTAAAATGATAGCCCGTAATGCAATTGAACTTGATATTGAAGATGCAGCTATAAAAGCAGGCATGATAACTTTGCATCAGTCCTGCTATAAACATATTATAGAAGGAGAAACAACAATAAGTGAGTTCTTGCGTGTGTTGGGACCTGTAAACGACTAAGGATTTATATAAATGCCAATATTTTATTATAAAGCAGTTAAAGAAGAAAATAACGAAAAAAAAATTGTTAAAGGAAAAATAAAAGCTTCAAATGCACGTGAAGCACGTCAGGAAGTGAAAAAGTTAGGTTTTGTTCCTATAAATGTTTATGAAGAATCTCAAGGCAATGCAAAAAAAGACGAAGCAAATAAAGACCAAGTGCCTAAAATACGCCCTTTATCAACAAATGAAAAAATAAATTTCACTTCAACATTTAAACTTTTAATGCAATCGGGTGTTCCGGTTGTTGAATCACTTGTTTTTTTGGAAAATGAAGCAGATACACCAAAATTAAAAGAAGCAGCAGGCACAATAAAAGCACAAATACTTGCAGGTTCAACATATTCTGAAACAATATCAAAATATCCTAATATATTTGGACATGTATACATAGGTCTTACAAAAGCCGGTGAAGATTCAGGAGAAATGGACACAACTCTTTCTCGTCTTGTTGAACTTTTAAAAAAACAAGAAGATATAAAAAATCGTGTTATTGGTGCTTTAATATATCCTGTTTTTGTAATATGTCTTGCAATTGCAGCTTTAATGGTTATGTTAATGTTTGTATTCCCTGCATTTAAAGATATGTTCTTAAATTTGGGTGATAAACTCCCAATATATACAAAAATATGCTTACAATTGGGTGAATTTTTAAAGGCATATTGGGTTGGTATTCCTATAAGTATAATTGCAATTGTGGGAGGGGTATATTATGCTTTAAAAAATGAATCAACAAAAAATAAAATTGATGAGTTTTTGTTAAAAGTACCTATATTAAAGGATTTATTAATTGCGGCAAATTTATCGAACTTCTTTGCAGTTATGCAAGTTGCATTTGAAGCGGGTATTCCTGTTATTGACAGTTTATATTTAGGTAATATAACGGTATCAAATAGTTTATTGAATAAAGAGATAAAAAAAGCTTCAAGAAAAATACAAACCGGTCAACGTTTGAGTATAGCATTAAAAAATGTTATGTTAATTCCCAGAATGATGGTATTTTTAATAACAATTGGCGAACAATCCGGACGATTGGGTGAAATGTTAATGCAATGTGTTGCTTATATTGATGAAAAGTTAGATAAAGTTATTGATACAGTGACTAAAATGATAGAGCCGGTAATGTTAATTTTAATAGGTGGTATGGTATTATTTTTGGCACTATCATTATACTTGCCGATATTCAAAAGTTACGAAATGTAGTTTAGTAAAAAAAAGAGAAGAAGAAAAATGATAAAATATTTTAAAGGTTCAATAATTGTAACAATTATAGGACTAATTATAGCTTATTTTTATAGCGAACATCAGCTTTGTGGTTCGGGTTTAAAGACATTATTTATTGTATTCATTTTAAGTGTGCTTGAAGTAAGTTTATCATTTGATAATGCTGTTGTAAATGCTGTCAAGTTGGAACATATGACACCACAATGGCAACACAGGTTTATAACCTGGGGTATATTAATAGCAGTTTTTGGTATGAGGCTTTTATTTCCTATAGTAATAGTGTCAACATTTGCTCAAATAAAAATAATTGAAACAGCAAAACTTGCTCTTTTTGATATTGATAAATATACACATTATCTTCATCAAACACACGCTTCAATTTTGGCATTTGGTGGTGTATTTCTGATGATGTTGTTTTTACATTATATGTTTAATGAAAATAAAAAAGTTCACTGGATAAAGCCGCTTGAAGCTAAATTAAGTCATTTTGGGCAAATAGAGGGTCTTGAAACTTGTATATGTATATTTTTAATATATTTAATGCAGCACTTTCAGCCGATAACTCATAGACTTCCTGTTATAATTTCAGGTTTATGCGGGCTTGTTTTATACCTTTTGGTGCATGGTTTAAGTGATTTTATGCAAAAGAAAACACAAGGTCGATTTGAAGGTGCCATAAATACATCCTTTAAAGCCGGACTTATTAGTTTTATATATTTAGAATTACTTGATGCTTCATTTTCACTGGATGGTGTTTTAGGAGCTTTTGCAATAAGTAAAGATTTAATAATTATAATGATAGGCTTGGCAATTGGTGCAATGTTCGTCCGTAGTTTGACAATAATGCTTGTTGAAAAACAAACTTTAAAACAATATATTTATCTTGAACATGGAGCACACTGGGCGATTGGAACTTTGGCTTTGATTATGATGATATCAACAAAAGTTGAGATAAGCGAAGTGGTAACTGGCTTGCTTGGCTTGATATTCATAACACTTGCATTTATATCATCACTTATTTACAATAAGCATCAAGAAAATAAAGAAGAAGGAAAGGAATTGGTTATTTAAAATTTATAATCCTTTATTTTAAACCATAACACTTAGACAATTTTACTTAAATAATTTTACGAATTTAAATATATGTAAAATGGGTTTATACTAAAAAAGTTTAGAGTTAATTTAAAATTGAGGAGTGAATATGAATGAATTTGACAAAAGTCGTTATAACCAATTAAAAATGTTTGAAAAAGAATATCATATATTGAATTTATCCGGTGGTAAAGATTCTACGGCTTTGACCTTTTTTATTAAGGGAAATATGCCGCATATTCATGAAAAATTAGAATACGTTTTTTCTGACACAGGTCTTGATTTAGATAAAACATATACATAGCTACATAAAATGTAAGTGTTTTTATGGAAAAAATAACATACTTAAAACCGCAAAAAAGTTTTGAAGATATATATTATGTAAACAAAATACTTCCAAGTCCTTTCCGAAGATGGTGCACTGTTGAATTAAAAATAAAACCGTCACAAAAATTTTTAGAAGAAAAAAAACAGAAGAAAAACTTTATATGAATTGTTTACTTAAAAATAGAGTTTTATTATTCTGGCACATCGTCAAGTGTAAATTTGCCTATTTTAGCATTACGAAAATCATTTAAAACCATAAAAGCAGCTCGTTCAATATTTGGATTTGCATTTTTTATAAGAAGGTTTCTTGATTTTGCAATCATTTGAAGATCAATTGATAAATTATCATCGTCAATATTATAAAAAGATTTAAGTTCATTTGGATATTTATCGTATAAAATTTTCAAAAGTTCAGAAGCTACAAATTCGTGTGAATATGCATTTTCTGAAACTCCATTAACTGACGCTAATTTTATTGCACTAAGTTGATTTTCAAGTTTAATAGGAATTATACCTGGGGTATCAAGCAAATCAAGTTTCGGATTAATCCTAATCCAACTTAATTGTCGTGTTACTCCTGCTTTAGCTCCTGTTTTTGTTTTAGCTTTTTTAACAAGTTTATTTATAAAACTTGATTTCCCAACATTTGGCATGCCAATAATCATAACTCGAGCCGGTCTTGGATTAAGTCCACGGGAAACAAGTTTTTCAATTTGTGGCTTGGCAAGTTTTAAAATAGCATCAACAATTGTTTTGACATCGGAATGATTGTGTGAGGAAGTTGTCAATATATTTGCGTTAAAGGTATTTTTAAAATACTCGATAAATTTTTTAACCATAAAATTATCGGCTAAATCCGCCTTATTGAGAACAATTAAATGCGGTTTTGAACCGATAATTTTGTCTAATTCTAAATATGAAGAACTTAAAGGTATGCGGGCATCTTTTAATTCAACAACAACATCAACAAGACTCAACTTAGTCTTAAGTTCATTGATAGCTTTGGCGATATGCCCTGGGAACCAATTAATGTTATTCACTTTAAACTACTATCTTTTTTCGATTTTTTCTTTAATACGAGTAGCTTTACCGATTCTATCGCGTAAATAATAAAGCTTAGCACGACGAACATCACCACGACGAAGAACATTTATTTTCTCAATACGTGGAGAATAAACAGCAAATACTCTTTCAACACCAACGCCCTGGAAGATTTTACGAACAGTTATAGTTGAATTAACTCCACTTCCGCGTTTTTTAATGATGATACCTTCAAAAGCTTGTGTTCTTTCTTTTCCACCTTCAACAATCCGCACAAAAACTTTAACAGTGTCACCGGAATTCATTTGTGGCAATTCTTTTTGAGTATATTTTTTAGTTAAATTTTCAATAATAGGATTCATTTTTATATTTCCTTTTTTTTAATTTAATAATCGTGTTTATATAATATAAAAAACAAAATATTATATCAAGTCTTTTTTAATATATATAAATTTTTTATATTTTTTTTTATTGTTTTTTGTTATAATTCATTTTATATTTATTATATTAATAATTGATCAATAATATTTAAAAAGAGGGATAAAAAATAAAAAGACGTACTTTAATAAGTTTATTGCTTACGATTTTATGTTTAATATTAACGAATAAGTTTTGGTTTAAGTTTAGACCCATTCCAATTGATTTTGACATTTTGGGGAATGGGAATTATAACGTTGAAGTGCAGCTTAATAAGAAAAACAATGATGAATTTAAGAAAGTAAAAAACGGTTATACAACAATTAACTCAAACCAAAACTTTCAACATGCAAGAATAGAAATTGCACGTGCAAAATATCCTAAAAGAATAAAGCTCATTTTTCATAATGTAGAAAACAAAACACCAATAAAAATAAGTAATTTAAATATAAAAGATGGAAAAATAAATCTTATTCCCTCTCAAAAAGAAGCTTTTAAAGCAATTGGTGCTTCTATAAAAACAAAAGACGCTTTAGTTATTCTTTACCCAAAAGATGATAAAATTGAATTGATATATAAAAATAAACTAAATATTAACCCGTCGATTAAATTTGAATTTGAAATATTTATAATTATATTAGTAGTTTCATTTTTGTTCTTTTGGAAGCTTGTTAATTACATATCCAATTTCAAAACACTAAAACAAGCCTCACGACTTGATATCATATTTTTAACTTCATTTTTTATAATACTTTTTATTCCAATGAGTCATATTAATAAAAATGATATTTCAATACAAGAAAATAGAACCTTAGCAAAATGGAATGGATTTCTTAAACCAAATGGAGAAATAAATTGGAAATTTGGTGAAGATTTTAACAACTGGTTTAATGATCGTTTTGCTTTAAGAGAAAAAACAATAACAATTCATCAAAAAATCCAACAAAGTTTTGAACCATATTTTTATTGTACGCAATATGCTTGCTGGAATAAAAGAACAAATTGGATGTATTGGCCATCACGGTTTGCACAATATAATATAAATGATCAGGATACTTATATATATAGCTTAAAAAAATTAAAATAATTTTCTCAAAATAATAAAATAGATTTATATGTAATGGTTGTTCCAACAAAATGTTCACTTTATTATAAAGAAATGAATTCATCACTAACACCTACAAACGAACCTCAAGTTGTTAAAGAACTTATTAAGGTCATTGAAAATAATACAAAAATGAATATTATTTATCCATACGATACATTTAAAAATAATATGGACAAAGGTTTATTATACTATAAAGCCGATCACCATTGGACTCAAAAAGGAAGTTTTATTGGATATAATCTTTTAATTAATAAAATAAAAGAAAAATATCCAAATATACAAGCAAATAAAGAAAGCGACTATAATATAAGTTATAACGACCATAAAAAAGGATACAATTCACAATACAATTTGTTAAAACTAAACAATGAAAAAGTTTTTGATGTGAAATACCAAACTTATTCATACAAAGATTTCACATCAAGAACGTCAAAAAATATTACTTTATCAAAAAATCCTAGTCTTTTAAAATATCATTACGCCTATAAAAATGCACCAAATAAACAAAGAGTAATGCTGCTTGGTGATTCATTTGGTTTAGACTTAACTATGTTTTTATCATATACCTTTAAAAATGTAGTTGAATTGTTTGCAAACTTGCCAAATGGAAATGAATATGAAAATTTTAATATGAAACATTTTGAAGATGAAATAAAAAAATACAAACCCGATATACTTATTATTTGTTTATCTGAAAGCGGTATAAACCGGCTCAATTATTTATATAGAAAAGATTATGATAAAGAAAAGGAACAATAATTATGCTTTTTAGTTCCATGACATTTATATATATGTTTTTACCGATTTTGTGTTTAATATATTTTTTAAGCAAAAAAGAATTTCATAATACAATTTTATTAATAGCAAGCCTTATTTTTTATGCCTGGGGTGAGCCAAAGTATCTTGCCATAATGATACTTACAATTATTATAAATTATTATGGTGCTATACTTTTGGAAAAATATCCAAAAAATAAAAAACTAACATTAACTTTAACAATAATAACAAACCTAAGTGTTTTAATATATTTTAAATATTTTAATTTTATTTTTGACACAATAAATAATATCCTTAATACGCATATAGACATGCTTCAAATTATAATGCCATTAGGCATATCATTTTACACATTCCAATCAATAAGTTATATGGTAGATGTTTATAGAGGCGAAGCAAAAGCACAAAAAGATATCTACAAACTGGCACTATTTATTTGCCTTTTTCCACAACTTATAGCAGGCCCTATTGTAAAATACCATGATGTAAATAACCAAATTGAAAATCGTGATGTAACATTTGAAAAAGTAAGCGAAGGAGCTAAAAGATTTATTGTAGGGCTATCGAAAAAAATGTTAATTGCAAACACAATGGGAGCAATAGCAGATAAAATATTTATTTTATCTCCCGATAGTTTTAGTCCAGTTATAGCCTGGCTTGGCGCTATAAGCTATAGCCTTCAGCTTTATTTTGATTTTTCAGGATATTCGGATATGGCAATAGGACTTGGCTTAATGTTTGGATTCCGTTTTAAAGAAAACTTTAATTATCCCTACATATCAAAATCAATAACAGAATTTTGGCGAAGATGGCATATATCACTTTCAACATGGTTTAAGGAATATGTTTATATACCATTGGGCGGAAATAGAAATGGAGAAATTAAAACCATAAGGAACCTTGGGATTGTGTTTTTACTCACAGGAATATGGCACGGGGCAGCCTGGAATTTTATTTTGTGGGGTATTTTAAACGGCTTGTTAATCATAGCTGAAAAAATCCTAAAAATAAAAACAAAATCAGAAGAACAAAAAAATGAAAAAATAACAATAAGAATATTAAAACATTTTTATACAATACTTTCATTTGTATTGCTATGGACAATATTTAGGTCAGAAAATATCACTTATGCCATAAAATACATAATGAACATGTTTGGATTTTTAAAAACTAATCCTTCAAACACAAATCTTTTATATTTTATTGATAATATCGAAATAACAACATTAATTATCGGCATTATAGGTTGTCTTCCAATATTTAAAGTTCTTTCAAATAAATACAGTAATAACAAAATATATAAGTTTGCTACGAATCTACTATTAATAATTTTACTAATACTATCAACATCTCAAATAGCAAGTTCAACATATAATCCATTTATATATTTTAGATTTTAAAAATAAAATTATTTTTTAGTTTTAAAATTTTTTTTATAAACATAAGGCATACAAAGACCATTTTTTAACATCATTTTATTAATATTTTCCCCATTTTTAGTATATAAAGTACCAAGGGTACGTCCATATACATCAAGGTTTGGAGATCTTTTTAAATAAATATTATCGTTATTTTCATCAACAATACGTTTTAAATATCCTTTAGCTTCATAACCCAACTTAATAACATCTTGAATATCTTTTGTTTTATTGCCATCAATTTGTCTAAAAGCTCTTGGATAATTAGATAATTCGTAACAATCAATACCAATAAGTCTTAGACTTTCACCATTTTTAAGTTTTAAAGAATCACCATCAATAATATAATTTATATCAATTTTTTCACGGTTAAATTTTAATTTTATTAAAATACTATTTGAAAAATTTAAAATATGATTATAATAGCAACATAAAATTAAAATTACTAAAAATAATACCGATAATGTAAATCTGTATTTCATAATTATTACTTTCCTAAGTATAAATAAATTATAAGCTAAAAAGAATGATTTGTCTAATATTTTATGAATAAATGCAATATTTATTAAAAGACAAAATACAATATTAATATAATGCAAGAATTGTCAAAATAGTATTTGTTGTTATAAAATAAATATGTGAAAGAATAAATATAATTTGATGGAGAAATGTCCGAGTGGTTTAAGGTGACGACCTCGAAAGTCGTTGTGGGGTTTTGCTTCACCGTGGGTTCGAATCCCACTTTCTCCGTTTTTTATTTTTGTTAAGTTTAAATTTTTGAAACTCCAAGTGTAAATGCAAGAATTATATAAATAACACCGCTAAATTTATTTATATTACATAATATTTTTTTATTTTTTAAAAGTAATACGTTAAGCATACTTGATAATAAAGCAAAAATTGAAAAAATAATTAACGAAATTAACATAAATACTAATCCTAATGTAAATAATTGAATGCCGTAATTTGATATTTTAGTATTAACAAATTGTGGAAGAAAAGCAAGAAAAAATAAGGCAACTTTAGGATTAAGAATATTCATAAATAAACCTTTTAAATAGGCATCTTTAAGTGTTTCAACTTGTGGTTTTGAGTTTTTATTTTCAATATCTATATCACACAAAGGATATTTAAAAGCTTTATACGCAAGAAATAAAAGATATAAAATTCCAAACCATTTAAGGATATTGAAAGCTATTTGTGATTTTTGAAAAATAATCGAAATACCAAAAGCCTGTAAAGTTGAATGGACAAGGCAACCGCTTGTAAGACCAAATACAGTTGCCTGTGCAATTTTCTTGCCTTTTAATATTCCTATTGTAATAACATATATTATATCCGGTCCCGGCATAACAGCAAGAGCTATTGATGTTAATATAAAAAATGTTAATGTATTAATGTCAAACATTTTATTTTAAACTAAATTATTATAATCTTTACATTATTATTGCTTTATATAACATGATGGATTTTTTGAGTCAATGAGTATTTTTTATTTCCAAGCATAAATATTGACTTTTGATTTATAATTATATAAACTAAATATTAATAGATAAAAGAATTTATAAATAAAGTTATGAGTGATTGTATATTTTGTAAAATAATAAAAGGTGATTTTAATACAAAATTTGTTTATGAAGATGAAAAAATAGTTGCTTTTGATGATATAAATCCTCAAGCACCTGTTCATATACTTTTTGTACCTAAAGTTCATATAGTGTCATTAAATGAATTAGAAGACACAAGTTTGGTAAAAAATGTATATGAAGCAATAAAGCAAGTTGCTCAAAAGAAGGGTATAAATGATTATCGTATTGTATTAAACACAGGAAAAGATGCCGGACAGGAAGTTAAGCATATACATTTTCACATGCTTGCAGGAAGAAAATTAAATTGGCCTCCGGGTTAAATATATAAATTGGTTTAAAATAAATTTTAGGGACTTATATACAATTTTACATAAGGTTTCTCCGTCCGGAGGACGTTAAAATATTTAATTTGTTGAGATTTAACAATTTTGCCACCCTCACCCCTGCCCTCTCCCTTTAGGGAGAGGTAGATAGGAAAAGACCCTCACCCCCGCCCTCACGCTTAAAGGGAGAAGAGGGAAAGGTTTGAAGAAAGAAAAGTGTTGAAGCAAGCCAAATGTTGTTGAGTATAATTAAAATATACAACCCATACGCAGGTTTGAGTAATAGTCACAGACGAAACATTGTCAAAGCCTCCTTTTGTTTGAGTGCACGAAGTGCACGAGTTAAGGAGGCTCAGGTTGAGTCGTGTGAATATACGAAAACCAAGTGGGTTGAAAGGTTTTGGTTACTTTTGACTGCAAAAGTAACCCCGTCCGGAGGACATTAAAATATTTAATTTGTTGAGATTTAACAATTTTGCCACCCTCACCCCAACCCTCTCCCTTTAAGGAGAGGGAGATAGGAAAAGACTTTTACCCCCGCCCTTAAGCTAAAAAAAGAAAGTGGAAAATAAAAAAGTTTGAGAAAGAGGTCAACAATGGCAACCCATACGCAGGTTTGAGTAATAGTCACAGACGAAACATTGTCAAAGCCTCCTTCTGTTTGAGTGCACATAGTGCACGAGTTAAGGAGGCTCAGGTTGAGTCGTGTGAATATACGAAAACCAAGTGGGTTGAAAGGTTTTGGTTACTTTTGACTGCAAAAGTAACCCCGTCCGGAGGACATAAATATATTTTTAAATAATTTAAAAAAAATCGTAAAACAAAGTTGCCCCGTCCGGAGGACATTAAATTAATTTTAAATAATTTTTTAAAAAAAATGTGGAACAAAGCTACATTAGAACCACCCTCACCCCTGCCCTCTCCCTAAAGGGAGAGGGAGAAAAGGATAAGACTCACTCTCATCCCCGCCCACACACTAAAAGAGAGGGGAAGCTACGTCCGGAGGACATTAAATTAATTTTAAATAAATTTTAAAAAAAATAAACAAAATAACCCCGTCCGGAAGACATTAAAATATTGGGGTTTATATACAATTTTACACAAAATTTAGTGCAAGCCATAATATAATTTAAACTAAATGAAAATGGGTTTATTATTAGATTAAAATTTGCTCCTGTTATATAATAAAAAAAAGGAGAAAATTATGGATATAAATAATATTGAACTTAAGTTAAAAGCTTGTAAAATAAAACTTGTTGCTTTTGATGTAGATGGTGTAATGACTGATGGTTCCCTAACTTTTGATGAAAATGGAGTAGAATATAAAACATTTAATGCAAAAGATGGTCAAGGGGTTGTTATGTTAAATAGGCATGGTTTTAAAACAGCCATTATAACAGCACGGGATAATGGCACTGTTTCTTGCCGGGCAAAAACACTTGGAATTACAAAACTTTTTATGGGACAAAAAAATAAAGAAGCTGCATTAATGGATTTATGTGAAGAATTTAATGTGACATTTGATGAAATTGCTTATATGGGCGATGATTTACCGGATTTGTGCGTTTTAAATAAAGTAGGATTACCTTGTTGTCCTAATGATGCTGTTTGTGAAGTTAAAGATGTCGCTTTATTTATTTCAAGTAAAAATGGCGGGCGTGGGGCCGTAAGAGAACTTTGTGATTTTATTTTAAAAGCTCAAGGATTAATAATGTAAAATAAAATCAAAATAATTAAAAATGATAATAACTAAGTATATAAGCAATAAATGAAATTATCTTTTAATATATTTTAACTAGCTTGAATTTCATTATCTTCTTCAATATTTTGAACAAGGTCAGATAATAAGTCATCAATGTTATCATATTTAGTATCTTCTTCTTTAATTTTGTTAACAACAAGATCGGCCATATCCCTTGAAACTTGTTTTTGAGTTCCTTTGGAACAATTTTCAAGCATATTTATAGCTGTTCGCACTGTTATGTCGATGTCATACCATCTATCGATACCACGGGGGATTTTTCCATCTTCAACATCTGTTAAAATGTCTCCTACATCTTTATATTTGGAATTAGAAATATTATGTTCAATAATAATTTTTATTAAATTAAGCGCTATTTTAATTTGAGCCTGGTCAGAAGAGTGTTCCAAAGTATGCATAGACTTACTTAAAATAGGATCTTTATCATACCATCTTCGAGCTGGTTCGCCATAGTTTTGTTTCATACCTTATATCACCCTCCATTTTTATTAGAAAACCTTTTTATTTGTATTTTTGTTTCTTTTGAACAAAAATATTAATTTATATTTATTTATTATTTTTTAAATTTCAATGTTTATTTTTCTTAATTTTTTTATTTTTACCCGAATTTGTAATTAACTCCATATCTTACTTCGGGATAATTCCATTTTATATGTTTACAGCAAATTTTGCAAGCACCACATTCTAAGCAATTTTCATAGTTTACCATAATAACTTTTTTTGTCTCATCCTGAAATTTATAGACATTAGCAGGACAAACAATTGTGCACAAAGGATTTTTGCATTTTGCACATATTTCATTATCAACAATTAAATGACTTTTTTCATCGTTTATTATTTTTGTTTTATAAAGTCTTGTTTCAATTGGTAAATTAATATTTTCGTTCATTTTATAAACACTCCCAAAAATATTTTTACAAATGTAAAGAAATCTTTAAATAATTCAATAATAGACCTTGATTTTAAAAATTGTAATATAAAATTTAAATAAACTTTTCTTTTAGCAATGCCATTTGCTTCAACAAAAGTTTTAAGAAATAAGTTTAATTCCTTAGGATAAAAGTCTAAAAATGATTGTTTACGTTTTTTAACATAATTCATAATATCTTTAAAACTTTTTAAATCTTGATATATAAAGCTTTCTTTAATAAATTTTTGATAAAGTTTTAGGGTATTTTTGCTTGAATCATTACAATCAAGAGCTATTATTGCTGTTTTTGCTGCAAGATGCCCTGATATTAAAGCAAGATTAGTTCCTTCAAAGTTGACATTATTAACAAGCATCGCTGCATCACCAACAACCATAGCACCATTTGTAAAAAGTTCGGGTATTTTTTTGTATCCTCCTTCCGGAATTAAGTGAGCAGAATATTCAATTAACTCGCCGTCTTTGATTAATGGTTTTATGTTAGGATGATTTTTAAATAAGTCAAGATAATCATATGGTCTTAAGGAAGTTTTGGTTAATTCATCAAGTGAAATACCAACACCAATTGCTATTGAATCTTTATTTGTATAAACAAAACTTAATCCTAAAATTTCATTAAAAGGATACCCTAAACATTCAATCATGGCACCATCGTCATCTGATAGAAGATTAAAGCGTTCATTTATAGTATTTTGATTAAGTTTATAAACTTCCTTAACTGAAATAGCAACATCTTTAGGTTCAATATCTTCTCTTAAGCCAATTTCTTTAGAAAGAAGACTATTGACCCCATCAGCTATTATAGTAATAGGTGCATAAATTTCTTCGATTTCCGTTTTAACCCCCACAACGAAGTTATCTTTGACAATAAGATTTTTAACAAGTGTTCTTGGAGCATAAATTACACCTTTTTTTTGGGCTTGTTCAATGCACCATTTATCAAACTTACTCCTTAAAGCAGTGAAACTTATATTTTTGTCATTTTTAATATTACCTGAGTAGCAAATATTTGATGATTCATTTTCTAACATAACAGAATAATTATGTTTTCTAATTATTCTTTCAATAGGTGCTTCATCTAAAAAATTAGGAAAAATTTCATTAATTGCATGAGAATACATAACCCCGCCATACATATTTTTAGATCCTGGATAATCTCCTCTTTCAATTAAAAGCACTTTTTTATCAGCTTGAGCAAGAGTTATAGCAGCACTCACCCCTGAAGGTCCTGCCCCTACAACAATAACATCAAATTCAGGTTTATTTTTTAAAGATGACAAATACTTCATAGTTATATATTACATTATATTAAATCTATATTGAATACTATATTTCCATTATATTTAATGAAATATCACCAATTTGTAAAAGTTCATTTTTTAAATCCAAAATAATTTCGCCATTTATAATTTCAAGTATTATAAGACCTTTATTTGAACATAAGTTTTGATTTTCATCATGATATGGAATACCAAGTCTTGTTTTTATATAACATCCATAACGGGTGAAAATATTTTGAACAAGTGTTGCATTATCAATTCTGTTTTCAAGTTTTATTGCCATTATATGTGTCATTTTTTTTTAAGATAATTTTTATATTTTATATATTTTAAAATATATAAAAATTATCTTTTCTCCTTTCTCTTCTTCTTTCTTCTTTTTTTAAATTTAAAAGATAAAATAAGCGGAATTGACTAAATTCCGCTATATTACAATTTGAGTTTACTATTCGATGTTTATTTTTTTACCTTCATCTTTTTTATCTTCCTTCATTTTAGGAAGATCCAAAGTTAAAACACCATGCTCAAGTTTTGCTTTAACATCTTCAACATTTATCTCTTGTGGAAAATGAATTGTGCGATTATACATTCCATAGCGGAATTCTGATTTACGATATTTTTGATTATTTTCTTTTTTTTCTTCATTTTTTTGAGCATGAATCTTTAAACTTGTTTTTGTAACATCAAGTTCAATGTCTTCTTTTTTAATTCCCGGCACTTCCGCTTTAACTTTGTATGAATTATCATACTCTTCAATATCGACAGGCATGGTCATTCCTTGTGTTTCAATATTAAACAAATATTCAGGGAATAAATTGTCAAAACTTTTGTGAAGAACATGCTCAATTTCATCATTAATTGTGCTAAAGAAAGTGTCGGGTTTTTTTATTAAATATTTCATATTGTTATCTCCAAACTAGTTTTACATTTATCATTTTTTAATAAAATATAATGCTATACATTACCTTTATGTCTAATTTGAAGATAAAAAAGGGATAAGAAAAATATAAACTTAAGGCTAATCTTTTTTATTTTTAATGTTTTCAATAACAGCATTTACAAGCAGGTCATAAGATTGTATTTTCTTAATGGCTGGTGAAAATTCACGTATTAAAGTTTCTTCAACCATATTACGCAAGGAGGTTTCATTTGATATAGTATTTTCATCATTTTGTGAGTTATTACACAAAAAATCAACATAATTTGATTTTATTTTGTAATCTCTTATTTTAGAGAACATAATCCAATTTATATGCGGGCGTTTAAGTTTTGTAATTATTTTAATTATTTTTAAATTTTTAGGATTAAACATCATTCCTCCTTGATGTAAAAAGTATGGGTGTTTCTATTTAATGATTTTTAATTTATTACTTTAATTAATTTTATCATTACATTTTGTTAAAGTTCCGTCAAGAAAAAAATTTACCATTTTTAAATGAATTGTTACAAAAGTTTTACAATTGGCGGTCAAAACCTTTGATTTAATTGATATTTTTATATGTAACTATAAAAAGAGGTGTTAGTTCATTAACCTCAATATTGTAAATTTTATTTAAAATATTTTTAACACCTTCTTTGGTTTGCATTTGTGATTTTGCAAGTTCTAAAATGTTATAATCAAGTTCACCAAATGTTACTTTATAAACATTTTTTAGAATAAGACCATGTCTTAATATTTTTTCTCCGACACGAATATAAACGATATCTTTGGGTAAATAATAATTAAGGTAACAAGGATTTATCCTAAAAGCAACTTTAGGGGAACGAGTGTCTTCATTGATTATTTCATTTTCCATAAATTCAGGGAAATTGATTGTTTTTGACATAATTTTTTTCTTTTCTTGTAAAAAACTAATTTGAATAAATAGTTTTAAACCACTTATACTTTTTCTTTACAATTATACATAAAAGATTTACAAAATTAAATTTTTTTTTCATAATAATTTTATTATGGGAAAAGCAAAGAAAAGAAATTTTGATAAGTGCAAGCATCTTTATAAGATGTGCATGAAACGAGAAGAGGCTATCAATAAGGTCATTGAAAGGCTTAATGCAAATATTTTTGATGTTGAATCTAAAAATTTAATAACATTATTTGGCTTGCTTCCTGAGGAATTATCCGAAAATGGTGCAAGTTGGGAGAGTGTTAAACTTGTTGACAGATACGTTTTTTAAGTTTTGTAAAGTATGTTTAATATTGGCTTAACATTTCTTAATACTGCAAAACATTGCTATTATTGCTTTTTAGCCTTTTAGTTATTTCTTGGAATGAAAAATATAAAAGAAAAAAGCAATTTATTATATAAAATTGTTTTAATATATACATAAGTAGTAGATAAAAAGATAAACGGAGGAAATACAAAATGGCAAGAGTTTTAATATCCATGCCTGAAGATTTTTTAAATAAAATAGATAAAATGGCAGATAGTGAAAATCGCACTCGCAGCGAATTAATTCGTGAAGCATTAAGAACTTATATGGGAAAACAAAGAGTTCGTAATAATACATTAGCTGTTAAAAATGCTAATATACTTGAAGCATTGTTGGCTGAATAATTCAGGCATTATTTTAGATTTGATTTGGTGGAAAAAATTTAATAAAAACTTTCAAAGGCATTACTTAAGATTTGATTTGGTGGAAAAATTTAATAAAAATTTTCAAAGGTATTACTTAAGATTTGGTTTGGTGGAAAAATTTAATAAAGATTTTCAAAGACATTACTTAAAAGATTTGGTTAGCGGAAAAGATTAATAAAATTTAAGAAAAGTTGAAAATGGGATAATGAGACAAGTTTTAAAACTTGTCTCATTTTTTTTATAAATATACTAATTTGGAAGTTTTATTATAAAGAGTGATTTAAAAATGTATTTTTCTGGTAAAATAATAATAATGCAAAAAGTAAATAAAATGATGGAAATTTAGTAAATGTCAAATGAAAGAATAGTGGAAATTTATTCTGGAGCTTATGCTTCTGGTAAATCTGAGACTGCTATAAATCGTGCGTATCAATATATAAAAAATGGACACCCCGTAACTCTTGTGGATTTAGATACAGTTGAGCCGGCTTATTGTTTACGTCCTTTAGTGCCAAAATTAGAAGAAGACGGTATAAATGTTGTTGCTCAATTGGATAGATTTGGTCTTGGCGAGGCTGCAAGTTATGTTACACAAGAACAGGTAATGGTGCTTAAAAATAATAAAAACGATATAATTATTGATGTAGGATATGGTGCTTCAGGTCTTGATATATTGGATATTTTACAAGGTATTGAAGATGAAACTGATGTTCGCAATTATCTGGTTGTTAACACTTCAAAATTTGAAACAAAAGATGAAGAAAGTATAATTGAATATATAAATATTGCAAAAGGCTGTGGTAATAAGCCTTATAAATGTTTTAAAGGTATGATTTCGAATACGCATTTTGGAAATGAGACAACAAGAGAAGATATAGTGAATGGTTATAATATTTTAAAAAATGTTTCAAAGGAAATAAATATACCTATATTTGCAGTTGGTATACCGGATTTTCTTTCAAAAGATTTTGAGACATTAAAATACGATGACACACCATTATGGGTATATCATCGTATGATGCCAAATGCTTTATGGTAAATAATTTATTTATTTTTCTTTTCAGAGTCAGGAATATAATATTTGATCTCATAAAGCTCTTTTTCATATATTAAATTATCACTGTTTTTACCATATGCAAATGAAAATACTGAATAGCTGTTCTGTGGGTTTATATGAAATTCATTCTGATTTCCTAAGTGAGCTATAGCATGGTTTGGTACTGTAATTATTTCACGTGTTGTTGTAGAGTTCTCTTGTTTAGTTTTATCAAAAAATAAATCAATTAAGTCGTTATAAATATTTGTACTACTTTCATTTGATATTCTAAGAGCATTTAATATAGGATTATTTTTACCAAAATTGCTTCTAAGTATTTTAGAATCCTTATCTATAGTTATTTCATCATTTTTATTTGGAAGTATATTTTCTATGTGATTTGTACCGTCCTTATCTTTCGTTGTTCTATAAATAGCTGAAAGTAAAGCAAGGCAGGACATAGCTGGAGAAAGATGTTCAGTTGCCCCTATTTTTGAAACTTCATCGACAACGTCTTTTTCAAATGTAACTTCCTTTCCATCTTTTAATTTTATAGTGACAGATTGTAATTCGTTATTTTTGTCAACTTCTGCATCAAAATGACTATAAACAGCAAGTTTAAGTTCCGGGTTGATTTGCATTTCTTTTATTAGTGCAATAAGCCAGCAATTGCCAATCATCTGGTGTCCGTTGGGACTTTGAGAGCCAAAAAGAAGGTTTACCTTTGTTTCATTTAAATCTGTTTGTATTTTTGTACTTGTATTTTTATATCCAAGATAAGTTATTCCATTTTCTTTAAATATCTCACATTTATCTGTTGTTCTTGGCATACGGAAACTTGTAAGATTTTCCTGATACTTGTAACCAACTGTTTGACCTTTATCATTATATTGTCTTAATACAGGTTTTGTGTCGAGCAATTTGTCGTTGTCAAATTGCTCATCTTTTTTTAATTGTTCTAATAAGTTTATGGTGTATGTATATTTTGTGGTGTCTGTATCTTTTGTGGTGTCTGTATCTTTTATGGTGTCTGTATCTTTTATGGTGTCTGTATCTTTTGTGGTGTCTGTATCTTTTATGGTGTCTGTATCTTTTATGGTGTCTGTATCTTTAGATTTTAGGCCTTGAATTAACTTATTTAAAAATCCCTCTCTATTTTCGGGTTCCATTTGCTTTAATGCAATAAGTGCAAGGTTATAAACGCCATCATAATTTTCATCAGATATATTATCCATTTTTACATTCTTTATTTTGGCTTTACTATTTGAAGTATCACCGTTTACTTGGTTGGTTTGTGTTTCATATTTCATTTTTGGCTCAAATTTGTTAGTAAGTATATCATAATGTTTTGTAAGTATCTCAATAAACTTATTTTGCCCATCATCTGTATTCAATTTATACAATCCATGGCTTAATTTTAAATCTATTAAATACTCAAGTTCAAATTGTCGTATATCTTTTGCATCATTTGTTTTTATTATTCTATTGACCACATCATCTTCTTTAATTTCTGCTAAGTCACTTTTTTGCAAATAATTTAATGCAGGGTGTAAAGGCACTTTTGGATTACCGTCTTTATGCGTTATAGCATTCATTAACTTGCCTTGAATTTCCGTATTTTGTTGATACCCCAATGTTTTATCAAATTTTGCAAAGAATAAAGTTAACTTAGGTGGCATAGAAGAACTTTGTGCATTATTTGGGAGATTTGTTGAAGTAAGACCATTTAGATCATTTTTATCATTCTCTTTGACAGGATTTGTATTGTCTTTAGTAGTTGTTGCAGTCTTATAAAACTTGTCATAAAGCTCTATTGCTTCGTCTTTATCTAATCTTGATATTGCATCTATTAAGTTTCTTACAAAGGTTCTTTGCATGTATGTATTTGTATCATCTTCAAACATTCCATAGTTAAGAGCTTTATTGAATAATGATTCTATCTTTTCTTTATTGTTTTCTTTATTAATTTTTAAATTTTCAGATAAAATATATATGTATGCTAATTGATTTTGTTGCTTTGTTTTTTTATCTATACTAGAAATATTTTCAATCTTATTAAGTGATATTTTAATTGTCTCAATGTCAAGATTTTGAATTTTACTTGCAGCTATTAACACATTATATAAATAGCTATTTTTATATTCTTGATTATTAATAATTTCTAGACAGTCTTTGCTAATTAAAGTTTTAATTGTTTCATCATTAAGATTTTTAGTTTGGCTTGCGGCTATTGATATATTATGTAAATAGTCATCTTTATTTTTAATAAGGCTTATATTATCTTTGCTAATTAAAGTTTTAATTGTTTCATCATTAAGATTTTTAGTTTGGCTTGCTGCTTTTGCTAAATTGCATAAATATTCATTTTTATTATTCTCATTAACATTTCCTATATGGTCAAGCAATATTTTAATCGTATTATCATTAAGATTTTGAGTTTGACTTGCGGCTTCTGCTAAACAAGGTAAACAATCATTTTTACTCATGCCATTGTCCTTGTTGTCATCTATTTTTTCTACGCTCTCAAGTATTGTTGTTATTGTTGTGTCAGTAAGACCTGGAATTTCAGCTGCTGTATAGCTTAAGTAATATACCATATATGAATTAATTTTGTTTTTACTTACAGCTTGTGCAACAAAACCTAAATATCCATCTTTATTACCATCATCAATATTTCCTATATTGTCAAGTAGTTTTTTAATCGTATCATTATCAAGATTTAAAGTTTGACTTGCAGCTATTGCTAAATAATATAGATAATCTCTTTTCTTTTCTTGAGAGCTAATGATGTCTAGATGTTGTTCGTCAAGCAGTGTGTTAATTGTCGTATTATTAAGATATGGAGTTTTACTTGCAGCTATTGCTAAATTGCATAAATATCCATCTTTATCACCATCATCAATATTTCTTATATTATCAAGTAATTTTTGGATTATATCATAATCAATATTTTGAGTTTTACTTGCAGCTTCTGCCATATTAAGTAAACTATAATTAATATAGTAGCTGTCATCTTTCTTTTTTTCAATTTTTTCTATACACTTAAACAAGGTTTTTAGTGTTGTATTAGTAAGACTTGGTATTGTAGTTGCTTCATAGGCTAATTGATATATAGTAAATGAATCAATTTTGTTTTTACTTGCAGCTTGTGCAACAAAACCTAAATATCCATCTTTATTACCATTATTAATATTTTCTATATTGTTAAGTAGTTTTTGAATCGTATTATTATCAAGATTTTGAGTTTTACTTGCAGCTTTTGCTATATTATATAGATATTCTCTTTTCTTTTCTTGAGAGCTAATGATGTCTAGATGTTGTTCGTCAAGCAGTGTACTAATTGTCGTATTATCAAGATTTTGTATATTAGCAGTGGCTATTGATATATTACATAAATAGTCATCTTTATTTTTAATAAGGCTTATATTATCTTTGCTAATTAAAGTTTTAATTGTTTCATCATTAAGATTTAGAGTTTGGCTTGCAGCTTTTGATAAATTATTTAAATATTCATTTTTAGCATCATCATCATCAATATTTCCTATATTGTTAAGTAGTTTTTGAATCGTATCATTATCAAGATTTAAAGTTTGGCTTGCAGCTTTTGCTATACTACATAAACTATTATTTTTAAGGTCAATATTATTAATTCTTTCTGTGTTTGTAAGTAGCATTAATATTGTTGCATTGTTAAGATTGGAAGTTTTACTTGCTGTCCAAGATAATTGTGATAAAGTATTTTCATTAATTGTATTTTTACTTGCAGCTATTGCTAAGTTATATAAATATTCATTTTTAGCATCATCATCAATATTTCCTATATTATTAAGTAGTATTTGAATTGTGTCACTCTTAATTGCTTTTTTAGTTTGCATTGTTGTTTTTGCTAAATTACATAAATATACATTTTTATGTTCCAGGTTGCTGATCATGCCTAAATGTTTGTTGTCAAGCAGTGTTTTGATTGTTTCGTTATCAAGATCTTTGTTGTTACATACGGCATCTTCTATAAAATATAACAAATCTTTTTCATTTTCAGGTAGTTTTTGTTGATTAGAAATACCCTCATTATTTGTTTGGATTGTTTGATTGCTGTTATTAATACTTATATTAGAATTGGCTATAACTTGATTTCTCATTGCATTAGCTACTTCGTGTGATGCAACTTCATTTTGTTGAGGGGTATCTTGATTTGTGTTTAAGTTGCTTGATCGTATGTTAGTATTGCTAAATACGTTTTTATATTTTTGAAAATAACCATTGATCTTGTTTGGAATAGATTTATTCATTATTCACCCTCTCTACTAATTATATAGAAATACTACATATATAAAAAAATCTACTTATAAAGAATTTCAAGGATCGTAAAAATTGTTACAAAACTTTATATTTTCTTAAAATAAAAAACTTTGAAAAATTAAAAAACGATGACACACCTTTGTGGGTATATCATCGTATGATGCCAAATGCTTTATGGTAAAAAGTATTTTATTATCCATTAACACTTAGATTGGTTTTGGTATTATCTTTTTTAAAGAATCCTATGAAACTATTTACTATATTATTGACTGATTTTTTAATTTTAGAATAAATTGTTTCAGCTTTAAACTGAGGTATAGTATAACTTTGATCATCTTTTTTATATATTTTATTTACATAAATTTCTTTTTGTTGATCTGAGTTTTCTGGTGCTGCTTTTTTTTGGTCTTCGTCAGTTGCTTTGCTAAAAATAGAAAGAGAATGACTGTTTTGTGGATTTAAATAGAAATCTCCATATTTGCCTATGGCATGTTTATATAAACCTATTACTTGTATTGTATTAACACCATTACTTTGTGTGTCATCTTTTATATTATCTTGTTTATCATCAATAAATAGACTTAGTATATCATTAAATTCATTTCCATCTTCATTTGATATTCTAAGAGCATTAATTATTGCATTTTTTGGATCTTTAGCTGTTATCTGTTTATTTGACTCATTTACATTATCAAAACTATCTGTATCATATTGACTTTCTGAAAATTTTTCTTGAAGTGAGCTTGAATTTATTGTTTCATTTATTTGGCTTATATCATGTTTTCCATTTTTTCCTGTTGTTCTATAAATAGCTGAAAGTAAAGCAAGGCAGGACATAGCCGGAGAAAGATGTTCAGTTGCCCCTATTTTTGAAACTTCATCGACAACGTCTTTGGAAAATGTAACTTTACGTCCATCTTTTAAATTTATAGTGACAGATTGTAATTCGTTATTTTTGTCAACTGTTGCATCAAAATGACTATAAACAGCAAGTTTAAGTTGTGGATTAGCTTCTATTTGTTTTAATGTTGCAATAAGCCAACAATTGCCAATCATCTGGTGTCCGCTTGAACTTTGAGAGCCAAAAAGAAGTTCTGCCTTTTTTGTATCTAACTTTGTTTCAATTTTTTGGCTTGTACCTTTAAATCCAAGATATGTTGTTCCATTTTCTTTAAATATTTCACATTTATCTGTTGTTCTTGGCATACGGAAACTTGTAAGATTTGGTTGATAATTCTTGCTTACTGTTTTGCTTTTATCATCATATTGTCTTAATACAGGTTTTGTGTCGAGCAATTTGTCGTTGTCAAATTGCTCATTTGTTTTTAATTCTTCTAACAAGTTCGTAGTTTTTGATTTAGGATCTAGCTTTTCAATTAACTTATTTAAAAATTCCTCTCTATTTTCGGGTTCCATTTGCTTTAATGCAATAAGTGCAAGGTTATAAACACCATCATAATTTTTATCAGATATAACCATCTCGACATTTTTGTCTATTTTGCAATTACTATCTGAAATATCACCGTTTACTTGGTTGGTTTGTGTTTCATATTTCATTTTTGGCTCAAATTTATTAGTAAGTATATCATAATTATAATTATTTGTAAGTATCTCAATAAACTTATTTCGCCCCTCATCTGTATTCAATTCATATAATCCATGGCTTAATTTTAAATCGATTAAATACTCAAGTTCAAATTGTCGTATATCTTTTGCACCGTTTTCTTGTATTATTCTATTGGCAATAGCACTTTCGTCAATAGCCTTTAATTGCTCTTCTTGCAAATAATTTAATGCAGGGCATAAAGACACTTTTGGAGCCAATTTTATCTTGTTTTCTTTTTCGTCTAGACTTGTATTCGTTATAGCATCCATTAACTTGTTTTGAATTTCCGTATTTTGTTGATATCCCAATGTTTTATCAAGTTTTGCAAAGAATAAAATTAACTTAGGTGGCATATAAGAACTTTGTGCATTGTTTGAAAGATTTTCTGAGGAATAACCATCTATATCATTTTTACCATCATTCTCTTTGACAGGATTTGTATTGTCTTTAGTAGTTGTTGCAGTTGTATAAAGTTGTGTATAAAGCTCTTTTGCTTCATTTTGATCTAATCTTGATATTGCATCTATTAAGTTTCTTACAAAGGTTCTTTGCATGTATGTATTTGTATCATCATCTTCAAACATTCCATAGTTAAGAGCTTTATTGAATAATGATTCTATAATGTCTTTATTGACTTTTTTATTAATTTTTAAATTTTCAGATAAAGTATATATGTATGCTAATTGCTTTTGTTTCTTTATTTTTTCTTTTGTACTAGAAATATCATCAATTTTATTAAGTAATATTGTCATTGTATCGTTGTTAAGAGATGTCGACTTAGCAGTGGCATGAGCTATATGAGCTAAACAAAGATTTTTATATTGTTTAGCATTTATTTTTCCCTTGGTTGTATTATCAGTAGTATCTTGAAATTTTATATTATCCCAAATATTAACTAGATTTTGAATTGTTTTATTACTACCAAACCTAAAACTGTTATTCTCAACTATACTAATTAATTTATTAAACGCAAGTTGTATGGGAATATTTTCTACTTTAGTATTGTTTGGACACTTTTTTAAAAACACTTTAATTGCTTCATTTACAAGAGTTTTACTAGCAGTTTTACTAGCAGTTTTATTAGTTGCTTCTAGTAGAGCATAAAGAGCTTTTCCTTGTTTGTCATTATCTTGAATAGAATTTATATATGTATATAGCTCCTTAATTATCTTCTCATCAAGATTCAAACCATCCATTTTGCTAACAGCTTGAGCTATATTACATAAATATTCATCTTTATTCTCATTATCAATATGGTCTTTATTATTTAATAGGAGTGTAATTATAGTACTGCTAAGATTTTTAGTATTAGCAGCGGCTTGAGATATATTATATAAATATTTTGCCTTGTTTTCATTGTTTTGTATAGATTCTATCATTAGATTATTAAGCAAAAAAATGAAATCCAATGGATTAATGTTTTTAGACTTACTAGCTGCTTGAGATATATTACATAAATATTCATCTCGCTTGTTCTCATTATGAATATTGTCTTTATTGTTCAATAGGGTTTTAATTGTCTTACTGCTAAGATCTTTAGTATTAGCAGCGGCTTGAGATATATTAGTTAAATACTGTGCTTTTGTATTATCGTCTAAACTTGTTAATATATTGTTGTCTAAAAGTTTATCAATAACCTCATTCAAATTTTGGATATTATTATTCTCTCGAATATACAAAGACATTGCTTTTAGAACCTTTAGTATTTTATCTTTAAAGTTGGGATTCTTTAGATTTTTTATATACATATTAAGATACTCAGGATTAATCTTATTATCTATTAAGAAGCGGGTTTTAATTACATTCTTTGCTTCGTCTATATCCTCATCTGTCATACCCATGTTTTGAGTAGCGGGTTCTTGAACAGCTGGCTCTTGATTTGTTTCTTGAGTAGCTGGCTCTTGAACATTTGATTCATTTGAAATTATTTGTGGATTATAATTTTTATAAGCATTACTAGCTTCAGAAGAAATATATTCTTGTTGTTGTTCTCTTACTTCTCCTTGTTGTGTTTCTTGGGATTGATTAGGTTTTTTTGGCGAAGTAGTTTGACTTACTTTTGTGCCTGGTGAAATTGAAATATTACTGCTCATATTTTTACCCTCTCTACTAATTATATAGAAATACTACATATATAAAAAATTCTACTTATAAAGAATTTCAAGGATCGTAAAAATTGTTACAAAACTTTACATTTTTTAAAATAAAAAACTTTGAAAAATTAAAAAACGATGACATACCTTTGTGGGTATATCATCGTATGATGCCAAATGCTTTATGGCAAAAAGTATTTTATTATCCATTAACACTTAGATTGGTATTAATATTATTTTTTAAAATTCTGGTATAGTATAACTTGTATCATCTTTTTTATATATTTTATTTACATAAATTTCTTTTTGTTTTTCTGTTACTGCTTTTTCTTCGTCTTCTTTAATTGCTTTGTCAAAAATAAAAAGAGAATGACTATTTTGTGGATTTAAATAGAAATCTCCATATTTGCCTATGGCATGTTTGTATAAATTTATTATTTGTGTTGTATTAACACTATTACTTTGTGTGTTATCTTTTATATCATCTCGTTCATCATCATTAATAAATAGACTTAGCACATCTTTATATTGTTCTCCACCATGATTCGATATTCTAAGAGCATTAATTATTGCATTTTTTAGTTCTTTAGTTATTATCTGTTCATTTGGCTCATTATCTATCTCTTTTATTAAATATGTTAAATCATCTGAATCATCTGAATCATCTAAATCATCTAAATCATCTAAATCATTTAAATCATTTAAATCATCTAATTTATCTAATTTATCTAAGTTATCTAAGTTATCTGAGTTATCTGAGTTATCTAATTTATCTAAGTTATCTGAATCATCTAAATAATCTGGATTATATTTATTTTCTGGAAATTTTACTTGAAGTGATTTTGAATCTATTGGTTTATCTATTTTGCTTATATCATGTTTGATTCCTGGTGTTCTATAAATAGCGGAAAGTAAAGCAAGGCAGGACATAGCCGGAGAAAGATGTTCAGTTGCCCCTATTTTTGAAACTTCATCGACAACATCTTTACTAAATGTAACTTTATTTTCATTTTTTAATTTTATAGTGACAGATGCCAATTCACCATTTTCAAATTCTGCATCAAAATGACTATAAATGAAAAGTTTAAGCTGTGGATTAGCTTCTATTTGTTTTAATGTTGAAATAAGCCAACAATTGCCAATTATCTGGTGTCCGCTGGAACTTTGAGAGCCAAAAAGACGTTCTGCCGTTTTTGTATCTAAACTTGTTTCAATTTTTTGGTTTGTACCTTTAAATCCAAGATAATTTATTCCATTTTCTTTAAATATTTCACATTTATCTGTTGTTCTTGGCATACGGAAACTAGTAAGATTTGGTTGATAATTCTTGCTTACCGTTTTACCTTTCTCATTATATTGTCTTAATACAGGTCTTGTTGTGAGCAATTTGTCGTTGTCAAATTGCTCATTTGTTTTTAATTTTTCTAACAAGTTTATGGTGTATGATTTTGTGGTGTCTGTATTTTTAGATTTTAGGTCATCAATTAACTTATTTAAAAATTTACCTCTATCTTTGGGTTCCATTTGCTTTAATGCAATAAGTGCAAGGTTATAAACGCCATCATAAGCTTTATCAGGTACATTCATTGTTGTGTTAAGAGCTATTTTTAGTTTGATTTTTTCATCATTATTTGGTACATCACCGGGTAATTGGCTGGTTTGTGTTTTAGATGCCATTTCTGGCTCAAATTTGTTAGTAAGTATATCATAATGAGTTGTAAGTATATTAATAAGTGTATCTTGCCCTTTATCTGTATTCAATTCATATAATTCGTGGCTTAATTTTAAATCTATTAAATACTCAAGTTCAAATTGTTGTATATCTTTTGCATCTATATCTTTTGCATCATTTGTTGTTATTATTCTATTGACAATAGCACTTTCGTCAATATCTTTTAATTGTTCTTTTTGCAAATAATTTAATGCAGGGCATAAAGGCACTTTTGGATCCAAATTAGCATCTTCATTACCGTCTTTTCTATGCGTTATAGCATTTATTAAATCTGTTTGAATTTGAACATCTTGATATCCCAATGTTTTATCAAGTTTTGCAAAGAATAAAATTAACTTAGGTGGCATATAAGAACTTTGTGCATTGTTTGGAAGATTTTCTGAGCCAAAACCACCTATATCATTTTTACCATCATTCTCTTGGACAGGATTTGTATTGTCTTTAGTAGTTGTTGCAATTTTATAAAGTGTTTCATAAAGTCCTTGTGCTTCATCTTTATCTAATCTTGATGCTGCATCTATTAAGTTTCTTACAAAGGTTCTTTGCACGGCTGGATTTGTCTCATCTTTAAACATTCCACAGTCAAGAGCTTTATTGAATAATGATTCTATCATGTCTTTATTGACTTCTTTATTAATTTTTAAATTTTGAGATAAAATAAATAGATATTCTGATTGATTCTGTTTCTTTGTTTTTGTTTCTTCATTGTTTTCATTAGTTGTATTAGAAATATCATTAATTTTATCAAGTAATATTGTCATTGTATCGTTGTTAAGAGATGTCGACTTAGCAGTGGCATGAGCTATATAATATAAAGAAAGATTTCTATTTTGTTTAGCAGTTATTGTTTTATTGGTTTTTGTATCCTTAGTTTCTTCAAATTCTATAGTATCCCAAATATTAACTAGATTTTGAATTGTGGTATTACTACCAAATATAAGACTGTTATTATTAACTATATTAATTAATTGTTTAAACATACATGGTGTTCTAATACTTTTTTCTTTAGTAGTATTGTTTGAAAACACTTGAATTGCATTATTTACAAGAGTTTTACTACTAGCTTTTTTAGTTGCTTTTAGTAGAGTACAAAGAACTGTTTCTTGTGAGTCATATAATTTTGATATAATATCAATATTATTTAAAAGTTCACTAACTGTATTTTCATCTTCATCTGATATAAACATCTTATTATTAATCTTCTTTATTATAGTGTCTAAAAAACCTATGCTTGTCTTCTTATATTGACTATCATCTGATGTATTATTTATAATTGTCTTAAGATTGTTACTAATAAGCTCTTCTAACTGTTTTGTTTTATTTTGGCTTTTTAATTCATCTAAGTTCTTAAATAATTGTTCTGCGTCTTCTTTAATTTCTTTTTGTTGTTCTTGTTCTCTTACTTCTCCTTGTTGTGTTTCTTTGGATTGATTAGAGTTTTTTGGCAAAGTAGTTTGTATTTGTTGTGTGTTTGTTGAATTTTCAACTTTGTTTAACATATTTTCTTTTTGTTCAGCTTTTTGAGTATTAGGTTTGTTTTGATATAATAATACTTGACCATAAGCCATAAAACCATGACTAGTTTGTGAAGACATAAGTTCTTGTTGTTGTTCTCTTACTTCTCCTTGTTGTGTTTCTTGGGATTGATTAGGTTTTTTTGGCGAAGTAGTTTGACTTACTTTTGTGCCTGGTGAAATTGAAATATTACTGCTCATATTTTTGCTCTCTACTAATTATATAGAAATACTACATATATAAAAAATTCTACTTATAAAGAATTTCAAGATTTGCAAAAATTGTTACAAAACTTTACAAAAAATTAAAAACATGGATTGACGTGAAATTTTGTTTATATTACATTAAGGTAAGCAAGTAATAGAATGTGAGAAATAGGAAAAAAATAAAATGGCAGCTACAGGTTCAAGACAGAGAATAAGGGTATGTTTAAAAGCATACGATCATAAATTAATCGACTTGTCAGCCGAGAAGATAGTTGAAACGGCAAAGCGTACGGAAGCAAAAGTATCAGGGCCTATACCTTTGCCCACAAGAAGAAGAATTTATTGTGTATTGAGATCTCCTCATGTTGATAAAAAATCACGCGAGCATTTTGAAAGAAGGATTCATAAAAGAATAATTGATATATATGAACCAACACATCAAACAACAGAGGAATTAAGCAGAATGGATTTGCCGGCCGGTGTTGACATTGAGGTAAAATTATAATTTAAGTTAAAATTAAATAGATTAATGTGAACTACGATGGTGTAAATCCTATCGCTTGTTTAAGAAAATAAAGTACGTAGCGCTCGCAAAAAGGAAAGGTGAAAAATGACATTAGGAATAATAGGTGAAAAATTGGGCATGACTCAGATCTTTGATGACAAAGGTCTTGTAATTCCGGTAACTGTATTAAAAGTGGAACCATTGGTTGTAGCTCAAGTAAAGACAAAAGAAACTGACGGATATGACGCTATACAGCTTGCATACTGTGCCGGTAAAGAAAAGCATATGACAAAAGCTGAGATGGGGCATTTAAAAAAGAATGGAATTGGTGCTTATCGTCATTTAAAAGAGTTTCGTGTTGATAATCCAGGTGATTATAAGGTTGGTCAACAAATTACGGTTGAAGCGTTAACCGGTGTTGAAAAAGTTGATGTAACTGCTAAATCAATAGGTAAGGGTTTTCAAGGAACTGTTAAACGCTGGAATTTTGGTCGCGGGCCTATGGCACATGGTTCAAAAAATCATCGTGAGCCCGGTTCAATTGGTGCAGGTACAACACCTGGTCGTGTTATTAAGGGAAAAAGAATGGCCGGCAATATGGGGAATGAAAATGTTACAATTGCTAAGTTAAAAGTTGTGCAAATTGACGCTCAAAATAATTTGTTATTAATAAAAGGTTCTGTTCCCGGTCCTGAGGGGAAATATGTCACCATTAAGCCATCCAGGGTAAAATGGAACTAGATGGTTTTAAGGTTGGGAAATTTGTAAATGAGGAATTTAAATATGGCAAAAGAATTATCAATATTAGATATAAAAGGCAGTGAAGTCGGGCAGATTTCTTTAAATGAGAATATTTTTTGTATTGAGCCCAATGTGCATGTAATGCATATGGCGTTAAGACGTCAATTGAATAATGGGCGTGCAGGTACAGCTTGTGCAAAGACACGTGCGATGGTTTCAGGCGGCGGACGTAAACCTTGGAAACAAAAAGGAACAGGACGTGCTCGTGCGGGTTCAATTCGTTCACCTTTGTTTGCAGGTGGTGGTGTTTCATTTGGTCCCACTCCGCGTGATTATAGTTTTAAAATGCCTTTAAAGGTGAGAAGGCTTGCATTGAAATCAGCATTATCATCACGTTTGTTAAATAGTTTGGTGGTTAGAGATTTTTCTCAAATTAATGAGCCTAAAACAAAATTGATGGTTGAGGCATTAAAGGCGTTAAAGGTTGAAGGAAAGATTTTAATTATTGCTGATGACAAGGCTGCTGAGAATGCATTTTTAGGTTTGGCAGCACGTAATTTGCCAAATGTAAAGTTAATATTGCCTTCAAACTTAAATGTAAAGGATATATTAGAAGCTGATAATGTAATCTTGACTGAATCAGCTGTGAAAGAAATTCAAGAGAGGTTATCATAATATGAGAAGCAGTAAAGAAAAATTATACGATATAATTAAGCGTCCTATAATAACTGAAAAGTCAATGATACAGACAGGTGGTAACAAGTATACATTTGAAGTAACGAAAGATGCTACGAAAATTGAGATAAAACAAGCTGTTGAGTTGGTTTTTCCGGGGCGTAAAGTAAAAAAAGTAGCGACAGTATATATGCCATCGCATGCAAAACGTGTTGGCATGACAATGGGTCGTACGCAGTCAAGTAAAAAGGCTATTGTCACAATTGAAGGCGAGCCTATTGAGGAATTAATGGGAGCATAGAAATAAATGGGTATTCGTAAAATTAATCCGACATCTCCGGGACAAAGAGGTATGACAAAGAGTGATTTTGCAGAAATCACAACAGACAAGCCCGAAAAATCGTTGTTAAAGCCAATGAAAAAGAAATCGGGGCGTAATAATACAGGTCGTATAACTTGCCGTCATAAAGGCGGTGGTGCAAAACAAGCGTACCGTGTTATAGATTTTAAGCGTAATAAGTTTGGTGTGCCTGGAAAGGTAACAACAATTGAGTATGATCCTAATCGTAATGTTCGTATTTCACTTGTTGTGTATGCTGATGGTGAAAAACGTTATATATTAACGCCTGAAAAATTAAATGTTGGTGATATTATATTTTCAGGTCCGGATGCTGAAGTAAATGTAGGTAATGCTTTGCCTTTAGAAATGATACCTTTAGGTACAATGGTGCATAATATAGAGATGGTTGCAGGCAATGGTGGTGTAATGGTTCGTACAGCCGGAGCAGCTGCTCAAGTTATGGCAAAAGAAGGAAACTATGTAACCATAAAATTACCAAGTTCAGAAATGAGAATGGTGCGTAAGGAGTGTTTGGCGACCATTGGTGTTTTGGGCAATGCTGAATACAAAAACATGCAAATTGGTAAAGCAGGTCGTAAACGCCATATGGGTATAAAGCCAACAGTGCGTGGTGTGACTATGAATCCTTGCGATCACCCGCATGGTGGTGGTGAAGGCAAGACAGGGCCTGGTGGACATCCTCGTACACCTTGGGGTAAACCTGCATTGGGTTATAAAACACGTAATTGTAAGAAAGCTTCGAGCAAGTTGATTGTTCGTGGTCGTAAAAGATAATTAAAATACAAGGAGATATAATTAATGGCACGTTCATTAAAAAAAGGTCCATATGTTCATGAGTCTTTGCTTAAAAAAGTAGAGAAAATGAATGAGAATAATGAGAAGAAGGTAATAAAGACCTGGTCACGTTCATCGATGATTATACCTGATATGTTAGGGCATACAATAGCTGTTCATAATGGTAAAAGTCATGTGCCTGTTTATATAACAGAACAAATGGTTGGACATAAATTGGGTGAGTTTGCACCGACTCGATTATTTAAAGGGCATGCCGGACAAGATAAAACGGCAAAGAGAAAGTAAGTAATAAAAAAGAAGAAAAAAGTAAAACCTGAAAAAGAGGAAAAAGTTATGGAAGCTAAAGCAAGACAAACGAATATAAAAATGCCGGCACGAAAATTAAGACGTGTAATCAATGAAGTGCGTGGCAAATCTTGTGACGAAGCTATAAAAATATTAAAATTTATGCCTTATTTTGCGGCAAAAGTTGTTGAGAAAAATTTAATTGCGGCTATAGCTAACGCTAATGAAAAATTGGGTGTTGGAAGCAGTAACTTAAAGATTTCTGAAATTTTTGCAGATGAAAGCGTAACATATAAAAGAGCTCGTCCTCGTGCACAAGGTAGGATGTATAAAAGATTTAAGCGTACATCTCATTTAACTTTAAAAGTAATGAAAATAAAATAAAAGGAGAACCAAATTGGGACAAAAGACACATCCGACAGGATTTAGAGTAGGAATAATACAACCTTGGGCAAGCACATGGTTTGCAACTAAGGAGTATCCTCAATTTGTGGCAGAAGATGCCAGGATACGAAAATTTATAAAGAAAAAATTATATGCAGCTGGTATTTCAAAGATATTAATTGCTCGTAAGGCTTCAAATGTATTGATAACTGTTGTAACAGCAAAGCCTGGCATAGTAGTTGGCCGTGGTGGTCAGGGTATTGAAGAAATGAGAGCTGCTGTAGCCAAGTTAATATCAAAGAATGTAACACTTGATGTTGTTGAAGTTGCAAAGATAGATGCTTGTGCACAACTGGTGGCTGAACAAATTGCGTTGCAACTTGAAAAGCGTATTGCATTTCGTCGTGCTATGAAGCAAGCAATGCAGCGTACAATGAGATCAGGTGTACAGGGTATAAAAATAATGGTATCAGGACGTTTGGGTGGTGCTGAAATAGCACGTTCCGAATGGGCTAAAGAAGGTCGTATTCCTCTTCAAACGTTGCGTGCTGATGTTGATTATGGTTTTATTGAAGCTGATACTATAATGGGTAAAATAGGTGTCAAAGTATGGATATATAAAGGTCCATTGATGCCTGGAGAAAAAGCTGACCAGAATATAAAATATAAGAAAATTTCTAATAATTTCCAGGAAAACCGCAGTCAAAATAATTCAAATCCAAGTGGTCGTCGTGGGAAAAAGAGAAACATTGAAACACAAGAATAATTAAATTAGGAGCAAATAACAATGTTAATGCCTAAAAAAACTAAATATCGTAAGAGAATGAAAGGTAGGATGAAAGGACATGAAACTCGCGGAACTAAGTTAGAATTTGGTTCTTATGGTTTAATAGCCTGTGATCCTGCCTGGATAACAAGTCGTCAAATAGAAGCAGCACGTCGTGCTATGACTCGTGAGATTAAGCGTGGTGGTAATGTATGGATTAAGATATTTCCTGATAAGCCAATTACTGCAAAGCCTGCTGAAACTCGTATGGGCAAAGGTAAGGGTAATCCTGAGTATTGGGTTGCTGTTGTTAAGCCTGGTCGTGTGTTGTTTGAATTAGAGTATTCAGAACGTGATACGGCAGTTAATGCTTTAAAATTGGCGGCACAAAAGTTACCTATTAAAGTTAAGATAATTGAAAAAGGTGAAAGTGATGAAGTTGCAAGAAATGCGTGAAAAATCAATTGACGAATTAACTTTAGCAATTATTGATTATAAAAAAGAGTTATTTAATTATAAGTTGCAAAAATCTTTACATAAGCTTGAAAATACTGCTCAAATAAAGAAAACAAAGAATATAATTGCTCAAATTAAAACGGTAATTGGAGAAAAAAAATTAGCTCAAACAAGTGAGGTAAGTGAAAATGCCTAAAAGAGAAAAACAAGGTGTAGTTGTAAGTAATAAGATGGATAAAACCGTTGTTGTTGCTGTAAATGAATATGCACCTCATAAAAAATACAAAAAAATTATAGAAACAACAAAAAACTATAAGGCGCATGATGAAAATAATATTTGTAATACAGGTGATGTTGTTCGTGTTATTGAATCGCGTCCTATATCCGGAAGTAAACGCTGGAGAGTTGTTGAAGTAGTTGAGGCTGCTAAATAGTTTTTTAGTCTTTAATTAAAATTTAAGATAAAGGAAAAGATAAAAATGATACAACAAGAAACAAGACTGGCTGTTGCTGATAATACAGGTGCCAAAGAGTTATTGTGTATCCATGTAATGGGTAGCAGTAACAAAAAATATGCACATGTAGGTGATGTTATTACAGCTACTGTTAAGGAGGCAAGTCCGAATATGACGGTTAAAAAATCAGAAGTGGTTAAAGCTGTTATCGTTCGAACAAAAGCTGATATAAAGCGTGAAGATGGTTCGGTCATTCGTTTTGACGAGAATGCTGCCGTTATAATAAACAAGGACGGTAATCCTCGTGGTACGCGTGTTTTTGGACCTGTTGCAAGAGAACTTCGTGAAAAGAATTTTATGAAGATTATATCTCTTGCGCCTGAGGTAATCTGAGGAGATAAAAGAAATGAAAAAGGCACAAGTTAAGAAAAATATACATGTTAGAACAGGTGACCGTGTTGTTGTTTTGACCGGTAAAGATAAAGGTAAAGTTGCCAATATTAAAAAGGTTATTACATCAAGCTCTAAGGTTGTTGTAGAAGGTGTAAATATGGTTACGAAGGCAACTAAACCTAATCCTATGGCTGGAATTCAAGGCGGATTAATAAAAGTTGAAGCACCAATGGATTCATCAAATGTTATGTTATACTGTCTTGCGTGTGAAAAGCCGACACGGGTATCTTATAAAATTATTGAAAATAAGAAAGTTCGTGTTTGTAAAAAATGTGGTGAACAACTTGATATTTAAGGATATAAGAAAATGACAGAAACTAAAGATCTAAGAAAACGATATAACGAGGAAGTTGTCAATACCCTAATGGAAAAGTTCGGGTATAAGAATAGGCATCAAGTTCCGAAGTTAAATAAAATTGTTATTAATATGGGGATGGGTGAACATTCTCATAATTCAAAAATGGTTGATTCCCTTGTGAATCAGTTGACAAAGATAGCTGGTCAAAAAGCTGTTATAACAAGGGCTAAAAAATCAATAGCATCATATAAATTGCGTGAAGGTATGCCGGTTGGTGCAACTGTTACATTGCGTCAAGAGCGTATGTATGATTTTTTACAAAAATTAAATGCTGTTGTTTTGCCTCGTATACGCGATTTTCGTGGTATATCAAATAAAAGTTTTGATGGTCGTGGCAATTATACATTTGGTTTAAAAGAACAATCGTTATTCCCTGAAATTAACTATGATGAAGTGGATGCAGTTCAGGGTATGGACATTTCGATTATAACTACAGCTAATACGGATGATGAAGCTCGTGCTTTGTTAAGCGAGCTTGGCGTGCCGTTTAAAAAGTAAGGAGATTTATATAAATGGCTAAAAAAGCAATGATAGATAAAGAATTAAAAAGGGAAGCGTTGGCTGCGAAAGGAAAATATCCTAAGGTTCGTTTGCACAATCGTTGTTCAATATGTGGTCGTCCTCACGGATATCATCGTGATTTCGGCTTGTGCCGTATTCACTTACGTGAGATGGCTCATCGCGGTTTGTTACCCGGTGTTACAAAATCAAGTTGGTAATTTAAAGCAAATAAGTTTGTATTTATAAAAATCAAAAATGTTTTTACCTTTGATTTTTATCTATACTGCTAGATTACCTTTTTAGTAAGTAGACAAAAATTGTAAAGGAATTAAAAAATGACAACAGATCCAATAGCTGATATGCTAACTCGTATTAGAAATGCAAATATTGTTCATCATTCTGATGTTGTGATGCCAAGTTCTAAACTGAAAGTTGAGTTGGCTAAATTATTAAAAGATGAAGGTTTCATTGTTGATTATGATGAAACAGTTAATGATAAAAATCATAAAACTTTAACTATTACATTAAAGTATGATGCACAAAATAAGCCGGTTATTAAAAATTTAAAACGTGTGTCAAAACCAGGTTTACGTATTTATTCAAAGTGTAAAGATTTACCAAAGGTTTTGGGTGGCTTAGGTATTGCAGTTGTGTCCACAAGTAATGGTTTGTTAACCGATAGAAAAGCACGTAAAGCAAATTTAGGCGGCGAAATTTTATGTTATGTTTGGTAATTATGTAAATTATAAATATTGAGATTGGAGAAATATAAAATGTCACGTATTGGTAAGTTACCGATTTTAATACCGGATGGTGTTGAAATTAAAATAGAAGGACAAAAAATAATAGCGAAGGGACCTTTAGGGGTTGAAGAAGTTGTTGTTTGTCCTCAGATATTATTGGAAATAGAAGATAATAAAATTATTGTAAAACGTGTAGATGACGAACGTAAAAGCCGTTCTTTACACGGTTTGTCAAGAACATTAATAAGTAATGCTGTGTATGGTGTTAAAGAAGGTTTTGTTAAACGTCTTGAAATACAAGGTGTCGGCTACCGTGCCAATATGCAGGGGACTTCTTTAAATCTTCAACTAGGTTATTCGCATCCTGTTGTTGTAGAACCACCAGGCGGTATTAAGATTGAAGTTGAAGCTAACACTAAAATTGCTGTTAAGGGTACAAATAAGCAACTTGTTGGTGATGTTGCTGCTTTTATACGTTCAAAACGACCACCTGAAGTTTATAAAGGAAAAGGTATTAGATATGAAGGTGAATATATTCGTCGTAAAGCCGGTAAGGCAGGTAAAAAATAATAGGTAATAAACTATTTTTTATATAGTATGCTTCTATAAGCTCTTGGAGAAGATTATTCTTCTTAAGTTAAGCTTAAGTGTAAAATAAGGAAAGGTTATTTAAATATGATAAAACAAATTAATCGTAAAGAACAAACACGTAAACGTCATAATCGTGTTAGAGTTAAAGTTTCTGGAACACCTGAATGCCCGCGTTTAGCTGTTTATCGTTCTATAAAGCATATTTCTTGTCAAATTATTGATGATGTTAATCGTGTTACATTGGTTTCAGCTTCTTCCAACGATAAGGAACTTAAACAAAAATTGAAACATGGTGGAAATATTGATGCTGCTAAGGTTGTTGGTGAAGCTATTGCTAAAAGAGCTTTGGCTAAAGATATAAAAGATGTCGTTTTTGATAGAGGTGGTTTTTTATATCATGGCAGAGTGCAGGCACTTGCTGAATCTGCTCGTGAAGCCGGGTTAAATTTTTAAACAACTATATATTAATATTAATTTTTTGTGCACAAAACCCTATAAAATATAGGGTTTTGTGCACTTTAACCATTTTTTTGATTTATATACAACTTTACATAAAGCGTTTTATTAAATCTTTATTAATCCAAGTGGTTTTAATATCCCAATTATTCCTTTTGCAGCAATATCTTTTATAATCTTTCCTTTTTCATCAAAATAATAAAAATTCATAACGTTTGTTTTAATTTTTTTACCTGTTGCTAGAATATTCATAAATTCTCCATTGTGTGTTCCTGTTAAAGTCCAATAGATAGCAGCTTTATCATTGCTTGTAATAATTTCTTCAAGTTTCCATTTAATATCTTGAAAACCCTTATGCATAAAATAAACAATTGATAAATAACCTTTTGGACCATATAAAGGTTGAGTTGAAATTGGTGTATAAAAAATGGCATTATTAGAAATAAGTTCAAGAGCAAGCTTTTCATTTGCAGTGTTAATCATTATTTCAAATTTTTTCATTAATTCCATATTACGCTTGATTTTATCCATATTTAAATTCTCCATTTTAACTGCAAATTTCTGCATCTTGAAGTCCATATTGTTGAAGTGAATTTAGTTTTGTTTGAATGCATATAAATTGCATTTCTTCATCTTTTGTATTTATCAAAGTTCTTGAACATTGTGGCATAACTTTTATACAACTTCCTTCTTTAACTTCAATTTTTTCTCCATCAATAGTCATAATTCCATTTCCTTTAAGAAAAATATATATTTCTTCATTTTGTTTATGTTTGTGAGTAAAAGGCTCTTTAAATCCTTTATTAACGCAATTTATAGAAATTTGAGCACCTGTTAAAGAAAGTATATCATGCAAAAATATTTTTCCATTTTCCTGTGTTTCTTTGATATTGCTTAAATTCCCTAATTCATACTTTTTGTAGTTTAACATAATTTTTTCCTTTCGTTTGATATCTAACTATTATTATAAAATTTTTTATATATTTTTTAACATTTTTTCAAGTAAATTTTCAAGTTGAAAAATATCTTGTGAAGAAAAATTTTTATATAAAAATGAATTTAATTCATTTGAAATTTTTTCAAATATAGGTTTAAGTTCTAAGCCTTTTAAAGTGAGTGATAAATATACAACCCTTGTATCATAATTTGATTTTTCACGTATAACAAGCCCCATCTTTTCAAGCTTATCAACAAGCACAGTGACTGTTGCTTTTGTTCTATGAATTTTAATAGCAATTTCTTTCATTTTAATTTTTTTATTTTTATATAAGCAAGCAAGAATATCTCCATGTGAAGGTGATAAATCTTTATAACCTGATTCTTTTAATTTTGAAATAATAAAATTATTACCGGCTTCTTTTATTTTAGATATTAAAAATAAGGCTTTGCTCATAGTTTTAATTATAGTTAGATATCTAATTATTGTCAATTACTTTTTTATAAATTAATATATCCTAATTATAAATGTATTAAATATTAAATACTACAAAAGAATTTAACATATTGCTAATTATAGCATTTATGCTCAATTATATTTATAATTTATAAGAAATATTGATAGTATTTAGAAGTAAATACCATTTGAAATAAACGAATATTTTTTGTGTTAATATAATTATTTTTCAAGTTTATAAATTTTATATTCACTTGGTTGAAGTAAATTAAAAGTTATATCATATAATGGTTGTTCAAATTCAATTGTTGTAAACTCGTGTTTAATTTTATCATATTCGATTTGTCCTGTTATTTTATAATCCGAAGGAAGCGTAACCGGTTTATTATAAACACATTCACCGATTTTTTCAACAAATTGACTTTCCCCGTTTTCATTTTGAGCACTTACTATTTGTGTAGGCGGATTATAATTTGTAACGATTAAAAGAGCTGTTTTAGATGTTTCTTTATTAATAAACCAGGCGGAAAAACCTTCTTCATCTTCAGCAATAATTTGTGATTCTCCGGAATAAATAAGTTCATTATCTTTTGCAAAACGAATTATGGCATCAAATTCATAAAAAAACTCAACATTATTTTCACGGGGCATTGAAACTTCAGCACCTATAACACTTTCAATACCTCTTTTAGTAAAAGACTCATCTCCATCCACAAACAACAACGGTCGATTTGCATTTTTGCCGCCCGGGAGAAATTTATATTTAAATAGTTTAAATATTGCCCCTCTTTCTCCAAGTTGACCCGGATATTGATTTATAGCACGAAACTCGCCATCCTGGTTATTATATGTTTTTAATATTGATAATGGATTATTTGTATTTTTTATGCTTAGGTTGTAATCCTCCAGTTTATGATTATCTTCAATAATTGTTTTTGGTGTTTTTGCAAATTGATTTACAATATCATTACCCCATAAAACGTCAAATCCCATATCTTCATGATATTCTTTATAATATTCATCCCATAGCATATATTCAGCTAATGTAGCAAAATGGGGAATTTTTGATTTCATTGTTTTATTTAAAAGTTCCAAAACTTTTCTTGGTGCACGGTAACTAATTGGTATTTCATTTTTTTCAGAAACATTATCGACAATATGATCAATATGATCAACTCTAAATCCATCAAAATTGTAATCCGCTTGAATGCGTTCCATAAGCTTTATAAAACCGTCAATGACTTGCTTATTATAAGTTCCATCTTCCAGATGGACAAAATAATATGGAGATTGGCAATCAAGATTTGCAAAACAACTTACATCATTGCACTCAATATCAAAATGACGGAAAATAGGATATGTTCCACATTCTGACATTTTATCAAAAATTGGATGTCCACAACTGCACCACGCACCGCCAGGAGATGGCCATAAACCACTTTCAATTAGTGTTTGTATTGTTTTGCCCTGCTCAACAATATCATCTTCACTTTGAATTTTATTTACACTAACTTTATGAACATTTGCTATGACTTCACGTGCTTTTTGTGATAAAGCTTTTTGATTATCTTTTTTTAACATTTCATTTGAAAGTTTTTTCTTTACATCCAAAAGCTCTTCATCAATTCTTTTATATATTTCATAATAATTTTTACTTATATCATTTGATCCTGATTTTAATGTTCTTTTGTATATTTCAATGGCTGTGGTAACATCATCTATGTCAAATTCACTTGCAAGTTTGTCAATTATTTTACTATCAATATTTGAAGAAATTTCTTCAACAAGTTTATTTACATCAAACCACCTAACAAGTGAAGGGTTTGATAAAACTATTTTTGAAAATCTTCCTGTTTGTGGAAGAACATCAAATATAACAGGATGGTTGGAAAGTTGTGATAATTTTATAAATAATTGAACCTGTTCTTTTGCATTAAGTTTTAAAGCATCTTTTATTTCTTTATCTTCTAAATTTTTGCTTACCTGTGAACTTAAAGGCAAATAAGCACATCCAAATTCTCGGGGATGAAATGGAATTAGATATATTGTTGTTGGAAATATACCTTCTTTTATATTTCCTGAAGGTAAAATGGCAAGCTGTCTTAACCAGTCAATAAACCTTCCTGTTTGTGCTGTTTTATTACCATCTCCAAGACCTGCAAGATTAATAAGCTTTATATTGTGACCTTCACGTTTTAGCCAGTTTGAATTGTAAATATTGTTTCTGGCAAGCGGGGATATTTCGTTATTGTTAAAGTTAAATTTATTATTATTTTCATTTAAAACTTTGCTTAATTTTAATTTTAATTCAACAGCATAAACTGTTTGAGCACAGGTAAGATTATTTAATGCTTCAATATGAGACATTGGCAAATAACCAAATTTATTTATTTTTTCTTCAATAGCTTTTTTTTCTTCATCTGAAAGTTCATTAACTTTATAAAAAGTTTTTAAACTGTTCCATATCGTATCAAGTTTTTTTGCTTCACTTTTTTTACATTTAAATAGCTTTTGAAACATTAAAATTCCCCTTCTTATTTTAACAATATTTTATAATATTTTACTAAACTCAAACAATTTTTACAAGAGACATGCAACGAAAAATAACGATGGAATTCCATCGTTATTTTTGTTATTTATATATTTTTTAAAATTATTTATTCTGTTTTATTAGTAACACTAAGACTAACCCGTCTATCATCAGGATTAAATTTAATTACAGTTGTGATAATTTTATCTCCCACAGACAAAATACAAGAGTTTTCGTTTTGATAATCGTTAATTTCAGAAGTAGGCAACAAAGCTTCAACACCATCTGCAACTTCCACAAATGCTCCAAAATGTTTAATCCGGGTTACTACACCTTCAATTTTTTCCCCTTCTTTTATTGTGTCACGTGCAAGTTCCCATGGGTCTGGTTCTAAATTTTTCAAACTTAAGCTTATTCTGTGTTTATCAGGATCTATACCTATAACTTCAACTTTAATAGTTGTATTCACTTTTAAAATATCACCCGGATGATCAACCCATTTCCAGGACATTTGAGATAATGGTATTAAACCATCAATACCGCCGATATCCACAAATGCTCCAAAATCTGTTATTCTAACAACTTCACCTTCAACAATCTGACCAACTTCGAGTTTCTCAAATAAATCAATTTTATCTCCCTCATTTTGGTCTGAATATACTTTTTTATTTGACAAAATGAAATTATTCTGGCTTGCATCCATTGTTAATATTTTAAATTCAAGAGTTTCGCCTATAACACTTTGTATATCACGGGTTTTTAAGTGGCTTGACGGAACAAAACCTCTAACACCCATAACTTCAACAAGAACTCCCCCTTTAACACTTGAAAGTACCTTGCCTGTGACTGTTGCATCTTCCTCTTTTAAAGCTTCAAGTTCTTTCCAGTTATATGCAAGTGCAACTTTTTTATATGAAAGTATAAATTCACCTTCTTCATCTTCATTTCGAACAATTAAAAACTCATATTCGCAGCCTTTTTTCAAAGTATCTTTAACATTATCATTATCAGCATCAACAACAGCTTCCCTGTTTGGAACCATTGCATTTGTTTTAGCACCTATATCAACAATAACATTTTCAGGATCATACCCTATAACCACACCTTTAACCAAATCGCCTTTTTGAAATTTATAATCGTACTCATTTAATAATGATTCAAAATCATTATCACTCATAGCTTCTTTGTTTAACATTAAAAATACTCCATTAAAATATTATATAAATTATAACAAATTTATTTAATATTTTATATAATATTTAAAAAGTTTACAAGTCTTAATATTCTATTTTTTTTAATAAAACAACACAATTTGCCTCAATTGCTTTACATTCGCCAACTGCATCCATTTGCTCATTTGTTTTTGCTTTTATTGAAATTTGATTTTTGTTAAGATTTGTTAAAAAAGCAAGGTTGTTTCGCATATCTTCAATATATGGTGAAAGCTTTGGTTTTTGTGCTATAATATTAGTATCAAGGTTAATTATTTTGTATTTGTGAGTTTTAATTAAGTCAAGTGTTTTTTTTAATAAAATACTACTTTTTATATTTTTATATTTTTCATCATTATCCGGAAAATGTGTACCTATATCACCAAGAGCAACAGCACCTAATAATGCGTCAATGATTGAATGTATCAAAACATCTCCATCACTGTGTGCTAAAAATCCTTTTTCATAAGGAATTTCAATGCCGCCTATTATAAGCTTGCGGTTTTCTTCAAGCTTGTGTATATCATATCCGCTACCAATTCTATAATCCATAATAATATAGTTTATTATAAGTAAAAATAAATATCAATTGTTAAAAAAGTGAAAAAATATCTTTATTTTTGTTGTGATATAATTTTTAGAGTTATTAGATTTTTTTAATTGTAAATAAAGGATATAAAAATGCGTATAAAAAATAAAAAAGCTATAAAATGGATAAGCGGCGGACATTTTCTCATTGATATGTATTCCGGTTTTCTAAATCCTATATTACCTTTTATAGCTGCACATCTTGGTATTTCTCTTGCTTGTGCTTCATGTATTATTTCAATATCACAAATAACATCCTCAATAACACAACCTTTATTTGGTTTTTTTGCAGATAGATTTAAAAGACGTTTTTTTCTTTTCTGGGGGATGATTCTTGCTGCAATATTTCTTTCAACAACAACCATTGCACCAAATTTGTTCGTTCTTTCTATGTGTATAATTTTTGGAAGTATGGGGGTAAGTTTCTTTCATCCTCAGGCAAGCGGTATGACAAATTATTTTTGTATTGAAGCAAATGTTACAAAAAAAATGAGTATATATTTAACCTGTGGTACTTTTGGTTTTGCTCTAGGACCTATTGTTTCAAGTTTTATTGTTGACTTTATTTCGTTTAAAGCTCTTCCTTTTATGGCAATTTTTGGTATTTTATATGCTCTAAGTTTATTTGTTTTTGTGCCTAAAATTAAAACTAAAAAAACAGATGAGCCTCTACCAGAGTTTAAGAATGTAATATTTGAAATTTTTTGTTTAAAAACTACAAGACTTCTTGTTATTCTTTCAATTATTAAAGCACTTATACAGGTGACATTTCTTGTTTTAATGCCTTTTTTGTGGAAAAGTTTAAATTATCCCCCTTCAAAAATCGGTATTATTATTTTCTTATTTTTGACAATAGGTTCTATTGGCACCATGCTTTCAAGTAAAATGGAAAGAACTTTTGGAACAAAAATTACAATGATTTTGTCACTTGTTATGCCTTTGCCTTTAACTTTGTTATTTGTTTTAACTTATTTGAAATTGCCATTTTTATCTATAGCTGCGTTTTTGATTATTGGATTTTTTATAATGTTGTCCACTCCAATAAATATGACACTTGCACAAAAAGTTATGCCGGAATATAAAAGTACAATTGCCGGGCTTATTGGAGGCTTTAGTTTTGGTGTTATTGGTTTATTTTTACCGCTTGTTGGTTATTTTGCTCAAATACTATCTATACCTAAAATGCTGTTAATTTTAAGCTTAATACCTGCTATTTTAAGCTTTATTGTTAATATGCTTCCTGGTAACATTTTGTATAAGAAAAAATAAATTACTCATTTTTTTTGATTTTTAAATGACGTAACTTTCCTTCTCCTACACTTATACTCTCAAGATGATACTGGTTTGCAAGATCATGTTGCAATTTCCTTATTTCTTTAGATTGTGGTTGAAGTTCAATGTCGCAATTTTGACTAAGAACCTTTTCAATTGCGTTTTTTGTTTCATTTAATGCAATCTCTGTTTTGTCAACATATTGATGATTATCGTATTCATCTTCGCAAAGAGCTTCTTTTAAAACTTTTTGAATTTGTGCTTGGGAATTTGTTTTAACATAAAATATTTGAAGTCTATACTCATTTGCTTGAGATAATATTTTTTGTCCTTCTCCACGGGAAAAAGATTTATATATTAAAAGTATTTGTGCATCATGGATATTTTTTGTTAATTCACAATTTAAATTAAGACGTTCAATGGCTTTTTCAACAATGGATTTTGATACACCATAAATATAAATTTTTTTAAATTTTTTAACATTATTCACATAATCAACTCTTGAGAAGTTAAATTTAAGATTATCTTTATATTCATTTATTTGCTTTTGTTCAGTTTGTTTTGAAGAAGTTTTATCAATTGAACTTTCGTTTATTTTTCTTATTATAGGTCTTATTGGCCATTCTCGAAGCATATAATCAACTGCCTGTGCACTATTTGGATATATTGAGAAAGTATTTCTATCCACAATTTCAATAATAATATCAAAAGAAGGTTGTTTAGCTCTTTCAAGTACAACTTTTTGAGAAGATCTTTTTTTAGCTTCATCATCCCCTAAAGTAACTGATTCTATTGATCCTATCAAATCAGATAAAGTTGGATTTTTGATAAGATTTTCTAATGTATTTCCATGTGCCGTTGCAATAAGCATAACTCCTCTTTCAGCTATTGTGCGGCAAGCTGCGGCTTCTTCTTCTGTTCCTATTTCATCAACAACAATAACCTGGGGTGTGTGATTTTGAACAGCTTCTATCATAACGTCCTTTTGAAATTCAGGTTGTGGAACCATCATACGTCTTGCTTTACCAATTGCTCTATGAGGCAAATCACCATCACCGCCTATTTCATTTGATGTATCAACTATCACTACACGTTTTTTTAGATCATTTGCAAGCAGTCTTGCAATTTCACGCAATTTTGTTGTCTTTCCCACTCCCGGTCTGCCTAAAAATAATATACTGCGTCCTTCCAGAATTATATCTCGTATACACTCAATAGTTCCTGTAATAAATCTTCCTATACGCATTGTAAGACCTATTACCTTTCCGCTTCTATTTCTTATTGCGCTTATACGATGTAATGTTCCTTCAATTCCGCTTCTATTGTCATTTGTAAAAGGTGGAATTTTTGAAATTATATAATTTATGTCTTCTATTGTAACCGGTTTGTCACTTATATATTCAATTTCGTTATTTGAACGGCGAAGCTCCGGTGCTTTTCCTAAATCTAAAACTATTTCAATTGCATCTTTTAATGTCTCGTATGTTAGTTTGACTTTTAAATAATCAGGCAAAACATCAATAAGTTTTGTTATATCTTTTTTCAAGTCGCAATCGTCCATATTTTTCCTTTTTTATTCTATTTACTTTATATTTATATATTAATTATTTTACATAAATTATGCGAAAAAATAAAACAATAGCAGAAACCATATTTTTTCTATCGGCAAAAAATTTATAAAGTTTAACATTTTTGCTCTCTTTTTGTTATTTTGTTACAATACTTTATATTGTTTAGTTTAATTTCATATTACAATATTTTTAGAATAAATTTATAGTCAATTTAACAGGAGAATAATTATAAGATTATGGATAGTGATGACAAAGTTATTTCCTTAATTGGCAAAAAACATAATAAAGCCAGTCGTTTCAAGGATAAAAAACAGGATAAGTTTCGAAGTAAAGATGATAATGGACCTATATATTGTAGTTTTTGCAATCGTCCAAATACTGAGGTTGTTAAAATGGTTAAGGGCCCCGGGGTGAATATTTGTGCTGAGTGCACTATGATATCTCTTCAATATTTGCTTCTTGAAGATAAATTGCCTTCACGTGAAGCTCAAAGAGTTCTTGATACATTTTGGGATATGGTAAACTAGATAAAAAATATGGAAAATAAAAATTTATCCAAACTTCAAATAAGAAGCATTATTTTAAGTATTATTGAAAGTTTGAAATTTCAAAGTAATTTAAATTATCCTGATATAAATGATATAATTTCTCAAATTAAATCATTTAATAAGGATAATGTTGTTTGTGAAATTTTAATGAAAGAACTTTTAACTACAAATAGTCAATCAAATATAGCGATTATAACAACTTTGCTTTTAAATGCTATTGATTCTCAAATGCTTGAAAATAAACTTTTTGAAGTTTTAAGAAATAAAAATGTAAGTGATTCTAAGAAAAGTATGATTCTTGAAATACTTGCAGGTCTTGGCAAGGCGTTATCTTATGATGATTATCAAACTTTTTTTGATGACCCTTCAAGGGTTATTAATGAAGATACAATAAAACTTTTAAATTCCGCTATGGTTCATCCTGAGTCAAAGGTTGATTTTCTTGACTTTTTTTGCTCACTTGGACAGGATGAAAAACTTTTGCTTCTTGATTCACTTATGGAAGATCATAATAGTGACTTAATTGTTAATTTAATTCAAAATATTATTTATATTGAAAAAGATGAGGATATTTTATGTTATATTCTCGATATTTTTAATAAATATAAATCACCCCTTGCTTATGAACCAATTGTTTTTTTGTTGCAATATTCAAAAAGTCAAAAAGTTATTTCCATTGCTAAAAGAATATTAAAAGAATACAATTTTGCAAGAATAGATTTATCTAAAGTAAGAAATATAAATAAAATTATTGTTGAAGATACTGTTTTAGAACCTTTATGGATGACCTATCCGGATGGAGAAGGCAATGTTGGTGTTATTGTTTCACGTATTATTAAATCAAGCGGCAAAATTCAAATGATGGCTTTTGTTGCCAATGATAATTGTGGAATTACAGGATGCTTTGGTTTTTCACAAATTGTAAAAGAGGATTTTTTAAAGATAGTTACAAAATTTTCAAAAAAAGATGAACAGATTAAACTCGATTGTGCTTATTTAAAACCAATTATTAATTATTATAAAAATATAAATTTTCAAAAAGATAATGTAATTCCATATGAATTTTTATGTTTTAGTCCTTTAACATATAATGATAATGAAAAATATGATGAAAATTGCTCTATTATTTCAATAATTGATAAAGAATTTAGCGATGATGCTAAAAGTCTTGATAATAACGATTTAAATTCTATTTTTGCTTTACCTTTTATAAAAAAATGGTTTTTTACCACAAGACAAGTTGAAAATCTAAAGGATGTTGTTGATAAAATTTATGAAACACAAAATATTGATGTTGCATTTGATTATTTTGAAAGTGTTTTTTATTTTGATTTTAAAGAATTAATTAAAAATCGTTTAAAAATCTCAGCTTTACTTTATAAAGAAGAAAATTTTGAAATAGCATTGGCACTTTATAGTTTATGTATTGAAAACAATGGTTTTTTATTTGACAATTTTATAAAAGTTTTGTATAAAAAAAGTATTTATCAACATTTTTTACAAGTTGAAAATGATTTAGTTGACAGCAAAAAAACATTAAACATATTTTTTCTTAAAAATAAACAAAATGAAAAATTGAAAAAAATAGATATAAAAATTGTAGATAAAATATTAAATGAAATCGAGACAACATGGAAAATGACTTAAAAAGAATAATGGCAATTGATGTGGGCACAAAAAGAATAGGTGTTGCTTTAAGTGACCCTTTTAAGCTTTTTGCTTCACAAACATTTCTTGTCTTAATTAATAAATCACATAAAGCTGCTGTTTTAGATATAGTTAAGATAGCGGATGAAAATAATGTATGTAAAATAGTTTTTGGTCTTCCTTATCATATGAATGGTGATGAAGGTGAAATGGTAAAATATGTAAAAAAATTTGCCGCTCTTTTTAATGAGTATCCATATAAAATAGATTTTATGGATGAACGTTTGACAAGTTCTCAGGCAGAGGATATTCTTAAGTTTAAAAAGGTTAAATATTCAAAAAAAAATAATAAAGGAATTATTGATAAAACAAGTGCATGCATAATTTTGGAAAGTTATTTGAACCAGTTTGGGAAAGGAAAAATATAAAGATGAAAAAAGACAATGAAAAAAACAAAAATCAAGATGATATCCAAAATAAAATAATTGAAGTTTTGGATGAAGATGGCAATCTTATAAAATTTGAGCTTTTGGATATTATTGAATATAATTCAAATGAATATGGGCTTTTAAAACCAACTTCACCTTTAGATGACATTGAAGAAGGAGAGGTCGCTTTGATGAAACTTGTTGAAGATAATGATGAATATTCTTTTGAAGTTATAGAAGACGATGATGAATTTGAAGAAGTTGTCGATTATATGGAAGCTTTACAAGTTGACGATGAAATTAAATAAGTTAAAAGTATTTTATAATTATTTTAATATTAAAGAAAAAAAATATAAAAATCTTTCACTTGCACTTGGTTTTTTTGATGGTGTGCATTTAGGGCATAAAAAAGTTATAGGGACTTGTGTTGAAAAAGCAAAAGAAAATAAATTAAAAAGTGCTGTTTTAACGTTTACAAATCATCCTAAATGTTTTATTAATAAAGTTACTCCACAATATATTCTTGATATTAATGACCGGTTAAGACATATTGAAAATTTAAATGTTGATTATTGTTTCATTTACGACTTTAATGATTACTTTTTAAATCTTGATTATTATAGGTATATTAAAGATATTTTGATAAATAATTTTGAACCTCGATATATAACAACAGGTTTTAATCATTATTTTGGTCATAATAGAGAAGGAAACTGTGATAAGTTAAAAATTAATGAAAATAACTTTGGTTATATATATGATAAGATTGAGCCGTTTAAAATTGAAAGTGAAATTGTAAGTTCATCTTTAATTCGTGAAATGTTAAATAAAGGCAACATTGAAGAAGCTAATAAAATGCTTTCTTATAATTTTTATATTGAAGGTAAAGTTATTTCCGGAAATAAAATTGGTCGAACTATAAATTATCCAACCGCCAATTTTTTATATAAAGAAAATATAATTTTAATTCCTTATGGAGTTTATGCAGTACAGGTTGAAGTTGAAAATAATTTATACTATGGCGTTTTAAATTTTGGATTAAAGCCTACAATAAATGATAAAAATAACGAACCTTTATGTGAAGTGCATATTTTAAATTTTAATTGTGATATTTATAATAAAAATATTAAAGTGAAATTTGTAAAAAGAATACGCGGTGAGAGAAAATTTAATAATATTGATGAACTAAAAAATCAAATATCAGTTGATGTAAAAACGGCAATCAAAGTATTGTGTAATTTTAATCAGGGGTAAATGAAGTAAAAGTTTAAATTTTTATAAAATATAATTTTATAATTTGTTGAAGTTTAACAATTTTGACACCCTCACCCCCGCCCTCTTCCTTTAGAAAAAGTGAGAATAAAAAAGTTGGAGAATGAGAGCAACAATGACAACCCATACGCAGATTGGAACAAGCAGTGCTGTCTTGAATTTCCTTCAAGCTCAAAGCACTTCGTCTGTCGCACTTCGTGCTGCCGGCTTCGGCTTTTCGCTCCCCGGGACTTCGCCCGTCCGGAAATCCGCTTAATGAAACATTGTAAGACAGCCTTTTGTTTGAGTGCACATTGTGCACGAGTTAAGGCTGTTTGGGTTGAATTTAGCACAGCTGTGACAATCAAGTGGGTTGAAAGGTTTTGGTTACTTTTGGCTTCAAAAGTAACCCTGTCTGGAAGACATTAAAATATTTTTAAATAATTCTTAAAAAATAATTGTTTGTGCCTGCGTATGGGTTACATTTATTGACTTTATTCTACGACTGTTTAGTATTTTTTAAAAAATCGTGAAACAAAGTTGCCCCGTCCGGAGGACATTAAATTAATTTTAAATAATTCTTAAAAAATAATTGTTCGTGCCTGCGTATGGGTTACATTTGCTGACTTTATTCTACAATTGTTTAGTATTTTTTAAAAAATCGTGAAACAAAGCTGCCCCATCCGGAGGACGCTAAAATATTTTTATTATAGTTTATTTTTCATTTAACACTTCTTTTAAAGTTTTAAGTGCAGATATTGTATTTGGGAATCCAACATAAGGTAAACATTGTATTATTGTTGCAGTTATTTGTTCTTTTGAATTTCCTGCTTTCAAATTACCTTTTATATGACTTTTTAAAGTGTTATAATTACCTTGTGTAACAAGAATACTTAAAATTAAAAGTTCCCTTGTTTTTAAGTCAAGTCCATCACGTGTATAAAAATCGCCAAATCCAACTTCGGTTAAAAATCTTGAAACGTCATCTCCCATATCATTTGGAAGATTTGATAGTGCTTTTTTTATTTCATCTCCATATAATGGAGCTTGAATGGAAAGACCTTTTTGATAACGTTCTTTTTCATTGACTGTAGAAGCATCCTCTAGTGGTGTTTTTATTCCTTTTTCTTTAAAAACTTCATTTAAAACTCCAAGAGCATTCAATGTCTTTGGAAAACCTATAAAAGGAGCACACTGATAAATAACTTCCCTTATTTCAAGCGGGGTTGCATTTGCATTTAAAGCACCATTTATGTGTGCTTTCAATTGAGGAAGGGTTTGCTGAACGGTAAGTGAAGTTATTGTTATCATTTCTCTAAGCTTAATATCAAGTTCTCCTATTGTAAAAATTTCTCCAAAAATATATTTTTGAAGTATCATCATCATTTCAGGATCGTCGCCATTATTTTGTAAAGCTTCACCCTTAAAGAGTATTTTATAATTATCTTTACATATTTCTTCACGTGTCATATTTTTTTCCTTATTTTTTACTATTTTTGCTTGAGTATAATTTTGAACAATAAAAATTATAAAAAATAACGCTAATATTTTTTTAACCATAAAATATTTTCCTCAATTTCCTCATTTTATTTATATTGTTCATCTGTAACAGGTTCAAGCCATGTTGTTTCATTATTAGGTATATTGGGTTCAATGGAAATATGAGAAAACTCGCTTTCACTTGAAGCACCGTGCCAGTGTTCTACATTTGGCGGGATTTTAACTACATCACCTTTTTTAAGGATTTGAACAGGTTTACCCTTTTCTTGATATCTTCCTTCACCTGCAAGAACAAGAAGAATTTGACCGCCTGAATGTTTATGCCAGTTTGTTCTTGCACCTTTTTCAAAAGTCACATTTGCTATTGATGAGTTCCAAATGTCATCCTTTTCAACAAGTCTTTTTAAGTATGTTGTACCTGTAAAAAATTTACTATAAGGATTTATTTCACCTTTTTCAAAAGGTTGATTTAATTCTTTTGACATAACAAAATTGCCTCCTATAATTACCATTGCCAATAAAAATAATAACGTTTTTTTCTTCATTATTTATCCTCCTTTAAATATTTTGTAAAAAAGTTTTCAAGTTTATCAAAAGGTATTTTTTCAAAATTGTCATATAAATCAACATGATTTGCATCTTTTACAATAAAAAGTTCTTTATTATCTCCTTTAAGTTTTTTAAATGTATCCTGACTAAAATAAAGACTATGAGCTTTTTCTCCGTGGATTAACAAAACCGGATTTTTTATTTCGCCGCTATAAGCTAAAATAGGCATATTTATTAAGGCAAGAGATGACGTTTTATTCCAGTTTCCGTTTGAATTTATAGACCGTTTATGAAATCCTCTTTTTGTTTTGTAATAATCATAATAATCCTTCACAAATTGAGGTTCATCACCTTTAAGTTTTTCCGGTAAACCTTGAGCTTTTGCGTAAGTTCCGTTTTTAAAATCAATTGTTCTTTGTTCATTTAACGATTTTTTTAATTCATACCGTGCATTTTCATCCATTGAATCAAAATAGCCATTTGCTGTCACTCTTGTCATATCATACATAGTTATGGTTGCAGCTGCTTTAATACGTGTATCAATAGCACAGGCATTTAAAGCAAAACCACCAAATCCGCAAATTCCTATAACACCAATTCTTTGCGGGTCTACATTTTTTTCATTACTTAAAAAGTCAATAGCAGCACTAAAATCTTCAGTATTTATCTCAGGTGATGAAACATTTCCCGGTTCTGATACGCTTTCACCTGTATATGAAGGGTCAAAAGCTAAAGTTATAAATCCTTTTTTTGCCATTTCCTGTGCATATAAGCCTGATGCCTGTTCCTTTACTGCACCAAAAGGACCTGCAATTGCAATAGATGGCATTTTTTCTTCTGTTTTTATTTTAGGTGTATATAAATCACCAACAAGTGTTATACCATATCTGTTTTTAAAACTCACTTTTTTTACATCAACTTCTTCACTTTTTTTAAACGTTTTATCCCAGATATTATCTTTTGCATTTACCATATTTATTCCTCCTATAACCATAATGAATACAAAAATAAATAATAATAATATTTTATTAAACATTTTTAATTTTCCTCACATTCAATATACTTTTTAACTATACAAGGGTTTCCGCAAGCAACGACATTAGAAGGAATACTTTTAACAACAACACTTCCGGCACCTATTATAGAATTATCACCTATTGTTATACCGGGAACAATTGTAACGTTTGCTCCAATCCATACATTTTTACCTATTTTAACGGCTTTTGGCTGCATTGATTGTCTTTTTGAAGGTTCAAATGCATGGTTTAAAGTTGTTATTATAACATTGTGACCTATAAAACATCCGTCGCCTATTGTTATTCCTCCTTGATCTTGAAACATACAATTTGCATTTATAAAAACATTTTTTCCAATCATTATATTTTTTCCACAATCTGTATAAAAAGGTGGGAAAAGTCTAAAAGATTTATCAACTTCTTTTCCGGTCAATTTTGAAAAAATTTCAACAATTTCTAAAGGTTCATGGTATTTGTTGTTTAATTGTGTTGTTATTTTTAAAGCCTCTTGACTTAATTTGTCAAAATATAAACACATATTTGTCCCGCCTTCAACAATTTTCCCTTCATTCATATGTTTATAAAATTCATCTATAGTTATATTTATTTCATTATCATTCATTTTTAGATCCTTTCAATGATTTAAAATATTTATGTTTATTTAATATATTTATCAAAAAATTCACCTAATTTTTCAACAACTTTTGAAGTGTATTGTGGTTTATCATAAAGATCAATATGTGTTGCACCTTCAATTGTAAAAATTTCTTTAGGTTCTAAAGCACGGCTATAGGCATCATTTGTGAAATACAAAGTATCAGCATTGCTTCCTACAATAAATAGTAAAGGTCTTGGCGAAACTGTGTCAATATGTGCAAAAGCATCCCATCCAGCAAGTTTATCATTGCTTGAAACAAGATATTTATTATGAGAAGTTGGATAATAACATCTATTTGTTCGATAATATTCGTATGCTTCTTTTTGAATAACAGAAGTATTTTCGTCAATTTCATCTTCTGATTGAGGCACATAATGCCAGTATTTTGGTGCTTTTCCACGTGCTTCATCCGTCCTTGCAATGGCTACTTCATTTAATAGTTTTTGCATAAAATTATCAATATTGACACCGGGAAAACCGTTTTTTGCACTGTCACCAACATCCCATGTGCTTATACCTGCGGCTGCTTTTATTCTTGCTTCTGTTTGAATTGCATTCATTGTATACCCACCGCCTGCACAAATACCCATGGCACCTATTTTGTTTTCGTCAACAAAAGGCAACGTTACAAGATAATCAATGGATGCTCTAATATCCTCAACACGTGAAGTCGGATCTTCTAAATATCTTGGATAACCTTCGCTTTCTCCTTGATAAGTTGCATCAAATGCAAGTGTAATATATCCTTTTTGAGCCAAATTCCAAGCATAAAGTGATGAACATTGCTCTTTGACTCCTCCTCCCGGGTGTGTCACAACAATTGAGGGATATTTTTTATTTTCATCAAAATTAGAAGGATAAAACATTAAACCGGCAATATTCAAATTATATTTCTTATAAGTGACTTTTTTACCCTCTTTGTAGTGTGTATCATACCAGAATTTAACTTCATTATCATTCATTTTTTATTTTTTCTCCTTTCAAAAAGACACATAAATAATATTTCAAATGCTATATTATTCTATTATTTACATTTTTTTATAAATAGCAAATACCCATAGTGCATAACTTGTTATGCTTTATAAGCATAAACTTTTATTATTTTACTTATTTTTATGTTACTATTTAAGATAAGAATAATGTATTTTATTAATTATTGAGAGGGAAAAAATGAAACAATCAAAATTAAATGGATTTTTAGAATTTAGCTTTAAAATAGGAAAAGTCGTCTCATCAATTTTTCTTATATTAATATTACTTGTTATTTTAAGCTGTGGCATAGGTCTTGTATGTTCAAGTTTTCAAAAAGTTGAAACACCTTCTTTTGAAAAAGTTAAAGTATCTTTTGAAGAAGCACAAAATCAAGAAAACGAAAACTATAAAGAAGAAAACACAGCTTATAACACAGCTTCTGAAGATACAAAAATTAAAAGTTATGAAAAAGACATAAAAAATATTATAAAAACAAACAGTTTAAATGAACGGGTAGAATCTGATATTGAAAATTATTTATTTAATATTCCTGATAAATATAAAAAACAATATTTACAAGGTTTGAATATATTTTGTCAAAATGCTTTAAAATATATTGATACAAAAAGCAATATGAGAAATGCTTTTATTGAAGAATCAATAAATGTTAAATCCGGATATTTTAACTGGTATGAATTTAATAAAGCAAGTTCAAATATTAAACAACTTGGCATTTATAACTATCATATAAGCAATGGGCTTGTTGTTGTTTATAATAGTTTGTTTAATAAAAATTTAAATGCTTCTCTTGCTGAATTTGAAGCAAATATGGTTAAAAGAATTGTTTTGGGTTGTATTATGGGTGTTTCTCTTTTACTTTTCACAATTCTTTTATTTTTGCCTGTTCTTATAAAAATTGAAGAAAATACAAGATATTATAAACAAAATGAATATACAAACGAAAACTTGTCCAATGATAATAGTGATAATAATGAAAATGAAAATGATGAAAATGATGATACTAAAATTTGTCCTAAATGCGGAAAAACCATAAAAAAAATTGCTAAAAAATGTAGATATTGCAATGAATGGCTTGATAATAAAGATGGAGAATAAAAAAATATTATGTCAACTTCTAATGATAATAATGAAAAAGCAACAGTAAAATGTCCCTATTGCAATGAAGAAATAGATACAAATTTGAAAATCTGTCCTTATTGCGGTGAAAATTTAAAAACAAACTTAAAGTTTAAATATAATAAAGATGTTTTATCAATATCACTTTTTGTATTTTTAATTGCTATTTTAATATTTTCTTTAAGTTTAATTACTTTAAATTATGAAAACAAAAGTTATGAAAAATTTGTAAATAATATTAAAAGTATTGAAACGTTAAATATTACAGATTTTACCCAACTATATGATTTATTAACAGAAGTTTCAAAAGAAGGAAATGATTTGAAAAAATACCTAAGTGAATTACATTTAAAAAGCAATAAAGACAAAGCTTTTTTAGCATATTTTAAAAAACTTTTTACAACGATTGAAATATTTAATGAGGTAAATGAGCAATCCTATTATGGTTTGGGTTATTATATTTCAACAGCCAATCCATTTCTTAATGAGGGCAAGCCTGATTATCTCGGGCATGATCCTAAAAAATATATAAAAATTATTCCTGTTATGGAAAAAGCTCATGATAAATATTATGGCGATTATGACTTTATAAAAGAAGTTAAAATAGCAAAACCTGAGGTGCCATTTTTAAAATTGTTATATTCAGGTGAAGGGGTTTTCGTTGCCGGTTGTAATTATGATTATATTTCCAACACTTACTCTAAATATTTAAGTAAAGCATGGCAAAACTACCTTACTATAAAACAAAAAGAAGAAAAAGATTTAAAAGGCGGCACATATTATCAAGATGGAGCTTTGAATCCATCTATGAAAACGTTAATAAATTGGATTATTGATTGGAGAAATTTTTTAGATAATAATAAATTTATATTAAATGATGAAATAAATCAGGCTTTAAAGACTTATACTGCCGATTTTATGTTTAATACTTATCAAACTTTCGATTTTAATGAAGAAAAGTTACTACCTCAAGCCAGGGAAGCTTACGAGGAGTTTTTAAAAAAAGTTAATCCTAAAACTAAAGAGTATGAAGCAGTTAATAAGTGTTATTTTTCCCTTAAAACTCATAATTTTAAATTAAATGAAGATTTTAAAAGTTGTGTTGAAAACTATGTAGATGATAATAATTCTTAATTAAAAAAAATATATAACTAATTAATTATACCAATCAACATTTCTTGTAGAATACATAATTAAAGCTATAATTATAAATAATCCCAAACTGCCTGCCAATAAAGCAAAATCTTCTATCTTTAGCAAAACATAAAGAAAAGTATATAATAAAGCTAAAAGAAAAGTTATAATGGCTGTATACTTAATATCTTCACGTTTGGTAATTATAAAATAAGTATAAGTTCCAATAAGTCCTATAGTCATTAAACTTGCAATAATATAAGCCCAAAGAAATGGAATAAATTCAGATATTGATACAAGAAGTAAATAAAATATAAGCATAGCAGCACCCAGCAAAAGGTATTGAAGTGGATGTATTCGTTTATTATTTTTTGTTGTTATTTCAAAAATAAAATAGCTTATAAAAGTTAAAGCAATAAATAAAAAAGCATATTTTAAAGCTCTACTTGCCATACGATAATTATCCACAGGCAAAAGAAGTGAAATGCCGACTTTTCCTTCATCACTATTTGAATAATTTTCTTTTTTCAAATTTGAAAGAGCTATTTTAGGAACAGACCATTTTCCTAAAAATCCATTTTTATTGACTTCTCGATATGAAGGTAAAAACTCACCTATAAAACTTGGACTTGCCCAATCGCCTTTTATTTCTATATTATTTGATAACCCGCCCAAATCTAAATAAATTTCATCACATCCTCTTATTTTATATTTTATCTCAAAAGGAATGCTATTAAGTGGTTTATTTATTTTTGTTATATATTGTGTATCATTTGAAAATATGGATTTGTTGTTGATTATAAATTGTGGTTCTTCTATAAATCCTTTTGAATCGGAGACTTGAAATTTTAAAATTATATCTTTTTTAGAAAGGTCACCAAACTTATTAATAAAATCTCCTTTTAAAGTTACATTTGCAAGATATACCGGAACTTTATAAATACCTTTTTTTCTAATTTCCGTTTGGATATCAACATTCACTATATATTTATTTAGAGGAAGGTAAACTTTTTCTATATTTTTATCTTTTTTTTGTTCAAAATACATATAAGGTGTGCTAAGTGTTTGTTTATTTCCCCAGGCTTGTGCTACACTTTTGACTGCTTTGTCTTTATAATATTCTCTATCTTCTATTATTCCTGACCAAAAAAGTATTGGTATTAAAAGAATTATAAGCATTAGTAAAAGTAAAGAAAATTTTTTAAATTTTGAATTAAAATCAGGTTTAGTAGATTTTATAAAGGTTTGGTTTTCTTCATTTTTCATTTTTGTTATAATCTCCTATAACTTTATTAATTTAATGATATTAGTCAAATATTTATTAGTCAAGTTATAAAATAAAAGAGTTGTTTAAATTTTATCTAATAAGTTTTGATTTTTCCCCCCCCCCCTCACCCTAACCCTCATGTTAAAAAGCGATAGGTAAAATAAATAAGAAGTTATGGAATAAAGTCAAAAAGTTTAAAGATGAAGTCTCCATTATATAAAATCTTTCTTAAACTTAGAATAAGGGGTTATATCATGGACTTCATTTATAACTTTATTGTATAATATAATAAACTATAAAAAGGAAATAAAAAAATGAATAAAAATATTAATAATATAAAAATTCTTTATATTGGTCATAGTTGTTTTTATATAAATATTGAAAATAAATATGGAATACTTATTGACCCTTTTATTAAAAATAATCCAAAAGCAACATTTGACTATAAAAAATATCAAATAACACATATATTTGTAACACACGGTCACAGTGATCATTTTGGTGATGCAATAGAAATATCAAAAAATACAAAAGCACCTATTTATAGTATATTTGAAATAGCAAATTATGCTATAAAAAATGGTGCGACAGCAATTGGAACTAATTTAGGTGGAGAAATAAAACTCGACTTTGGTTCGGTGTTATTTTTAAATGCTTTACATTCATCATCATTAAGTGATGGTAGTTATGGAGGTTGTGCAAGTTCTATATTATTTAAGCTAAATAATATATCCATAATGCATCTTGGAGATACAGCTTTACATTCGGATATGGAATTATATGGAAATATGTATAGCCCTTATGTTATATTATGTCCAATTGGCGGATTCTATACGATGGGTATAAATGAAGCCTGTATTGCTTCTAAAATGTTAAAAGCAAAAATAGTAATACCTATGCATTACAATACATTTGACCTTATTAATGCAGATGTGCTTAAATTTAAAAATAATATAGAATCTCAAAATAACCAAAAATGTTTAGTTATGGATATAAATCAAGAAGTTGATCTTGATAACTTAATAAAATAACATACAAAATAAAAACAATTTTATTATTTAAATATACTCATTTTTATTTTTGTAAACACCAAATTTAGGTAAACCAAGGTTATATTTTGCAGCAATTAAACGAACAAAAATTGTTGTAATAATTGATATTGAAATACACAAAAAGTAATTTGAATGTAATTGATAAAGAAGATAATATAAACTTGAACCTATAATAGCAGATGAGGCATATAAATCTTTATACATAATAAAAGGTGTGGTATTTGCTATAATATCACGTATTAATCCGCCGCCAACACCTGTTATAACACCTACAAAAATAGATAAAAAAGCATTATCGGCAAAACCGTTAACAATAGCAGTATTTGTGCCTACAATTGCAAAAACACCTAATCCTACTGCATCAAAAAAAGTAATAAGTTTATAATATTCCATTCTTTTTCGCTTTATTTTCTTAATTGCCAGAATAGCAATATAAAAAGCTAATATAGCAGTGATAAATGCAATAAATACATAAATACCATTTTTAAACATTGATGGTGGTAAAATACCAAGAAGGATATCTCTTAAAGCACCACCGCCAACAGCTGTCATTGTTCCAAGAACGATTACACCAAGTAAATCAAATCTTTTTTTAAAAGCAACAATGACACCTGAAATTGTAAAAGCAATAATACCAATAATTTCAATTATAAATATTTCAAATCCAAATTCCATAAACGTATTATATATCAAATCAAAATAAAAATTAACAATATATTTTTTAAACATTCAACTAAAGATTTAGTAAATAACTATATATTAAAAATTAACTATAGTTATAAAAATCCAATTTTCAATTATTAACCCAGGATGGAGGCATATTTTTAGCATTTTGAAGCATCATATAAGAAGAATATAATTTTTGTCTTTCCTGTGGGTCAAAGGTACTTTTCGCTCTTTCATTCATCTGGTTATAAAGTTCAACTTCGGCTTTATTACCTTTAATATAAGAATCCATTTCTTTTGATTTTACAAAAGCATTCACATTCCCTTCATAGTTAAGTTTTGGGGCTTTGGCCAAAACTGAAAGAATACCGCCACCAACAACAATTAACCCAAGAACCATAAGAGATGTACCTATAAACATTGCATCTCTATTTTTACCGCTTATATTAGGATTTTTTTTATCAATAATTTTATTAATAAATCTACTAAAACTTTTACCCAAAGAACCATCGGTATCTTCTTGATACATTCGACTTATGGTTTTTATAATTATACCCATAGCTGAAATTAAGGCTCCTGAAAATAAAACAACTTTTTCACCATTTTTAGAAATAGGATTTTTATCATACTCAACAGTTTTAGTATCTTGATTTTCTTTTGTTTTATTTACTTCACCATTAAAACCAATTGAAGGATATTTATTAAAATTACTTATACTTAAAACATTCATAATAAATTTAATACCGGAAGTTATTTAAGCTTTATTATTCATAATCATAATACCCTGTCCGTTGTTAGCCATCTGAACAGTGGCATAATTGCGAACCTTATCATCAAATGGGACAGAATTATCATGTATCTGGTCGTTTACGCCTTCAAGAATTGACGATTTTGCTTCCTGAGAACGTGAAAAGACATCCATTTCTTTTTCACGTGTAAATGCCCTTACTTTAATATTATATAAAGCAGGCGGAAGGGTGATACCCAGTGTTAAAGCAGCTGCACCAAGACCAATGCCTGTAGGAAGCTTCCAACTTTTCTTTCCTTGTGCACCTTGTATCATAGCTGTTATTCCTGCTGCTATTCCACCAAAGAGTAAACTTGTTACACTCTTGCTTAGAATAGCAAGATTCCTTTCAGCTTTTCTATCAATCGGGTTTTCATAATAAGTTTGATGATGTACATTTTGATTATTTGCTGCTATTGGCACTTGAGTTTCATTCACACCACCTGATTTAAAACTCAAACCTGCTTGATGAGGGATTATTCTCATATACAATCCTTTCCTTTTTATCCTTTTATCCTAATAGTATAAAACATGTGAAAGAAAAAATTGTCTAAAGTTTTGTAACAATTTTTTTGGCAATTTCAATTTCCTCATTTCTTGTTATTTTAGGATTATCAAGTTTTATTTTTAACACTTCTTCAAATATAATCTTAAATTCTCGTCCTTCTTTTAATCCCATATTAATAAGGTCTTTGCCATTAATATTCAACTTTACCTTACTTAAATTGTCTAAATATCGTATACAATTATTATCACTGGTTTTTAAAAAGTAAATAATAATTGCCTCAATATTTTTATCTTTAAAAATGTTATAAATTTGATAATTATCATCTTTTTTATTAATTTGAATATTTATAAGTTTTATAACATCAGAAAATGTTTTTTGTTCGTAATTTGTAAAATTAAAGGGTATTTCTTTATAATTTTCCGCTTCAATTATAACTCCTAAATAAATGGAATAAATTTGTTTTATTTGTGATTTATATTTTTTAATTATATTTTGGGTATTTATTGAATTAACATTTTTGCTTATATTTTTTATAAAAAACTTATAAATATTATTTTTAATAAAATAATCAAGAATTTCACTTTTATTTAAATTAAATGTTTGGATAAATTCAGATTTTATTCGGTAATAACAAACATCATAATTTGGATTTTTCAAATATTCATTCATAAGTTTAAATGTGTTTGCATCAGGTTCAAAATTAAACCGGAACATAAATTTAAGCATTCTTAAAATACGGGTGGGGTCATCAATAAAACTTTTATCGTGAAGTATTCTTAATGTTTTATTTTCTAAATCAATAAGTCCATGATTTGTTGGGTCAATAATTTGAAGAAAGTTATCTTTGTTAAGACTCAAAACAAGAGTGTTTATTGTAAAATCACGTCGTTTGGCATCTTCTGTCAAACTTACTCCATAATTTACAATTTGAGGCAAACAGCCGCTTTTTGGATAAGTTTCACATCTTGTAGTTGCAACATCAAAACACATACCGTTGATAGTGATTTTTGCAGTTTTAAATTCCTCTTTTAATTCTTGTATTTTACAAACATTATGCTCATACAATTTTTTCGCAAGGGTTATAGCATCACTATCGCATAAAAGATCAACATCAAATATTTTTTTCCCCAAAATTAAATCTCTAACAGCACCGCCTACAAGATAGACATTGAAGCCCAATTTGTTAGCATTATAAGAGATTAATTTTAAGTTTTTTTGTATATCAATTGATAAATTATTTTTATAATTTTGAGATATATCCAAAATAAAAAACTAGCCTTTAAACACTTAATTTAACATATTTTGAACTTTTAACACCATCAATTTGATTTAACTTATTTAAAACGTCACTTGAAACTTCACAAGGAATATTTAAAACCATAATTGATTCATTATTTTGTGATTTTGTATCGTTATTAACTTGCATACTATTAATATTTATTCCATTATCACCAATAATTTGAGCGACTTTTGCAACCATTGACGGTTTATTTTCATGCGGTATTAAAAGCATATAAGGTTCAGGCACAACACTTGTTGAGAAGTTATTAATTTTTGTAATACGATAAATATTTTTTGCAAGCATAGCACCACGCACAATTGTTTCACTTTCACTTGTTGTTATTTTAACTGCAATAACACCCATTGAAGGTACTTTTTGGTTTGATTTAACAGTTGCAACATTAATTCCACGTTCTTTAGCTATAAGTGGAGCGTTGACATAATTAACACATCCAACACGATAATCAAAAACACCTTTTAAAACAGCTATTTCAATAGGTGTAACATCAATTTGAGCAAGTTCGCCCATAACAGTAATTTCAACACTTTGAATATTGCCGCTTGCAATTTGAGAAGCCATTTGAGAAATATTTTGAGCAAGCCCCATATAATCTTTGACAGGCTCTAATTTTTCAGGCTTCATTTGTGGAAGGTTGACAGCACTTTTTGCTTCGCCGCCAAGCAAGACTTCACGGATTTGTTTTGCAACATCAACCGCAACATTAATTTGTGCCTCGCTTGTTGAAGCACCCAAATGTGGAGTTAAAACACATTTGTCAACACATTCAAATAATGGTGATGATTTAATGTTGGGCTCATCTTCAAACACGTCAATAGCAGCACCGCTAACCTGTCCTTCTTTTATTGCTTCACACAATGCAGCTTCATCAATTATACCCCCACGGGCACAATTAATAATTTTTACACCTTTTTTCATACGATTTATAGTATTTTTATTGATTAAAGAAATAGTTTCTTTAGTTTTTGGCGTATGAATGGATATATAATCACATTGACCCCAAAATTCATCAAGCGTTGAACAATAAGTTGCACATAAATTTTCAACAAGTTCCTTTGTTGTATATGGATCATAAACAATGACATTCATTCCCAAAGCTTGAGCAACATTTGCAACGTGTTGTCCTATTTTCCCAAATCCAATAATCCCTAAAGTTTTGTCAAAAACTTCAACACCTGTAAACTTAGAGCGTTCCCAAAGCCCTTGCTTTATAGTTTCATAAGCTTGCGGTATGTTTCTTGACAAACTTAACATCATAGCAACCGTATGTTCAGCAGCCGCATGAGTGTTGCCATCAGGCGAGTTTACAACAATAATTCCGCATTTTGTAGCCGCTTCAAGGTCTATATTATCAACCCCAACACCGGCTCGTCCTATGATTTTTAAGTTTTTACCGGCTTCAATAATTTTTTTAGTGACTTTAGTCTGGCTTCTCACCATTAAAGCATCATATTCACCTATTTTTGAAGCAAGTTCATCTTCACTCATTGTAGGCAAAAAGTCGCATTGAGATGCATCACCAATTATATCTTTTGCACTTTCGTTAATTTTATCTGTTATTAAAACTTTCATTGTCATTTTTCCCTTCGTTATTTTGTTAATATTTCAATTGCCGCTTTGACACCACTTCCCGGTTCAAATTTGTGTCCTAGCTTATATAAAGTTGCTTCTAAGGCACTAACTGCAGCCAAAATGTCACGGTCGCAAACAAAACCTAAAGTTCCCATTCTAAATATTTTGTCTTTTAAGTCATTTTGACCATTGGCCACAACAATATCAAAATCATTTTTTAAAGTAGAACGAATATCAGGTACGCTTATGTCCTCAGGCGGCAATATAGAAGTTATTGCACAACTTGCAATACTATCATCTTCAACAAAAAGCTTTAAATTTATTGCTCTAATTGCAGCACGAAGTGCAAGACTATGTTTTTTATGACGGTTTTGTATGGTTTCAAGACCCTCTTTTAAGATCATATTTAAAGCGGTGTCAAGAGCCACAAAAAGGTTAACAGCAGGGGTGTAAGGGGTTGAATTTGCATTTACACTTTTTTTATAAGCATCCCAGTTAAAATAAAATCCGCTTCTTTTACAATTTTTATGTATTTCAAAGGCTCTTTCATTTGCTGATAAGAATGCTAGTCCGGGCGGGATCATAAATCCTTTTTGAGAACCTGAAACAAGTACATCAATACCCCATTCGTCCATTTTTAAAGGCATTGCACAAACACTTGTGACTCCATCCACAATAGATATTGCACCATGATTTCTTATTATTTCACATAAAGTTTTTAAATCGTTTGTTACACCTGTTGAAGTTTCATTATGTGTTAGTGTTACAAACTTTATTTCTTTATTAACGTCTTCATTAAGACGTTTTTTTAAATCTTCTGGATTTATAGCCTGACCATAAGGCACACTAATTTTTTCAACATCGGCTCCAAAAGCTTTAGCTATTTTTGCCCATCTTTCACCAAAATTGCCAATTACAAGCGAAAGAACTTTATCACCTTCGTTAACAAGATTTGAAATAGCCGCTTCCATAGCACCTGTACCACTTGAAGTGTAAACAAATACATCATTTTTTGTTTCAAAAATAAGTTTTAAATTTGAATAGACTTTTTCCAAAATTTTGGAAAATTCAGAACTTCTATGTCCAATAGGATGTTTTGCCATATCTAAAAGCACACTTTCAGGTACTGGTGTTGGTCCTGGAATCATCAAAAAAGTCTTATCTTGCATTTGTTCTTTCTCCTTTTAGTTGCAATATCTTTGACTTCTTAAATTTAGCATAATTTCTTTAGTTTAACAAGTTTTATATGCTTAATATTACTTAACAATCATAAATATTTTCGTTGACAAATTTATTTCTTTATATTACTTTTATAGTAAAAAGGGGATAAAATTATGAGCACATCTTATTATTCAAACAATACTCTTAAAAGAATTTCAAATATAAACTTACAAGCTTTTCCTACTAAATTACAAACTTTAAATTCATCTAAGACAATACTTGTTTCAAATGTAATTGAAAATAGAGTTAATAAAAATTTTATTAGTACAATAGACTTTTTGAATATTTTGCAACAAAAAAATTCAATGAATAATGTAGATAAATTAAAAGTTGACAAAAAGCAAGACATTTCACTTGAAAAGTTAAGCTATAAACCATCCCAATTTATTGATGTTATGTGGAATCATTTTGAAAAAGTTATTAAAAATGATAATCCTAGTGAAATAATTGAGTTTTTTAAAAATAAAGAAGTAAAAAATCGCATTTCAGGTGAATTAAATCCGGAAATGAAAGAATTTATACAATCACAAGCACCTAAAGATGAAGTGTGTTTTGAATATCAAAATTTGTTAATAAATGAACCTCAAGACATTCAAAGTAAAAAAGAATTTATTAATCATATTGCAGATAATTTCACCCAATACCTTGGATTGGGACATATGGATATTATTTACGAAGAAAAAAGACTTGGAGAAAAGATCTGTAATAATCCAAATAAAAATCAGGATAAAAGTAACAATGGTCAAATTTTAGGTGCATATAATTTCTTACAAGACAATGTTATAATAAATGTTGGTGCTATGGCAAATTTAAAAGGAAATGAATTATTAAATACAATTACGCATGAATTAACTCATGCAAAGCAAGCTAAAAATATGAAAGCATACTTATCATATATGAACACACCAAATTTTATTAAAAGCCTAAAACTTCAAAACGTGAGATGCACACCTGGTTTTAACCCTCACAATCTTTCAAAAAATGACAAAATAATGTTGCTTTCCAATATTATGGGAATTATACAACAAAATGAAAATTTATGTGATTATAGATTTTATAATCACGAACTTGAAGCTTTTGCTGTGGGAAATAAAGTTAGCGGACAAATTATAAAGCCATTTAAAAATAGCATAAATCTTAATTCTTAATTAGTTTTTGTTTAAAAGAACATAACAAATAAAAAATTTTTAAAACAGTTAAGTTGATTAACTTGTTAAAGTGTCAAAATAATGATAAAATAAACTAGCATATTTTATCATTATGGAGTTTTAAATTTATGAAATTATATCATAAAATACCTGTTTTAATATTTGCATTAATTGGTATTGCATTAACTATAAAACTTGGAATAATTTATTGGGATGTAAATTATAATGATTATGCCCTTCCAAGTTTTTGCTCAATAAATGACTATATTGACTGTGATGGAGTTGCAAAGACAACTCATTCTCAGGCTTTTGGAATACCTTTGTGGAGTTGGGGATTGTTTTTTTATCTTTTTGTTATTATGTTATGTTTTGTTGACAAACTTAAAACTTATAGATATTTAAAATTTTTAGAAGTTTTTAAAACACCAAATGCTTATGTTTATTCACTTGGACTTCTTGCTTTTTTAATATCTATGATGTTAGCTTTTATTTCAATTTATGAAATAAAAAAAGTTTGTGTTTTATGTTTTGCAACTTATTTTATAAACTTTATAATAGCTCTTTGTGCAAGAACACGCAATAGTGGAGTTTTTGGAGATATAAAAACAAGTGTTGCTGATTTTATTGATGCTATTAAAATAAAAAAATATTTAATATCATTTCTAATAGTTGCTTTTATAGGCATTGGATTTTTAATATTCACCTCAACAACACTAATATTTGTACCTAATATAAAAAAAATAAAATCAATAGAATCTTTTAAAAATATAAAAGGTAATCCTTATAATGTGGGAGGCAGTGTGCTTGGTGATCCTGAAGCAAAAGTTGTAATTCATGAATATACAGATTTTGAATGTCCGCATTGTAGTATCTTGAATATTATGCTTCAGCGTGTTGTATCTGAACTTGACAATGTAAAAGTTGTTCATCATAATTTTCCACTTGATACTCATTGTAATTCTAAAATAGGTGTATCAATACATGAAAGTTCCTGTTTCATTGCAAAATATGCCATTGCTGCGGAATTTCAGGGTAAGTATTGGGATTTAAATAATTATTTATTTGAATATAAACCAACTAATGAAGAAGATATTATCAAATATGCTAAACAAGCCGGGCTTGATGTTAAAAAATTGATTGAGGATGCAAAATCTGAAAAAGTTGCAAGAAAACTTGAAAGATCAATAGATGAAGCTTATAATCTTAAAATTATGGGCACTCCAAGCATTATAATAAATTCAAAAGTTTATACAGGCATTATGCCATATTATGAACTTAAAGAATTATTAATTAAAAATGGTGCTAAAGAGAAAAAATAAAGAATTAAAGATTTATAACCCCTTACAAAAGTTTTATTAAATTGACGACTTTTGTATTTCTTTTTTCACGCTTAATCATGCCTATAAAAATTTGTAGATAAGCTTTTTTTTTCAGCAATTGAGCGTGTTATTTCGAGATAATAAATTTTTATTTATAGTTTTTTAAGTTATTTATATTAAATTTTAATTATCCACTTCTTATTTTTGCAAATATTGATTATAATGATAGTATAAGATTATTGTTTCTTAATTATGAATAAAAATATTTTTAGCTTAATATTAATACTTTTTTTAACATCAAGCATTCCTTCAAATGCTGTTGTTATTATTGAAGAAACTGATAATTTTGAAAATCCTGTTATTATTGATTATAGCTTTAATGGTGAAATTAATAAAAAAGAAACCAAAATTGATGAAATGATTGAACAAACGCTTGAATCAAGTCTTGTCAACGAAATTAAATACGATTTGAAACCTGTTTTTTTAGAAGAAGGTGTAAATTCAATAGATAAAATAAAACCATCTTTTCGTCAATATGAAGGTTCGGTTACAAAAATAGGAAGTGAACCTTTTCACTTAAAAGCACCAGCTTTTGATATAAATGGAAGATTTGTAAAAAATGTCGATTTAGGTTTTGGATATCAGGGTAATCTTGCTTATGACTGGAGGATTGACAAACAATTCTCATTTTATGATGCACCTGATACCTGGGTTTCAACTATTATAAATTTTCAGGATAACAAGACATCATTCACCTTTTCAATGGATCCTGTTCCTGAATCAAGTGAAGACAATTATTTTACCGATGCTGTTTCAAACTTTTATTTAAGACACGAATTTAACGAAAATCAAACAATAACTCTGGGACGCACAAGAAGTGGAGTAGGTTTTGAGGGTAAGCTTTCAAAGCTAAACCAGTTATTTATTGATAAAGCACAAATAGGAGACTGGTATAGTGATGTTCGCTCTGTTGGTGTGGTTAATGATGGAAGTTACAAGTATTTTGATTATCAAATTGGTATATTTAATTCAAATCGGCAATTCCTTCACAGTTATTCCGGTTTAGATTTCAATACCTGGCTTAGTTTTAAACCATTTGCAGGAAAAGAAGAAAAACTTGGCAATCTTGTTATAGGAACAGGTGTAAATGCAGGTAAAAATCAATCTCAATATGCTACTTATGGTACATATATAGGTTACACTTATAAAAAATTTATCGCAAATTTTGAATGTGCAATAGCCAATAAATCTAATGGAGAAACATTCTTAAACACGGATTCTTATGGATTGTATACAACACTTGGATATAATTTAACTCCAAAATTACAATTTGTAACAAGATATGATTTTTTTGACCCTAACCGAAAAGGCAGCAATGACGCAATTACAAAATATTCAGCAGGCTTAAACTATTATTTTCATAAACAACATCTTAAATTTAGTCTAAACTATGTTTTTGAAAATCATGAAAGTGAAGAAGATATAAGTAAAATATTATTCCTGACTCAATTTGCTTTGTAGCAAATTAAAGAGCTTTTTTTAGTTTACATACAACACAAAAAGTATTATCTTTATAAGAGGACAAAATAAATTTTCCACCCATAGCGTCAATAAGTCCCTCAACAATAAATAATCCAAGTCCTGTGCCTCTTGTCGTTCTTGTAGTTTTATCATCAAGCCTTGTAAACTTTTGCTTTAACTGTTTTAATTTTTCTTTATCTATATAATCAGCTTTATTTGTTATTTCAATTATTCCATAATTATCATCTTCATACGTTCTAATTTTAATATCAGTTTCATCATAAGCATATTTTGAAGCATTTTCAAGCAAATTAATAATAACTTGTTCAAGTCTATCTTCATTTGCAATAATATTTATATTGTCTTTTGTTTTAAGTATAAAATTGTGATTTTTAAAATCCTTAATCAACTGTAAAGAAACATCAATAGCCCGATTTAGATCTATTTTTGTAAGCTCTATATTTAAGCCTTTACGTTCAATATCAGGAATAATAAGCAAATCTTCAACCATCCGGCTTAAACGTTCGGATTGTCGTTTTATAACTTTTAATGATTTAATTCTTGTGGTTTCGTCAATTTCAATATCACTTCTTAAAAGACGTGAAGTGTAACCCATAATTGATGTTAAAGGTGTTCTAAGTTCATGACTTACTGTGTCAATTAAATTACTTCGAAATTCATTTAAATGCTCAAGTTCACGATTATTTTGTTTAAGTTTCCTATATGCAATATTCACCTCATATACCATTTTATTAAACTCAAAAGCCAAAAAGACTATTTCATAAGGTGTTAAAAAATTAGTTAATAATCTTATTTTTCGTTTATAGTTTCCTTTTGATAGGGCCATAATACCTTTAAACAATTGTCGGATATTTATATAAAGGTAATAAGTATATAAACCTATAATCCCAATTACTGAAAGCCCTGCAAAAAGTATTGTCAAAATTATAGTGACACGTGATTTATATATTGTATTATCTGCTATTTTTTCAGTTGTATTTGTAATAATCAAAAAACCGGTGTCATTCATTTTGTAATATATTATAGGCTCATTCTTTATCTTGCCAAAAAGAACTGCTTTATTTTTCACAAGTTGTTTAGGAAGTGATATTATTGCATTTTGATATTCATTATTTGAAAAATTGTGTGATGTTATAAGCTCATTTGATGCTGTATCTATAATATATATTTGTCGCATTTTATCTTTAATTGTGGTAAATATTTTATCTTTAAATCTTTTTATATCAATGGATGCACTTAAATATTCATTATCATTTAGTTTTTCATTTAGTATAAGCTCCTTTTGTTTTGTGTCATAATAGATATTTTTTTTAACTTTGTTTGTTGAAACTATTTTTATATTTTTAAAATCTGAAGATGATTTTGATATATCAATTAGATACTTTTCTTTTTGTTTTTCCGGTATAAATTTTAGGGCATAGGCTATATCAAGCAGGGTATTTTTATCTGATTCAATATAGGTATAAATATTCTGAACAACAATATCATTAATCATAGCGGCAGAATATTGAAGTTCTTTCCGTATTGCATGTTGATTTACATTATTTACAATAAAAAAAGCAGTAATAAGCGGTATCAAAACGGATATAAGAATAACAAAGATCATTTGCTCAACAATTTTAAGCCGCTTAAGTTTAAATAATTTCATTATTTCCTCCAGGCGTTTAATGAAATATAACTTGAAAAAATTATATCATATCTTGTCTATAAAGTTTTGTAAAATTTATTCTATATAATATTGGCTTATAAATTTTTTGTGATATTATACCCATAGTGTAGTATATAAAATATTAAAAAAGGATGATTAAGATGAAAATAGCCGTAGACATTAACAATATTGATTTTAACAAAACTTTAAACAAAAAGAAAAAAAACAATAATCCAATAGAAAAAAATAAAATAGGATTTGGTAATAACAATAAAAATAGTGATTCTCTGGAATTCCAAGAGAAAAAATCTAAAAAAGATACACCAACAGGTTTATATACAGCAATACCTGTGGTTGGAAGCTTAGTATTAGGTGCTGCTATAGGATTTAATAGAATTTTAAAAAACAAAACAAAAAATAATTTTGAACAAGCAAAAGATTCTATAAAATCAGTATTAAACGAACAAAAAACAAAATCAGCACTAAATGAAGGAAAAACAAAATCATTATTAATTGAAACTAGAAATATTAAAAAATTATTTGGCGGTCCTCTTCAAGGTCAATCTGAATTAGAAGCAGGGTCTCATATATCGAAGCGTATACATATTAATAACGATCATAATAATTTAATTAATATGTGTAATGAGTTATTAAATAGAATTACAAGTAATACAACATTAACTCAAGATGATAAAGATTCAATAAAAAACTTGTTAAAAGAACCAAGTCAAAATGAAAATGAAGTTAAGCAGCAATATGAATTAGCAAACAATGTAGTTAGCTACAAGATATTAAATCGTGATAATGAAGATGTGCGAAATTTGGTTATAAATATGTTAAAGACTCCAGGTCAAAGTCAAGATATATTAAAACAACAATATGAATTAGCAAACAATGTAGTTAGCTACAATATGTTAAATCGTGATGATAAAGATGAGCTAAATTTGATTATAAATATGTTAAAAACTCCAGGTCAAAGTCAAGATATATTAAAACAACAATATGAATTAGCAAACAATGTAGTTAATCACTATATGCTAAATCTATATAGTAATAATGAGCGAAATTTGGTTATAAATATGTTAAAGACTCCAGGTCAAAGTCAAGATATATTAAAACAACAATATGAATTAGCAAACAATGTAGTTAGTTACAGTATATTAAAGCGTGATAATAAAGATGCACGAAATTTGGTTATAAATATGTTAAAGACTCCAAGTCAAAGTCAAGATATATTAAAACAACAATGTAAATTAGCAAACAATGCAGTTATTTGTAAGATATTAAGTCGACATAATGAAGATGATCGAAATTTGGTTATAAATATGTTAAAGACTCCAAGTCAAAGTCAAGATATATTAGAACCACAATGTGAATTAGCAAACAATGCATTTATTTATGAGATATTAAGTCAACATATTGAAGATGCACGAAATTTGGTTATAAATATATTAAAAGCACCAAGTGAAAATGCTAAGATACAAGATTTACAGTATGCCTTAGCAATTGAAGCATTGACAAATGGTATACTTGATAAAAATAATCAAGATGATAAAAATTTTATAAAAGATTTATTAAAAGAACCGGTTAAAAATTCACAGGATACATTTTATAATTTTAGAGTATTAATGTTTGATCGTAAATTCATAAATGGACCAAGATATGAACTAGCAATTAATGCAATTGAAGATGGTATATTGACTAAAAATAAAAATGATAAGGATATTATAAAAGGTTTATTAGAAACATCAAGTAATAATGCAATTGTACAAAAGGCAAAACATAAGTTAGCAACTAAAGCAGTCGAGCAAGATATATTAAATCGGGATGATAAAGATTTAATAAAAAACTTGTTAAAAGAACCAAGTCAAAATGAAAATGAAGTTAAGCAGCAATATGAATTAGCATCTAAATTACTTGATAAAGGTATATTAAATCAGGATGATAAAGATGATAAAGAATTTATAAAAAATTTCATAAAACATACTAATAGTAGAAACCAACATATACGTGGAACACAATATGAATTAGCATCTAAATTACTTGATAAAGGTATATTAAATCAGGATGATAGAAATGATAAAGAGCTTATAATAGATTTAATAAAACAGCCTAATCAAGGTTTATATGCAATAAAAAACCAGTGTCTTTTAGCAGCAAATGCAGTTAATAAGGGTATGCTAAATCAAAGTGATAAATCTTTAATAATAAAATTATTAAATAAACTAAATAAAAATCAATCTGCACTTGGAGCACAATGTGAATTAGCATCTAAATCAATTGATAAAGGTATATTAACTCAAAATGATAAAGACTTAATAGAAAATTTATTATTTAAACAAAGTGGAAAGCAAGAGATATTAGAACAACAATCCCAATTAGAATCCAATGCAATTAGTAAAGGTATATTATTTCAAAATGAAATGGCAGCCTTACGATATATGGTTGGCAATGTTAATCTTCCGCCTGAAGTTATATCAAGATTAAATAATGGTCAAGGCAATTTAAATTCACGGGCTAATACTCAAAATCAAGTGGCACGCCCACGTATTGCTCAGCCTGTTAATATTCCGTCTGACTTTATGCCAAGATTTGAAGACTCCAGATTAAAT
>CALUPO010000003.1 GCA_944322675.1 Candidatus Gastranaerophilales bacterium | reverse complement strand
TGAATGTAAAGATAAAGATGAAAAAGTTATCACACAATATGAAGAAATGAAAGATTCAAGTTGTAAAAATGCTTTTGGGTGTATAATAAGACCTGTTAAACCATCTTTATCTTTAAATCGCTGATTTATAGAATCATTGCTAGAATCATTAATATAATACCGCCTATTTGAACACCGGCACTAAGACCTCGCATTAATTTGTTGTTGTCAAAAATTGATGAGTTATCTTTTGCATCACTTACTGCCATAAGTCTATCAAGTCTTTCAATGTCACTATCTGATGAAAAGTTTTTATTGAAAAGTTTGTTTTCAAGACGGCTTAAGCGTTGGTGTGGAGATTCGTTTGAAAAGTTTGATTTTAAAATTTTGTCTTCAAGTTGTGCTAGATATGGGTCAATCGAACTTTGGTTTGGGATATGTTCATTATGATATGGATTTTGTTGTTGACCCCAATAACTTGGAATATGAATATCATTGCTGTCATTTGAATAGTAGACTTCGTCATTGTTATCAGAGTAAGAGTACAAAGGATTTTGATTCAAAATAGAGCCTTTTAACGTATCAATTCTATCTGATAATGAAAGATGATCGGATGTTTTTTTATATACTTCTTTTTCAAGTCTTGAAAGTCTATTATAAATGTCATCATTTGTAAATGAATGATTAAAAACTTCTTTTTCTAAAGTATCTACCATAGGATATGATACTGTTGAATCTTCTTTTTCCAAATTTTGATTAAAAAATTCATCTTTATTTGTTAATTTATTAGTTTCGTTAAAATTATGGTTGCTATTACTATAATTAAAACCTGTTGTGTTTATTAATTTTGCAATACGATCATTAAATAAAGCATCAGAATTTGTGTCTCCAAAAACTTCAAGTTCTAGCCTGTCCAGTCGTTTTTCTATAGGGTCAAACGAATATGTTGTTTTTAGTATACTATTTTCAAGCTGTGTTAACTGATTATTTATTTGATCATTATTATTAATTAACTTTAAATTTTTATTTTGCAATTGAAAATTCTTTATTTTGTTTACATTATTGGCAAAAACATTTATATTTGAAAAGTTTAAAATCATTAAAGTTAAGATTAAAAATTTAGAAGTGAATTTTTTATCCATCATATATTTAACCCTAAATTTAGTTACCTTTTAAATATATAAATGAGTTTTAGAGTTATATCAATTAGCTTATTTTTATAAAAAATAACCGGTAAATAATACAAAAATTTAATAATTAAGTATAATTAAAAAGTTTAAATCCAATAAAATATAATGTTTAAATCCACTATTAGCATTAATAAAAAGTATTATTTTTTATGTAGTAAAGAAAAATATAAATAATTTTTGAAAACTTTTTATGAGTTTTATATAATATATAAATTTCTATTTTTTGTATTATTTAAATATAAAAATAACTTTTGTAATGAAGTCAATTAATATAATACATCCTAAAAACCAGCAGAAAAATGGAAGCAGAATTAAAACATAAGCTTTATTAAAGGATATATTATATATCAAAGTTAATGTTTTTGCAAATAAATATATAACCCATAAATATACACAAATTTGCAGTAACACAGAAAAAAGATAACCAAAAAAATATACATCTTTTAATAATTGAAGTGGTGAAATTAATATAAGCGGAATAAGTGAATATGCTGATGTACTTACTAATTCAATATATTTTGATTCATTTGTAAATATTTTTGAAATAATCCCAAAAAAGGCACAAAACATAAACCAAAAAATTATTGAACCTATAATTGTAAATATTATTTCAAAAAATATTAAAATGTAACTTTTATAATGATATAAATTTAAGTGCAATAAATAATTAAATAACGAAATAAAAGATATAAGTATAAAAGCATTAGGTAGTGATATATTTTCTTTTAACATATCAAGTGTTTTATTTGGTGTTTGAATAATATTATAAATGTTATTTAATAATGTTTTCATTGTTTATTTTTACTCCCATAAATAAAGCGGTTTGTGTGAAAGTTTTATACTTGTTGGAATTAAATTATCGAGTGTTAGACTTTGAGGTTTATTTAAATTAATTACTTCTGATAGGAAATTATAAAAACTAAAGTCCATTTTATAAGGATAATTTTGGACATTTAAACTTTTTACTTTTATATTAAACCTTTCTGATGCCATAACTTTTGCAAATTCAATTGCATAATCTAAATCACCGTTTGAGTCAATAAATCCAAATGTCTTAGCTTGAGAGCCTGTAAAAATTCGACCGTCTGCATATTTTGTTAATGTTTCAATATCAAGACTTGTTATAGGAACTGAATAATTATCTTTTCTATCAATTCGTCCATTAATTATTGCTCTTATAAACTGGTTATATGAATCATCTACAATTGCTTGTAGTAATTCTTTTTCATCATCTGTCATTTTCTTTAATTGTGAACCTATGTCTTTATATTTTCCGCTTTTAATAACATTTGGTTCAATAAGAAGTTTATTCTGTAAAAGTTGAGAAATATCAACAGTTGAAAATATTACACCTATGCTTCCTGTTATTGTACCATTTTGAGCAATAATTCTATCGGCAGCCGAAGCTATATAATATCCTCCTGATGCTCCTACATCTTCCATAAATACAACAACCGGTTTTATTTTTCTTAAGCGGATAATAGCATCATAAATATTTTGTGACATGCCAACCGTTCCACCTGGAGTATTTATTTTCAAAACGACTCCTTTTATTTGATTGTCATCTTGAGCGTCTTTTATTGCTTTTAAAAAAGAAACTGCATCGTTTTGTTTTGTAAGTGAAAAGCCTTCTTTTTCACTATTTTCTATAATTCCATTTAAACTTATTACTGCTATTGTATTTGATGAAACTATTTTGTTAATTTTTTGATCTTTATAGCTTTTTAGTATTTGATTATTACGATTTTTATAAAATGTGTTAAATAAATTTAATACTAAAGTAAAAAAACAAAAAATTATTAAAATTATAACTAAATTTTTATTACTCATATTTTATTATCCTATATCTTTTTTGCATTTATCAAGTAAATCAATCATACATTTTTCATAATGTTTACAAGTCTGTTCATCTTTTGCTTCAAAACGTAATGTAAAAACAGGTTCAGTGTTACTTTGGCGAATAAGTGCAAATCCTCCGTCAAATACTATCCTTAAACCATCAATAGTTATTATATCTTTAATTTCATCGTTAAACAAGTTTTTATTTTCTTTGATTTTTTCATTTACCATTTTTAAAATAGGTTTTTTAAGTTCATTTTCTATTTTATATCTATTTTCTTTTGAGCAGAAAGTATTTTTAAATGGTTCAAGTAGGTCTTCAAGTTTAAAATTAGGGTTTTTTAATTTGTGTTTAGCAACAATTTCAATAATCCTGCATCCTGCATAAATTGCATCATCAAAGCCGTAAAACCGGTCATTAAAAAATATATGTCCGCTCATTTCACCACCTAAGATGGCTTTTTTTTCTCTCATCATGGATTTAATATAACCATGCCCTGTTTTACACATTATGGCATTTGCACCTGTTTTGTTAATACAATCATATAAAACCTGAGAGCATTTAACTTCAGAAACTATATTTGGTTTTTCTCCACGTTTTATTAAATCACTAATTATATCAAGTGCATAAATTAAAAGTAATTTATCACCTGTTAAGTAATTTCCTTTTGAATCAATAACTCCTATACGGTCAGAATCTCCATCAAAAGCAATTCCAAAATCAGCGTTATTATCAATTACAGATTTTTTAATAGTATCCAATGTAGATTCATCACTTGGATTAGGATGATGATTTGGAAAGTTGCCATCAGGTTCAGAGTATAATTCAATCACATCGCATCCCATTTCGCGGTATAATTTGGGTGCTACAAGTCCTCCTGTGGCATTTGCACTATCAACTACTATTTTTAGGTTTTGCCCGACATTAGGAAAAGATTGAGATATTTTTTCAATATAAGTTGAAATTATATCAAATTTTCTGCATAAACCGAAACGATAGTTAAATGACTTGTTGTTTGTTTGAGCTATTGTTAGTTCCTTTACTTCTTTTATTTGAGATTCATCTAATGAAGCCTTGTTTAATGTCATTTTAAGACCGTTATATTCTTTTGGATTGTGACTTGCTGTTACTATTAATGCACCTTGAATTTTATTCCCCATTGTTATTTCATCAGGATAGTTTATAAATTCTGAAAAATATCCAAGAGGTGTAGGAGCAAGCCCTAAATATACAACATTTCCTCCAAGCGAATTTATACCTTTTATTAAAGAATCTGATAATTCTTTTGAATGTAAGCGAGCATCTTCACAAACACTTAGCCATACATCTTTTGCCAGTATATTGTTTTTTTCACAAACAAATTTAACATAAGCTCTTCCTACATAATAAAATAATTCAGGTGTTATATCATCATTGAAAATACCCCTTATATCGTTTTTTCCAAATGCTGACAGTTTTAATATATTTGTCATTTTGTACTCCGTAAGTTTAATAAACAACTTAAATAAAATTTATTATAATACAAAGTTAGCTATTTATACAAAATTATTTTATATTTGAATAAAAAATATGTTTTTGTTATATTTCAAAATAAATGAAGATATGTTTTTATAGGGCTAAAATATGCAAGAAAATTTGTATCTGGGTATAGATGTGGGGTCGGTGACAACAAAAATAGCGGCAGTTGATGAAGGTGGAAGATTTATTGCTGATTATATGTTAAGAACGCAGGGGCGTCCTGTTAATGCTGTACAAAATGCGTTGCATGGTATAAAAAATAAACTACCTTCTGATTTTAAAGTTATGGGTGCCGGTACTACAGGCAGTGGACGAAATCTTGCGGGTGCTTTGATTGGTGCTGATGTAATAAAAAATGAAATTACAGCACATGCTGTTGCTGCAAGCACTTATGTTCCTGGTGTTCAAACTATTCTTGAAATAGGAGGTCAGGATAGTAAAATTATTATTTTACGTGATGGTATTGTTACTGACTTTGCTATGAATACTGTTTGTGCCGCAGGTACCGGAAGTTTTTTAGATCAACAGGCCGGAAGATTAAATGTTCCTATTGAGCAATTCGGTGAAACTGCTTTAAGATCAACATCACCTGCTAGAATTGCAGGAAGATGTGGAGTTTTTGCTGAAAGTGATTTAATTCATAAACAACAATTGGGTTACCCTGTTGAAGACTTATTGTATGGTTTATGTCAAGCTTTGGTTAGAAATTATTTAAGTAATCTTGCATTAGGAAAAGAAATATTGCCTGTTGTCACTTTTCAAGGAGGTGTGGCAACAAATAAAGGAATGGTAAAAGCTTTTGAAGAAGCATTAAATACGCATGTAATTGTGCCGGATAATCATCAAACCATGGGTGCTATAGGTGCAGCATTGCTTGCTATGGAAAATCATCAGTATACTGAAAAGGATACAAATTTTAAGGGATTTCATGTTTCAGATTTAAAATTTTCGTCGGTTACACATGCTTGTTGCGACTGTGCAAATAATTGTGAAGTTATAACAATTGTTGAAGGTAATGCTGATAATTCTAATGTAACAAAAATAAAAGATGTAAAAGGAAATATAATAGCACGCTGGGGCGGAACATGTGGAAAATGGGATATAAGCTAAAGTTTTAAAATTTTTATAAAGTTGCTTATGATGGTTATTCTTAATAATACAATATAAAATAATAAGTAATATGGAAATTTAAAACTATATTATTGAATAGCCATTATAACTGGAAAATTATACAAATTGAATTTTTTTAGTATATTAAGAATTATAATAAACATTTGGTGATGTTTTTTTTTTAGTTTATGTCAAAATATAATTATGAAGAAAAAAATTTTTATAGTTTTATTAGTTTTATTTTTACCATTTTTGTTTGTATTATCTCGAATAAAATTAGAACAACCTTCTAAGATTGATAATTTGAGTACAGATAATATAAGTATAAAAAATGATTATGAATATATAAACCCTTCAAATGAGACAATAGATGGAGTTGACTATCTTGTTTCAAATTTACCTGTTGGAAGTTTTGGAGGAACGCTTGTTGTAACAACAATAGGTGAAGGACCTAAAACCTTTAATCCATGGGAATCTCGTGATGCTACATCTTCTCAGATAGGTGAGTTATTGTATGATTCTCTTGTTACAACTGATGTTATTACAGGTGAAGTTATACCAAAACTTGCAAAGGATTTTAAAATTTATAATAATGGTAAAACTTATATTTTTAAACTTAGAAAAGGGTTAAAATGGTCTGATGGAAATGATATAACAGCTGATGATGTTGTTTTCACATTTAATGATATAATTTTTAAAGGTCTTGGTAATACTAGCACCAGGGATTCTTTGTATATTGATGGTGAATTGCCTCAGGTAACTAAAATTAATGACTATAAAGTAAAATTTAAAATATCAAAACCGTTTGCTCCATTTTTAAGAATGATAAGTGTTCCAATTGCACCTGAGCATGTATTGAAAAAGTATACAGATATGGGTGAGGAGGCTTTTAATCTTCAATTGAGTACAAATAGTGATTTAAAAACGTTTGTTACAAGCGGTGCATTTATACTTGAAGAATATATACCTGCTCAAAGGATTGTACTTAAAAGAAATCCTAATTACTATATGGTAAATAAAAATGGTAATAAACTTCCATATATTGATAAATATATTTTTCAAATAGTGCAGGATCAAAATACGGAATTATTAAAATTTCAATCAAAGGAAAGTGATGTTATTAATTTAAATGGATATTATGTTTCAAAGTATATTGATAATGAATTAAATTCGGATTATAAGGTATACAATTTAGGACCAACATCAAGTACGTTGTTTTTATGTTTTAACTTAAATAATCGTAAAAATGATAAGGGTAAGTTTTATGTTGAGGAAAAAAAGCAAAAATGGTTTAATGATAAAAATTTTCGTGAAGCTGTCGATTATGCAATTGATAGAGATGCAATAATATTTAATGTTGCAAGTGGTGTTGGGGCACCTTTATTTACAGCTGAATCTTTACAATCAATTTTTCTTAATGAAAATATTGCAAATGGTCATAAAGTTGATTTGAATAGAAGCCGACAGTTGCTTAAAGATAGTGGATTTTATTTTGATAGAAATAATATTTTGCATGATAAAGAAGGTAATGTTGTTGAGTTTGATTTGCTTACCAATGCAGGTAATCTTGAACGTGAAATTATAGGTGTTATGATTAAGGAAGATTTATCTAACATTGGCATAAAAGTTAACTTTAAACCAATTGAGTTTAATACACTTGTTAACAGAATAACGAATACACTATCCTGGGATGCAGTTGTTTTGGGGTTAACAGGAAGCCCTTTGGAACCTCATAGCGGAAAAAATGTTTGGTATTCAAATGGTGCTTTACATATGTTTAATAAACGCAATCAAAATGACAATAATTATGATGATATTTTGCCATTTGAAAAAGAACTTGATAATATTTTTGATGAAGCAAGTTTGGAAATAAATTTTGAAAAACGAAAAGAACTATATGATAAATATCAAGAAATTGTTTATAATGAACGTCCTTTTATATATCTTTATTCACCTTTAAATATTGTTGCAATAAGAAAAAAAATTAAAAATATTTACCCGACCTCACTTGGAGGGATTTTACATAATTTACCTGAAGTTTATATTGACAAAACTAAATAGATTTGCAGGTAAGACAATTTGGATTCTTTTCAAAGTTTAATATTTTTAATTTGTAATTAGTTAAATTAAAGGTCAAAAGTTTTCCTTTTAATGTGTTTTCCAAATCTAGAATGATTTTTAACACTTCATTTGCTTGAATTGCCGCCGTTATGTTTATAGTTGGCGATATAATTCCTTTAATATTATAATTATCTAAATTATTTGTATTTTCAAAAATACAGTTTAAGCATGGTGTAATATTGGGTATAATAGTTGTGATTTGTCCTTGAAATTCTGATACGCCGGCATGGACTAGTATTTTATTATATTTGATTGCAACTTTATTTAGTAAGAATTTTGAATTATAAGAATCAAAACAATCCACAATTATATCATAGTCTTTAATTATATAATAACAATCATCATTTTGAAGTTTTGTATTGTAAATATATGTTTTAATTTTAGGATTATAGCTTTTAATCCAGTTACTTGCAGATGTTGTTTTTAAATTTCCTATATCGTTATATTTGTGAATGAACTGTCTATTGAGATTAGATAATTCAATTTTATCAAAATCAATAAGTCCTAAAGTTCCAATGCCAAGTGATGTTAAATTTGCAATAACCCCGCTTCCAAGTCCGCCAAGACCGGCAATTAGCACTTTTGAATTATAAAGCTTTTTTTGTCCAATTAAGCCTATTTTGTCAATTAAAATATTACGTGAAAAAATTTCATTCATAAATCAAAACCTTTTAGGGGAATTCATTTAACATTTGCACACGTTTTTTATGTCTTCCTTCAAGAAAAGGAGTATTAAGCCATGTTTCAATAATATATAAAGCAGCATTTATTCCTAAAATACGTTCACCTAAACATAAAATATTAGCATCGTTGTGTTCCCTGGATAATATAGCCATATATGCGTCAGAAACACAAACAGCACGAACACCTTTAATTTTATTGGCAGCTATAGCCATGCCAAGTCCTGAGCCACAAAATAAAATACCTTTTGTATTTAGTTTCATAACTTCCTTTGCTGTGTTAAAAGCTATTAAAGGATAGTCAACACTTTGAGATGAGTATGTCCCCATATCTTTATAATCAACATTTTTATTATTGAAATATTTGATAACTTCATTTTTTAAATTAAAACCACCATGGTCACATCCTAGAATTATTGTCATTTATAAATCCTTAATATTTTATTTTTTATTTTAATATAAAAAATATTAAAATAAACTATTTACATTTTAATAAAAATCATATAGTATAAAAAAAGGTTATGTAAAGGAGTTTTTAATTATGAAAAAAATATTAACTATATTAGGTGTTTCTTGTATATTTTGTTGCCAGCAAGTTATGGCGGCTGAGAAGTATGGCTGTGTGAATCTTACGAATATAATGAATCAATATAGCTATGCAAAAAGTGTACATGCCAAAATTCAATCACAGGAAAGTGATATTGATAAGTTTGTACAAAATGCACAATCAAAAATGAAAAATGCTAAGTCTCAAGAAGAGGCAAAACAAATTGAAGATAGTGCTAAAAAAGAATTAACAACAAAAATAGAAAATTTGAAGAAATATTCTGATACAGAAATGGCAAAAATACAAACGAATATTAATAATGCAGTAAAACAAGTTGGAAAAGCTGAGGGTTATAGCCTTATATTGACTGATTCAAGTGTGTTGTATGGTGCAACTGATATAAGTACAAAAGTTATTAATCAGCTTAACAAATAATAACAATTGACTAATTGACTTTTAATTTGTTATAAATAAAATAATAGTATTGTTATTTTTAAGTTAGTTTTTAGGTGATTTATGAAGCTTATACAAAAATTAAAGCAATTTGAAAGGCAAGTTGTATTTATAAGATGGGGTGGAGCATCAGAATACGGAAAGATAAAGTATGTTGGTTCTGATTATTTGGAACTACAGGTGCTTGATATCAATTTAATGGAATATGTCGAAACTGTTTTTATAAATTCACAACTAATTCTTGAGGTGGTAATAGGCGGACCGGATGTTTCACGTGTTATTGCAGAGTTTTCCAGCACTTTGCCTCCTTGTGAACAAATATAAAAATGAATAAATTTATAATTAAAACCTTTGGTTGTAAAACAAATCAAGTAGAATCTGAGTATATAGTTGAGTTATTAAGAAATAACGGTTATACTCAGGTTTTTTCTGCTTTAGAGGCATCTTTTTGTATTATTAATTCATGTACGGTTACACAAACAGCTGATAGAAAGGTTTTAAGCTATATAAATAGTGTTAAGAAAAAAAATGAAAATTTAAAAATTATTCTTATGGGGTGCTATTCGCAGACTCATGAAAAAGATGCAGTTTGTAATCCTAATGTTGACATTGTTTTAGGGAATAATGAAAAATTTAAGATATTAGATTATATAGATAAAAGTAAATATAATAAAGTTTCTAATATATTTAAAGTTGATAAATTTGAAGAATTTACTTTAGAGGAAGTTTCAAAAACAAGAGCAACAATAAAAATACAAGATGGGTGTAATAATCGTTGTTCCTATTGTATAATACCATTTGCACGTGGAAAAGTTCGTAGTAATAAAATTGAAAATATAATAAAACAAATAAATATACTAAGTAGTAATGGATATGATGAAGTTGTATTGACAGGTATTCATATTGGTCAGTGGGGTGTTGATTACGGGTTATCATTAAATGATTTATTATATGAAATTGAAACGAAAACAAACATAAAACAATATAGACTCGGTTCTTTAACTCCACATGAAATTAATGATAGATTTTTTGAAATAATGATAAAGTCAAATAAGATTTGTCCGCATTTTCATTTATCTGTACAATCGTTATGTGATAAAACATTAAAAAATATGAATCGCAATTATAAGGCATGGGAAGTTATTGAACTTATAAGCAAAATTAAATTTCATTTTCCAAATGCTTTTATAGGATGTGATATTATAGTTGGTTTTCCTGATGAAACAGATGAAGATTTTAATATTACATATAATAATATAAAAAAATCAAAGTTATCCCAAGTGCATGTTTTTCCATATTCAAAACGTGAAAATACACGTGCATGTGAAATGGAAAATCAAATAAATTTACAAATAAAAGAACAACGTGTAAATAAAATTAAAAAATTAAGTGATGAAAAACACAATGAATTTTTAATAAGTAATTTAAATAAGGAAGCAAAAATAATTATTGAACCAAATAAAAAAGGTTTATATTATAAAGGATTAAGTGATAATTATATAAAAGTATTAAGCAAGGAAACATTTTCAGGAATTAAAAATGCAAGATTTGAAAAAATTATTGAAGACAAAATGTTGATTAAAGTGTTATAATAAAATAGTATAATTGAAATTATAAAAGAGAATAATCATGAAAGATAAAATAAAAATATTAAGTTATTTACCAACGGTCATTGAAGCATCATCACGAGGTGAAAGATCATTTGATATATTTTCACGTTTACTTAGGGATAGGATTATTATTTTAGGAAGTGAAATTGATGATGAAGTTGCGAATTCAATAGTAGCTCAGCTTTTATTACTAGATAGTGAAAATAATGAAAAGGACATAATGATGTATATAAATAGTCCTGGTGGTGTAATAACTGCAGGCATGGCTATTTATGATACGATGAATTTGATTAAATCAGATGTTTCGACAATATGTTTTGGTGAAGCTGCCAGCATGGGAGCATTTTTACTTTCATCCGGAACTAAAGGTAAGCGTATGGCCTTGCCACAGGCTCGTATAATGATTCATCAACCTTTGGGTGGAGCAAAAGGTCAAGCTACTGATATAGAAATAGAAGCAAGAGAAATTTTAAGAATGAAATCTATGTTAAACAATATTCTTGCAAAAAACACAGGAAAAGATGTAGAAATTATTAAAGAAGATACGGAACGTGATAATTATATGTCAAGTCAACAGGCTATGGAATATGGGTTGATTGATAAAGTTGTTGTTAAAGAATAATATTGTTACAATTTGTAAAGAAATAACTTTTATTTGAAATTTTTTCTTTTAAATATACTTTATATATGTATAGAATATATAAAGAAAGGTTATAAAGAATGAGTCAAATTGCAGCAATACAAACACAAATTACAGAAGCTCGAAATAAAATAGCTCAGTATACAAGAGAAAGAAATAATTGGAATACTGAATTGACACTACTTCAACAAAATGCAGCTTCTATTTTCTATCAAGGTGGTGGTCAGGATGCTGCTATTTATCAAAATCAAATGTCAAATTATGTAACGCAACAAGAATCCATTTTTAATCAACAAATTGCAAAATGTGACACTATGATTCAAAGATGGGAAAGTGTAAAACAAGATTATGAATCTCAAGCGGCAAATGCTCGAGATTGATAAGATTTAAATACTACTTAGATTCGAAAAGGATATTTGTTTTTACAAATATCCTTTATTATTTAAAATAAAAAAACATGCAATAAATTTATTGCATGTTTTCATTTTTTATACGATAATTTTTCTTTGACTATTTAGATTATTTACCTTTCTTTCCGGTAAATAATGCCATTATTGAAGCAGATGCAGCTCCAACCGCTATAATTGCTGTTGTAATGCCCATAAAACATTGACCTGTGATATTTTTCTTTAGTCCGGGCATTCCATAAACATCTCGTGATGGTCCTGTATTTATTAATGAATGTTGTATATTTTTTTGGTAAAAAGTAGGATTTAAATTATATCCCTTGAATCCAAATGCAGAACCATTTTGAAATTCAGGTGTTTGTGGCAATCCTGACATCATTGTATTTAAATTTATACCAAACATTGGAAACATCTTATAACCTTTTAATATATCTTATATATATATAAAAACAATATATTATAAAAAATTGCTTTTTTTATTTATAATTACTTAATAAAATTTAACATTTGTTATATTTTTTATATACTAGTGTTGTGGTAAGTATTGCAATGTTTAACCAAAATATAAATTGAATTTGAGGACGATAAAAGATAGTATCAAATATGCCATGCGTTAAAACTGCAGTTAATGTAAGGAGAATACCAGCAACTATTATAATACAATTTATATTATTAGATTTATTAAGGATGAATGTAATTCCATATTTATAGCATAAAAATAAAAATATTATAAAACTTATTAATGCAAAAATTCCACTTTCAACGGCCGTTTCAAGATATATATTATAAGCACTTAAAGCATCAAAGCCACTTTTCATATATAAACCATATATCTCCCGAAAAGTTGTATTACCGGTACCTATACCAAATAAAAAATTATCTTTAAGCATTTCTAAACTTGAATTAAAAACATTTAGTCTAAATGAAGTTGAAGAATCTGATCTTAATAAAAAAATAGATAATATTCTTTTTTGTAAGGGAGGAAAAAAGAATATGCTAAGTGTTAAAATACTTAAAAACGTGATATATATTTTTTTAAGAACTTCTTTTATTGTTTTTAAATTTGTTAATTTAAATGATAAAAACATTAATAACATAAGAAATGTAAATACACCTAAATAAGCTCCACGGCATCCTGTTTGTATTATTGCCAAAATGGTTGTTAAAAAAATTATAAAACTTATTATAGCTTTTTTATAATTTTTATTTACTATAGAAATTACACCTAAAACTAATGGAAAAGATAAGCAGGTAAGTAAATACCCACCTAATAAATTTGGATTGTATGGTTTTAAAGTTCCATAAGCACGTGTTAAAATTTCTTCAGGATTTAAATAAGAAACATCTTGCCAGGTGGATATTTGTCTTACTCCTATAAAACCTTGAAATAAGGCATAAATGCTTTCGTAAAGTACAAGACAAGTTATAATACCAATAATTAATGGTAATTTTTTATAGTTATCTTTTAAAAATATACATAAAGAAAAATAAAAACCTAAATATGTTATTGTTTTTAAAAATCCTTTAAAACTTGAGATAAAAAGCGTTGAATTCATTACGCTTAAAAATGAAAATAATAGATATATTAATAATATTAAACCAATATAGGTTATTTTTACTTTTTTTCCATTCACAAATAATAACTTGATTAAAGTTAAAACTAAAATAAAATTAGCAATAAGTCCAAGAATATTAGTGTTTGAAAAAGCTGATAAAATAAATAATAAAATAATAAGAGTAAAAATAAAATTATCAATATTTTTAAGCAACCAACTTTCATTTAAAAAAAGTTTAAATTTATTTCTTATTTTTATTAAACAAAAGTTGATAAAACTAATAATTCTTGAGGATAGCATATTCATAATTTATTTTAACCTATTTTGCTGTATTTAAATTATTTGGATTTGTTATTACATTATTATTTTCATCAAGCATTTCAACAGCTGAAATTATACCGTTTAATCTATAATTAAATCCTTCAAGAACAATTGGTGTACCTATTTTTATTTTATTACCGCCTGCTACATAGCCATCATCAGTTAATTTTGCCTTATCAGTTAATGTAACAACTATGTCATATTGGAAAGGTAAAGAAATATCGTCAACAACTGAAGCCGGTTTTCCCTGACTTGGAACAGGTATTACAACACTTTTACGGATAGCAATTGAATCAATAACTGTTAATTTTGAATAAGGAACATTACGAATGGTTACGTAACTTTGTGTATTTTTAACTATAGGATTTTTGGCTTGAGTTAAAACAGCATTTCGGATAAACACCTGTAACGCAATTTTTACGTCAGCTTTAACAGGACTTTTTGAAAATTTGTTTAGTTTTAAGCCTATTAATACCCCCATAAATAAAATTAAAACTATTGATAAAATAATAATAATATCCACTTTGCGTAATTTTAAATTTTTTAACATTATTTCTCTCCTTTAATTTATTGTAGTTGTTTCTATTTCTTCAAATTTCATATTCCTTATTTTTTCACATATAGTTTGAGTGTTTGTTGTGGCACAGCCAAACTCTCTTATTACAATACTTGCTGCAATATTTGCTATAAAAGCAGATTCATATGGTGTTAATCCTGATGCTAAAGCAAGTGAATATGCTGCAACCACAGTGTCACCAGCACCTGTTACATCAAAAACTTTTGTACGGTTAAATGCAGGTATTTTGTACATATTGCATGACTTGTCAAATATTGCCATACCTTCTTCACCACGGGTTATAAGAATATATTGTGCATTGGTTTTATTAAGTAGGTCATAACCTGCTTTTTTTAATGTTTCATCATCTTTAATAAAATAACCCGTAAATTTTTCAGTATCTGGTTGATTTGGTGTCATTGATGTTACACCATAATAATTATTAAGATTTTTTTGTGCATCTGCAACAATAATTTTATTATATTTATTAGCAATTTGAATAGCACTTTTTATTATATTTTCAGTTAATGTGCATATATGATAATCAGATAAAATTACAACATCAACTTCGCTTATTGCTTTTTCAAGTGAAGTTATTATTAAATTCTCAATATTATTACTTATATATTTATTTGTTTGTCTATCAATTCTTACAATTTGTTGTGTTATGGATTGTGAACAAGAACCTGAAATTCTTGTTTTAACAATTGTTTTTCTTGTTTCATCTTTTATTAAATATGATGTATCAATATTTGCATCGTTTAGTGTTTCAATTAAAATGTTGCTATAATAATCATCCCCGCATACACCGACAACTTTTACATTACCTTCGTTTAATTTTGATAAATTATTTGCAGCATTTGATGCAGCTCCTAAAATAACTTTAGTATGCGAATGTTGAAGTATTAATACAGGAGCTTCACGTGATATTCTTTCACAATCACCATATATCATTTCATCAATAGCTAAATCACCTATCACAAGAGCTTTTATATTTTTAAAATTATTTATTTTTGATATTAATTTTTCTTTATCAATATTTATCATTCCTATCCTTCTTGTTATTTTTGTTGATTAATATTTAAAATTTATCTATAATATAAATATAAGCTTATCATAAAAAAAAAAATAAGGAAATAATATTGGAAAATAATACTAATGAAAATATAAATCAGTTTCAACAGTCTGACGATTTTAAGTTGTTTTCTCTTGATAAGTTGTCAGTACAATCAAAAGAACAGTCTTTTAAAAAATTTGTAATACAAATAGATAGTGATAATGTTGATTACTTTGAATCATTTTCTCCAGGAGAAAGAACAAAACTTATTAATAAATTTTTATCACTTGAACAAATAAAATCGCGTTCTAATTATAGAAAAAAAAGATTAAAAGAATATTTAATTCATTTATCTATAGTTGTGCTTACAATTTTTATTGTGCTTCCTGTTTTCTATTATTGTGTTAATAAGCTTGTATTGCTTACACTTGAAAATTATAAGCAGACACAAATAAATTTTGAAAAATTATATAATGATAATTCTTTAAAGAAAAAAGATTTAACAAAGTTGAGGTATTTAAAATAAGATAAGGTTTTTTTATGAATTTTTATATTGGTGTAACTCCGGCAAATGAACCTTCAAATGAAATAGGTGTTTGTATTTTGGATAATAATTTAAATGTTCTTTATCTTGATCGCTTTTCATCAATTAAAGAATTTAATTTTTTTATTAGTAATTTATCAAATAAAGAGACAACTTCTTTAATGATATCATTGCCTATGGCTTTTAATTTGCTTGATGCTAAATGGAAATTAAATGCACAAAAAACTGTTTTAAATGATTTGAATAAAAAAGTGTTGCCTAAAAAATGGCATAATTTGTATTCTGAAAAATTATGTAATTTATTATTGGATTATAAGGATAAATTTAATATTATTTATAGATATAATATAAAACAAATACGTATGATGTTAAATTTACAAAGTCCATATATTAATCATTCAAGTGCTGATTGTAGGTTTTTACAAAATGCTTTAAAATTAAAATTTAAAATACAATTAATTAACAATACAAATTTGTACCCGGTAACACAACTTGAAGCTATATTGGGTGCTTATTGTGCTTTTTTAATTGTAAGTAGTAAAAAAGAAATAAAAATTAGCAAAACTTTTCATGAAATTGAAGTTGTAAAATTTTAGCCAACTCTAAATCTGTTTTTGTTGTAATTTTAATATTTGAATATTCTCCTTCTACAATTTTTACCGGAATATTTAAATATTCAAGCATTGACGCATCATCTGTGAATGTTTTATCCGATAGCTTCTTATGACAATTATATATTGTTTTATATTCAAATATTTGTGGTGTTTGAATATTATATAAAAAAGTCCGGTCGATTGTTTTAATTATATTTAAGTTTGTATCTGTTTGTTTAATTGTATCTGTTGTTTTAACACCAACTACTGCTGCTTTTGATATATAAGCTTCATTTAGGCATTTTATAATAGTGCTTTCTTTTATTAAAGGTCTTGCTCCATCATGTATAATAACAAAGTCTGTATTTTTTGATATATTGTTTAAACCATTTAAAACACTTTTTTGACGTGTAGTTGAACCTTCAATAACGCTTACTTTTTTATAATTTTTTGTTAAATTCCTGATTTGTTCAAGTAAATGTGGAACAGTTACAATTATTATTTCATTTATTACTTTTATATTATAAAATTTATTTAATGTATGAATGATAATTTCTTTATTATCTATTTTTTCCATTAATTTATCTTTATCGCCATATCTTTGTGATTTTCCTCCGGCTGCTATAATAAGTGATACATTCATAAATGTTATTTTTCCTTAAAATGATTATATATATTATTATTATAAGTTTTTTTATTTATAACTTCATAATTATTATTTTCATAATTTATAATAACCGGTTTATTATGTATTTTTTTTGTAACCGTACCTATTTGATAAAATAAATTTTTGTTGAGTTTCAAGTAATCATCTTTATTTATTACTAATAAAAGTTCATAATCTTCTGCCCCCCATAATACATAATTTTTATAATTTTTTATTTTTTTTAAAACATTATTAACAGGAATTTTCTTAAAATCTATATTAAAACTTACGCTATTTGTCGTTGCAAGCTTATATAAAGCATCACCTAAACCATCAGATGTGTCCATCATAGCGATATTTTTTGAGTCTTTTATACTTTCTATAATGTTATTCATTTCTAAAATACAAGGTTCTGGTTTTATATGTTTCAATATAAAATGTTTTATAATGTCTTTATTATAATTTTTTTGTAAAAAATGAGAATTTAAAAGTTTAAAACCAAATGCACTTGAACCATATTCACCGGTGGTACAAATTATATCGCCTTCATTTAAAATATTTTTTCTGTTTGATTTAATATTATTACTGCTGCCTAAAGCAACAATTGAAATACAAATTTTAGAAGCAGATGTAATATCTCCTCCTGCAACTTTTACATTATATTTTGTACAAATATCATTCACTCCTGAATAAAATTCTTTAATAAATGCTGAAGATATATTTTTAGGAACTGATAAACCTATTAAAATATATTTTGGAGTTGATAAATTAGAAGCCAAATCTGATAGATTTACAGCAACACTTTTATATCCAAGATCTCTATAGTTGGTGGTTTTTAAATTGAAATGTACATCCTCAATTAAATTATCACATGTTACATATATGCCAAAGTCTTTTAGAAATGCACAATCATCTCCTAAAAAAGAATTATCATTTAATGTTTTTGAAATGATATTTAAAAATAATTCTTCTTTAGACATAAGTTACTTTTAATTTAACTTACCGCCAAGCAGATAATAAAAAGAACAGAATACACCACTTGACGATTTGTTACAATCTGAAGCTAACAATCTGTCGCTTAAATTTGTACCAAATGCTTCAATTCTATCAATATAAACATTAACACCAAACACGTCTTTTCCAAACTTATTCGGACCTAACTCGCCATTGACATCAAAAATCATAATACCGCATGTTTGTCCTAAATGACAGGTGTCTGAAATTTTTACACCCATTATTGAACTATCCTCTAGAAAATAAAATTTATCAACATAATATCTTGAATTTTCTTTGACAGGTTTACCATTTAAAAATGAATATGAATATTTTTTTAATATAGGATCATTTTCACGTGTTTTATCAATATTTAAATATCCAGGTAATAATTTTAAATCTATTTTATTAGAATTACTTAAGGAATATACGCTATAAGAATACTTAGCTTCCTCAAAAATACGCTCCCATTTTGTAATTAAATGAGCTTCTTTTGTATTTGAAAACGAAAATGGTATAATTATAGCAATAATTACAAGTAAAACAAAAATTAACAAACTAACTTCAATTAAAGTAAAACCTTTTTTTATATTCATAATTATCAACCCTTTTTTTATATTATATTACAAAAAAAATTATTTACAAGCTAAATCTAAACGTTTTTTTTCATTTAACAATTCATTATATATCCAATCTGGTACAAAATTTTTCCCCATATATATTTGACCGTTATTTATATTTGGAGAATGAAAATCAGAACCGCCTGTTACAATAAGTCCATTTTTTTCAGCTATTGATGAAAAATATTCTACCATTGCAGGTGAATGTTTTCGGTGGTAAGCTTCAACACCTCGAAGACCATAGGTCATAAGTTCCAGTATTAATTTATCTGCAATATCCACATCAAAAGGATGTGCAAATACTGGAATACCACCTGCATCATAAATAATTTCAACAGCATCAAAAGGAGAAATTGTTTTTCTCTCAACATAAACATTTGAACCGCTATGTATATATTTGGAGTAAGCATCAATGACACTTGATGTTCCACCAATAGATGTAATAGCCTTTGCAATATGCGGGCGTCCTATACTTCCTCCTTGGGCCACCAGTTTTTTTAAGTCATCATATTTTACATTAATATTTTCTTTGGTTTTTAGTAATTTTAATATTTCTTTCGTTTGTTTTATACGAGCATTTTGTTGATATTTAATCATATTTTTAAATTCATTATTATTAACGTCCATAAAATACCCGAGAATATGGACTTCATAGCCTTTGTAAAGTGTATTTATTTCAACACCACGGATTATTTCAAGCTTTTGAGTATGTTGATTACTTATTGAATTATAATAATCTTTTGCAAAATCATAAGACAATATATTGTCATGATCTGTTAACGCAATGACATCAAGTTCACAATTTAAAGCAGCATCAATAATCTTTTCAGGTGAAAATGTTCCATCTGAATAGGTGGTGTGAATATGCAAGTCAATTTTCAATTTCCTTCCTCAACTTTCTTTATTCATATTATTATCCTCAATATTATATTTCTTAATAAATTTTAAACGACTTATTTTTATTGCACAACCTGTTTCCATATTAATTGTGACAATAACTCCATTTGCAAGAGCTGTACCTTTTTTGACTACAGAATTTTTTGATGCAATACCTAACGATAACTTCTTATAAGAAGATTCATAATCCATACCAATAATACTATTTTTAGCCCCGCAAAATCCAACATCTGTTATATATGCAGTTTTATTGTTAATTATTTGCTCATCAGCAGTTTGAACATGTGTGTGAGTTCCTAAAACACATGAAACTTCCATATCACTTGCCCATCTGGCAAAACAAACTTTTTCAGCTGTTGCTTCTGCATGAAAATCGATTAAAATATTTGGTGTAACTTTTTTTATTTTTTCAATTTTCTCAGGCAAAATTTCCCAGAAAGAATTAACCGGCGGCATAAATGTGCGTCCTAATACTGATAAAACAGCTAATTTGTAATTTTCAATATTAAAAAATTGTTCTCTTAAACCAGGAAGTTTATTTGAAGAATTTATAGGACATACAATATTTGTTGCATTATGTATATAATTATATATTTCACTTTTATCCCAAATATGATTTCCTCCGGTTAAAGCCTGAAGTCCAAAATCGCATAGATCTTCATAATTTTTTTTTGTTAAACCAAAACCGCCTGATGCATTTTCACAATTTGCCATATAAAAATCAATATTTTTAAGAACCTCTAAATCAGCATCTAATTCTACAATTTCTTTTGATTTAAAGTTTTTATTTTTTATGATTTCTAACAAATCCCGGACAACACTTCGACCGAGTCTTCCGGTTATATCACCTAAAAAGAGAATATTTTTATATGTTAATTTCTTGCACATTTTGTTTTTATTTTGCTATTTCAGTTGTTCTTAACTCTCGAACAACAGTAACTCTAATTTGTCCCGGGTAATCAAGCTCATCTTCAATACGTTTTGCTATATCACGAGCAAGTTTTGAAGCAGCTATATCATCAAATTTTTCAGGTTCAACAACAACTCTTAACTCACGACCGGCTTGGACTGCATAAGATTGTTTTATTCCTTCATAACTTTGTGCTATTTCTTCTAATTTCTTTAACCGTTTTACATATATTTCTAAAGTATCACGACGAGACCCCGGACGTCCTGCAGATATAGTATCTGCAAGTTTAACTAAAACTGCTTCAATCGAACTAGCTACAACATCATCATGGTGTGCCTCAATTGCATGAATTACTTCATTTGATTCACCATACCGTCTTGCAAGTTCAACGCCAAGTTCAATATGTGTACCCTCTTGTGTTTGATCAACAGCTTTACCTATATCATGCAACAACCCTGCACGTTTTGCTATATTAATATTGGCACCAAGTTCTTTCGCTAGCATACCTGCAATATGACCAACTTCAAGTGAATGTATAAGAACATTTTGACCATAACTTGTTCTATAATATAACCGCCCTAAATTTTTTACAAGCTCACGGTGAAGATTCATTATCCCCATGTCCATAGCGGCTTGCTCACCTTCTTTTTTTATTTTTGATTCAATTTCTTGTTTTGCACGTTCAACCATATCTTCAATACGAACAGGATGTATGCGACCATCAGCAATAAGCTTTTCAAGTGCAACTTTTGCTATTTCACGCCTCACGGGGTCAAATGAAGATAAAACAACTGCTTCAGGAGTATCATCAATTATTAAGTCAACTCCAGTTAAAGTTTCTAAAGCACGTATATTACGTCCTTCTCGACCTATTATTCGACCTTTCATTTCATCAGATGGTAAATTTACAACTGACACCGTTGATTCAACAACTTGATCTATAACAACTCTTTGCATTGTGTTAGTCAAAATTTCTCTTGACATTTGTTCGGATAATTCTTTTATTTTTATCTCATTTTCTTTTATGAGTTGTAGCTGTTCTTGCTTTAAATCTTGTTTTAACTGCTCAAGAAGCATATTTTTAGCATCTTCACAAGAAATATTGGCAATACGCTCAAGTTCTCTTATTTGTTTTTCGACAAGTTCAGCAAGCATGTCTTCTTTTTCTATAAGTTCATCACTTTTGCGTTGTAATAAAACTTCTTTATCTAAATTTTCCTGGATTTTATTTTCAAGACTTTCCTCTTTTAAACTTAATTTTGTTTCAAGTTTAGAAAGTTCCTGTCTTTTTTCACGCAGTTCTTCATTTTGTTTTTCACGTTCATTGTTTAAGGACTCTTTTGCCACAATCATTGCTTCTTTTCGAAGTAATTTCTCTTTTTCAGCTTCATCTATTTTAGCTTGCTCTCGTTCAAGTTGGATTTTTTTATATTGTGAACTTACCTTAAGACTATATACTACCAAAACTGCTATTATAACTATTAATGCTATTATTAAAATATTTAACCAAACTATTTTCCTATACCCCGTTCCATGCTATACACAAAATTATACATGTCATTTTATTTATTACATATACAATTAATAATATAATTTTACCATACAATTTACTTTTTTAACAAGAGTTAATTAATAAAATTTATATAATTTATTTTTTTTTCATAAATTCTGTTAGTTTTTTGTATTTTTTTTGATGGTATATATTATAGCCGCAATCTTTCATTATTTCATATGCTTGTTCTTTTGTTTTATTATTATTTTTCATTTGGTACATAGCACTCATTACACCGGTTCTGTCAATGCCGCTTTTACAATGTATAAAAATTGAACCATCTTTTTTATATTTGTTTATTATTTCTTGAAATTTATTGTAAGTTTTTTCATCAGGTATATCTCCAGATTCCATTGGAATATTTATATAATCTATACCATTTTTTTTAAAAGTTTCTTTTTCTTCATCCATGTCTTCTTTTGAAGATGTTTTTGGATTGCGAAAATCAATTATAAGTTTTATATTTTTATCTTTAAATTCGTTAATAACCTCGTCGTCATTATAATTAGGTTTTGCACCTCTATATAAACATTTGTTTTCTTTTTTATTAAAAATTGATACAGTATGGAAATTAGATATATTTTGACTTTCAGAAGGTTGTATAAATCTTGTTGCTCTAAGAGTTATAAAACCACCAAATAAAAATGCTGTTGTAAGAAAAACACCTTTTGCAAATTTAGCAATTTTATCTTTATTTGATGAGTAAAAGTTAAAAATATTTAATTTATTATTTTTATTTTTTTGTGAATATATATCGTTTGTGGAAGTTATAGCTTGATTTGCTATATAATTTGAAGCTATAGTATTTTGAGTTCCTACAGTTTCGTTATTTTGCAAATAAGGATTGTAGTATGGATTATTAAATACACTATCAGTTGAGTATGGCATCATATATGGAAGATTTGTATTATAATAATTTACCATTTATCCTTATCCTACTACTAGTTTACTTATACCTGTATAAATAAAAACATTTTAATAAAAAAAATTGACTAAAATTAATAAAAATATTAATATTTTTTACTAAGTGATGGTTTAATAGGTCTTGCCATACAACCAAAAGCATTTTTACAACTTAAATCTTTTATTTCTTCATATTGTGTGATAACTTTTTCATTTTTATCTTTGCAGTTGCAGTATTCTGAAAATTTTTCTCCTGTATATTCCATTGCTTCACAGTATGTTAAAGGCTTATCATTTACTTTTTTTATTTTAAGTGTCACAGGATCTCTTGTTATTACATCGAACTTTAATGGTGTATTTTCATTATTTGCAAGATACCCGACCGGTATAATTTTATCTTCATATTGTTCAAAAGTAAAGATATCTTTATCCATTTCACCTTTTTCAAAGGTTGTATCTATTGCTGCATATATTAATCGCCCTGGTATTTGTTTTTTTTCAATACTTCCTTCTTGATATGTTCCATTAATTGACTCACTCTTATTTTCATCAAAACTATAAGGATATCCAATATGAGAAACACCAACCCCACACAAATCAGCAAATCTATTGCATAAACTTAATATATTAGATGTAAGATTATGTAATGGAAAAATAGCTTGTGAATTGAAAAGTCCAGAACGCACTGCCCAAACAGAATAACCATAATTATCAAATTCAAGTAAATACTTTTCATAATAACAATTATCAATTAGATAAGAAAAATTTCTTTTATAATATGGTGTATCACAATCAAGTGTTTTACAATTTTTTGCATCATTTAAAGCATTTTGACCATATTTTTCTATAATTGATAAATTACTTTCACCAGAACTTAAAAAACTAGATATAATGTTATCAGTATAATAGCCATTAGGAGGGGAGAAATATATTGTTACTCCATTATTAGCATCTTTTATTTCATATTTGTGACTTGCTGCGAGGTTCTCAAAATTTTCACAATCATCAATATTTTTACACAATGCTAAAGAATGCTGTCCACTCATATTAGCATAAGTTTGTCTTAATCTAAAATCAAATTCGCTTTCCGGATTTATTTTTTTTACATTTTCAAAATAAAAAGAACCGGGATAAGCCGAAATACCCATTTTATCAATTTTAACTTCAAAATTATATTTAATATGAGCTTCATCAAGCGACAAAATTCCAAGATTTATATTATTTGATAATTTTATTGGTTTTTTAAAATAAAAAGTTTTATTATCATTTGAAACATCTATACTTGTATCGTTTTCATTATCTTCATTTGCCGTTATTATATTATCACATTTATATGCTTGATAATTTTGCGTGTTGTCAATTAAAAGCGTATTTACTTTTATTTCAGGTTTATATTTGCATATTGAACTTATAGATTCTTCACATTTTGAAAGTGATGGATTATTCTCCGGTATAATTGATTCAATGACATTTAGATCCATATCAATTACCATTTTATATTCCCTGCTGCAATTTATTTCTTTATTTTCACCAACTCCACTACTTAAATCTTTTATAAAACTATTACCATTTGTGCAATCATAACTGCCAATTACATTTAATCCCGATGCAAATACATTACAATAACTTTCATCATCAAGCTCTTTTATTATTTCCTCTATTTTCTTGTCTTCGTCTTGAGACTTCTTAAGCAATTGCTCTTTTATATTAGCGTTATTAATACTTAAGTTTTTATATAAATAATAAACATATAAAGGTACTTTTCCTTCTTTATTATGACTAATAACTTTGGTTGCAAGCATCCACAAAAAAGCAACAAAAATTATTACTAATATTACTTCAATAAATGTAAAGGCACGTTTCCCTTGATTTAAGCTTTTTTTAACTCGGGGGGGGGGGGCTAAATGTTTAAAATTAAAAAAACTCACTTCTACAAACTCCTAAATTTTCAAATTTTAATATTTTTTATAAAATAACATTTTTTATATGCTTTTGCAATGTTAAATTTTGTTAATTTTTTATAAAGATATTTAACTTTATAATTATTGAGGTAAAATTATTAAGTAAATATTATTTATGGATTTATAACAAAGTGAAATTAAGAGTTGGTATTATATTTTTAATATTTTTGGTTTTGAATTTATTTTTTTGTAACTATGTTTATTCATATAATACAGATAGATTAATAAGAGTTGGAATTTCATCAAATGATTTTTCAAAACTTTTGTATAATGAGACAAATATTACTTCCTATTCTAAATATTATGTTTACAATAAGGAAAATAATAAAAAAATTCTAAGTTTAAATCCTAATGAAGTTTTAAATGTTAAATTTAAAGACGGAAAATTTATTTTAACACAAGAAAGTAAACATAGTATTGATGTTTTGAGTAAAACTATTGAATTAAAATCTGAAGATAATGGTTATTTTCAAATTGTTGGTTTAAAAAGAGCTGGTAAAGATGTTTTTTATGATGGTACAATTGAGTTTGTTGCAAATAAAACGCAAAATAATAAATTTGCCATTGTAAATATTGTGCCGCTTGAGAACTATTTAAAAAGTGTTGTACCAAATGAAATGCCTGTGCGTTTTGGACTCGAAGCATTAAAGGCTCAAAGTGTTTCTGCACGCAATTATGTTTTAAAACCAAGAGAAAAATTTTATAAAGAATTTGATGTTTGTGATTCAACATCATCACAGGTATATTATGGAATATCAAGTCGTAAAGAACTATCAAATAAAGCCGTTGATGAAACACGTGGAATTGTAGCTTTATATAAAGATAATCTTATTCTTGCTTTATATTGTTCAACTATTGGAGGATATAGTGAAAGCTATAAAAATGCTTTTTCAATAAATAAACCAAAAGTAAAATTTCCATCTGAAGATATACCTTACTTAAGGGCAAAACCTGATAATAAGCATGTTCAAAAGCTTGAAACGGAAGGACTTGCAACATGGTTTTATACAAATGATATTAAATCTTTTGATATAGAATCACCTTATTATCGTTGGGAAACTTCATGGTCTTATAATGAAATTGAGGATATATTAAAAAAAAGAATAATACAAAATATTAATTCAGGTTTTATTTATCCTATTGTTGACAAAGATTTTAATTTTGGAAAATTAAAAGATATTAAAGTCAAAGAACGTGGTGAAAGCGGTAAAATAATTAGTTTGGATATTGTATTTGATAATATTACTTTTAACGTTAAAAAAGAACTTATTATTCGTAAACTTTTTATTAAAAATAACAGGATGTTAAAAAGTGCAAATTTTGTTTTACAATTTGTTTATGATAAAGATAAATTAGGTGATAAGTCTTTAAAAAGTTCTTATTATCAGTTTGAAAAAGAAGAAGCATCTAGTGAATTACCTTTGCATTTTGATGAAGTTAAAGCAATTGGCGGCGGTTTTGGGCATGGCGTTGGTTTAAGTCAGTTTGGTGCTGCATTTATGGCTAAAAACGGATATAATTTTGAAAAAATATTAAAGCACTATTATTCTAATATTAATTTAGGCACCGAGCCTTATCATTTATCTTGTTATGATAATGAATATTTGGCACAATTTTATACAAAGGATAAAAAGGCATTTTTGGTTTTTGAAAATAACTTATCATTTGCTAAAATTTTTGTCGATGTTAACGATAATTTAATAGAAATTAATTTAAACCCTGCAATAATCAAACACAAAGAAGACATATCAAAATTTATTAAAAAAGGTACAAATATTGTTAAAGTAACTTTGGATAATGAAAACAATAATAAAAATAAAGTTAATATAAAAACATTTGTAGAATTAAATAGTGATTAAATATAAATATATATGAATTCAAATAAAATAATGCAATGTGATGAGAATGTAAATAAAAAAAGCATAAGTCTATTAAAAACAGCCTGGTTGATAGCTCTTGTTATAGTAATAAGCAAGGTTACAGGTTTTTTTCGTGATGTTGTTATTGCAAAATATTATGGAGTTGGGCTTGTATCGGATGCTTATTTTTATGCGTATCAAATACCTTCTTTGATGCTCATTCTTTTTGGTGGTGTTGGCGGACCTTTTCATAGTGCTATTGTAAGTGTTTTTAGTAAAATTGTTAAAGTTAATAAAAAAACTTCAAAGTTTGCTTTAAATTTATTTAATACATTTGTGACTGCCGCTTTTATTGTTTGTTTTATTTTGGCTTTAGGTGTATTTTTATTTTCAGATGTAATATGTCAAATAATTATATCAGGTGGTAATCCTGACTTAGTAAATTTAGCTTCAACACATTTAAAAATAATGTCACCTATTCTTGTTATTGGTGGATTAATTGGTATATATTATGGAATTTTGGTTACATATAATGAATTTTTGATTCCAAATATTTCTCCTATGCTTGTTAGTTTTGTTATAATTTTTGTTATATCTTTTGTAAAAAATGATACTGAAGGATACGCACTTGCTTTAGCTACAACTTTAGGAGCTTTGGTGCAATTTTTATTTCAACTTCCAAAAGCGTTTAAATTAGGTTATAAATATATACCAACGTTATCTTGTATAAAAAAACAAAAATATAAAAATATTTTAGAGCTTTTATATCCATCAATATTAAGCAGTACAGTTGGACAAATATATATATATGTTGATATGTTTTTTGCATCTCAGCTTGAAACAGGAGCCTGGACTGCAATAGGTTATGCTAATCGTATTTTTCAGTTTCCTGTTGGTATTTTGGTAACTGCTTTTTTAGTTCCTTTATTTCCTTTATTTTCAAAGCTTGTATTTAAAAAAGATTATGATGGCATAATCTATTATTTTAATAAAGGTATAGGGTTGTTGAATTTTGCGGCGTTTCCTATTTTAATAGGTATTTTACTTTTTTCTCATGATGCCGTTATGATTTTATTTGAAAGAGGACAGTTTGATTCCAATGCAACAAAAATGGTTACAATTGCTTTAATATTTTTATCAGTTTCTATAATTCCATATATTTTTAGGGATTCTTTAACTAGAATATATTTTGCATTTAATGATTCAAAAACTCCTTTTTACATTGCTTTATCTTCTGTTTTAACTAAAGTAATTTTAAATTTCATTTTTGTCAAACCTTTAGGTATTGGTGGTATAACACTTTCAACTTCTTTTGTGACATTAATTAACGGATTATTATTAGGATTTTTTATTAGAAAAAAAATAAAAATTGATTTTAAAGTTTATCTAAAAGAGTTTTTAATAATGTTTTTAAGTGCTATACTTGTTTTTTTGTTAGGGGTATTTTTGTATAAATATATAAACGTGAAAGATTTAAAATTTATTATTATAAAAGATAGTTTAATATTTATTATTTTGTGTATTTTGTATTCAATTATAACTTGTTTATTTAATTTAAGTTATGCAAAGGAACTTTATATAAGAATTAAGTCTAAAATATTTAAGGTGTAAAAATTATGAAAATATTTGAGGATAGAGAATTTATTAAGTATATTAATGATCTTTTAAATTCAGGAGGAGTTATATCCTTTGTTACTGATACTGTTTGGGGAGTTGGATGTTTGCCTCATAATAAAGAAGCTGTTCAAAAAATTTATAATATAAAGAAGCGTGATATAAAGAAACCTTTAATTTTAATGTCGGATTCATATGAAAATTTAAAAAAGTATATTAAAAATGAAAAAAATAATATAATGGATAATTTAGTTAAAAAATATTTTCCAGGTGCTTTAACTATTGTTTGCGAAAAATCACATTTGACACCGGGATTTATAACTTCAAATTTTGAAACAGTTGGTGTTCGAGTGCCTGATAATATTGTTTTTCAAAATATATGTAACATAATTGAAGGTCATGTGCTTGCAACAACTAGTGCTAATATTTCAGGAAATTTAAGCGGAAAAAATTATAATGATGTTAAAAAAGAACTTGGAGATAAAGTAAATTATATTTTTGATGATTTTGGTTATAAGGCAAAGGGTTTTGAATCAACAGTTGTAAAAATAGAAAATGAAAATGTAAAAATATTACGTCAAGGTGCTATTATTTTGTAAATTTATGGCAAAAAAAATGAAAATATTGTAAAATTATTAAATGAATAAAGGGAAAGTTTTTAAAATACATTCTGATTTTTATTATGTTCTTTCTAATTCAAAAGTTTTTGAGTGTAAGTTAAAAGAAGTTTTAAAAAAGCAGAAAAAAAATGTTGTAGTTGGTGACAATGTATATTTTGATGCTATAAGTCAAACTAATAATCAAGGAGTAATAAGTGAGATAATCAACAGGAAAAATGAGCTTATAAGACCTAAAGTTGCCAATATAGATCAAGCTATGCTTGTTGTTGCTTTAAAAGAACCTTGTATTAATTACACACAAATTGACAGATTTTTATGTTTTTTTGAATATAATAAAATAAAACCTTTAATTTGTTTTAATAAATCAGATTTGTGTTCAAGTTATGAAATAGATAAAATAGTTAATATTTATGAAGACATTGGATATGAGACTATTGTCGTAAGTGCTAAAAATAAAAATGGTTTTAAATTGTTACAAGATAAGTTAAAGAATAAAACAACTGTACTTTCAGGAATTTCAGGTGTAGGAAAGTCCTCAATTGTTAATAGTTTAAGTAAAAATCTTTTTTTAAAAACTAATACAATAAGTAAAAAAAGTGAAAAAGGAACCCATACAACAAGGCATTTACAAATGTATATTCTTGAATTTGTTAAGAATGATAAAACGTATATAATTGATACACCTGGATTTTCGTATTTAAGTTTTGATTTTATACTCCCAAATGAACTTGATAATTTGTTTGTTGAATTTCAAAAATATAAAGATAAATGTAAGTTTAATAATTGCACTCATTCATATGAAGATAATTGTAATATAATAAATAATATACCTGAAAATATATCAATGACCAGATATCAAAGTTATTTAAGTTTTTTAAAAGAAGCTAAAAAATATAAAGATAAATTGACATATAATGGAAAAAAAGTAGAAACTGGATATAAAATAAATCAACAAAAACCTTTTGTTAAGATTAGTGAAAAGAAACGAGTCCCTTCAAGGCGTTTACAAAAACAGAATATAAAATATAATTTAGAGGAAGAAAATGGAATTTGAAGATTATAAAAAAATTATAGAAAAAAAGCTAAATGAATATATAAAGGTAGATTATCCTCAAAAAATATATGAATCAATGCGATATTCAGTTTTAAATGGGGGAAAGCGTTTGCGTCCTGTTATGTTGCTTGAAACTTTAAATATGATTTCAGGCAGCTATGAAAAAGGTATTCCAGCCTCTTGTGCAATTGAAATGCTGCATTGTCAAAGTTTAATACATGATGATTTGCCCTGTATGGATAATGATGACTATCGTAGGGGTAAATTGACAAATCATAAGGTATTTGGTGAATCAACTGCTATTTTATCAGGGGATGCTTTATTGTCTTTTGCACCGCAGATTATTATAAAATATTCAGATATTGAGGAAAGTTTAAAGGTAAATGTTTTAAATGAATTTTTTAATGCAGCCGGTGTTAATGGTATTATTGCAGGTCAAATCATGGACTTGGATAGTGAAGGTAAAGATATATCATATGAAACTTTATTGTATATTCATACAAAAAAAACTAGTGCATTGTTTGAGTGTGCAATTCGTATAGGTGCAATGCTTGCAAATGCGGATGATAGTTTATTGATTGAGTTAACAAAGTTTGCTCAATGTTTTGGGATGGCATTTCAAATATCTGATGATATTATTGATGAAACAAAAAGTTTTGAAGTTTTGGGTAAAACTCCAAAAAAAGATGAAAAATCATCAAAAGCTACGTTTGTTAAGTTTTTTGGTTTAGATGAATCACGAAATAAACTTGGCTATTATTGTCAAAAATGTTGTGATATATTAGAAAGTAACAGATTTGAGTCAAAGATATTTAAAGAGTTGATAAAAAATATAGAAATGAGGGTTGATTAATAATGGTAAGTTGCACAGATTCAGGATTATTTATGTTGTTTACGGGTATTGAGGCTGCTATTATTGCACAGCTATTAAAATTTTTTGGTTATATTGTGTTAAATCAGAAAATAGATTGGAGAATGCTTGTAACTACAGGTGGTATGCCATCAAGTCACAGTGCTGGAGTTGTTGGACTTACAACTTCTGTTGCAATAGTTTGCGGTATTCATTCTGTTGAATTTGCAATAGCTGCAACTTATGCACTTGTTGTTATGTATGATGCAGCAGGGTTGAGACGTTCAGCAGGTAAAATGGCACAGTGCTTGAATCGTATAATGGATGATATATACCAGCATAATCCAATAGATGCAGGTGATAAATTAAAAGAGCTTTTAGGACATACTCCGCTTGAGGTTTTCTTTGGGGCAATTACAGGTATTGCTATTGCGTATATTAATTTTACATTTCTTGTTTAAGTATGAATTATAATCTTATAAAACAATTGAATATACCCTGTATTATATTTGATAAGTATAATAATCCTGTTCTAGCAAATAGTTTATTTATTTATGAATTTGGTGTTGTTGAAAATATTAGTCGTTTTAAAAATAAATTTGATTTTGATTTTTGTGTTTTAGAACCTGAAAAAAATATTAATCTTACACCACTTGATTTTTGTCTTTTATCAAGTGAAAACTTTTATGCGATTGTTAATTATCGTGATGAAAATTTAAATTTAAAATTTTATGAACTAAGTTCATATATTGAAAATGAAAATAGACTCTTATGTTTTAATAATATTACTTATAAATTAAAATATGAAGAATTATATACTAGTTATAAATTATTAGAAGATGAAAAAAATAATCTAAAATCAGAAAATAATAGACTAAGTGAATTAAATAATATTTCACAGCTTCATGTTTTAAAAATGAATATATTGAATCGTATAAATGATAAAATTCGAAAATCAATTGATTATAATGAAATAATTTTATCGGCTTTAAAGGAAATATGCCCTTTAATTAATTCATTTACAATTTCTTTTGCAGAATTTGAACGTAGAACAAAATTTAAGGTGACGCATGTTTATCCCAAAACTAAAAATGTTTTAACGTGTGATACGAAGTTTACTTTATCTGATGAAGAATATGAAAAATTGCTAAAAGGTAAATATTTAACAACTTTTGTTTTGAAACCTTATGAAAAAAGTAAAAAAATTTTTAAATCTTCTTTATTTAGAATAATTATTCCCATATTCCATCAAAAGAAATTATTGGGCATAATTATTGGTTTTTCTAAGCAAAAGGTAAGTTTAACAACACAAAGTGATTTAATTTCATCTTTATCTGTTCAGATTTCTCAAGCTTGTAGTCTTGCAAATTTATTTAACAAAGTAAAAACTACAAATAAAGAACTAAAGAAAACACTAAATGAGCTAAAAGAGACACAAATACACTTAATAAATTCTGAAAAAATGGCATCATTAGGTCAACTTATAGCAGGTGTGGCACATGAAATTAATACACCGTTGGCTTCTGTTAATTCAAATAATAATTTACGATTTAAAATTATAGATAAAATAACATTTAATGAAAAAAATAAAGATATTTTTGACAAACTTAATTATATAAATAAACTTGATGAAGAAGCCATAAAACGAATAAAAAATATAGTTATATCTTTAAAGAAATTCGTAAGGCTTGATGAAGCCCAACTTCAAAATGTTAATATAAATGATGAAATTGACTTAACTTTAGAATTATTAAATCATGAGTTAAAAAATAAAATTACAATAATTAAACATTATTCTAATATTGATAATATAAAATGTTATCCTAATTTACTAAATCAAGTATTTATGAATTTAATAATAAATGCCAAACAAAGTATTAGTGGATATGGAACAATTGAAATATTTACTCAAATGAATAATAATAACTTAGAAATAATATTTAAAGATTCAGGTTGTGGTATCGAAACAAAATATATGAAAAAAATATTTAACACTGGATTTTCAACAAAACCATATGGTGAAGGCACTGGGCTTGGACTTGCTATTTGTAAAAAAATAATTGAAAAACATATGGGCAGCATAACTTTTGAATCAAAAGTCGGGGTTGGAACTAGTTTTAAAATTATACTTCCTTATTCATAATGTTATTAACAATTTAAAACAAAAGAAGTTCTTGCATATTGATGAGTTTTAATATCTGTAATATTTTTATTTATATTTTGTACTTTGATATTCATATTAACGTAAAGTTTTTGCATTAAAGAAATATCATTCATACTTGAAAGCATTTTATTAGCATCAACTTCTTTAACTAAACTAGGATTGTCAACTTGAGCTCTAGCGTATTTTTGAATTAATGCTGAATCAATAAAATCTTTTGCTTGAAATGCCATAATATATTTACCCCTTTATTAAACTTTGAACCAAATCTTTAATATTATTTATATATTTATTATATATAAATAAAAACAAAAGGAATAAAAAAATTGCTTAAATAGAGTTATTTTTATTAAGTTATGTTAAGAATTTTGATAAATTGACTATTAAATCTTCTTTTCCTAATCCTACTACATTTGAAAAACTTCCTTCAATTCTTTTTACAAAGTTTGAAGGTAATTCTTGGATGCCATAAGCTCCTGCTTTATCATATGGTTTGTATTGTAAAATATAATTTTTGATTTGATTAGAAGATAAATTATTAAACCATATATTTGTTGTTGTTGAATATGTTATATAATGATTATTATAAGTGTCATAAATACAAACTGATGTTACGACTTTATGTTCTTTATTTGATAGGGATTTTAAAATATTATAAGCATTTTTGTAATTTTTTGGTTTCAATAAAACTTTATTATCATTTATTACAATAGTGTCTGCTGATATAATTATAGATGGGGTTAGTATTTGGTTTAAAATATTTTTAGCTTTGTTTAATGCGATTAGTTCAATTTTTTTATAGGAGAAAATATCATTTTCTTTAATTGGTTCATCATAATTTGAAGGAATTATTTCAAAATTTATATTTAGGCTTTCTAATATTTCTTTTCTTCTGGGTGAATTTGATGCAAGTATAATTTTTTTATCCATAAAATAAATTATACTATAAAAATATTAACAATTTAAAACAAAAGAAGTTCTTGCATATTGATGAGTTTTAATATCTGTAATATTTTTATTTATGTTTTGTACTTTGATATTCATATTAACGTAAAGTTTTTGCATTAAAGAAATATCATTCATACTTGAAAGCATTTTATTAGCATCAACTTCTTTAACTAAACTAGGATTGTCAACTTGAGCTCTAGCGTATTTTTGAATTAATGCTGAATCAATAAAATCTTTTGCTTGAAATGCCATAATATATTTACCCCTTTATTAAACTTTGAACCAAATCTTTAATATTATTTATATATTTATTATATATAAATAAAAACAAAAGAAATAAAAAAATTGCTAATTATGTTTTATATTATTAAGTTTTATTAAGAATAATAAATTTTAATACTACATTAAAAGTTTAATACTTCTAACTAAATAGCTATTTCAGATTATCTTTTTTGGTAATGAATAAAAGTGTATTTCAAAAGCATAATTTTATGTAACGAAATTTTAAATATTGTAAATTATTTTTACAAACAAATTTCAAAATAGGAGGAAAGAGATGACAATTAACAAAATGACACTTGCTGCTGCTTTAAGTATAGGTCTTTTAGCAAGTAGCGTATCTATTAGTGCAGCAACAATTGATGATATAACAGGAATGAATTTAGCTGCTTGTCCAATTAGTGGATGTAAAACAAAAGTTACACCACATAATGCAAAATGTCCAAAATGTATGCAACCTAAGGAAAATTGCAATTGTAATCCTTGTGAATGTGATCCATGTGGAGCAGCTGCACCTTGTGATCCTTGTGTAAAACCTTGTGATCCTTGTGCAACGCCATGTAATGAATGTGATCCTTGTAAAAAAGAAAAATGTAATCCTTGTGAATGTGATCCATGTGGTGCAGCACCTTGTGATTGTCCACCTATGGCTAAGTGTCCGGATAATGGTGAGCCTACATGTGCTGTATGTCCTAATGCTTCAAATATAAGTGATTCACAACGTCAACAAATTTACGCTTACCCATATGCAGTTTATGGCGGAAATAATGTGGTTGGTGAATATAATAATGGTATAGCAATAAATGAATCACCATATACACCTTGTCCAAGTTGTGCAACAAGTCATATTCCTTGTGAAAATGCACTAAGTGCTTGTACAGATGGTATTCCTGTAGCAAGATCTGAATGTGATCCATGTGGAGCAGCTGCACCTGTTCAATGTAATACGTGTGATCCTTGTGCTACAAAATCAAGTTCATTTAGCTGGTTAAATCCGTTTAATATGTTTGGGTCAAGTGATTGTAAGAAATCATGTAATTCTTGTAATAACGGATGTTCAACAGGTCAAGCATGTCAAATACCTGTAGTAACAAATACATGTAATCCATGTGGATGTGGTGTACCGGTTGCTCAAAATAATTGTGGTTGTCCTGTTCAAATCCAAACTCAAACAAGTATGGATGTTTGTAAAAAATCATTGGAACCTTTTACTATATCGCAAACAGGTGCTGCTGCTCCTTTGACAAGTGTATTCCCTGATGTTCCTCAAGGATATTGGGCTGGATGTGAAATTAATAGATTAGCTGAAAATGATATTATTGTAGGCTATCCCGATAGAACATTTAAACCTTCACTTCCTGTGTCACGTGCTGAATTAGCTTCAATGACTATTAAAGGTTTCAATTTAAATGACAATATGACTTGTCCACAAACTCATTTTAAAGATGTGCCTAAAAACCATTGGGCTAACAAAATTATTAACAAAGCTGTTGCTAATGGTTTAATGTGTGGATATCCTAATAATATGTTTAAACCTAATGAAACCGTTTCACGTGCAGAGGCTTTAACTATATTATCAAAAGGTATAAATTGTGAAATGACAGATTGTCAGGCACGTGAAATATTAAGTCAATATTGTGATGGTAATAATGTTCCATCCTGGGCTGCAATTGGAGTTGCTAAATCACTTCAAGCAGGTGTGTTGGCAAATTCTCCACAACCTAAAAATATTAATCCAAATAACGATGCAAGTCGTGCTGATATAGCTTCAATGTTACAATCAGTTCGTGTGGCTATTGGATATGATACACAAGACAAAGTAACTTTAAACGATGGATGTCCTTGTGAAAATAGTAAAGCTTATGTTGAAAAAGAAACTACTGTAAAAGTTCCTACACTTCAACTTTGCTTTAATGATGAAATAAGTGCAAAACATGCAAATATTGGTGATAGATTTGCTGCACGTACAATTGATGCTGTGACAATTGATGGACAATGCTTCCCTGCCGGTTCTGTTGTTCATGGTGTTGTAACTGAAGTTATTCGTCCTACAATGAAATGTAAGGGTGGATTAAAATTAAGCTTCAAAGATATCCAAAATGGCAAATGCAAAGTTAACTTACCAAATCAAATTATAGTTGCTCAAGTTAACACTATGAAACGTCCTAATTTCTTTGCGAAACTTGTTGAAGCTCCATTTACTTGGACAGGTGGTATTTTAGGTAACGTTGGACGTACTGTTGGTGGGGCTATTGTTAATGCAGGTAATGCTGTTGAATCTGTATTTGATGGTGTTGGTGTAGGTACCGGTGAAATATTCCAGGGACAACTTGGTGCAGCTGGAAGAAGTTATGTTGATGCTATTAAAAATACAGTTAAGGCTCCAATTGACGTAACTCGCACAGCTTTAAGCGGTACTATGGGATTATTTGGATATACAGCTGATGAAATTACTTATCTTGTTGATAAAAATGGTATGAGAGTTTCTTCAGTTAATCCAAAAGAACAAGTTACTATTTCTTTTGGATGTAATGAACAATAGTTAATTTATATCCTAAATGTAAAAATCCGTACATTGATTTATTTCTTTGTACGGGTTTTTATTTTTAATATTTAATTTTTTATAAAAAGATTTGGAAAATACGTTTTTGTTCTAGGTTTTAAAGGTGGTAAATTTTCGAAAGAGAAGTGAACAGGCGGCATTATATACCTTTTATCCATTTTATCATAAAGATATTCTAATGCTTCCTGAAAAGATTCATTTATTTTTTGCTGATTCTTACCCCATTGTTGAAAAGCTAAATCCCAATCTTCTATCATTTTCGCAAATTCTGGTACATTTTTTATATAAGATTCTTTAAATGTAGTCCATTCTTTAACAAATTTGTTATCAAGTTCTTTTGTAACGGATTGGGTAACTTTGTTATCAATTATTTTTGTGGATTTTTCATTGAGTGTTTTTACAACTTTGTTTTCAATTATTTCGTCGGATTTTTCATTTAGTATTTTTACAATTTTGTTTTCAATTATTTCGCTGGATTTTTCATCAGGTTTTTTTGATATTTTTTCATCCAATAATTTCTCATAAGCTTTTTTGTTTTTATGTGAAGAAATAAGTGCAAATGTTGCAACACCAAGTGCAGCAATTGCTGTTACTCCAAGCACAATTTCTGTTGTATTTGGAACTTTTTTGACTTCTTGTGTTTTATTATCTTCATTTTTTTTAAAAGAAATAAGAGCTTTTTTATTTAAATTTATATTTTGTATATTATTATTTACTAATACCATTTTTTATCTCCTTTTCCTTGTGAAAATATCTATAACCTTATCTAAAGTGTCTACTAAATATAAAAATTTGTATACGGGTTTTAATTTTTTATAAATAAATTCGGAAAATACATTTTTGCCATAGAAAGAGGACTCATATCATGAATATCAAAAAAATTAAAGCTATCTATAAATCCTAATTTTCTATCAACTTTTTCTATCCAATCACCAAGTTTTATGAGTTCTTTACCAAAGTTTTTACTCCACTCCTTAATTTCTGGATTGTTCTCAATATTTTCCCACAAAGCATTCCACGATATGCGTAAATTTTCAGAAAATCTTTTATCGAATTTTTCATTAAATTTGTTTTCTATTATTGTAGATGCTTTGTTTTCAATAGTTTTTTGTATTTTATTATCAAGTATTTGGTCTGTTATTTCCTGAACTTTTTGAGTAACTTTGCTGTCAATGATTTCTGTGGATTTTTCATTGAGTGTTTTTACAACTTTCTTGTCAATTATTTCACTTGATTTTTCATCAAGTTTTTTGGATATTTTTTCATCCAATAATTTCTCATAAACTTTTTTATTTTTATGTGAAGAAATAAGTTCAAATGTTGCAACACCAAGTGCAGCAATTGCCGTTAATCCAAGCACAATTTCTGTTGTACTTGGAACTTTTTTGACTTCTTGTGTTTTATTATCTTCGTTTTTTTTAAAAGAAATAAGAGATTTTTTATTAAAATTTATATTTTGTATATTATTATTTACTAATACCATTTTTTATCTCCTTTTCCTTGTCAAAATACCTACAACTTTATCTAAAGTGTCTACTATAAAATCTAAAGTATTACTTCCAATATGTTTAATGTACAAAATTATTTATTATCTCCAGGTAATCTTTATTTAGTTGAGTTTTTTGTTCAAAACTTATTTTACAAGGTTGATACAATCTTATTTATCTTTTGATAAATTCATTTTCTTTTTTTCCTATTTTATTTATCTAGCATTTTATTTATTAATTTATTTTTAATAAAAATTTTATTAGAATTTTTTTCAATATAATCTATACCTACATTTCTTAATGATGATAAATCCACACAATCAGAATTTTCTATGTTTAAATTTTCTTTAATTGTTTTTAATTTTGGAATAGAAATATTATTTGAATTTTTTATAATTAATGAACCATTAATATTTTTAAGTGATGGTAATTTTAAATTTTGATGATTTTCTAAAGCAAAATCATTATTAATGGTTTTTATGTCTCGAAATAATAAGTTTATTTGTTCAACGCTTCTATTTTCAAATAGATCATTTATTTTAAGATGATTTATCGTTAAAATATTCTTTTTGACATCAAATTCCCGATTTAAAGCATTATGTTCAACCTTTACTGGTATTTTTACTTTACTATTATTATCTCGTTGAATAATATTTACCTGTTTTAATTTTGGCATATTTACTTTGCTATTTTTAATTATTAAATTTCCATTAATAACTTTTACCTTTGGAGCTTCTATATTTGAATTTTCCAAAATAGTTAAAGAACCATCTACTTTTTTTAAAGAAGATAAGTCAATATTATGGTTTTGACTAATTCTAAAATCTCCTTTAATATTTGTAATATTTTTAAATACTAAATTTAAAGATTCATCATTAAACTTATGAAAATTTAAGTATTTTTCTTCATCCCACTGTGTTGTGTCAAGTATAATTTTATTTCTTTCTTTTTTTATATTTAAAAAATTTTCAATAAATTTTTTTTCTAATTCTTGACTTAAAGCATTTTTAAGTTCAAATACATTTGAAAATAAATTAGGATTTGAACCGTTTTTTATACGATTTGTTGCTATTTCTTCTATATTTTTAATTAAACGATTAGCATTATTTTTTTCATTAGAATCAAATTTATCACTATGTGTGTATGGTATTATTTCATGTACCATTATATTCATCATAAAATTTGAAAGTTCTTCATCATCTTTTATTTTTTCAATAAGAAGTAACTCATGATTTATTTGTTTTGCATAGGTAGCATCGTTAACATGTACAATAAAAGGAAGTTTTGTATCATTTATATCTTGAATTAAATAACCTGAATTTTCGGTTTCAACGTATGTTCCATCATTTGTTACAAATAACACTGTTTCTTCTTTGGGATCTAATAATTTTGCAGATGTTTTCAAAATTGTAAAATCATCTGATAAATCGAATGCGTTTTTAGATAATTTTTGAATCCTGACATTCAAATCTGATAAAATATATGGGTCTTCTATAAATGAAGATTCTGAAATAATATCTTTTATACTATTGGTTGCATTATTAGGTCTTACAGTTATTGTATAATTCTTATTATCAATGGTTTTAACTCCAACTATTTTATCATCATTAAAATTAACGGTGTTGGACATTGACAATGAAGGTAACTTTTTTATTGTATTTGTATCTAGTTCATCAAATGCGTCAATAAAAGAGCGACCTTGTGTATTTATATTTTTAAATAATGCTTTTGTTGATTCTGATAATTTTTGAGCAACTTTAGAAAAATCTTTAAAAATATCATGTCCGGCTGTTATAAGTCTATTTTTACCATGAATACAAATATTTTTAACGGGTGCTCCAAAACTTAATGTATCGTTTTCTAATTTTACTTTATTTAGTTTGATATCATTTAAAATTCTAGACGATGAAACATTTTTTTTATTTTCTAAATTTTTGGGTCGATTTTCTGTTTTTGATTTTGAAATGGATTTATTTGTTATTTTCATTATTTTTTCTCCTTTTTTATAATTTTCATGTATAAAATTGATATTTGTATTGTTGGACTTTTCCAATTCAAAAATAAAAACCATTATAAATATATTCAGTCATATAAAAACTCTAAAAAAATATTTTGCTATTTTTTAATTATAAAATTTACAAAAATTTACACATAAAATTGTATATAAATATAAATCTTGAAAATGGATAAATTGTGGTATTATAGATAATATGAAGTTTATATGAGATAATAATAGTGTACGAATTTAAATTTAAGCTTGATGACTTTCAAGAAGCGGCTTTAAAATATATTGAGAATGGAAAAAGTGTTGTTGTTTGTGCTCCAACTGGTGCCGGAAAAACTTGCATTGGTGAATTTGCTATAATAAAAGCTTTAAAAAATAATGAAAAAATTTTTTATACAACACCTTTAAAAGCATTATCAAATCAAAAATTTAATGATTTTCAGGAAAAATATGGTAAAGATAATGTGGGTTTGTTGACCGGTGATATATCTATAAATAGAAATGCCAGTATTGTTGTTATGACTACTGAAGTTTTTCGTAATATGCTTTATGGTACAAATTTTGGCACATTGGGTGAAAACTTAAAAAACGTTAAATATGTTGTTTTGGATGAAGTTCATTATATGAATGATGAGCAAAGGGGAACTGTATGGGAAGAAAGTATTATTTATTGTCCCAGTGATATTCAAATTATTGCACTAAGTGCCACTATACATAATTCAAGAGAATTAACAAATTGGATAAATTCTGTGCATTCAAAAACAGAACTTGTTTTTACCAATTTTCGTCCGGTTCCTTTAAAAAATTATCATTTTGATCCTCTACAACCACAAAAGTTGCTCCCTCTTTTAACACCTGATGGGAAGTTAAATAGTAAAATAAGGGAACAAAAGAGAGAATTTGGTAAAAAAAATAAAAAAAATGTGAATAATGCGAATTTAAGCAACTTAATTTATCTTTTAAAAGAAAATAATATGCTTCCTGCTATTTATTTTACTTTTTCTAGAAAAAAATGTGATGAGCAAATGGAGAAATGTTCAAGATTAAATTTAACAACAAATGAAGAACGAGAACGGATAAAATCTTGTATTGATGAATTTATAATGGATAATCCATATTTGTATAATAATAAAAATTTAGATTATTTGTATTGTGGTGTAGCATCTCATCATGCAGGATTGTTGCCTTCTTTAAAGTCACTTATTGAAAAGTTATTTCAGATGGGGTTAATAAAAGTAGTTTTTGCAACTGAAACTTTAGCTGCAGGAATAAATATGCCGGCTCGAACAACCGTTATAAGTTCAATTTCAAAACGTACAGATAATGGTCATCGTTTGTTGACAGCAAATGAATTTCTTCAAATGTCAGGCAGAGCTGGAAGAAGAGGTATGGATGAAGTTGGGTATGTTGTTACAGTAGGAAATCAGTTTGAAAAACCGGAAGATATTGCAAAACTTGTAAAAAGTGAGGCAAATCCTCTTGAAAGTAAATTTACTCCACGTTATTCCATGGTTGTTAATTTATTACAACGTTTTTCAATTGCTGAGGCAAAAGAACTAATTTTAAAAAGTTTTGGCTATTTTACATCAACGCAACGTGTAAAACCTCTTCTTGTTTCACAATTTGAATTAAATGATGAAATTGAAAAAATTATGAATTTTCATTGTATATATGGTCATAATAATGAAAATTTTAATGAATATCAGAAATATAAAAATTTATATGTCCAAACAAGACATGTTGTGAAGATGTTAAAAAAACAATTAAAAGACAAAAATAATCCTGAAATTATTAAATATGATCTTTTATCCAAAGATTATTATTCAAGATTTATGGCATACAATTGTGAAGCTTGTAAATGTTTTAGAAAACATAAAAAAAGTTTAGAAGTGTTAGAACGCTTAAAAAAACGTAAGAAAATTTTATTAAAAGAAATAGAATATCAAAAGGATATTTACTGGCAAAAATTTTTAAATCATTATAATATTTTAAATGATTTAAATTATTTAAATGATGATTATCCAACTTCAAGGGGTGTTATACTTGGTGTCTTGAGAACAGAAAATGAATTATATTTAAGTGAGATAATTTTAAGTCATATTTTAGATGATTTAACATCATATGAATTGGCTGCTGTTATTTGTTCTATATTAACAGAAGATATAAGAAGTTCATTAATATTAAGTCAAATGCCAATAAGTAAAAAACTTCGAATAACATTAAATAAAATAAAAAATATTAAACGTTCGCTATCAAAAATTCAAAATGATTATAAAATTGATACACCTATATTATTAAATTCATTTTATGCTCCTTTAATTATTATGTGGATGGAAAAACCTGTATGGGAGGATATAGTTAATGTTATTGATGTGCAGGAAGGTGACATTGTTAGAATTTTTAAACGTACTGTTGATGTTTTAAAACAGATTACACTACTTCCTAATATTAGTGAAAATTTAATAAATTCAGCAAAAGAAGCTATTGATCTTATTTTGAAAGATCCTATTGACTTAAGTTAAGTTCTAGATTAGATAACAGGGCATGCCTGCTCCCTTGAATATTATTAATTATCATACTAAAACCTCAGGAATTAAATATTCAATATTGTCTTTTGCATCCATTATAGTTTCTCTTTCTTTATAATTAATACCTTTTTTTAATGTTTTAAAGGCATCTAATAATTTTTTAAATTTTATTTGTAAGTTAATTTTATCTATATTACCAATATTCTCTTCTTCAATACTGTTATCCCATTTTGCTTTTGCTTCACCAGACAATATTCCAAGTAAACTTTTAAAATAATTAAATTTGGGAATTCGTCTGGGGTCATGCCCTTGTTGACCATAACATTTTGGAGCTTTCACTTCACCGGTTATAATCTTTACAAAATTTGGCAATTTTTCATTTGCTTCTTTTTTTAATCTATCATGCCAGAAAGCTCCTAGTTTGTTCATATATTCAAAATATTTCTTTTCATTTTCGGTCATGTCTTTTTGAGGTTTTTGAGGTTTAAATTCTTCAAGCATTTTGGCACTAAAATTGGCATAAAGTAATGGACGCACAAAATTTATCATATTATGCTTTTCTTCAACACTTTTATCCGAGTAAAGAAATTGTCTTGTATTATTTGCAAGCATATATAATCTTAGGGTTTCAGCATCAACAACATCATCGTTTGGATTCTTTAACACTTCACTTCTGATGACATCAAACTCATTATCTTTGTCAAAATATTCACTTCTAAGTTTTAAATATTCAATAAAAGTTTCTTTTTCTTTTCCATGTTTTAATGATTCTTCTTCCAATTGTATTTCAAGTAATCTTTCTTTTTTACCGCCTAAACTATCAAACTTTATAATATATGGACCTTTACAGTGTTCGGTTTCTTGCAAATAGTGATATATTCGATCCTGTTCAAGAAGATTATCGCTTTTCCATTGCTCACGACGTCCTATTAATTGTGGAACAAGTACCATTTGTTCATATAATTGAAAGTCATTATTAGATTCAAATGGTGTAAGCACATTTGGTACAACTTTCACAAGTTCCCAGTCCGGATTAAATTGTTTAAACCAAACACATCCATACAATGAGGCTGAAATTTTTTATTTAAACTCATTATTTCCTTGGAAAACCGAATATTTTTAGTTCCACCGTTTTTGAGCATTCTGTCTATTGTTTTGTAACGAGGTTTTAATATTTCAAGTTTATCATAACTCCACTGACGTTCTTCTTTTAAAAGTTCTTCAGGTGATTTCTTTTTAGATTGTTCAATTTCATTTATTTTAGGTTTTTCAATATTTTTTTTAGTTTTTTTCTTTCCTTTTGAACATGCCCAGATAACTAAACCAATTACAATGCTTGCAACAGCTGTCAAGCCAACACCAAGCCATGTTTTTTGTTCATCTGTCATTCCTTTACTTTCACCGGTTGGTGATTTAATGTTTTCATACGCTTTGAAGCTTTTTTGCTTATTTATTTTTAAAGGGGAAGCAGGGTAATCCCTGCTCTCTTGAAAATTATTAATTATCATACTAAAACCTTAGAAATTAAATCTTCAATATCCTCTTTTGCATCATTTTTTGATACATTATCATTTTTATAAACTGCTTGTTTTAAATCCATGAAATTGTCTTCTAATTCTGTAATTTTTGAGCGTATTTTTTTAAAACTTCTTGTATATTGTCCGGATGCACCACCTGACAACACATCTGAAAGCATGGTTTTATCTGAAACAGCACTATCTCTAGCATTTTGTTCTTTTTTATCACCTTTTCCAAATTTTTCAGGGAAATAAAAATAACCGGTGTTGTTATTCTGGTATTCTTCTCTTGATACTAGTTTTTTCATCCATTCAATTGAGCCTTTATACCATTCTTGTGTTTTTTGATGCCACTCTTTTCCAAAATTACGCATTTCTTCAAAATATTTTTTCTCATCATCACTTATCTGGTTTGCAGGTTTTTGCGGTTGAAATTCTGATAACATTTTTGCTGCAAAATTAGCCCGTGCTTGATAACGAATCATTTTTAGCATATCTCTTGGTTTTTCAATATTTTTGTCTAAATATGTAAATTGTTTTTCTTGATTTTTCAATATCGAAAGTCTTAATATCTCTGCATCAAGAACATCCTCAGAAGGATTTTGATAAACAGCCTTTCTTATTCTCTCAAATCTATTTGAAGTATCGCAATGCTTTGCTCTTTCCATAAAATACATTTTCAAAAAATCTCGACAAGATTTTTTATTATTCATATAACTTAATTTAATATTTTTATTAGTTTTGTATAGATCTTTTATATATGCACTTAAACCGGAACTTTCAAAAGCTACCATATTTGTCTTTTTTTCATTAGGCATAAATGTAAATACTTTTTCTGCATTATTCATATTTGTTTGCCATTCTAAATCTATTATTGTAGGAACTTCATTATCATATAATATGTTTCCAAGGTTTAGATCAGGATTAAATAACATTTTTTTATCTAAATCAGATAGCACATTTAAAAAATCTCTTATATTATTAGATGTCAAAGGATTAAAAGTTTTAGTACCATTTTTTTTATTTAAACCTTTTGGAATGCCTGGTTGAAATTCTGATATCAAAAAAGTTCCACCATCACGAGTTTTCATTAATGCTACACCTTGTTGCATATTTGGCATATCAACTACTTTTTTTAATTCTTCAAATTCGTGTTCTATATCTTTTTGATGGTTTTTTTGTGTTTCTTTGATTACAAATTTTATATAACCATAAGTTAGTGTATAAACATATCCTGACATTCCTTTTCCAAGATATTTTGCTGAACATGATTTATAAACATCATATTTTTCTGTTATAAGACCAAATAATTTTTTATTTGTATCAGTATATGCAAACACATTTTTACAATATTCTGTTTTAGGACCTGATATATTGTGTCTTTCGAGCATATCTTTTTCAGCTGCGGTATCTTTGATTAATCTTCTACCTAACTTATTTCTCAATTCTTGAGTTGCATCTTCAAATTTATCAATAAAATTGGCAAGACTAGAAATAATTCTCTCATTTGTATTTCTCCATATGACTCTTTTATCAATTACGGGGCTTCCAAAACTTACAGTATCTTTTTGTAAGTTTCCATTTTTTAACTTTATACCTCCTTGAAGATTTGGTAAGAAACCTTTAACTTTTTTGCCGCTTCCTAATTTTCTCTTCTCTTCCATTTGATTTACAAATACGTGATTTTCTACTTTCATAAGTCATTCCCTTCCTTTTTTTAATAATATTTAATAATATCTGGTCTTAAAACTTTAATTTATTTTTTTTATAATTAAACTAAGTTTTATTTATTCATATTAAAAACCCTAAAAAAATAATTTGCTAGTTTTAAGAAATAATATTTACAAAAATTTACAAAAAAATTTATAAAAATTTAATTTGACGTTTAAATTTTACAATACTAAAATAAAGGTAAAGGATTAAATAATGGAGAAAAAATGCAAGAGCATAAAATAGGTGTAATAGGTGCAGGCTTGTGGGGGCGTAATATTGTAAGAAATTTTTATAATTTAGGCTATTTACATACAGTTTGTGATATTTATGAAGAAAATTTGTATAATATTTCAAATGAATATAAAAATATAAATGTTACAAAAGATTATAGGGATATTTTAGAAAATTCGGAAATAAAAGGTGTTGTTGTTGTAACTCCAAGCCATACACATTATAAAATTGTAAAAGAACTTTTAGAGCATGGAAAAAATGTATATGTTGAAAAACCAATATCAACCGTTGCGGCTGAAGCACAATCATTAATGAACCTTGCCTATGAAAAAAATTTAGTGTTAATGGTGGGTCACCTACTTTTATATCATCCTGTTGTTAACAGGTTAAAAATGCTAATTGAAGATAATATTTTAGGTGATATAAAATATATCCAAAGTGATAGATTAAATATAAATTACTTTAAAAATGATAGAAGTGTAATGTGGGATTTAGCACCGCATGATGTCTCAATGATAAGTTATATAATTGATAAGAAACCTCAAAAAGTCATTTCAGCTGTTGGGGTATCTTCAAGTGGAAATGATATACTTGATATAACACATATAACCTTGGAATTTGAAGGTGGTATAATTGGTCATATTTCAGATAGTTGGATTCATCCTCAAAAAAGAGTTAATTTACTTGTAAGAGGTACAAAAGCAACCGCTGTATTCGATGACACATTAATGGAAAATAAATTACAGATTTTTGACAATACTACTTCTAAAAATAACCAAATTATAACATTTGATTATATTGAAATAGAACCGTTAAAACTTGAATGTCAGCATTTTGTAACTTGTATGGAAAATAAGTCAAAAGCAAGAAGCGATGGAGAAAATGGTTATGAAGTTGTAAAGGTTTTAGAAGATGCAGAAAAACTAATGCTTGGTGAAACAAAAATGAAACAGCTTGATAATATTGATTATGTCTTATCAAGGAGTAAACGTAAATAAAAAATAGATTGAAGAGGCTTTTATAATATGGCAAATATCATAACAATTTCAAGAATATTTATTGCATTAATTGCAGTTATTTTATTATTCTTTTTTACGGTAAAAACATATATTTTAGCTTTTATATTAACTGCAGTTGCCATATGGTTTGATGGACTTGATGGTTATGTGGCAAGAAAGTTTAATGAATCCTCTAAGTTTGGGGCAATGCTTGATATACTGGGTGATAGAATAGTTGAGAACATATACTGGATTGTATTTGCGGTTCTTGGCTGGGTAAATGTTGCATTTCCTCTTATTGTTGTAACAAGAGGTATATTGACTGATGGAGTAAGAAGTCTTGCATTTGAAAAAGGTTACACTGCCTTTGGTTCAACAACTATGATGAAAAGTAAATTGGGTAAATTTTTAGTTGCGTCAAATTTTAGTCGCTTTACATATGCCGTTACAAAGGCACTTGCATTTGGATTATTAATTCTATCTCATATACCAACCTCATATAATTATAAAAGTTTTATTTCATTGATTGCATATATTTGTGCATATATAGCACTTACATTTTGTATTGTTCGCGGTTTGCCTGTATTAATTGAAAGTAAACAATTTTTTAAATAAAAAAAATAAAAATTTAATTAGACATAATTTGTAAATTTTAGTATAATGAAGTTAAATATAGTAGTAAGGATAAGTATCTATGGATGTTTTAACAAGTAAAGAAGGTATAATAACACAAATTATAGGTCCGGTTATTGATGTTGAGTTTGAACAAAATAACTTACCAAAAATATATGATGCATTAAATATATATTTTGAAAATGGCGAGAAAGTCGTTTTAGAAGTTCAACAGCTTCTTGGGGAAAATAGAGTAAGAACTGTTGCAATGAGTTCTACAGACGGTTTAAAACGAGGTATGAAAGTTCAAAATACCGGTGAACCTATTAAAATTCCTGTAGGTAAAAATGTTCTTGGTAGAATTTTAAATGTTTTAGGTGAACCTGTTGATAATGCAGGAAGTATTGAAACTGATACATACTTACCTATTCATAGAGAGTCACCTAAGTTAACCGACCAAAATACTGAAGTTGAAATTCTTGAAACCGGTATAAAAGCTATTGATTTGCTTCAGCCATATCAAAAAGGTGGTAAGATAGGACTTTTTGGTGGTGCTGGCGTTGGTAAAACTGTTTTAATTATGGAATTAATTCAAAATATTGCAATGGAACACCAGGGAGTTTCTGTTTTTGGCGGCGTTGGAGAAAGAACACGTGAAGGAAATGACTTATGGACTGAAATGAAAGAATCTAATGTAATTGACAAAGTTGCCTTAATTTATGGTCAAATGAATGAACCTCCGGGTGCTCGTATGCGTGTTGGATTAAGTGCTTTAACAGCTGCTGAGTATTTTCGTGATTATTCAAAACAGGATGTTTTGTTATTTATTGATAATATTTTTAGATTTGTGCAAGCTGGTTCTGAAGTATCAGCCTTGCTTGGTCGTATGCCATCGGCTGTAGGATATCAACCAACTTTAGCAAATGAAATGGGTGAATTACAAGAACGTATTACGTCAACAAAAGACGGCTCAATAACTTCTGTTCAGGCTATTTATGTACCTGCAGATGATTTAACAGACCCAGCACCGGCTACAACTTTTTCACACTTAGATGCATCAACAGTTTTATCACGTCAAATTGCATCACTTGGCATTTACCCTGCAGTTGACCCTCTTGCATCAAATAGTCGTGTTCTTGACCCGTTGATAATTGGTGATGAACACTATAATACAGCTAAAAAAGTTCTTGAAATTCTTCAACGTTATAAAGAACTTCAAGATATTATCGCTATTTTAGGTATGGATGAACTATCTGAAGAAGATAAAGAAACTGTTAATCGTGCTCGTAAAATTCAAAAGTTTTTATCACAACCATTTTTTGTAGCTGAACAATTTTCTGGTTTAAAAGGTCGTTATGTTAAACTTGAAGATTCTATTAAAGGATTTAAAGAAATTATTGAAGGGAAACATGATAATTTACCAGAACAAGCCTTTTATATGGTTGGAACAATTGAAGAAGCTATTGAAAAAGCAAAAAGTATAAAAGAAGATTAAGTAAAATAAAGAGAAGATTTTGTGTTATGACTGATAATAAAATACATTTTAAAGTAATTACGCACGAAAAAGTTGTTTTTGATGATTATGTAAATGAAATATATTCGAGAAGTATAGATGGAGATTTTGGTGTGTTATATAATCATATTCCATTTATGACTGCTCTTGATATTGGAGTTACAAAAATTGTTAAAGATGGAGAAGATGATTATATTGCAACAATTGGTGGTACATTTCAAATTAATGATAATCTTGCTGTAATATTGACAGATGAGGCACAATTGGGGTCCGATATAGATATAGTTCGTGCTAAAAATGCTCAAGAAAGAGCATTAATGCGTTTAAATCAAGCAACTCCTGATACTGATATTGTTCGTGCTGAAATAGCTCTTGCAAAAGCCATGGCTCGATTAAAAGCAAGTGCTAAGTATCATTAATAAATAATATTGCATTGCATTTATTAACAATAAAAAATAACCTCCAGGAATTAATTTCTGGAGGTTAATCTTAATTTAATTCTTATTATTTTTTAATCTTTATATTTTTTAAATACTAACGTTGCATTATGTCCTCCAAAACCAAATGAATTTGTAATGGCAACATCAACATTAGTATTAATAGCCTTATGAGGCACATAATTTAAATTAGCAACTTCTTCATCTTGATTATCAAGATTAATTGTAGGAGGAACGATACTATCTATGATAGCATTTATGCAGGCTATTGATTCAATAGCTCCTGAAGCACCAAGTGCATGACCTGTCATTGATTTAGTAGAACTTACTTTTAAATTTTTATTTGATTCTAAATCTCCAAATACAGATGCTATAGCTTGTGACTCTGCAATATCACCAAGACCTGTAGATGTACCATGTGCATTTACATAATCAACATCAGAAGGTTTTAAATTTGCATCAAGAAGAGCATTTGTCATAGCTTTTTTAGCTCCATTACCATCAGGATCAGGTGCAACTATATCGTAAGCATCAGCTGTTTGGCCATATCCAACAATTTCAGCATATATTTTGGCACCTCGTTTTTTAGCATGCTCAAGTTCTTCAAGAACTAAAACACCTGCTCCTTCTGTCATAACAAAACCATCTCTATCTTTATCATAAGGTCTTGATGCTTTTTGAGGTTCATCATTGCGTTTTGATAATGTTCTTGCACTTGTAAAACCTCCTATACCAATATCACAAATAGCAGCTTCAGCACCGCCTGAAATAATTATATCTGCATCACCCCATTGAATTGAACGAAATGCATCACCAATTGAATGTGCTGAAGTGGCACAAGCAGTAACAACACTTTTATTTACACCTTTTGCACCGTATTTAATTGAAATCTTACCTGCTCCCATGTTAACAATTATCATAGGTACGGTAAAAGGTGAACATTTTGTTGGTTTCTTTTCTAACATAATCCTATGTTGTACTTCTATAGTATTAAAACCGCCTGCTGCTGAACCAAATATTACACCAAAACGATATGGGTCAATATCCGCATTCTCAAGATTAGCATCTTTGTATGCTTCATCAGCTGCTATTAACGCCCAATAATTATATCTATCAAGGCGTTTTTGTTCTTTAGGATCTATATAATCGTCTATATTTACATTATTTATTTGACCACCTATTAAAACGGTATGAAGGTTAGGATCTAGATTTAATTTGCTTATGCAGCTTTTTCCTTCCTTTAAATTTTTCCAAAACTTATCAACTCCAACGCCATATGGAGTAACTGTTCCCATGCCTGTTATGACAACTCTTCTTTTAGTCATTTGTATCCCTTTTTACTCTATTTTAAAATAGAGGCAATTTATATGGATATATTAAACTCTCAAATAAATTACCTCCAAAACTTTAGTTGTTATTATAAATTAGCTTCAATATAATTTACAGCATCTTTAACTGTAGCAATTTTTTCAGCTTCTTCATCAGGTATTTCAGTACCGAATTCTTCTTCAAATGCCATTACTAATTCAACGGTATCTAAAGAATCAGCACCTAAATCAGCTGTAAAACTTGCATTTTCTGTAACTAATGCTTCATCTACACTTAATTGTTCAACAACAACTTTTTTTACTCTCTCAAAAACTGTACTCATTTTTTTTCCCTCATTTTATATTATTTACTAATTATTTACATGTCCTATTATACTATTTAAAGATTTTTTTGCAAAATTTATTTTATAAAGTATTTTTATATAACAAGACCGCCATCAACACATATTACCTGCCCTGTTATATAAGGAGCATCGGTAACTAAGAACTTTACGGTTTTTGCTATATCAGATACATCGCCTAATTTTTTTAGAGGTATTGCCTCAACAATTTTACTTGTATCTAAATCTTTTGTCATATCCGTTTGTATAAATCCCGGTGCAATTGCATTTACTCTTATATTGCGTGAAGCAACCTCTTTTGCAAGTGATTTTGTAAAACCAATAACCCCGGCTTTGGCTGCAGAGTAATTTATTTGACCTGCATTTCCATATACACCAACAATTGATGACATATTTATTATGACACCTTGCCTTTTTTTCATCATAGCTTTTACTATTGGTTGTGTCATATAAAACATAGAATTTAAATTTGTATTTATAACACTATTCCATGCTTCATCTGTCATTCTAAGCATTAAATTATCTCTTGTTATACCTGCATTATTAACTAAAGCATCTATTTGACCGTGTTTTTCTAAAATTTTTCCTATATTTTCCTTACATTCATCACTATTTGATACATCAAACTTATAAGCTTCAGCTTCAACATTTAATGCTTTTATTTCACTTACAGTTTTATTTGCAGCATCATCATTTCCAGCATATGTTATAACTATATTATATCCAGCTTTTGCTAGTTCTAATGCACATTCCTTACCTATACCTCTTGAAGCACCTGTTATTAGAGCAACTTTTTTTTCACTTGTATTCATAATTACACATTAACTCCTTTATACATTAAACATTCATAAGTTTTATTTAGACTATCAATATCTGATATATTATATACATTTACATTTTTATTTATTTTTTTAACAAGACCTGAAAGTACTTTACCAGCTCCAAGTTCAATAAAAGTATCAACTCCACTTTCAATTATTTTATTTATACTATCAACCCACATAACAGAAGAATTAATTTGATTTGGCATTTTGTATTTAAAATCATTAGCTAAAATAGTTTCACAAGCATCAACGTTTGTTATAACAGGAACATTTGCATCATGAATATTTAAACTTTCGACAAATGTCTTAAATTCACTAGAAGCACTATCCATAAGTGAACTATGAAATGCACCTGACACATTTAGCATTATAACTTTCTTAGCTCCAGCTTCTTTTAAAAGTTCACATGCTTCCTCTAATGCTTTTTCTTCACCTGTTATAACAGTTTGTTCAAAAGTATTATAATTTGCAACTTGAGCAATTCCAGTTTTAACATTTTTTAAAATTTCATTTATTTTATTAGCTTCCATGCCAAGTATAGCAGCCATTTTACCAGGATTGTTTATTGCAGCTTCATTCATACAAAAAGCTCTTTTTTGAATAGCTTTAAAAGTATCTTCAATAGTTAAAACATTTGAAGCATACATTGCTGAATATTCACCAAGACTGTGACCTGCTGTATAACATAATTCAATTAAAGGTTCTTTTTCTAAAAAAGCATTTAATGCAGCAATTGACACAGCAGTTAATGCCGGTTGAGTATTTATTGTCTTTTTTAATTCTTCATCCGGTCCTTCAAAACATAACTTTGCTATATCATAACCAAGAACATTATTAGCTATATCAAAAACTTCTTTTGATTTATTTGAATTTTGATATAAATCTAATCCCATGCCAACACTTTGTGCACCCTGACCTGGAAACAAAAATGCAACTTTTATTTTTTCCATTTAGTATACTCCTTTATCAAGATTCATTATTGCAGCTCCCCATGTCATACCTGCACCAAAAGCACATAAAATTACTTTTGAATGTGTTTTGATTTTTCCTTCAGAAATGCCTTCACATAAAGCTATAGGTATGGAAGCTGCAGATGTGTTGCCATAATTTTGAATATTAATTATAACTTTACTATCTTCATAATTAAGACGTGATTGCATTGCTTCAATTATTCTTATATTAGCTTGATGTGGCACAAGATAATCAATATCATCTGCATTTAACCCGCTATTTTCAATTGTATCAACTATAAATTGAGGAATTGTAGATACAACAAATTTATAAACATCCTTACCAAGCATGCTTATATATTGTGAACTACTTTCATCCTGCTCAAACGAAGGATAACCTTTACCACTTAATGGCAATGTTATATAATGTCCAAGGTTACCATCTGATTTTAAGTTTATTCCTAAAATATCATTGTCATTATTTGAACTACTTAGAACCATTGCACCTGCTCCATCACCAAAAAGAACACAAATGGAGCGATCTTCCCAATTTAAAAACTTACTATTGGTATCGGTTGCAACAATTAGTATATTTTTATATTTGCCACTTTGAATATATGCTTGAGCTATGTCAATTGCATATATAAAACCTGTACATGCAGCAGTGATATCAAAAGCAAAAGCATTTTTTATATCTAAAGCTTTTTGTATTTCACATGCAGTTGACGGATATAAATGCTTTGGACATGATGTTGCACAAATTATTGCATCAATCTCACTTACATTTAATTGTGAATTTACAATTGCCTTTCTTGCAGCTTCAACTCCCAGAGTTACAACATCCTCACCTTTTTTAACAACCCGTCTTTTTTTAATTCCGGTTCTTGTTGTTATCCATTCATCCGATGTATCTAGAAACTTTGTTAAATCATCGTTTGTTATAACAGTTTCAGGAACATGCATCCCAAGCCCTTTTATTTTGACTCCGATATTTCTCATACCTGTATTTTATTCCTCATTAAAATTAAAATCAGCAATTTGTTTATTTATGCCTGACTCAACAGCTTCTTTTGCCACACGAACTGCATTTTTTATTGCATATGCTTTAGAACGACCGTGTGAGATAACAGTGACACCTTTTACACCAAGTAATAATGCTCCACCAAATTCTTCGTAATTTATCCGTTCAAAAATACGTTTCATTGCTGGTTTTGCTAATAAACCGATAATTTGAGATAAAAAATCTTTTTTAAATTCGTGACGAATCAAATGGAACAACATTGAAGAAGCACCTTCAATAGTTTTTAATGCAACATTACCAACAAAGCCATCACAGACAATAACTTCACAATTGCCTAAAAATATTTCTTTGCCTTCAATATTTCCAATAAATTGAAAATCATTTGCATTTTTATCAGCACGTTCATCAAATAGCTTATAAGCCATCTGTGCGAGATTATCACCCTTACCGGCTTCTTCTCCAATATTTAAAACACCTATTCTAGGTTTATCAATACCTAAAACATGCTTTGAAAAGAACATACCCATAACGCCAAACTGATATAACATCTCAGGTGTTGAATTTGTATTAGCCCCTGCATCAATCAACACCACTGGTTTTTTCATTGTTGGAAGAGTAACGGCTATTGCCGGACGTTCAATACCATTTAAACGTCCAAGCCCAAATAAACTTGCAGCCATAGCTGCACCTGTTGAACCGGCAGCAACAACAGCATCTGAACTACCTTTTGCAACAGCATCTACAGCCAAAACAATTGACGAACGTTTTTTCTTACGAATTGCCTGCCCCGGTGCTTCACCCATTTCTATTACATCTTCTGCCTGAGTAATTTTTATATCCAGATCTTTTACATTAATTCTTATTCGTCTTGGTTTATATACACCACTTCCATCATAAACGAAACCTTCATTTGTAATTCTATCAAGTTCCCGTTCTATTTTATCCTGCTTACCAACGAATTCAATAGCAACTCCATAATCACGAGCAGCCCATACCGCTCCATTAACTATTTCTCCTGGAGCATGATCTCCACCCATTGCATCAATAGCAATTCTTGTCATTTCCACTTCCTCTATCAATAATAAAAGTATTATTATATATTTTATATTTTAAATTATTCTTCTTCTTTTTTTTCACTATCAATAACTACCTCTTCATCAGAAGGCATCTGTGCAGTTTCAGTTTCGTTTTCATTTTCAATAATGTCTTCTTTTACTTCTTCAATTTTAGATTCTTCCGCTTTTTTAACAACGGGCTGTTCTTTTTTATCATTCACATCTTGAGGTTTATAACCATCAGCTTTAATACTTACAACCATTCCTTTATATGTGCCGCAAACTGTGCAAACAGTGTGTGTTGGAACTAAGCTTCCACAATTTTGACAAGTTGTAACTTCAATTTTTGACGCTTTCCAGTTTGAGCGTCTATGTCCTTGTTTTGATTTTCCTGTTCTTTTCTTTGGTACTGCCATAATTTTATTCCTTTTCTTTTACTATTATTTCTTTAAAAATTTCCATTCTGGGGTCAATATCTGAATTTTTGAAATATTTTTTTATATTTTCATCATTCTCAATACAATTTATATCACAAACATAATTATTTGGTAAGTTAATTGTTATAATTTGATAAAGAAAATCATCTACATTAAATTCTTTTTCACCGTTTAAATCATTTACAAAATTTCCATCTTTTATTTCATATTCGTCTGGATATTTGTCAAGCAATGAATCCAGTGCATATAATTCATTAATTTTATATGAAAATCTATAGTCATTTTCTTTTAAACATCTATTACATATTAATTTTGTATTTCCTTTAACATTTCCTTCAATTTGCATAATATTGTCACAAATTTTGAAGTGCAATTTTGCTTGAACTGGATACAATTCATTTTCAAAACTGATTTTATCATTATAATCAATGACAATTTCATTTTTATTATTTTTTATTTCATCAATATTTATATACATTTATTTTTATTTTTTAATTCTAATAATTAAATTCTAAATAACCCGCATTTATTTGTCAAATGTTTATTAATTGTAAATTTTTGTAACAATTTTATTGAAATATGTAATTTTTTGGCTTTGATTTGTTTTTATTAATATATAGAGGTAAAATATAAGAAAAAAGGAGCTTTGAAAATGTTTAAAACACAATTGAAAATTCATTTTATGAGATTGCGTCGATTTTTAAACTTTTCATTGCGATATTTTGATAGGCATAAACCTCTACAAACTTTTCAAGCAAGTATTTTAAATTCTATAAAGGATATTTTAGGAATTTATAAAAAAGCTAAAATGGCAAAGTTTCGTGTAACATATCAACAATATCAGCTTAATAAAATGGAAAAACTTATTGCTCAAAGTAATGAACATTTTTTCTTAAAAGGTCAACAGTTAAATGAAACAAGATAAAGGTGAATAAAAATGTCAGAATTGTCTGCTACAAATATTTTAAATCAAAATATATATAATGGCCAAAAACAATATTGGGAAATGGTTAAAAAGAACTATGATGCCCAATTGTTAAATCTTCAATCACAAGCCACAGATTTAGGAACATACATTCAAAATTTACAAACTTCTAATCCATATTCACCTGATTTACAAAGACTTCAAATGATGGCTAATAATATTGCTATTACCCAACAACAACTTGAACCTTTGGTTAAAAATGCAGAACAACATATTGAAATAGCACAACAAGCTGCTCAACGTCTAGGCGGTGGTGGTAGTCGTGGTGGCTGGTAAAAAATATTATATTTTTCTTATAAAAAACAATCCGCCATCAAAATTTAGTAATTCGCATTGATAATTTTTATTATTTTTAACATAATTTAGAAAATTTTCAACTTTTTTATAATGTGATGTAACATTATCAGCTAAAATTATAGCATTTTTTGTTATTTTGGATTCAAGTTTAAGAAAATAATCCAAATACTCAGGCTTACTTGCATCAATAAATACAAAATCAAATGTATTATTTTCAAATTCATCAATTATATTTAATGCACTTCCCTTATGAATTGTTATAATATCATTAACATTTGCTTTTTTAAAATTTTCAAGGGCTAAATCAATACGTTTTTGATAAAATTCAATTGTATCAAGTTTGCCGCCTGTTTCAAGAAGTGCTTTTGATATCCAAATGCCGGAATATCCGTTTGATGTGCCAATTTCAAGAACACGTTTGGCTTTTGCAATTTTTATTAACATGTTTATAAAATTTGCACTTTCATGAGGCAAATTCCAGAATTCTTTTCGAGTTTCTTCAAGTTTATTTAAAATATTTTTTGTTTCTATGTCAAATCTACAATCGTTCATTTATATCTTTCTCAACAATTGCAATATCCGATATATTTGTATCAATTGGTACTTTTTGTATTGTTCTTTTTTTATCTAAATCAAAAATTAAATAATTTTTCTCAACAACATTTGTAATTATTGCAATATTAGAAATATCATTAAGCCTTGAGATTTTATTACAAAATCCGTTAATAGGTAATTTTATTATCATTTCAACATCTAACGAATCAGTATTTACTATATATAGTTCGTTTTCTTCTGCACCAAGTACATATAAAAGATTGTTATATTCAATCATATCGACAGGTTTTGGAGCAACCATAACTTCTTTTAAAAACTGGGCACGATAAAAATTAGGATCTTCTTCTTCAAGTGAAGTCTTCTGTTTACGGTATATTTTTATCATACCTTCTTGATATTTTTTTCTATATGCTTTTTTATGTGAAGCTTTTTTTAATTTTTTTTGTTCATCTTCATACTCTTCAACAGTTTTACCGCTTCTTATTTCATTTATAAAGTGTTCCTCTTCAGTTGGTGCTTTTTTAGTTATTTTATACTTTTCAAGTAAATTTTTAGTGCGGGATACTAAAAATAAATCATCATTATTTATTATTATTTTTGAAATATTTGATGTATCGCAAAACTCATCAACACGATAATTTTCATCAACTGTTATACCATATAATTTTGATGTATTTTTATCAACATATACTATTCTATTTCCATCATTTGATAAAGTTAATTTTTCTGGCACACCTGTAATTTTAATTTTCTCAACAAGCGTAACATCTTTACAATCAATTTTGTATATTGCATTTTCTTCATTTGTAGCAACATAAGCAACATCATTCAAATTATCTACAACAATTTCAGTTGGTTCAACATTAAAATCAAGTTGACGAGCTATACTTTCATCTTTTAAATCAACAATATCAATATGTTCTTTTCCACGCAATAAAACAAAAATAAAACGATTATCATTAAATGGTTTTATACATCTTGGCATGCCATTTAAGTTTAAAGTGTAAATAGCTTTACTTGTTTTTGCATCAAATACTCGTATCAAATTTGAACTAAAATAAGTTGTTAAATATAACTTATTATTCACACTTTTATCAATATTTGAATATTTTTTTGCGGTAATTACAAGTTTTTTTCCAATATTAACTTCAGAAACAAGTGGAATAACAAGATCACCCATAATACCCTTAATGTGATCCGGCACTATTAAACCTGAAGGAACAAGCATATCTTGCGGCAGAAGAGCTGTTTTTACACTCATTGGTAAGTCTTCGTAACTACATAATGTATACTTTTCATCATCAACTGGAATAATTTTAATTAAGGAATAATTATTGTTAAAAACAATGACTTCAGGTCGGTCTTTTAATTCTTTATTATTAGGATATGTATATTGAATTTTTATTTTTCGAACATCTTCACTAACACTTGGTGTTAATGGCAAATATCTGCTTCCATCAGGGAAAGTAACAAGTCCGTCAAAACGTAATTCAAGATTCGGTTCCTGTTTTAACAAATATTTTCGTAATTTAGGTTCAAAATTATATGCAAACGCGTTGTTACAACATATAAATATTGAAAAAATTATACCTGTACATATTAATCGTTTGAATTTACTCATAATTAATCTTTACCACTACCCAGTACATGCTTAACTTTATCGATTATACTATCGTTATGTACGTGTTTTTTAGACTGAAGTTCATAAAGTTTAGCATATAATTTTTTTTCTTCGTCACTAAGCTGTGTTGGGGTTTTTATAATAACCTGTACAAAATGATCTCCACGCTTATTATTACTTCCCAAAAGCGGAACACCATAATATTTTAAAGTTAAAACCTTTCCATATTGTGTTGAAGGAGGAATTTTTAAAAGTTTTTCACCATCTAATGTTTCAACTTTTACTTCATCACCTAAAACAGCTTGAGGCATTGTAATTTCAACTTTTGAATGAATATTATACCCATCACGTATATATTTATCACTTTCTTCAACATACACAACCAAGTATAAATCACCATTTAAGCCGCCATTGATGCCACAATCACCTTCACCGCTTATTCGGATTTTTGCTCCGTTATCAACACCTTGAGGAATTTTTACTTTTATTGTTTTTTCAGTTTCAACCCTTCCAACACCATGGCATTTTGGACAAGGTTGTTCTATTTTTTGTCCTGTACCATTACAATGTGGACAAACAGTAACTTGTGTAAAACTACCTAAAGCTGTTCTTGTTGTTTGCTGAATACGTCCATGTCCTTTGCAAGTTGGACAAACTATAGGTGTTGTTCCATTTTTACATCCAGTTCCATGACACATTTCACATTTTTCAAGATGTTCAATTTTTATTTCTTTTTCAATTCCAAAAATTGCTTCTTCAAATTTAAGTTTTATATTCATTCTTAAATCAGAACCACGTCTTGGAGCATTTGGACTTTCATCTTCAAAACCTCCCATGCCGCCAAAACCACCGCCAAAAAATGACTCAAATATGTCATTTAAACCGCCAAATCCAAAATCAAACGGTCCTTGATTTGTATAACCTGAATTTTGAAGCCCATCTTCACCATATCTATCATAAATTGCTCTTTTATCATCATCGACTAAAGTTTCATAGGCTTTTCCAAGTTCCTTAAATTTTTCCTCAGCATCAGGCGCTTTATTAACATCAGGATGTAATTGCCTCGCTTTCTTACGAAATGCTCTTTTTATTTCGTCTTTTGAAGCATTTCTTTCAATTTCTAATATACTATAATAATCACTCATACTCGTTTATTCTTTCAATTTTAATTGTTTACGGCTACATTTACTAAAGTTGGTCTTAAAACTTTATCTTTTAATTTATATCCTTTTTGAAGTTCATTTAAAATAGTTTGATCTTCAACTTCATTATTTGGAGTTTGCATAACTGCTTCATGAAAATTAGGATCAAATTTTTCATTTTCAGTACTTATTATTTCAAGTCCAAGCTTTTTTAAATTTTCAAACACTTGATTATAAAGAACATCAAAACTTTTTAAAGCAGCTTCACAATCATTTATTCCTTCCATTGTCTTTTTAGCACGATCAAAATTATCCAGAACTTCAATCATTTTTAATAATGCATTTTCAAGTCCCATATTTATAAGTTCAGTTTTTTGAGCTTCTGTCCTTTTGCGATAATTATCAAAATCAGCAGCTAAGCGGATATATTGATTATTTAATGCTTCGTATTTCTCTTTTAATGCGTCACTATTACTTTCTAAATTTTCATTTACTTGTTCGTTTTTAGTTTCATTATTTTCCTCAATATTTTCATTTTCATCATTTATCTTTGTTTCTTCATGATTTATATTGTCACTTTCTTTAAATGGGTTTTCACCATGATTTTGATGTTTATGTTTTTTACTCATTTTTTATATTCCTTTATATATTAATAATCTAATTATATTATAATTTAAGAAACTTTTTACTTAAAGGTTTTTAATTTTTTTTTAACATTTATTGACATTATTTTATTTGAAATGTACATTTTGAACAATTAGCTTTGGGATGAAGTATTAAATTATCCTCCAAGTCATACATTTTAGCTATACGTGTATTTAATATTTTACCACATTTAGGACATAAAATATTATTTTCATTATTTAATATTTTTAGCTTTATATTTTCAATTTCTTCAAACGAAATCGGATTTTCTATTTTAAAATCTTTTTCATATAACTTTATATCACCGGGGGTTATTTTTAGTCCTTTTGCAAGTTTTTGTCTTACTGTTGAACTTAAAAATAAATCCTCACCTGATTCAATACTATTAACTATTTCTTCACTTAAATTACAACGTTTTGCAAGTCCTAATTTTGAATAGCCTAATTTTTCTCTTAAACTTGAAACAAATTGAGCAAGTGATATATTTTCGTTTACTTGTTGTTTTGTCAATTTTTAACCCTGCTTTGTACTTTATTTTTATTTCCATTAACAATATCATTATGCCATGCAAGAAGCATTCCTGCCACAAAAATACTGCTATATGTACCAATTATTATACCAAGTAACATAGCTAACACAAAATCTTTTGTTGTTGTGCCGCCAAAGAAATACAATGCAAGAAGAGTCAAAACGGTTGTCAAAGATGTATTTATACTTCTTGCAAGTGTTTGGTTAACTGATGCATTTATTATATCATCATAACTTAACTTTCTTCCATAGAATTTGCAATTTTCTCGAACACGGTCAAATACAACAATTGTATCATGAACTGAAAAACCTATAACTGTTAGCAATGCTGTTATAAATAAACTATCAATTTGTACATGGTAAAATATACCAAGAAGTGAAAATGCTCCAATAACAAAAATAGCATCATGAACAAGGGTATATAATGCAATAATTGCATACTTAGGTTCAAATCGTAATGAAAGATACACTGATATACCTAAAAATGCAAGCATCATTGCTATAAAAGAATTTTTAAAAAGTTCTTTACCCAAAGTCGGTCCAATTGAACTTATCTGAACAAGTTCACCTTGTTTAAATTCACTATTTATTATTGATTTTATATTTTCAAGTTGTTTTTGATTATGTTCATCAATGAACTTTGTTCGTATTGAAATAATATTACTTGTTTTATTTTCATTAATGTTACTATCTTGAATAACCTGGATTACCGGATGTTGTATTCCATTTTCTTCTAAACTATTTCTCAAATTTGAAATTTCATCATTATTTATATTTTTGTCAACTTTATACTGTAAAATTGTTCCTCCGGTAAAATCAATACCAACATTTAAAGGATAATGATTTTCATTTGTAATGGATGAATAAATCATTGCAACTATACCTGGAACTATCAATATCAGTGACAATATAAACCATACATATCGATATTTCACAACATCTATTATTTGTTTTTGTTTTGATATATCAAACATAATTTATTTTTCTCCTTAAAAAAGTTTACTCGATTAATCCGTATTTTGCGTTATCATTTCCATTGTTATCATTTTTATTATTTTTATTTTGAGGAATATCACTTTCTTTTAAACCAAACCAAAATGGATGATTTAAATTACATTTATCAAATAAAATATGCATAAAATTACGGGTTACAGTGATAGCTGTAAACATAGAAACGATTACACCAATTGCAAGTGTAACTGCAAATCCTTTAACAATACTTGTTCCAAGCATATATAAAATAGCACAGGTTATTATTGTTGTCATGTTTGAATCAAATATACTTGTAAATGCCCGGTCAAAACCACTATTTATTGCTGCAAAAAAGGTTTTACCAGATTTTAATTCTTCTTTTGTCCGTTCAAAAATTAAAATATTTGCATCCACGGCCATCCCAACACTTAAAATAAAACCTGCGATACCAGCTAAGGTAAGTGTAACAGGGATTGTTTTAAATAAAGCAAACAAAATAAAACCATAAACGATTAAAGCAAAATCAGCAATTAACCCAGGTAAACGATAGTATAAAAGCATAAATAACATAACAAGACCAATACCAATAATGGCTGCAAATTCACTTTTTTTAATACTATCAGCTCCCAAAGTTGGTCCAACTGTATTTTCTTGAATTATTTTAGCAGGAACAGGCAAAGCTCCTGCATTTAATAAATCCACCATTTGTTTAGCTTCTTCATGTTTAAATCCACCTTGTCCGCCTGTTATTTGAGCATGCCCGCCAATTATAGCTTCTTGTATTACAGGTGCTGATTTTAATTCACCATTAAAAAATATTGCCATTGGCTGACCTACAAGTTGTTGGGTAATTTCTGCGAATTTTTTTGACCCTTTATCATTAAATTCAAGCCCCACAACCCATTCACCATTGCTTGGATTTGTTGATAAAATTGCTCTTTTTAAATCATCACCGGTTAAGCCGGTTGGACTCCATTGAAATGACCCATCAAAAGATTTTGTTTGTTTTTTAAATTCAAGTTGTGCTGTTTCACCTAAAAACTCGCGTGCTTTTTTAGGATCGCTTATATTTGGTATTTCAACAAGAAGACGTCTTTCGCCAACTTGCTGTACGAGCGTTTCAGCAACACCCATGGCATTAACTCTATTTTCAATGGCAAATTGTAAACTATCCATCATATCTTTTGTAATTGTACCAATTGTATCATTTGTTTGTGCTTCCAAAACAATACGAGAACCGCCAACTAAATCAAGCCCCAATCTTGTCGGTTTTATTATAACAGTTATTATTGAAGTTACAAATATTGCAAAAATAATCCAAAACGTTACCAGGCGTTTATTCATTTTTTATATCCCCATTTTATATATTATCTATAATTTTGAAACTGAAGTGGTATTTTATATTCATCTTCTTTTTCGCGGACTAACTTTATTACATCTTGTAAATCATCTTTACTCTTTCCTGAAACACGCACCTGCTCGCCTTGAATAGAACTTTGTACTTTTAATTTTGATGATTTTATATCAGCAACTATTTTTTTTGCCAATTCTTGTGTTAATCCTTTTTTTAGTTTAAATACTTGACGAACATTCCCACCAAGTGCATTTTCAACACCTTGAGGGTCAAGTATTTTTATTGATAAATTTCGCTTTACCATTTTTGATTGTAAAATATCCAAAATATTTCTTAATTTTGTATCATCTTCAGTTGTTATTGTTATTTGAGTATCACTTTCTAAAACAACATCTGATTTTGAATCTTTTAAGTCAAATCTTGATGAAAGTTCTTTTTTTGTTTGTTCAACTGCATTAACAAGTTCCATTTTGTCAAACTCAGATACTATATCAAAACTGCAATCTTTTGCCATAATTGTTCTTGTCTCCTCTTTTACCCTTGTATTTTTATTTAAGAAAATTATAACAGAATTATAAGATTTATAGCAAATATTTTATTTTTGTATTTTATTTTTTATATTTGATAAATCTATTGCAACATTGGGCTTATTTTTTATTAATTCTTTTATTTTTTCATAAGAATACATAATTGTTGTATGTTTTTTATCCAATGCTTTTGCTATATGAGAAAAACTATCTCCATTTAACTCTCTGCATAAATAAATTACAAGTTGCCTGGCTAGTGATATTTTACTATTTCGCATGTTTGATAAAATATCAGAAGATTTTAAATCGTAATATGAAGCTACTGTATCAATAATGTCATTCATTGTTAATTTCTTATCCGTTTGTTTTAAATTTAAAACTTTATTTGCAAGTTCTTCTGTTAATATAGCATCATTAATCTGGCAATATGCATTTAATCTAATAAAAGCACCCTCAAGTTCACGGATATTTTTATTGTATGTTTTAGCTAGAAGAAAAATAACATTATTTGGAAATTTCACATTAGTTGTCGAACACAATTTAGAAACAATTGCAGCTCGTGTTTCAAGATCTGGAACTTGAATATCAGCCATTAAACCCCATTCAAAACGACTTTTTAATCTATCTGATAAATTAGGTATGGCACTTGGTGGTCTATCTGAGGTTAAAACTATTTGTTTTCCTGCATTGTATAACGTTTCAAATGTATTAAAAATTTCAACCTCTGTTCGTTCCTTACCTTCAATAAATTGTATATCATCAATTAATAGTACATCAACATTACGATACTTTTGACGGAATGAATTCATTTTATCATTTTTTCCGCTATCTTTAAAGACAGAATTAATATAATCGTTGATAAAATCTTCTGTCTTAATATATTTTACTTTCATTTTAGGATGTTTATGTAATATATAATGACCAATAGCTTGCATTAAATGTGTTTTACCAAGCCCAACACCTCCATAAATAAATAAAGGATTATAACTTTTACCTGGCTTTTTAGCTACACTTTGAGATGCAACATAAGCTAATTTAGAATTATCACCAACTACAAAATTGTCAAAATTATATTTTAAGTTTAAATTAGCGGTTGATTGCATTTGTTTTAATGCTTCATATTTATCTTCATCTGAACTTTCTTTAGTAATTTGTTTTATTTGTGATTTTCTTTTTCCTTTGCATAAATTTCTTCTTATATTTTCATCATATATTATATTGAACTCTGTTTCTTTTCCTATCTCTTTTGATATTGCATTTTTTATTACATCATAGTAATTTTTATTTATCAACTGAATTGCAAGATTATGACCGGATAATATATTAAATCCATTCTCATCATAAGATTGAGGTACCAATGGTAAAATCCAAGGCTCATAAGTTGATGAAGGAATATCATTTTCTAACGTTTTTAATATATTTATCCAACATTTATTTATATCAAATTCTTCCATATATTTATTTTATTATAAACAAAGTATTCTTATGTAATTTATTTTCATTTTACAATCTTGATTTTAAAATTTTGTATTTTGTCACCATTTATAAGTTTTTTCTTATTTTGTAATGTATTTTTTATTGCAAAAATCCATCCTGTTTTGGGATTTATAAAAAGTAAAAAGCCAGCTTCACTTTCAATAAGTTTTTGAAGATTATCAATTTGAAGTTCACCTTTATCTGATAATTCAAATAAACTAAAAGAAAGCGGGTCTGATATTTGACTATTTATATAACAGTCAAATCTGCTATTGCGTATTTGAGTTGTATCACGAATAGTTACTGCACCACGATATGTTGTGACATTTTGATATAAAAAAGTGACTAAGTCATCTATGTTATAATTTTGTTTGTTATTGCTGTTCATTTTCTATCATATATAAAAACTTATCAACCAATTTTGAATCCCATTTTTTATTAGAATCTTTTTTTAATATTTTTAACGCTTCTTCTTTTGAGTATGCATTACGATAAGGACGATTATTAATCAATGCATAGTAAGCATCAACAAGTAAAATAATTTGGGAAGTTATTGGTATTGCTTTACCTGATTTTTTATATGGATAACCTGTCCCATCCCAATTTTCATGGTGATTTTCAATTATTGGCATTATTTCAGAAATTTTACTTCCAAGCGGTTCAAGTAACTCCTTTGTTGCAATAAGTGGATGCTTTTGCATTTTTAACTTTTCTTCATAAGTTAAACGTTTTGGTTTATTAAATATTTCTTCAGGAAGCATTACGTTTCCTATATCATATAGTAATAATGCTATTTTTAAATCATCAATTTCTTCTTTTTGTAGTTCCAAAAACTTTGCAAAATGTAATGCAGTTTGAACTTTTTGTTTAGTTTCTCCATTTAAATGATTATAATTGTAAGTTTGAATTATAGAATCTACAACACCATATAAAGTTTCATTTGTATTTTTTCCTTCAATTAATGATTTATTTAAAGTATCCGTTAAACTTTTGGTTAAAGCATCAGGTAGCGGCAATTTTTTTGATGCCAATATATCTAAAAAAGCTTTTAAAGCAATTTCTTGCCAATTTGAATGCATTTTATTTTTTGACACACAAACTTGATTTCTTCCATTTATTTTGGCTTTGTACATAGCTTGATCCGCAAGTTCGAGCAATTCATCAGGATTATCCGTATTTTCCAAAAAAGTAACAACTCCAATGCTTGCGGTAATTTGACCTATTGTATTAATTTTTTCACTTGCAATGGCAACTCTTATACGTTCTGCAGCCAACTTTGCACCAACAGAGTCAACTTGTGGAAGAAGAATATTAAACTCCTCTCCTCCAAAACGGGATGGAATGTCAACTGAACGGGCATTCTCTTTTATGACTTTTGAGATAGTGCTAATAGCCAAATCTCCATATTGATGACCATATTTGTCGTTAATCTTTTTTAAATAATCAAGATCAATAGATATTATTGAAAAAGGTTGATTTTGACGTCTTGAACGGTCTATTTCCCGGTATAATGACTCCTCAAAGTATCTTCGATTATATAATTCCGTTAAAGGATCTGTGATAGCTTGTTTTTTTACTTTTTCAAATAACCCGGCTATAACAATTGCTTGTTCTATTTGATGGGCAAATAATTTTAAAAAATTAATTTCATTTTGCTTTATTTCGCTTCTCGATGAATAGACAATTAATATCCCTTTTTGTTCTTGATTTGGTAAAATTGGAACTATAATAATTGATTCTACATTTGTTGTTTTTAAAAAAGATTCTAAGGTATTAAGTGAAATTGAAGGAAGTATTTGTGAAAAAAAATTAACACATTGGGTTGTATGAACAACTTCATTATTAGACAATGCTTTATCTATGTATCCGTCTTTTTTATTTTGAAATTTATTAAAAGATATATTTATTCCAAAGGCTTGTGATAATTTTTGTGCGAATTTACTTTTTGAAATAGCACGAGAAATAAGAAATTGTTTATTTTCAAATTTATCAATTTCAAGTTTCAAAATTGAAGCATGAATATAACCAAATTCCCCCTTTAAACCTTCCGCTATACTCGTTAGAACACTTGACAATGGCTTATCGGAATTCATCATATCCCATATATTTTGTAATGTTACAAATGTTTTATTGGCTTTTTCTAGTTCATTTGTTCGTTCAAGTATTTCTTTTTCAAGTTGTATATTTTTTTCATAAATTTCCAAATATGTAGTCTTAGTACTTGAAACACTTGCCTCAAAACGATTTACGGTATTTATTAGACTAACTATTTTATCTATAAAACTCATCTTATTTATTATACAACTTTTTAATTAAATATGAAAGTGGTTTTTAATTCTAATAGTGGAGTTTTATATTTTTTATTTAATCTATTATAATATGTGTAAGTTTATTTTTAACAGGTGACTTTATAAATGAAATTTAACAATGCTAGTTTAGAATTTCAAATATTAAAATATAAACATGAACTTAAGGCTCTTTTGCCAAACATTGCCAAAAGTGATATTTCTGCACAGCTATATAATACAATTTTAATAAAAAAAGCCGTATTGACTGATAAATTAAAAAAAAGAAGAGAAAATTTATTTTTTAAATTTTCTAAGAAAATTAAACTCAAAAAAGAAAAATTAATTTGCGATTATTTTTCAAAATAAAGAAAGTCTAAATCAACATTTTCTTTAAATAAACTTATAATATCTTTGTCTATTTTATTTTTTAATTTAATCATGGGAATTACACCAATAATTTTTACGTTAGAATGTCTTTTTAGCTCATCTTTAAGAGAAATAACGGATAAGTCATTTGTATTTGCAGGATATTTATTTATAATTACTCCTAAAATATTTAAATTCATATTTTTTGCATATTTTATCGTTAAAAGAGTGTGATTAATTGTCCCTAGATGACTTCCGGTTACAATTATTATAGGTATATTAAGTTGTTTTATAAAATCAGATATTAAATTTTTATTGTCAATTGGTACACAAATTCCTCCGGAACCTTCAATAAAAGTTATATCATTTTGTTTTGAAAAAATTTCAATATCTTCTTTTGCAAAGTCAAGATTAATTTCAACATTATCTAATTGTGATGCTACAGATGGTGCACTTGGGGCTTTTAATAAATATGTTGTTTTTGTGTTTATATTTTTTGAATATTTTTTAATAAAATCTACATCAATTTCACTTAAATTTCCTTCATTATTCAAAGCTCCACTTTGAAATGGCTTTATTACACCTGTTTTAAAACCTAAATTTTGAGTTAAAAGACTTAATCCTAATGTTACAAAAGTTTTACCAATATCTGTATCGGTACCTGTTATAAATATTTTTTTATTCATTCGGCAACACCTCATTTAACGCTTTATAAGCAATATCAACAAGTTTTTTTATTTCTTTTTCCTTTATAATATATGGTGTAAAGAAATAAATACAATTTCCAATCGGACGTAAAATTGCACCAAGTTTTAATGCATGGTTATAAATTTGTTTTTGGATACCATCTTCATATTTGAATGATTCTTTAGTTTCTTTATTTTTTACTATTTCAACTGCACAAATCATGCCAATTTGACGCACATCTCCAACGTTTTTATGTGATTTAAACTTTTGAAGTTCTTTTTCAAAACATTTAATTTTAGGTTTTAAATAATTTTCAATATCCATTTCTTTTAAGATTTTTAAATTTTCTAATGATGCACTAATTGCAAGCGGATTGGCTGTGTAGCTATGACCATGATAAAAAGTTTTGGTGCCATCAATATCATCATCATAAAACGTATTATATATTTCATCTGTAGTTATTGTAACAGATAATGGTAAGTATCCTGCCGTAATTCCCTTTGCTGCACATATTATATCAGGTACGATATTGGCATGTTGATATGCAAAAAGTTTTCCTGTGCGATAAAACCCCATTGCAACTTCATCATCAATAAGCAAAACGTTGTACTTGTTACATAATTCATTAAGTTTGGTAAGATATTGAGGTTTATACATAATCATTCCACCTGCTGCTTGTACAAGCGGTTCAATTATTATCCCTGCAATATTATTTGATTCTTTTTTAAATATATGTTCAATTTGATTTAAACATTCTAAGTTACAATTTTCTTTATCACAATCCATAGGACATCTATAACAATTAGGGCTCATAACTTGAATCATATCAAATAAAAGAGGTTTATAAATTTTATGATATAAGTCAACTCCACCAACAGAAACAGCACCAATTGTATCACCATGGTATGAATTTTTTAAGGCTACAAATTTTGACTTTTGACTCTTACCTTTTAATACCCAATATTGATATGCCATTTTTAAAGCCACTTCAACTGCAGTTGAACCATTATCTGAATAAAATACATGTTTTAAATCATTATTTATCATTTCAATAAGTTCTTTAGCAAGTTTTATGGCTCCAATGTGTGTAAATCCTGCAAAAAGAACATGCTCAAGTTCCTTTGCTTGTTTGTATATAGCTTTATTTAAACGACTATTTGAATGACCAAGTGTATTTACCCACCATGATGAAACCCCGTCTATATATTTATTGCCATCAATATCTTCTAAATAAATTCCTCGACCTTTTTTTATAATAATTGGTTTATTATTCTTATCTTTAAGATGCTTCATTTGTGTAAAAGGATGCCATATGTATTTTAAATCATCTTTTAAAAGTTCGTTTTTATGCATTTTATTCTCTTTCTTTTTTTCTTATTAAGTTATATTATTAAAATATGAAAATTAGTCATGATTTATTAATTAAATTATACAACTTAAATTTAGAAGAGTTATTAAAAGAAGCTTCGAATTATACAAATAATGAGGTAGAATTTTGTTCACTTATTTCTGCAAAAACTGGAAAATGTTCTCAAGATTGTAAATATTGTGCACAAAGTTCACATTATAATACTCAATGTCCAACACACACGCTTGTTTCAAAAGAGAAGGTAAAAAAAGCAGCATTGCATTCAAAAGAAAACATGGCAACAAGATTTGCTATTGTAACATCCGGTAAAACACCTGATGAAAGTGACTTTAATTCAATGATTGATCTAATAAAAATTATAAATGGTATTGATGGATTAAAAAGCTGTGCAAGTATTGGTATTTTAAATGAGCAACAAGCAAAAAGCTTGAAAGAAGCCGGTTTAGTTAGATTCCATCATAACATTAATACTTGTAAATCTTATCATAATAAAATTTGCACAACACATAGCTATCAAGATAGAATTGATACTATTAATCTTGTTAAAAAATATAATATTGAACTTTGTTGCGGTGTAATAATAGGCATGGGGGAAACTATTGAACAACGAATTGAAATGGCTCTTGAATTAGCACAAATAAATCCTCATAGTATACCTGTTAATTTTTTAACACCAATAAAGGGAACACCTTTTGAAAATTATTGGGATAAAATTGACGAGGAAAATATTCTTCGTACACTTGCTATTTTAAAAATAGCAAATCCAAGTTCTGTTATTCGCTATGCTGGAGGTAGACAAATTAGGCTTAGCAAAAAAAATATGGAACTGGCTTTAAAATATTGTGTTGATGCTATTTTAATAGGTAACTATCTTACAACAACAGGTATAAATCCAGGCGATGATATTTTATCTGTTAAAAATGTTGGTAAAAAAATAAGTGTTTTTTAGTTATTAATTTTTTTGCTCACAAGCGTTAATATAAAAGTATCTATTTGGTTTATTAAAAATATCTTTATATTTATCAAAAAGAATAATTTCTTCCTGATTTGAAGTATTAGGTTCTGTTATTATAGCTCCATATTTATTCCATCCATTTATTGAATGTACATGTTGTGAAACTAAACATCCTTCAAGATTATCAAAAAAATTATATCCGCTATCAACAATACATAAAGCATCAATATGATTTGAATAAAATATATTATCGGATTTATAATCGGATGTTGATAAATTCATTGCATAATTACATTCTCTTATATTTCCGCTATTTAATGTTTCAAAACCCATTATACGACTTTGAAATAAATAATTTAACTTAGCTTTATATTTCAATTTATAATCATTATAATCAACTTCATCTTCTTCGTAATTTATATCATTTTCTTTAAGTAAATTTAAATTATAACTTTGTAAGTGATTATGTAATTTTTTTTCATAGTACTTTTGTTTTTCCTCATTAGTTTTTTTATTGAATTTCTTTTGATCTATTTCTTCCATAATATCATAATAAAAATATACATTTTTATATGCTTCATTTATATTGGATTTTTTTAAAAAATTTTTATAATCTATATTTGAAATATAACCTGATGAACGTAATAATTTTAAATTTTTTTTAATTTCTTTATTACATTCTTTATTATCATAGTTTAAAACTTTATATATTTCATAATTATCCTTTAATTCTTTTAATATAGATAATCTGTTTTTGGAGATAAATAATTTAAAATATAGCTCAACAAGGAATGATTTATTAAATGGTAATCTATTATTAAACTCTTTTGAAGTATCAACTAAACGTTTTTCAATATTTGTTTTATGTTTTAAAAGTAATTTTTTTATATTCAATGGAAGAGAATCACAATTTCTTATCATATATTCTAATCTTGTTGAAATACGATTAACTGCATAAACTTCTTCCAGCATCATATGACCCAAAACTCCATCAAGGCTATCTGGACAACAATTATATTCATATGTAAATTTATTATCATTATTAAAATAATATTTTAATGGAATATCTAAATTAGGATACTTTACTTCAATAAATTTATTACCTAAATTATCTTCACATTCATTAAAACATTTATATAAATTTATTCTTGCATCGTCATTTTTCATATATTCATTAAATGAGTTAACAAGATAACAATTTTCAACCCATTGTATAGGAGACATTGTCTTTGTGTCATTAATGGGAAATAATTTTTCAAATATTTGAGGTGAAACTTTAATTTTGGATAAAATCTCATTTTTATTATTTTTAATGATAGTTATTTTAGGATCATTTATATCATCTTCTCTTATTTCTTTTTCTGAAAGATCCAAATCACTTCTTTCTATAAACAAAGGATATTTTCTTTTTGCAACATCAAATTTTTTGTATAATAATTTTACACTAAATGATAAACTTTGTTTTGCATTTTGCATTCTTATATAATTTTTTAAAAGTTGTTCTAAATAGTCATTCACAGAAAGATATTTTTTTCTTATATTTCCATCCTTATAATATATATTCATTGTATTATTATTCATATTTTTATATTTTTTTTGAATATAATTTGAATTAATACTATAATTCTTTGCAACAAGTGCTATTTTTTGTATAAAGCGTTTCACTTTATAATGATAGTTTTCTTTTGATTTTATTTCAAAATCATCTAAATCAAATTTTTTTATTGACTCTGATAAATTGTTAATATATGTACCTAAAAATGATTTTTTATTTAAAGAAGAATTCATAATATTATTTATAATTTTGTTTGCTTCTCTAAGATAAGATATAATGGCAAGATCTGATATTTCAGGCATATAAGAACTTTTAGTTATATATTCTTTATCGCCAAGAGGTCTAAGTTTAAGAATATTATTAATATATGAATCTAATTTTTTTAATTCTTCTAATTTGACTTTTTTTCTTTTAGGTTTAAAAATATTAAAAAACTTATAAGATATTTTTTTATCTTTTTCTTGTTGATATTTATTGTATAATTTATTTATATTATTTCTTAAAGTGACAAAATTTTTATTCATAATATTAACATTACTTTTAAATTTTTGTCTTTGTGGTGTATTTTTCGTTAAATGTAGTAAACCATCACTTGTTTTTTCATACTCATCTGGGGCTAATTCATAATTTATAAAAATATCATCAGATATATTGTATAAATCTAAATCATTTTGAATTATGTATGGTTGATCTTCTGAGTTTTGATTTAATTCTATATTATTTTGATAGTTTTTTTTTACTTTTTCTAATGACGTTATTTTAGATACCTTTGTTAATGGCATCATTTTAGTAAAGTTCAAGTTCATATATTATCCTTCATCATTAATCATAAAAAAATATTACCACATGAATAGTAATATTTTCAAATATTATTTATATAATCTTATATAAAATCTATTTTACTTCAACAGGTTTTAGTGTTTTATTTTTGTATTCAATTAAACACTTAGCCAACTGGTCAGGGCAGCTTGTAGGTTTACTTCCACAAGTTATACCCTGTAATTGATTTATTATATCATCAATATTTTTACCAATAATTAAATTTCTTATACCAAGAAGATTTCCTGCACAACCACCCATAAATTCAACATCTTGAACTATATTGTTAGATATATGAATATACATAACTTTACAACATACTCCTTTAGTTTCGTATTTTATAACTTCAACTTTATTTGTCTCAATACTCATAAATAATATCTCCTCATCCATATAAAAACATATTAATAAGTTAACATCTATTTAAAATAAAGTCAAATTTTGAGTTGTATAAAATTTTTTTTTTTGTATAATTTTACTTATATTGAAATGGAAAAGATAATATGAATTTTGATTATGAATTAGTAAAAAAGATTCTAAAACTTAAAAAAGAAAAAAATGCAATAATATTAGCACATTGTTATCAAAATATCGAAATTGATGAAGTTGCTGATTATATAGGTGACTCATTGTATTTAAGTCAAATGGCTGCTAAAACAAATGCTCAAATAATTGTTTTTGCAGGTGTTTATTTTATGGCAGAAACTGCTAAAATTCTATCACCTGAGAAAAAAGTTCTATTACCATCTTTAAAATCAGGTTGTTTAATGGCTGATATGATAAATATAGATCAGTTACGTGACTTTAAATCTAAATACAATAACGTACCTGTGGTATGCTATATAAATTCAACAGCTCAAGTTAAATCAGAATCTTATATATGTTGTACAAGTTCAAATGCTGTTAATGTTGTTAAATCGCTTAACACAAAAGATGTTTTATTTGTTCCTGATACCTATTTGGGTAATTATGTTAAAAACCAATTAAATAACAACGTTAATATAATTACATATCCGGGTTATTGCCCTACTCATTTAAGAATTACCCCAAAAGATGTTTTAAAAATGAAAGAAAAATATAATGATGCCATAGTTTTAGCACATCCTGAATGTCATAGCGAAGTTCTTAAACTTGCTGATTACATAGGTTCAACAAAAGGTATTATGAATGAAGCTGGTAAATCTAAAAATAAAACATTTATTATTGCCACAGAAATAGGTGTTGTTGATAGACTAAAACGAGATTTACCAGATAAGGAATTTATACTTGTATCTAATAAAGCTATTTGTCCTAATATGAAGCATCATCATCTTGAAGATATTTATAATGCTTTACTATATGAACAACATGAAATTGTTGTTGATGAAAATATTATAGAGAAAGCTATTAAACCAATCCAAAGAATGATTGCTATAAATTAATATTTTTTGTATTATGACGATGTATATAAACCAGCTTCTGTATATTGATTTTTCATTTGAGCTATTAATAAATCCATATTTGTAAGTCTTGTTGTTAAATTTGCCTCATAAGCTTCAAGTGACATTTTTTTCCTTTCAATAGTTTCATCCAATGTGCTTATTTGTTTATTAATAGATTGTGTTTTAATAGCAAAATATCCCTCAGTTGTGTCATTAACTTTCTTTACCTGAGTTTCTAAATTTTCAACAAAATTTTGAAGTAAAGTTTGAACTTCACTTGGATTTTCTTCAAGAGCTTCTAAAAATACATCCTCATCAAATTGCAATTTTGTAGTATCTGAAGTAATTGAAGCTCCTGCTGAACCTGTTGAGATACCTATTGAATTTAATGTTTTATATGTTGATAGATCATTATAAGATATAGAGGCTAAGTTTCTTATGCTATTTCTAACTGATATTAATGAACTATCATAAGCAAGTGTTCCGCTAGTTTGTGTTTGTGTATCAGTTTGACTTACAACATCATTTAACGCATTAATTATTTCATTTACAGCATCTAAAATCTTTTCTTTATCCTGAGAAATTGAAACATTAATAGGACCATTTATAGCATTTGCTGAAGTATCAGTTTCATCATTTGTAACTTTTTTTAAAGTTAAAGTAAGACCATAAATACCAGAATCTTCAGCCTTCACAGTGTTACTTGAAGATGTAAGTTCTTCACCGTTAATTTTAAATCTTGCGTCAGTTCCTAATGTTAAATTATCCTTATTATCAAGTCCGACAACTGATACAAAATTTGAAGATATCTCCTCTATTTCAATATTCTCAGCACCTGTTTCGGTTGAAGTCAAGGTAAAAGTTCCTGTTACACTATTATATAAAGCTTTAACATTAGCATTTGAATTTGTATTAATACTATTTAATAATTGTGCCATTGTTGTTGTGTTATCAATTTTAAACGTTTCACCATTAATTTTAAATTCCCCCTCACTAAAAAGACCCGATTCAACCAGACGAACATTAAATGCACTATTTGTACCTGCTTTTATAGGGCCATCTGACTCAAAACCATTATTTGTCATTTTTAATTCAGCCACATCTTTAAAATTAGAAGTACCGCTTATTGAAACAATTTTCATTGTGTCATCTGTAGATTTTACTAAAAAATTACCATTTTCATCGAGTGATGCTTCCAATTTTCCATCTTCTAAATTATTTATTTTATCAATTAAACTTGACATTGTGTCACTTTTTTCAATATCAATTGAAAATTCAGTTTCATCTTTATCATTCATTTTAAATACTAAAGTTCCGGCTTTAAAATCTTCAAGCTGTGTTAAAGATGTATTTGATTTTACGTACATTTGTTCCGGTTCTATTTTTACATTTCCTTTAATGCTAGAACTTGTGGCAAGTTCTAGTACTTCTATTTCAAAATCCATTTTAGGAACACTATTTGAAGCACTTACTTCAATATAATTACTTGCATTATCATTATTCATTGTTACTTTACTTGAAGCAAATATATCAAATGATGCACCGTATTTTGAATCTGAAATTTTTTGCATACTTGTTGACAAAGTTGTGTAATAAGTTTTTAAGGAAGATAAAGCAGAATTTTGAGACTGTAAATTTGATTTCTTTGTTTCAAGCGGAGTTATCATTGATTCTTCTTTTAAAGCAGTTAACTGTGTAACCCAACTTGAATAATCCATACCTGAACCTAAACCTGAAAAACTTATTGTCATAATTATATCTCCATAAATATAACTTTATAAGTTAATTATATTTATTATTTTGCTTTTTTGAATAATATAAATATATGAATTTAGTCAGTTTTATTTTTTACCTTACTTAATTGGATTAAATTATCTTTATTTTCAGCCTCTACTTTAATAAAATTTCTACAACATTGCCATAATAATTTCTTATCATCAAATAATCTATCATCTTCCATAACAGGTCGTGTGCAAAATCCTTTAATCATATTTGTAGAACCATCAATATGAGGTGTAAAATACTTGCAATTTTGACATATTTTTAAGCTAAAACCATGTGTATTTAATTTTTTTGTTATATTTTCAATAGCATCATACATACGCAAAAAAGAATCTGTTTCATATTTTTTCTGTTTAAATTTGAATATGACCTTATTCATTCCATCTTCTTGTAGCAAATTAAGTTCACAATTTAATTGAATACGCCCATCGGTAACAGCTGCATTTACAATTAATTTTTCAACAGGATTTTGTGATTTTTTTAATTCAAGTTTCTTTTGATAGGCAAGTTCATGTTTTTTTAAACTATTTATAAATGGTGAAATTAATAAATAATATAATTCTCTTGCATCAAATTTAACAAAATATATAGATAAACCAAAAGTTAAAAAGCTTAAGACACCTACAAAATAAATAAATTTTATATCATAAAAAAATAAATAATTATACGAAAAAGCAAATACAAGTGTATAAATAGATAATACGACTATATAATTTGGTGATAAAAGCGAAAACGTAAGTTCAGCAAATTTTCTATTAAAAGATGTAAAAATAAGCGGTAAACATTTGAAAAAAAGATTTAACTTAAATTTTAAACTAATATTTTTTATATTATACCTTTCGGATTCAATTTTTGTAACAATATATGGATTAAATACAGGTGCATACCCGAATTTTGCAAGTAAAAAAGTGTATTTTAGTTCACTTTCGTCACTTGAAAAATCAATAGATTTTATTTCATTTAAAACTTCCAAACGTATTGCACAAACATCTGAATCAATGATAGTAGCGAGATTTAATACACTTCGTCCCAAATTGATTATGATATTATTATAATCAAGTATAGCCTTTTTTACTTTTTCATATAATGTTAAAGGTTTATTTATGATCTGTGTTAATCCAACAACTACAGGATTTAAATTTAGTGCAATATTAACAGATGATAAAAACTTTTCAGAAATTTGTCTATTTGCATTTAAAAATATATAGCCTTGAGCATTTGAAGAAACAAGTGTTCGTTCAAGGACATCAGAAATAGCTACATCTTTTCCTATGGGGTTGTTATAAGTACCGGTTTTGTATATTTTTGCTCCACCTATGAATTCAAGCATATTTGCTGTCTCATCGCTGCATCCATCGAGAATTATACTAATTAAATAATTATTTTTATCATATTCTTGATTATTCAAAGTTTCAAGAAGGCTTGTTATTTCATTATTATTAATTTTATTGTCAGCATAAACTATTATAGCAAGTTTTTGTTCCTGAACTTTTGTTTTATCAAGTTTATTTACAAACTTACCGATTTTTTTGCCTGAAAAAACAACACAAATATAATAAATTAAAAAAATAAGTAAATATGTGAATAATATTATTAAGCTATTTATAAAAATACTTATCATTAAATTAATCATACTACACCTCTTATAATAAATTTTACTTAAAACAAGTAAAAAAATCCAGTTAATTGTAAAAATTATTAATAAACTTTATTGATATTATTTTAGTTTTTGTTATAATAATAACGTTATGTTAATAGATTTTTTATATGCAAAAATTCATAGAGCTACAGTTACCGATGCAAATTTAAATTATATTGGTTCAATAACAATTGATGAAATACTTTTAAATGAAGCCAATTTATATGAAGGTCAAAAAGTTGAAATTTTAGATATAAATAATGGTGAACGTTTTCAAACTTATATAATTAAAGGTGAAAAAAATTCTGGATGTATATGTTTAAATGGGGCTGCAGCAAGAAAAGTTGCTATTGGTGATAAGGTTATAATTGTTGCATATGCTGCAATGACTATTGATGAATATAAAAATTTTAAACCAAGTATTGTTATGGTTGATGATAATAATAGAATAAAAAATTAGCTAAAATATTTTAAAGTATTATAATTTTTTATAGTTAGTTAAATTGTAGGTATTATAAATGAAAAAATTTATTCTATTAATAGGTATTATTTGTTTTTTTATTAAGTGTTCTTATGCTCATGAAATTAAAAATTTATCAGCTGATGAGGCATTAAAAATTTTAAAAGAAGGTAATTTAAGATTTCAAACTATGAAAGAAAAACATCCTGATCAGACAAAAGAAAGAAGAATGGAACTTCAAAAAATGCAACATCCGTTTGCCATTGTAATAACGTGTTCTGATTCTCGTGTTCCTCCTTCACTTATTTTTGACCAGGGATTAGGTGATATTTTTGAAATACGTAATGCAGGCAATGTTCTTGATAATCATGTCATTGGCAGCGTTGAGTATGCGGTTGTCCATTTAGGTGTAAAACTTGTTATTGTTATGGGGCATGAAAACTGTGGTGCTGTTACAGCTACTTTAGAAAATGTTCATGAATCAAAGTTTATTTCAAGTTTAACTCATTCAATTGAACCTGCTTTAAAAATGTATGATGAAAATTCAAAAGAAGATAAACTCACTTCAACAATTAAAAATAATGCATTATATGTAACAAATAATTTAATAAAATCTGATAAAATTTTAAGCTATTATATTAAAAATAAAGGTTTAAAAATATTACCGGCATATTATCATTTAGATAGCGGTAAAGTTGAGTTTTTAAAAAATAACCAGTCATAAATAATCCCGCTTTTAAGCGGGATTATTTATTTAAACTTTAAACTTAAACTAAATTATGCTAATACTGCATATTTTGAAGCTTGTTCTTTTAAAATTTCAACTTTATCAAGTTTTTCCCATGGAATTTCAAAATCAGTACGTCCCATATGTCCATATGCTGCAAGTTTTTGATAAAATTTACCATTATTTTTTGCTGGTAAGTTTCTTAAATCAAAATTATTTATTATAGCAGATGGTGATAAATCAAAATTATCTTCAATTAATTGTTGAATTTCATCATCACTTATTTTTCCGGTTCCAAATGTATCAACCATAACTGAAACAGGTTTTGCAACACCAATTGCATATGCAACTTCAACTTCGCATTTAGAAGCAAGTTTAGCAGCTACAATATTTTTTGCAACATATCTAGCCGCATAAGCAGCAGAACGGTCAACTTTTGTAGGATCTTTACCAGAAAAAGCACCACCACCATGGCGAGAATAGCCACCATATGTATCAACAATTATTTTTCGTCCTGTAAGTCCTGCATCACCTTGTGGGCCACCAATTACAAATCTACCTGATGGATTTATTAAATATTTTGTATTATTATCAGGCTTTATAGTTTCATTTTCAAATACAGTATTTATGACATATTTTATTAAATCATTACGTATAATTTCCTGAATTTTTTCATTATCTGAAATACCATTTATTTCAGGATCATGTTGAGTAGATAAAACAATAGTATCAATTCGATTTGGTTTGTTATCAATATATTCAACAGTAACTTGTGATTTTCCATCAGGACGAAGGTATTTTAAGATACCTTCCTTACGTACTTGAGCCAATCTGTATGAAAGTTTGTGTGCTAAGCTTATTGGCAATGGCATTAACTCTGGTGTTTCATCACAGGCAAACCCAAACATAATACCTTGATCACCTGCACCAATTTCTTCTGTTTCAGAAGTTGAAACATTAGCATTATTATCACGTGTTTCAAATGCTTTATTGACACCACATGATATATCAGATGATTGTTCGTCAATACTTGTTAAAACGGCACAAGTTTTATAATCAAAACCGCCGCCTTCTTCACCATTATATCCTATATTTTTAATGGTATTTCTTATAACACTTGGAATATCAACATAACAATTTGAGGTTATTTCACCTGAAACCAAAACCATACCGGTTGTAACTGAAGTTTCAGCAGCAACTCTTGATTTTGAATCTTTTGTTAAAAATTCATCTAAAATAGCATCTGAAATTTGGTCACACACTTTATCTGGATGACCTTCTGTTACAGATTCTGATGTAAATAAAAATCTTTTTGATGTCATTTTTTTCTCCTATTATTTTTTAGTAAAAAATTTACTATCATGCCTATATAGTTTTTATTATACTATAAATTATTAAGTCAATCTAATTTTTCATATAAAGTTTGAGCTTCTTGAATTGAAATATTTTTATTTGGTACATTAATAACTTTATATTGAAATTGAGATGTTTTGGATATGACTGTAATAATATCACCAACTTTGATTTGTTTTGAGGGTTTTGCAGGTTTATCATTTACCAAAATACACCCCATTTCAGAAACCTCATTTGCAACTGTTCTTCTTTTTATAATACGTGATACTTTTAAAAATTTGTCAAGTCTCATTACTTTATTATCCTTATGCTTTTTTATTTTATGATATCATATATTTTATGAAAAAAATATTATATACAGAATTTCAAACTGTTGATGAAATTATTAACGGACTTAAAAAGAGTTTTAATTTTAAATCTCAGAATCAAACTGAGCTTATAAATGAAATATGGTCAAAAATTGTGAGTGAAAAAATTTTAAAATTCACTCAACCTTTAAAAATCAATGATTTAAAAGTTTTATCAATTGCCTGTCAAAATGCTGTTGTTGCAAATGAGCTTATGTTGCAAAAAAATGCTTTAGTGAAGCGGTTTAACTCTTTTTCACAAGACTATAACATCGAAATAAATGATATGTTTTTTAGTTACAAGTTGTGGGGAAAGTACAATTTAGATAAGAAATAATTTAAAATTATTTTCTTCTATTACATAATCCAATTTTATATCCAAAGGCTTCTAAAATAACTCTTGCTTGTGTACCTGCAATAAAGTCAATTTCTCCTATAAATATACATCTGACAAATTCGAAGTTTTTTGCATTTTTTGAGATTTATAATATTTTATATTATTCAATTGTGAGATATTATTTATCATAATTTATCCTTTTTTAAAAAAGCATATGTTTTTGTTGACGCAGTTGTTGATGTTGTCTTGCAGATTTTCCGGAAAATAAAGAAGAAACTTTATCAATAATGGATGTTTTTTGTTCAATTGCACCAGCAGGTTCTGAAACAGTACCTTCTAAATGGTATATTTCTCTAACTACTTTTTCAGTATTCGGATGTTTTCCTAATCTATCAATTCCTGTTACACATGCTGCTATATTACGAACCGGATGTTTCAGCAAATCATTCACTCCACTAACCAGAATACGTCCAGTATTAATTAAATGTTCTTTTGGATTAAATTCATAAGGGTTATTGCCCCCGTTGATTGTATGCATAATTTCATATGTTTGTGTAGGCTCAAAATATTCGCTAGCTTTTTGTGGATTGTTCAAAAACTCTTTAACCATGTATAAATCAACGTCTTCAATTTTTATGTCTTCTTTTGTTGTAATTTTTTCAGCCATTTCAATAAACTCATTTGCTTTATCTTCAGCTTCTTTTATTTTTAAATTGTGATATTCTCCATCTTCTCCAATATATCCGCCAGCACCTGCATTCCAAATTTGTTGGTCATAAAAATCAAGATATAATTGTGGATGAAGAGGGTCAATTTTTCCCCATTTTCTATCAAAAATATCAGCATATTTTAAATCATCTTCATAACCTAGATATAATTCATAGTAGTCATCATAATTATTACATATATCCCTTGCAATTCTATTAGCCATATGTTCATTTAAGTTTTTATTTGCATAATGACCTAATTTCCATTTTGTCATAATTGTGCCAATACCTTTTGGAACGGTTTTGTTATTTAAAGTATTCCAACATTTACTAGCAAAAAATGATGTTCTTGAAGTATCTAAAATTCTTTGATGATGTGCACAATGCCCCATTTCATGTGCAAAAGTTGATAAATAGCTTGATGTAGAATCAAAAGGTGAACCTTCACTAAATATTGAACCATATCGATCATGTAAAGATTGAGATTTTAATTTGGCTTTTGATTCATAACAATCTTGATCTTTATTAAATTCAACGGCATGGTTCCATGGTTTAAACCAATCAAGAGTTGAATCGTTTTTTTTATTTGGAGCGAATTCTTTAAAACTTAAAAAATTTATCTCTTTTGGAAGAGACTTTTTTCCAAAAAATTGTTCAAAACTTCTACCATTTTGTATGAACAATCAGCAACAAGGTCACTTCCCTTAAAAGATGATTTTATCCCCATATCATTTAACAATTTTTCAACATCACTTGCTTTGCGAAGTTCCCGACCTTTAAAAGATGTTTTATTAGCTTGTTTTAGCAAGATTCCATAATTTGAAGCAGACAAACCTTTAGGATAAATGATTTTTGTTTACTGTTTTGAAAATTTTCTTTCTTAAAATTATTTTTTGTTTCCTGAGATTGTTTAAAACTGATAGCACTAATATTTTTATAACTTAAAACTTGCATTTCTAATGCTTCCCTAATTTAAAGACCAAATATACATGTATAGTATCTAAAATACATTAAAAAGTCAATATAATTTGTCATTTTTGTTATAGAAATTAATAAATTTGAAAAATTAAAATAATTTTGATAAAATTAAATATATTTCCAAATTTAGACTTGAGGGAAAGGGTAACATATTGATTATAAAGAAGCCATCATTAATTGCAACAGCTGTAGGAAGTTTACCACACAAAGATTCAAATGAAGGTATTGATTTAATTTTTGAATGTTTTAAAGAAATGCCTTTATTTCCACAAATGGCAAATGTTAATAAACTTGAAGATATGACTTCGCAGGTTTTGCAAAATATGCCAGGGATTGTTTTTGATGACAAAAATAACAAGTTTTTTATTGATAACGAAAGTGATGAATTTTTTATTGCACTTGAAGATTTTTATATGGATTATGAAGCTATTATTAATGGTGATTTTACAAATTTGGAAAAATATAAAATATCAAAACCATATACCTCAACTTTTGACAAATTCATATCAAAAATAAAAGATGACAAAACTTTGTCTTTTGTAAAAGGTCAAATAGTAGGTCCTTTTAGTTTTTCAACTTCATTAACCGATGCAAATAATGTAAGTGTTTTTTATGATGACACTTTACGAGATATAGCCATTAAAACTTTAACATTGAAAGCATTGTGGCAAATTGAACAAATAAAAAATGCAAATAAAAATATTACTCCCGTTATATTCATGGATGAGCCAAGTTTAAGCCATATTGGAACCTGTGCATTTTTAACTATTGATATAAATATGGTAAAAAATATACTAAATGATATGTCAAATATATTAAAGTCTTTTGGTGCGATTACGGCCATACATTGTTGTGGCAAAATGCTGTGGGATATGCTTACTAGCATAAACGTTGACATTCTTAATTTTGATGCTTATTCTTATTCGGATAATATTGAATTGTATTCAAATTATATATCAAATTTTCTTGACAAAGGCGGTATAATTGCGTGGGGGATTGTACCAACTTTGGATGTTAATGAACTTGAGATTATTAATTATGATATTTTAGATAAAAAATTTCATAATATTTTATTTAAATTAGAACAAAAAGGTATAAACAAAGATAAAATAATAAAACAAAGTATTTTTACACCATCTTGTGGATGTGGCGGTTTGTCAAAAGAACTTGCTTTAAAAGCTTGTAAGTTAACTTCACAATTTGCTGAAAATATAAAAGAAAAATATAAAGAGAAAGTATTTTAAATTATGACTAAAACAATAGCTATAACAGGTAAAAGCGGCAGTGGAAAAACGACAATTGTTAAAGCCTTTATGAATTTATTAAAAGAATATTTTCCTGATAAATCAATTTTGTTGTTTGATAATGATCTTACATGTGAGTTAGGCTATACTTTTGGACTTGATATAAGAAATACCATTTATGGTATAAGAGCTGGTAAACACGAATATAAAACAGGCATTCCTTCAAAAATGACCAAGCAAGAATATATTGAGTGGGCCCTGGAAGATATTCTTGTTAAATTAGATGATAATACAGACATTATTGTTTCCTGGTTAATAGCTTCAAAAGATTGTAGATGTCCAATTACCAAACAAATTAATGATGCACTTTTAAAGCTTATTTCTCATTATGATTTTGTTATTTTTGATTGTGAATTTGATTTAAAATATTTGTACCAACTTGTTGATACAAATATTGACCTTGCTTTAATAGTTTCTAAACCTCATAAAAATTCAATTGAGCTTGCTAAAAGGATTTATGAATTTTCTTCAAAATATGCATATAATGGTCAAATTGGAGTTTTGTTAAATAATGCTAAAGAACCATATAAAAATGATATTTATGAATTATTAAATGAATGTAAGCTTGATGTTTTTGGAATAATTGACCATGATGAAAATATAGATAAGTTTACAAAAAATTCTGCTAAAATAAAAGAAAGCTTACAAAATATATACTCAAGATTTAATTTACCACAAATTTAACTTCTAAAAGGAAATTATATGACAGCAACAATTATTGATGGTTTATCTTATGCAAATAAAATAATAAATAATATAAAATATGAAGTTAATAAACTAAAAGTTAAGCCTAAACTTGTTGTTATACTTGTTGGTAATGACAATGCTAGTCAAATATATGTTAAAAATAAACAAAAAAGATGTCTTGAAGTTGGAATTGAATCAGAAGTTTTACATTTTGATGAAAAAATAAAACAAGACAAGCTTTTGGATATAATAAAACAACTTAATGAAGATATAAGAGTTAATGCTATTCTCGTACAGATGCCGCTTCCAAGTCATATAAATTCCAATTTGATAATAGAAACAATATCACCATTAAAGGATGTTGATGGATTTCATCCATATAATGTTGGAAAACTTGCATTAAATATGACTCCATATAGTGTTGCTTGCACACCATGCGGAATTTTAAAATTATTGAATGCATATAATATTGAAATAAAAGGAAAACACGTTGTTATTATAGGACGTTCAAATATTGTTGGCAGACCTTTGGCTTTACTACTTTTAAATAATGATGCAACGGTTACTGTTTGTCATTCTAAAACTGAAAATTTAAAACAAATTACCCAAACGGCAGATATTTTAATTTCCGCCATTGGCAAAGCTCATCTTATAAATTCAACATTTATAAAAGAAAATGCTGTAATTATTGATGTTGGAATTAATCGTGATAAAAATAATAAACTTACAGGCGATGTTGATTTTAATGATGTTTTTGAGAAATGTAATTTTATTACTCCTGTGCCAAAAGGTGTAGGTCCAATGACAATAGCAATGTTACTTCAAAATACGTTAGATTTATATAAAACTCAAAATAATATATGACAAGCTGAAAATAACTAAAAGCGTACTTTAAACTTATTTTAGTTTTTTTATAACAAATCAAGAAAACTTACCAATATAAAATTTATTATTTTATTTCAAATACAACATTAACGACGGATGTTATTTTTTTATCAATAGATGTTGTATCATTTATTCCCATATCAGATACACTGGTTGAATCAACAGGAGTAATTTGAAACACACCCATTTTAACAGAGTTTATTTTGCCTACACGATTATTTGTAGCTTTCAACATAGCAGAAGCTCTTTCTTTTGCATCAACTGATGCTTCTTTTAATAAAGCAACTTTTTCATCTGCAAGTTTTGAATAAAAATACTGAGGTGTAAATACATTTATATTTATACCTTTATCTATTAATTTAGATAAATCATTTGAAAGTTTTTTTATTTTTTGAACATCCTTTGAACTAACCGTAATATTTTGAGACATATTATAATATGCAACCTCATTTGTCATATTACCATTTTGAGTAAATTTATATGTTTCATAGCCATTTTGTGGTTTTATATCAATATCATTTTCACTAAACCCAGCTTGTAGAAGATAATCCATAACCACAGGAAGCTGACCTGAAATTGTTTTATAAGCTTCTATTCTATTTTTTGATTTTGTCACAATATCAAATGATAAACTGGCACTATCGGATGTAACAATTTTACTTGACGAACCGGTAACATTAATACCTTTTATGTGTCCTATTTTATTTGCAAGTGTTTGAGTGCACTCAATCATAGTTATTGCTAAAATCAAAGTTATTATAATTAACCTATGTTTATTTATATTTTCATGTGATAAATTGAACATGTTATTAACCTCCAAATACTATAAAATAATCGTACCATAAAAAAAGATATATGACACAAACATATATCTTTTTAGCTCAACTCATCTTGGATACTATCATACCTTTTGCTTTTGCCTATAGACTTTTAATCCACTTTTTTCAATATTAGGAGTTTTTATTTCAAATACGTGTACCCTAGCTGTACCCAAATCACATTTTACTTGTCCTTTATCTACTTTAAATTTGCTTGGTTCATCTATAGTTGGTAATAAATTCACAAGTTTCTGATTTTTCTTTAAACCTGGCACTTTAACAATACCTGTAACACGATTATTTACATCACGATTTGCAATAACAAGCAATGTTTTTCCTTTATAATGACGGGCAAATGTAATGATTTGATCATTAACATCCCCTTCCTTTTTTAAAGGAATAAATGAACCTTTTGTAATTACATCCTTATGTTCATCTCTCATTTGCATAGCTTTTGAGAAAAACTCACCAAGTTCAGGATGCTCTCCGCCTGGTTTACGAGATAAGTTAAAGATATCTAATTTACCGGCATGAGCTACATAAGTGTTTGAATCTGTAAATGTTGTAGCTGCTAATTTATCACGATATTTATAATCATAATAATCACCTGATTGATAACCATCAAGTATATATGGATTTGTCATAGGTAAAACAGATTGTAATCCAGAAACAAGATTGGTAAATTTAGTACCTCCACGATACATTAAAGATATATCATCGTGTGTGCCAAAAGAACCTATTAATGATTTATTTGGTTTTAATTTTTTAGTCATATTAAGATTTTCAACAACATAATCAATAAGCTCACTTGCTTTTGTCCATTCGTGGAAAATATGATACTGTCCATAATAAGCATCAAATCCAGCACGAAGAGCATCTTCTGGTCTGTCTTTTTCCATATTTAATTGAGGTGATGCATCTTCATATGTATATGTTTCAGCCAACCATGCAAATTCAGGATCTTTTTTACGAGAATAAGGAATAAGTATATCCCAGAATTCAGTTGGTTTAGCACGTGAAACATCGGCACGTACACCATCAACACCTAAATCAATTAACATATCGATATAATCTTTATGCATTTGAAGAACCTTCGGATTTAAAGTTCTTTTTGTTTTATCATCAAATGGTTGTAACATCCTAATATCATTCCATCCTTGAGGAGTTATTGCTACACCTTTTTCATCAATTGCCATCAATTCCGGTTGATTTAAAAACATCTCATAAGATGCACAACTTGGTAAATCAAACATAACTTTGATGCCACGTTTATGGCATTCATTAATAAATTCTTTACATTCTTCTTTTACACTACGTGGATCATTTGGATCATCAAGCATTGGGTCAAGTTGTAAAAAGTCAAGCGGTGAATATAATGAACCGGCTGTTCCCATTGCTTGTTTTTTACCTGTAGGATGAGGTGGTAAAACGTGTAAAGTATTAATGCCAAGTGCTTTAATTTCATCAAGTCTATCAATTGCATTTAAAAAAGTTCCTGATTGTTCATTTTCATCAATAAGTTCATTACCATTTTCATCCTTAGCATTGAACGTACGAATTGCAATACCCATTATTTTTGCATTATTATTATGAAAATCAGTTTTTAAAGTATTTTTATAATTTGAAACTTTATCTATATCTTGAGATTGTTCAATTTTTGTTGTGTTTTTAACTTCTTGTTGTTTTTGAGATTTTTTAATGTTATCAACTGCATTTTGACCTGCAATTATATTAGAAACAACTCTTTTTGAAGGAACATTAGTTGCAGTTTTATTATTATTTCTAACCAATATTTCATTTTCATTATTTATTTTCTTAGAATCATTTTTTGAGCTTCCAAATTTTAAATAATTCATCTGGTTAACATACAAGTTATTAATATTTCTTATCATCATGCAACCACTCCTTTTGAACTTTGTTGTTTATGTTGTGTCTTTTTAGAATCAGATTTAGGCACTTTACCTATTGTCAATAAACCTATAAGTGTTGTTGCAACTGTTGCAATAGCTGTACCTATCATAACACCCGACCATATTTTTGTATTCCGTTTTCTTTTTGCTGTGTCTGATAATAACCGCTCAAGTGATTGAGAAGCCAAATCATCTTTTGAAAGAATATTACCATTAACTTTTGTCTTGTAATTACATGAAGGATGAGTAAGACACTTTGGATTTAAAACATCTTCACCATTACCTAACCAAAAATTAATTTTTGCTGATATATCACTTAAAATTTGTAATGCATTTCCACCTTTTTTGGTATTAAGTGCACTTAATGTATCCTTAGACAACATTTCTTTATAAGATTTAATATCTGATTTATTATTATTTAATGCTATATCTTGAAGAGTTTTCTCAACATTTCCATTTTCACAAGTTGGATATACAAGTTTATATATAGCTTTATATAAAACATTTTTATCAATACCATGTTTTGTTGTATAGCTTGATGTTTTATCAAAGACTGTGAACATTTCTGTTATAATTTTTTGCACATCTTCATATTTTACATTTTTTAGATTGGGTTGTGCATCTTGAAGCTTCTTCCATTGTTCTTTTAACTCTCCTGTTTCCATTCGGCGAAATACATCAAGGGCCATAATTGGTTTTGCGAAAAAAGCTTGAATACCTTCAATTCTTCGTAAATACGCTGAATTATAAACTTTTAATTGTGAACCATCAATATTTTCTGCACTTCCTATAAAATGTTGTTTTATTATTTCAAATTTATTGTCACGACCAAAAACATTATTTGCAGCATTAACTTGTTTTTTGTAATTTTCTGATAATGTTTCATCAAATATTTTAAGAATATTATTTTGGATATTGCTAAGTGTTGTAATAACTTTTTTGTATTTTTTGTCATCCTTTGCCACTTCTTTTAAATATTTTGTAATAATTTCACGTGCTGCTTCGTCATTTTTTGCCGCTTTAACTAAATCACTATTTTTTATACCCAAAGATTTTATAAATGAATCACTAAATTTATTAGCCTGATTAGCAATATAAGAACCTTCTACATCGCCAACTGTTTTATTCAAGAAACTTATTAAATGAGATTGATTTGTTCTTGCTGCATCCATACAGTTAAATAGTTTTAATATATCATCTTTAAAATCTTTATTTATTGTTCTTACGTTAGCAACTGAATCTAATTGTTTTAATATAGGACCAAATGCATCATCTATATTTTTGGCATTATTTGCATAATCTTTATTTTTTGCTGCATTTTTTAATGCATTTAAAAAATCATCACTGCTTTTTACTTTCGATATATCTATTTTTGATAAATCTATATTATATTGATTTATTAAACTTTTTAAATTTAATGTGTCAAAAAATTTATCATCACAATTTTTAAAATAGTCTAAAAGACGTTGAGCATCAAATTTTTTAGCAGGAGATAATTTTTCTATTTGTTTTTTCATAGCAATAATAGCAGTAGTATCAGCTTTTTCATTTTTATCTACTAAAACTAAAATATTTGCAAGTTTATCAACTACCTTACTTGTAAGTATTTTATTATTATTATCATTCAATACAGAATTTAATTCTCTTAAAGCTTTAGTATGTGTAGGCTTATAATTTTTATCTACGGTTTTTAAATTTTTATTCAATTGAATTTTAGCAGCTGTTAAATCAATCCATTGAGCCATAGAAGAAACAGGTTTTTCAAGTTGATTACATATTAAAGGTGTTCCTATACCTGAAGCCAAACCGGCTGTTAACATCCACCATGTATTTGCTTTTAATGCTATATCATGAGCACGTTCTTGAACCTTTTCATTCTTATTTTTTGCATTAGCAGGAATTCCCATCTTCTTTGCCATTTTATCATAGTCTTTTTGACTATATAAATCCCATGGTGTATATTGTGAATCTTGATAAAACTCTTTAATACGTCCATAACTATCTTCATATTTTTGTCTAACATTCACACCATATCTTGCTTCCAAAGGATATTGAAGTGCAACTTTAGGCCACAATTTCATCATACCCAAGAAAACAGAAGCTCCAACAAATTCCATTATTTTACCCTTTGTTGAAGGAGTCTTTGTTGATAAATACGAAGCTAAACCATATGATCCGACAGCCATTGCAAGATCATTTTGACGTCCTAATTGATAATCATTTGCTTCACCTTTTAATCCCTTACCAATTGCTTTTACATCTCTTGCAAAACATTTAGCTCCAACCCATTCTGTTTTACCAATTAACCTGCCACGAGGTTTTTTAGGTTTTACTTTGTTTGATACCTTTATACCACCTGAACCACTTGAAACGGTAGCATTTGTATTATTCTTATTTGAAATCAAATTTAACGAGTTCACCATACTAGCACACCACACTATCCTTATTATTCAACTTTATTTCATCTTTTACTTTTTTAGGTTTATTATTTGTTAATGTAATAATATTACCCAAAATAGTTGAAGCTATTGCCGTATAAATTAATGCTTTCCCTGCTTTTTTAGAATGCATTTCTTTTATACTTTCAAGCATTGTTTTACCTAATTTTTTTGTTTTATCCCAAAGATTCCTTGGTTTGAATTTCTGAACACCACTACTTGTTGGAGCAAGTCCAAAAAACTCTTTTGTTGATTTTTGCATACATAATCCAACCCCAAGTATTGCCCATGCGTAACTTGACCATGTTTCACATATACGCTCTTTTACTGCAACTTTATGAATAAATGGTTTAACCTTCTGATCTGAAGCATTTAAGTTTGTACCCAAGCCATTCTTACGAGCTATATAATCGTAATAAGAACCTCTTTTCTTGCCGTATTTATCATAATCATAAAGTAAATCCGTTCTTGTAAAATCAACACTTTCAAATACTTTGTGATATTCAATATTAGCATTTACTTTTCCGTCACTTGTACTTGGTAAATCACGAACAATTTTTTTATAAGGTAAATCAAGATCAATACCTGTTACCCATTTAACAGGTTTTTTAATAAAATCTTTAGAAACATTTTTTAATACCCCGTATGCTAATACACCTAAAGCAAACGCATTACAATATTTTGATGCTTGTTTTTTACCATGCTTATCATAAAACTTTGCAATAGGAGCAATTGCCATTAATGCTGCACTGCCTAAAATATAAGGAACAGTCCCCATAGCCAAAAATTCATAGAAATTTGAATTTTTATCTCCTTTAAGTCCTTTAGCAGGATATATGGTAAAAGCATTCACAAATCTATCGGTAGCAATTTTGGCTCGATTTTTAAATGAGTTTTCAATAATACAATCACTTGCTTCATGTATTTCTTGCTCTCTTGTTTCTTTCCTGCCATTTTTATTACGGTCATTATTAACTACCGTACCGAAACTTCTATTATTTAAATTAATTAATGACAAATTACCCATATTTTTTTCCATCTATAACCATTAGAACAACTCACTTATATAAAAACCCTAAAAAAAAAATTTGTTAGTTTAACTCATAATTGTTACAAATCTTTACATTAATCTATAAATTATTGAAAAAACGGGCTTTTACCCGTTTTTTTGCTATGTATTATTGGTTGTTATTTATAATATATTTATTAATTTATTTCCCGATTAATAATTTTATTATTTTTAATCCATGAAAACATTGAACGAAGTTTATTTCCAACCTTTTCAACCATATGTTCTTCACCTTCTTTTTCCATTTTTTTGAAGTTTGACATGCCATCTTGATATTCTTTTAAAAATTCATTTGCAAAACTTCCATCTTGAATTTCATGTAATATTTTTTTCATTTCAGCTTTTGTTTGATCTGTAATAAGACGTGGTCCACGAGTTAAATCACCATATTCTGCAGTATTAGATATTGAATATCTCATATCCGAAATACCTCCTTCATTTATTAAATCAACAATAAGTTTCATTTCATGAACACACTCAAAATATGCCATATATGGAGAATATCCTGCTTCAACAAGTGTTTCAAAACCTGCTTTTATTAAAGCTGAAAGTCCTCCACATAAAACTGCTTGTTCTCCAAATAAATCAGTTTCAGTTTCTTCTTTAAAAGTTGTTTCAATTATACCTGCACGTCCAGCACCAATACAAGACGCATATCCAAGAGCTATTTCTTTTGAATCACCTGATGGATCTTGATAAATTGCAATTAAAGATGGTACCCCTTTTCCTTTTTGATATTCACTTCTTACTGTATGTCCCGGTCCTTTTGGAGCAACCATAATTACATTAACATCATCAGGTGGAACAATTTTTTTATAGTGTATGTTAAATCCATGTGAAAACATTAAATACTGTCCAGCTCTTAAGTATGGTTTAATTTGTTTTTCATAAACAGAGGCTTGTATTTCATCAGGAATTAAAATTTGAACTATATCTGCCCATTTTACGGCATCTTCAATGCTCATAACCTTCAATCCTTCATTTTGTGCTTTTTTAGCCGATTTTCCATCAATTCTTAAACCACAAACAACTTCAACTCCTGAATCTTTTAAATTATTAATTTGACCGTAACCTTGTGAACCATAACCAATTACTGCGACTTTTTTCTTTAAAATTTTACTTGTATCTATATCCTTATCCAAATAAATTTTTAATTCTTCCAATTGTGTCATAATGCTGCTCCTTTCATTTGTATTTATATCTTATTTTTAATTTATTTTACCATAAAAATATAATTTTGATTTGTAAATTTATAAAATTTATGATATTTTTCTTATGTTGTATTTATTTAACTAAGTGAGAGTTACGTATGTTTGATATTGAATTTTATAAAGAATTAGGAACATTTGGTCTTGCCATAAATGCTTTTATTGAAAGTTTTTTTCTTGTCCCTCCTCCTGATTTTTTACTTATTATACTTGATTTAGCCAATCCTAAAAAAGCTTTATTTTATGCTTTTGTATGTACAATTGCCTCTACAATAGGCGGGATAGTTGGCTATTATATAGGAAAGTTTGGAGGTCGTCCTATATTTAATTTTTTATTTCGTAATAAACATTCTCAATTTGAAAAAGTTGAAGCTTTGTATAATAAATATGGTGCTATTGCTGTTTTATTTGCAGCTTTTACGCCTATTCCTTATAAAGTTTTTACTATTGCAAGCGGTATTTTAAATATGAACTTTATACAATTCACACTTGCAAGTATTATAGGGCGTGGATTAAGATTTTTTATTGTTAGTCTGGTATTAATGTTTTTTGGAGAATCAGTTAAAAAATATATTGAACTTATTATACTTGGGGTTACTATTGTTATTATTGTATTTTTTGTTGTTTTATATAAAAAACGCCATAAAATATCATCTGTTACTTCAAAAGATATGAAAGAAACTCAAAACGTAGATAATTAACTTTGGCTCTATGTTTATTAACTTAAAAGTTCATAATAAACTTTAAGATATTTTTTAGCACTTTTCTCCCAAGAAAAGTCTGCATTCATAGCTGATTTTCTCATTGCATTAAAAGTATACTTATCATTATAAACATATAATGCACATTTTATTGCATCAAGCATGTCATATCCGTTAAATCGCCAGAATTTAAATCCGGTAGAATCATTTAATGGATATCCTATAATCGTATCCTCAAGACCTCCGGTTGCTCTTACAATAGGCAAACTTCCATAACGCATAGCAATAAGTTGTCCAAGACCGCAAGGTTCAAATTTTGAAGGCATTAAGAACATATCTGATGCTGCATATATTTTATGAGCTAAAGATTCATTATAGCCTATTTGTGCTCTTATATTTTCGGTATTATTTGAAAGCCATATAAATAAATTTTCATAATCTTTATCACCGGAACCTAAAATTACAAAATTTGCATCTAATTTTTGAAGTTCATATTCCATATCTCTAATTAAACTTAAACCCTTTTGATCAACAAGTCTCGATATAAGTGCTATTAACGGTCGTTTTAGATCTTTATTTTTAAAACCAAATTTATTTAAAATTTCTTCTTTATTTTTTTCTTTATTTTGAATTAAATTTATATTGTAATTTATTGTTAAATATTTATCAGTTTCTGGATTAAAAAATTTATAATCTATACCATTTAAAATACCACATATTTTATATGGTACCGCTCTTAGTGTAAAATCCATGCCTTCACCAAATTCTTCTGTCATAATTTCAGATGCATATTTAGGTGACACGACTATAATTTTATCAGCAAAATTTATAGCTCCTTTCATCCAATTAACATGCCCAAAATGCTCAATTCCAAGATGATGATAAACTCTATGTTTTTGCATATTTGTAAAATCAAGTATTGAAGGATCAGTTACACCCTGATATGCAAGATTATGTATTGAAAACACTGTTTTTGTATTTTTATAAAATTCATCTAAATTGTAATTTGAAACAAGATAACTATTCATAATAGCTGTATGCCAATCATTTGTATGAATTATATCAGGTTTAAAATTCAAATATTTCGCATACTCCAAAACTGCTTGTGAAAATGCAATATATCTTTCATGTTCATAATTTTCAAATAACCACTTTGGATATACTTCATTAAAACATCCAAAATAATAAATAGAATCAACAAAAAATACATTTATATTTGTATCTGGCAATTTAGTAACATACAACTTAAACTCTCTCATTTGATAACCAAAAAGTATTTTAAGTTGTGAATCAGGAAGTTCTTTTATATTATATTTTTCTTTATCCACACATCCATGAAGTGGGGTAAATATAGCTATTTCGACATTTTCATCCTTAATAAGTTCTTTGGGTAAACTTCCAACAACATCACCAAGACCACCTGCTTTTGAAAAAGGTGCAACTTCATTTGATGCAAATAATATTTTCATAAAACTTATTCCCCTTCCTGTGATAAATAATTTAAAACTTCTTTTAGCAAATCATTTGAGTTTTTTAAAGAATCATTTTTATTTTTTAATAAATAATTAAAAGATTTTTCAATTTCATTTTTATTATATCCAAGTGTAATTAAGATATTTGAAATTTCACATAAATTTGGCATAGTTTCACATTTTAAATTAACAAATTCATCATCTAACTTATAGTCAATAAGTTTATCTTTAAGTTCAATAATTATTTTCTGAGCTAACTTCATACCAACACCTTTTGTTCTTGATATAGTTTTATAGTCATCACTTAATACATACGAAATTAAATCACGATAATCAAACTCATTTAAAAGTTCTAAAGCCACTTTCATTCCAATACCTGAAACGCTTTGTAAAATATCAAAAATATCTCTTTGTTCTCTTTTTGTAAAACCACATAGCATCATTTGGTCTTCTTTATGTAATAATGATATATATATTTTTATAATGTTATCTTTTTCACTTAATTCATCAATAACTCTATTATTTGTTATAATTTTGTATCCAATATTCATTGTTTCCAACACAATATATGCATTTTTATATGTTTTTTCATATTTAGCAACAAGCTTACCACATAAATATTCAAACATTTATATTCCTTTAATATTTTGTATAATATCACTTTTTATATTAAAATAATACTATGAATATATTCAATATGCTTAAATTTAAAAATAAATTTATAGGATTATCACATATAGATTATCAAATTCTATGGTTAAAATTTTTGGATTTACTAGATACTCCTATATTTTTTGCATCTTTTGAAGAATTATATGAAAAGGGTGTTGATTTATATAATGAAAAAAAATATTTTTTAGCTTCTAAATGTTTCTCAAAAGCACATTATATAAGACCGGGTGATCTGGATTGTCTTTATAATTATGCTTTAAATCTTCAACTATCATTTGAATTTAATGAAGCTATTAATTATTATTTAAAATTTTTAAAAATTGATTCTCAAAATCCTGATGTACATTACAATTTGGCTTTGTGTTATGAAAATACACAAAATTATGAAAAGGCTGTTGAACATTTTGAAAAAACATTAAACATTAAAGAAGATATAAATATTTATATTTCTTTATCTTATGCTTTGGCTCATTTAAGAAAATTTGAAAGAGCAATGGAACTTATATTAAAAACAATAAATCCAAAAGATTATAAAACTTTGGAATATTTGTTAGATCTTGGCATTTCATTTGAACAGAAATATAATGAGCAATTCAATCTAAATTTTGATTGTATTGAATTTGCTATTGAAGTATATAAAAAAATACTTATTTTTGACACAACAAATTATAATGCAAACTATCGGCTTATGAAGTGTTACAAGAAAATAAAAAATTATACTCAAGCTAAATATCATTGTCTTGAAGCCTTGAAATCATTCCCAAGTTCTTTTGATGCAAATTATAATATGGGAATTATATTTTATTTAACTAATAAATTTGAAGAAGCAATTTATTATTTAAAACTAGCAATAAAAATTGAACCTAAACAAACAGCCGAAATATACTTAAATTTAAGTTTAATATATGAACATCTTAAAAATGATGAAGATGCCATAAAAGTTTTGAAGGACGCTTTAAATATTATTGAAGATAAAAATGAATTAACTGCAATAAAAAGTAATTTAAGACGTTTATTAAAATTTAATGCTTAGTTTGTATTTAATATACTCATTTCACAATTTTTACAGTCAAATTGTAATTCGTATTTTTTATTTTTATCATCAATTAAAAAATAATTTTTAGTATCTTTTGTTTGTTTCTTGCATATATTTAAAGCATGTAAAATACAATATTTTGTTCTCATAAGCTCATATTTTTTATTTATATCAAAGTTTGTTTCAAAAGCTTTTTCAATATTTTTAACTCCATGCCTTAAATAAAATTTTTCTGCATAATCATTAAAAACATTTTCTTTATATGAAATATCTTTTTTTAAATAAGGATGATTTGTTTTCTTTATTTGTTTTGTTTCATAATTATATTTACTCAACCTGTATTTTATAAATCCTTCAAATAACATACGCCTTATTTCATTTAACTTTGAAATAGGTATAAATGGTATTTCATATAAATTAATAAATACAAATTTTACAAAAAAGCCATAATCAGATGATTTTGATAACTGATTAATAATAGCCTGCATACCTTGATAAATATTCTTAGCTTTTTCAAATTTATTTTTAATAGTTAATGAATAACAAAAACACTCATCACGTACTTTAAATTCATAGTCATTATCTACTTTTTCAACAGTAATTTCACATGGAATTTTACGTTTAACTTTACTATGTTTTAATATTTTTTCAAATGCAATATCAAAATTGCGATAAATAAAAGTACCTTTTTTGATTTTGTCCATATTATTTGGATAAACTTTATTCTCCACAATTTGATTGATATTTGTGCCGGTTAAATTTTTATTTTCATCATAAAAACAAATACCATCTCCATTATTTAAAATATTATTATCAATAGTAAAATAATTATCACAAACAGATAAAACTGTACCTATTTCTTCTCCTAAGGATTTTGGTGTATAAATGTTAGAAATATTTTCACGTTTACCACTTAAAAAATAACTACAATACCCACGATTAAATGTTTTATTTAAATCAGGTACAAAATCCAAATTTATTATTCCATAAGAAGGTCGTTGAGTTTTATTAATAATAGAATCAATTTTTTGTCGATAAAAAGATACAACATTTTTTACATAATTTTCATCTTTAAGTCTTCCTTCAATTTTAAACGAAGTAACACCTACATTTATTAATTTTTGAATATAATCTGAAGCATTAAGATCTTTTAAAGATAATAAATATTTATCTTTTGAAATAATTTCTCCATTTTCATTAATTAAAGAATATTTCTTCCTACATACCTGAGCACAATTTCCACGATTTGCACTTCTTTTACCATTAAAAGCACTTAAATAACATTGACCCGAATATGAAACACATAAAGCCCCATGAATAAATGTTTCAATTTCACAATTTGTATTTCTACATATATTTTCTATTTGTTTTAGTGATAATTCACGGGCAAGAATAATCCTTGAAACACCACACTGTTCTAAAAATTTTACTTTTTCTAAATTAATATTGTTACATTGTGTAGAAGCAAATAACTTTATAGGTGGCAAGTCAAGTTCAAACAATCCCATATCTTGAAAAATAATAGCATCAATTTTTGCATCATATAAATTATTTATCAAATCTTGAACTTTCTTTATTTCATCATTATTTAAAATAGTATTAAGTGTTACATACACTTTTACATTAAATTTATGAGCATAATCAACAAGTTTAGAAATATCACTTAAGTTATTTGATGCATTGGCTCTTGCACCAAAAGCATTAGCACCTATATAAACTGCATCAGCTCCATAATTAATAGCACATATTGCATTACTTAAATTTTTAGCCGGAGATAATAATTCAATTTTTTTCATAAATATATTCTACCAAAAAACTATTTATTTTTATAATACCAATCTTATTTAGAATTCGCATCCATTTCTTTTTGCTGTTTAACTTTTTTTTCAGTGATTTTTCTATTATAAATAGGCAAAATGATACCAAGAGTTATAAGTGAAAATGCAACACCTGCTGCTTGTGCAACACTTCTTAAGTTTGTTGCTTTTTTTCCTTTAATTTCATCAAATGATTTCAAGTCTGTACCTTTAGCCCAAACTTTAAATTTATTAAATATATTATCATTTTTTGAACTTGTTTTAAAACGATTTAATAATTTCACATCTTTATTATATTTTTCAATTAATGAAGCAGTTCCTTTTGAAACATAATCTCCCATAAAGTAAAATGCACTAAATGATATAGCATCACGAATAAATGCTTCACGAAGTTCATTACTATCTTCAGAAGAAAACAACCTGCTTATAAAAGTTGCAAGTGAAATAATTCGACACTGGTCCATTGAAGGGAATAAACCATTAAATTGCAACATTTTTAAACTTGGTTTCTTCTGTAATGATAAAGCAGCAAGTCCTGTCATTGCAATGGATGCTAATATTTTCTCACCAAAAAACTTCTTCTTTTCTTTTTCATCCATTTTTTTATGATTAGAATTTCCTTTTTCAAAATCTTTATAAATGGGGGCTCCTTCAACTTTGTATTTTTTTCGTGTTAAATATCTATTTATAGCCTGCATTGACATTGCTATAGGAAGTGTGATTGCAAGTCCTATAATACTTTTTGCAGTTAACATTTTTTTTGAGCTTTTTATAAAATCATCAAGATTTGAACTAACTTTTTTATTTTTGAATTTTCTTCCTAAATCAACCATATCTCGAAGTAAATCAGAAAGATTACTTCCATATTCTTTTACATCGCCTTTAAATTTAATTGCATTTGAACAATTTGTTTCATTACATATTTTTTTATAAACTTCATTTATTGCTTTTTTAGTTTCTTTACTACTTAATTTATCATTATCAATTATACTTGTAATTTGATTTATAATTTCATCCATTTTATTTTTGGGAATTTTAGAAGAAAAATCAACCCATTTATTAGTGTCTAAACCACTTAGACTCTTCATAATATTTGAAACATAATTAGAGGTTTTATTATTTTTATTTGCTTTAATAACCGAAGATAATTTATCTAAAGCTTCTTCACTTGCCCAGGAAGATGTCATGTTTGTATTAAATTTTTTCATAAATAACGGATTTAATAGCTTACCTGCTCCCAAAACAATAAATCCTGGCATTATACAGTCAACAAAAGTACCAGAAAATTCTCTTCTTATTGTTTCAACGGCTGCAGCCGGACCAGCTGTTTTTAAATCAACATAAGTCCTTGGAATATCAGTTGAAATTATATCAATAGCGACTACACCTCCAACAGGATTGTTAGCACACCATTTAAAAACAGATGTTAAAGCATCTGCTGCACCTCCAAAGCTTTGTTTATGAGTTAGATTATTATTGTTATTATTATATTTTACAATCTCTTTTTTATTTTTATACTTATTATTTTCATTACTGCTAAAATTGTTAATAGATAAACTCATAATTTCACTTTCACAAAACATAATACAACTATTTGTATAACTCATGTAAAAAAAAAATTTGCTATTAAAAATGTAAAGAAATTATAAAGATTTTTAAAATGTCCTCAAAACACTTATTATTACAAGTAATTTTAATAAAAAATAAATTTACAAAAATTAACATTTAAAATATTATCTTGTATAAACACGTGAAAGCCTAACTTTTAAACGACATAATAATTCATAATCAATAGTATTTAAAATCTGTGCCCAATTTTGAATTGTAAGTTGTAAATTATTATCTTCACCCAACAATGTAATAATATCTCCTTCCTGAACATGTTCAATATTTGATATATCAAACATCATCTGATCCATAGTTATATTTCCTATTTGTTTAACTAATTTACCATTTAAAATACCATATATTTTATTTGATAATCCTCTATCAACACCATCAGCATAACCAATAGGTATTGTGGCTATTTTAATATCATTTTTTGCAATAAATGTATGTGAATAACTAACACCATCATTTTTATGTGCTATATGAATATTAACAATACGACCTTTTAATGATAAAACATTTTTTAATTTTATATTTATTTCTTTATTCAAAGGCAGTTCAGGAATAGACCCATAAATTCCAATTCCAAGACGTGCAAGATTATAATTTTTTGTATCATTATAAGCTAAAATACCGGCTGTATTAAGAAAATGAATATCAAGATTTTTTTTATCAATATTATCAATTATTAAATTAAATGACTCAATTTGTTTTTTTGTTTTCATTTCATTTTCAGCACAAGCTAAATGTGTAAAAATACCTTTTAAATCAACATATTCAGCACTTTGTACTTTTTTTATAAAATCAATAGCATTTGAACAGTCCACACCAATACGATTCATTCCGGTATCAATTTTAATATGCACTTTGGGTTTAATTTTAGATTTAATATAAACCATTTTTGCAGCTTCTAAATGTTTTTCTTCAAAAATAGAAATCATAATGTTATTCTTAGCTGCAAATTCAAAAGCCCATGTAGGACATGCCCCTAAAATTAAAATAGGAGCATCAATTTTTGCCTGTCGCAATTGCATGCCTTCATCAATTGAAGCAACACCAAGCATTGATACCCCTGTTGCAAAAAGTGTACTTGATATCATACAAGCACCACAACCATAAGCATCAGCTTTAACTACTGCCAGAAGCCTTGAATCATTTTTTAAAAATTTTTTAAATTCACAAACATTATGCTCAATTGCACTTAAATTTATTTCAATCCAAGCATCACGCTTTGAATTTGTATAGCTATCTCGATTATTTTTCATTTTTAAATTATAATATGATTATGGATAAAAGTGAACAAATAAAAATTATTGAAGAAATGCAACAAGTTGTAAATCAAATGAAACTTGATGATATTGAGGAAAATCCTAACATTTTAAATGATTTTTTTGATTGTGATTGTTGTGGTAAAAATCAAACACTTGCCGGTTCAATTAGATATGGCGATTATAGATTATGTAATGACTGTGTTTTGAAAGCAGAAATAGGGTTTGCTCTAAATAAATTCAATAATATAAAAACATTAGTTGATGCAATGGAAAATAATAGACTAGAAGAAATATGCAAATATTTAAAAGATGATGAAAATCGTCATAATAATTAAAGTTTAGTAATATTTATACATTATCAATATGTTTCTATATGAAACATATTGATAATGTAATTTATAAAATTAAATTTTTTATATATACTACCTGTATAATAAAATTGTGGTAACTTTATTAATAAATTAGAAAAAGATATAATTCAAAATTATATTAAAAATCATGATAAAGAATAATATATTATATTTTTAGTTTTTTTATACAATTATCACATATAAAAACCGGTTTTACGACCAGGTTTAAACTCATTACCACAGCGAATACATTTGACAGTAAGTATATCACTTATTTGTACAAACTTAGCACTATTAAAAAGTGTTTCAAATTCTCTTGAATTAATATTAAATTTTTCTATAATATCTGTCATGGAAACATTTTCACTATTTAAAGATAAAACATAATTACATATTTCTTCAGCTAGCTTATTTTGAGCTTCATAACAAGCATCGCATATATCACGATTTTTTTTTTAAACAACTTGCCACATTTTTTGCAATTAGAAAGTGACATTTTTAACTCCATTTTAATATATAAAAACTTACTTAAAGTTTACTATATTTTAATAATTTTACCAATAAATATAAAAGAAAAAAATAGATATTAAATTTAACATATCTTAATAATTTAAAAAAATATCTAAAGATTTAATTTTTTTTACCGATTATCTATGTAGTATAAAATAATATAAATTAAGGGGTATAAATTATGACAAATGGAGTTAATGGTTTTGGAAAAATGCAAGAAATTGGAGGTAAAACAAGAACAGATGGCTCTCAGAAGGATACGTATATTCCAGCAATGTCTCAAAAACGAAAAGATACTGTTACATTTACTTCAGTTCAAAAATCAAAACCAACATTATTAAAAAATATAAGATCGCTTTTTAGTAGTTATTTGCCAAATAAATCTGAAGAAGATATGTCAAATTCTATATATGAACTAAAAAAAAATGGAAAAAAATTAAGTGATAAAGAGTTAACAAAATTTATAAAAAAGCAATATGGTTACGATAAAACAGGTAAAATAATATTAAGTGCTCGAGCATTAAATAAACTAAAAGAATCTAAATTTAATCTTTTTTTTAAATATTATACTACTGGGGTTAAAAGAGAAAATATGCCTACCCTTATATTAGAAAAGCCAGAAAAAAATATTATGAAAGCGGTAATGAATTCATGTGACGGAAAATATACTAATGATTTTAAAAATAACCCGATTTCATTCTATATGTTCTGTTCTTTTATTGGGTCAAATTATAATGATGAGAAGATTCAACAAATAGACCCCCATACAATGGAAACGATTATCGAAGCAACATTCCCAATAGAGAATTTTAATAAAGAAAAACTAGATTCAGTTTTAGCATATAAAAATCATTCAAATGATTTAAACGGAATATTAAGCAATAAAAAAAATGATAAATCTTTGACAGATAACAAAGTTGATAAAGCTTGTTTAGAAGAAAATATAGACCATATTAACACTTTAACACAAGTTCTTCAAAATCAAAAAATACCAAATCAAATTCATGTTTATAGAGGTGAAGGTACAGGTATATTAAGTCGTGATATTGCTCCTATTTCATTGGATGGCATAGATGGAGAAGCAAAAAAACCAGGAGAATGGATTAATTATGTAAATGATTTGTTAAATGAGGCAAAAGAAAATGAGACAAGTGAAAGTTACCAAAAAGCATCAGAAATTATCGATAAATTAAATGCCAAATATGCGGAAAATGTTTTAACAGCTACACAAGAACGGTTTATGTCAACATCTATTGATCAAGAAACAGCTGTAGATTATGTCAAAAGAAGTAATGGTATGTTATGGGATATTATGTTACCGAAAGATTCTCACGCTATATATGTTGATACTTTAGATCAGCAACAATCATATGGTTATGAACACGAAATTATAGTACAACGTGACTCAAAACTTGTAGTTAATAAATTTGAAATAGAAAAACAAGTTAATTTTGCTGGAAAAACTACTGGCTTTTTTGTAAAGGTAAAAACTAAAATTGAAACACCGGAAGAATCCCCTGAATATATTATTAAAGATACTCTTGAATATTCTGATTCTCAATCAAGAATTGAATCTTTAACAAACCAAATAAAACAACTTGAGGAAATGATTAAAGAATTAGAAGAATTTATAAAAATTGAAAGCTCCCCAAAAAATGAAAAATCTGATGAATCAGAAGGTTCAAAAGAATCTGAAAACCAAAAAGCAAAAATAGAAAATAGAATTAATTCTTTTCAAAAAATAATTGATGATTTAAACGCTAAAAGACTTCGTTTTCATAGTGAAGAACTAACAGAAAGAGATAAAAAAGAGGCAGTTATTTTTAATCTAGATAACACAAAAATTAATAAACTCAAAAACGAATATATAGAAAAATCAAAACAAAGGAATGTGTTTTATAACTCTTTAGTTGAAAAATTTATACAAGGTAAATTTGATAAAAAACAACTTGGATATATAGAAGAAACTTTTAAAATGCTTTCTTTTGGACTATTAAATCAAGACGCTGCAATTTATAATAAAGATAAAAAAATTCACAGAGGAATAAGCGTAAATAAATATATATATAATCATACATATATAGACAGTTTATATAATGATTTAATTAACATAATAAATAGTGGTTCTCAACAAATTATTACTGATTTTTTAAATCAACATAGCGATTTAAAAAATAGCAGAGTATATGAAGTTATGTTTAAAGAAATACAAAAAATTTCAGAAAAAGAACTAACAGATATAGATAAAAAATAAAAATTAAGTAAAATAATAATTATATCTTTTAGAATTATATTGATAAAATATTTAAGCCTTTATAGAAAAATTTTATTGTTATAATTAAATTATGAACAATATAGATTTTAGAATAACAAATGATGCTTCTCTTGGTTTATATAATAAAGAAGTAGATGATATTTACCATGCTTCAAGCGGAGCTTATAGCGAAAGTTATGAAAAATTTTTTTTACCATCAAATTTCAAAGAATTATATTTCAAAAATGATATAATTAAAGTATTAGATATTTGCTATGGCATTGGATACAATACAAAAACTGCGATTAATGAATTTATTAGAAATTTTGAAAATACAAATAAAAAAATATATATAACAAGTATTGAGCCTAATCAAAATTTGGTTTATCTATCACCATTTGTAAAAGTCCCACAATATAATGTTAGTACAAAGGATTTAACTTTTTACTTCATTTTAAAACAATTTAAACAAGAATTTTGTGAATTTATTATTTCTGAGTGTAAGAATAAATATTATTATGATTATTTAGATAATAATCTCTATTCTTACAAAGATTCTTTGAATTTACATAATATATATTATCAATATAATTCAACATGTATGAAAAATAAAGTATTAAACCAATTATTAAAGCAAATTAATATTACATATATTATTGATGATGCTCGTAATTTTCTTAAAGAAAATAAAGCAATATATGATATTATATATTTAGATGCATTTACTCCTTTAAAATCACCAAAATTATGGACTTATGAATTTATTCAACATTTAAAAAAATATATGCATTTTGAAAGTAAACTTATAACTTATTCTATTTCATCAAGTTATAGACATGCATTACTTAATAATGGTTTTCTTGTTGGAAATATACTAAACAAAGAAAATAAAATTATTGGTACATTAGCTTCACTAAATAAAGATTTAATAAAATATCCTTTAAATGAGTATGAATTGGGCTTGTTAAAAACTAGATGCGGTGTTATGTTTCATGATAAGGATTTAAATTTAGAAGATAAAGAAATCATTTTTAATAGAGAACTATATATAAAAAATAATTCACATATTATGTCAACAAGTAGTTATATAAAACAACATAAAGGAACTAAAAAATGGAAAAATATGATGTAATAGTATGCGGAGGCGGTGTATCAGGCATAGCAGCTGCATATGTAGCTTCAAAAAATGGATTAAAAACTTTAATTATTGAAAAAGAATCTTATTTAGGAGGTGCAATTACATCTTCCCTTGTTATTCCTTCTATGAAAACATCACAGAGTATAAATTCTATTTTTTTAGACGATTTATTAATCAAATTAAAAAAATATAATGCACAAATAACTTTTCCTATGAATAATAATGATTTTTGGATGGAACCTCAATTGTGTAAAATTGTATTTGAAGAAATGCTAAACGAAGTAAATTGCACAATTTATTATAATACATTTGTTAATTCTTCTTATCAATTGAACGATAAAATATTAGCTGTTGGCATAATACCTACAAATTATGATATAGAAAATATAAAACAAATTGAAACTAAATATTCATGTCGAAATTATTATAATGAAGATAAAATTTTATCATTATATACCGATAAGACATATAATGATAAAATTAAAAAGTCAAAAAACAAAATAAAAGAAAATAATAACTCAAAATTTATCAACAAAGACTATCATGAAAATTGTTGTTATTCTTTAAATATTTATTTATCTCAATATTTTAATGATACTTGTTGTAAAATTCCTGAACAATATAAACTCAATTTAAATAGTTCTTTAAATGAAGAAATGAAAAACAATAATTTTTTATCGGTATATCTCGATAAGAATTATTGTGATGTTATAAAACAATTTTCAATAAAAGCATATAAATATGAAGCAAAATATTTTATTGATGCCACAGGTGATGGTGCATTAAGTATGATATCAGGTTGTACAAAAATTAATACAGATAATAAATATCAATATTCTACTTTACGTTTTATTGTCGAAAATGTTGATATTAGTAAATTATCAAAATATATAAAAAAATATCGTAAATCAGAAATAAATGAACCAGTATACAAAATTAATAATGATATACATTTAAGCACTGCTTATACATTTGATACCAAAGATAACTGGTCATTTAATAATATTTTTAAAAAAGCACTTGAAGAAAAAATATTAGATCAAGAAGATATATCTTATTTTCAAATTTTTACAGTCGCAAATAGAAAAAATGCTATTGCCTTTAATTGTCCACGTATATTTACCGATAATAAATCTATTAAAAATAAAAGTCTTGCATTAATTGAAGGACGAAAAAAAATATACAAAATATTTGTATTTTGTAGAAAATACATTCCAGGCTTTAAAAATGCATATATAAGTGAAATTGCAAATTCACTTGGTATTAGAGTTTCAAATATGATTGAAGGAGAGTATATTTATAAAAAAGAAGATATGCTTAAATCAAAACATTTTAAAAATGAAATTCTCAATTCAAATTACCCAATAGATATACATAATAATGATATAAAAATAGAACATAAAAACATTGAATATTTTTTGCCTATCGAGAGTATAAAATCTAAAAAATTTAAAAATTTGTACACTACAGGACGTTGTTTAAGTGCTGATTTTGAAGCTCAAAGTGCACTAAGAGTACAAATATCTGCTTTTCAAACTGGAGAAGCAGCTGCATTTGATATTTTAAAAAAAATATAACTTGATTTTATAGCTATTTATAGATACAATTATACTCATTAAGGATAAGATTTAAGGGGAAATGTATGAAAAAAATTATTGCCTCATTAATGTTAGTAACAGTTTTATTATTTAATATACAAATGTCATTTGCCGGTACACACGGTCGTAATGGAAAAGTTACACCTAAAACTATTGGTGCCGGTGCTTTATCTTTGCTTATATGGCCCGGCATAGGTCAACTTATGAATGACGAACCTGCTGAAAAATGTGGCTGTCATGCACTTCTTGGTTTAACAGGTATTTTTCGTATATGGAGTTGCTATGATGCTGTTGTTGATCGCAAAGGTGGAGTTTGGGAAAATCGTATATAATTAAATTGATACTCAAAAAATTATATGCTATAACTTAAATATGAAGAATTATTATTGTGTAAAAAAAGTATCTTTATTATTTCTAACTCTAAGTTTTACATATTTTAGTTGTTTTGCTTTTTCCGAAGAAATTATATTGAATGATGTAGAACAACACAAAATTAAGTATAATGAAAGTATAAAGAAATCAAATGATGTTTTAAAATTAAATATAGATGATGATAAGTTAAATGAACTTATTGAACTTCAAAAAAATAAAGATTTTGAAGATATTGAACTTTTATGGAATGCAACAGTTGAACGAAATGAAGTTATAAAATTTGCTTTACACAAGATATTAACACCACAATCACAACATAGGATGCAATCCTCACTTATGGCAAAGACACTTAGTGCTTTAATAACAGGGGCTGCTTATCTTCCTTCTCTTATGGGGTCAAATTCATTAATCCAGTCAGCATCTTTTGCTACTGGACGTTTAGCACAAAATTTTATTAATAGAGACGCTATGCCAAAAGAAAGTACATTAACTGATACAGAATTAATTGAACTTGCTTCAATGATTGAAACCCTTCAGGATGATATCGTTTCTAATTATTATAATTATAAAATTACTCTTCAACAACTTCTAGCTTTAAGAGAAAAGTTACTTTTATATAATAAAAACTACCATAACGCAATTCAAAATAAAGATGAACTTGAAATTACAATATCATCATCTTTATACGATGATTTATTAATTGAAGAAACACAATTATTAAATAATGCAAAAATATACCAGTATAATTTACAAAGGCTTGCAGGAAGTAAGGCTATAAGTAAGTTAAATTTATATCAGTATAAATTTAACACTGAAATTTTTGAAAAAACATAAAGGTTTATATATATGAATAAAAAAATGATTTTATTTATAATTTTGTTAATCAATATAAATAAAGTCCATGCCCAGGTTCTTTTGGATGATATGGAAGTTATTAAACCTAATTTTTATAGAGTCGGAACAAATGATAAAATAGAAAGTAGATATAAACAAGTAGAAAATACTCAGTTAAAAGAACTACATGGTAAAATTACCCGAAAAAAACAGTTAGATTTAACAAAATTATCACTTAAAAATATATCAGATGAAATAACTTGTATTCTTGAAGATAACGAATCTGATACTATAAGTGATTTACAATTATTATGGAATGGTGCAGCATCCTTAAGTGAATCAATAAAATTTGCAATATATAAATTGTCCAATCCTGATGGCGGCAAACAGGATGAAACAATGGTAAAAAAAATTATAAAACCACTTGCAAGCTTCACATCAATTGCCGGGATGGGACTTGGAGATCCATTTATATCAACAGCTGCAATAGCTTCAGGTGCTTTACTAGGGCAATTAAGTGTCACAAATGACGATTTAAATTATAAATATACAAAAGTTACAGATGCAGATATGATCGTTTTAATGAGAAAAATTGATGAACTTCAAAAAAAACTTGCTAAAAATTATTTCGATTATATGGGTGCATATAATCAATTAAAACTTTCAAATTCTACACTTGAATATCGTAATAAAAGATACAATCAAGCAGTTAATTTAAATGATAAATCCCATATACTTATTGCTGATGCTTATTATAAAACAGCTTGTGATAATTATGAAAAAGCAAAATCAGACTTTATGTTTAAAAGAAGTTCACTTGAAAAACTGGTTGGAGAAAAAACATTAAAAGAATTTGAAACTAATTTAGAAAATAGAGAAAAACAAAAATAAAAGGTGAAATATTTTAATATTTCACCTTTTACTTTTGGATAAATAATTGATTTCATTTATTTATTGTTAATAGTGTACGATTTTTCCAGTTGTTAAATCAATACGTATATCTTCAAGAAGTTTAACATTAATAACTTCATCTTTTTGAACTTCAATTTTGGCACCTTTAAAAATTTTCCTTAAAAATTCAGTAAAACTTGACTTATATGTTGGAAACTGCTCAGATAATGCCCAGAAATAAGAAACTTGTGGTATAGGAGTTCTTATATTACGTGTTTCAATAACAAGTTTACCATTACGAATAAATAACCATGCTCTTTTAACTTTAAGTGACTGACCATAAATTTGTGATTTTTCATCAAGTAACAAGTAATAATCTTCACTAATTATATTTTGAGGCAAATATCCGCCAAGTTCTTGTGTATCTTTAAACGTTTGTGTAGAAACCTTTTGATTCATAGCCACAGGCAATAAAGTTCCCTTAGGTATTATAGCATACTTTCCATCAAATTGAACTCCTTGAACAACATAGCCACTATCAGCCCGACGTTTCATAGTTTCTTCAATTTTTTCATTTGGTATTTTTTTTGTCCATTCAATCATTTTTGATAGATAAGCTGCTAATTCAGCACGTGTTGCATTTTCATTTAAAGATAATTTTCCTTCAAATCCAGGAGTATCAACAATAAGTCCCATGCTTTTAGCTTTACCTGTAGGAATTAAAGCCCAGCTTTCAACATTATCCACATCAGAATATGATTCATTTAAAATATCTTTAGCTTCACTTTCTGTCATTTCTTTTGTATTTAAAGAACTTACAACAATTGCAATAGCTTGAGCTTTTGATACATGATCCTGAGGTAAAAATGTTCCGTTTGGCAACCCTTTCATTATATCTAAGTCATTAGCACGTTGTATATTATCCCAACCCCAAAAACCTTCATCAACATCTGAAAAATTAGCAACATTACTTACAACATAGTCTCCTTGATTTAACGCTTTTACAACCATTGTTGCAAACTCTGCACGTGTAACAAATTGCTCCGGCTTGTAACTTCCGTCAGGATATCCAACAACAACACCATCTTCTTCAAGCTGGGTAATATAATTATAAGCCCAGTGTGTTTTGTCCATATCATTAAATGCATATGCATTTATGAATAATGAACTAATAAAACAAATTAAAAAAGATAATAAAATTTTTCTTAAATTATTCTTCATCACTTTCAACACTTTTTACTTCTTCCTTTCTAAAACTTATCTCTTTTAAAAACTTTTCCTTATCCTGTCCCTTTTTTAAAACATTTATAACATTCATCATTGCAAGAGAATTTAAGGAGGCATTTAATTGTGCACTTCTATCTACATAAGGTGGAATCTGTTCATTTTGTTCCTCATTTTCATCTTCTTCTTCATTTTGTGCGTAGTATTGAGCTTCTGACCCCATCTTTTCATCACTTAATTTTCCTGTATTACTTTGTGCATCCTTAAAGTTCACACCTGACATACCTACATTCTTAAAAGAAGAGCTATTATCAACCAAGCCTTAATCTCCCTGCTTAAAACCCATGTTTAGTATACAAGTTTTTCTTTAATATTGCAACTATTAATTTTTTATATCTTAAAATATTATACTACAAAAAAAAAATAAATTTAACCCATTTGGCTAATTTTATTTAGTAAAAAAAAATGCATAATGAATTTGTATTTAAAGTGGAAATTTTTAATTTTATGAATTTTTATAACTATTTTAAAATAATATTGAGAGAAATTGTGGACTTTGATAATAAAGCTATAAATCCTTTTATTAACAAAAATTTTAATTATAATCCTTTTAAAAATGCTTTTAATCAAACTTATGTGTGGATTGAGAAAGAAAAAGATAATAAATGTAACATATAAAATGTAAATTTTTGTTAATATTTATATAAAAATACGTCAAATTTTTTTTTGACGTATTTTTATATAAATAGGTATGAATGTGAATAAATTACAATTTAATAATAGTTATAATTGTGAGAACAAAAAAAGTAATTCTCAAACTCCAAAAAGTTTATCCTTTGGTGTTAACCATGATATTTATATAACTTCAAATCCGGACAATAACAAACAAAACGATAAGTCAAAAAAAAGAAAAAGAAACTTAACTATTTCAGCTATTTTAGGTATTACAGCAGCAACTATAATTTGTGGACTATATTTTAATGGTAAAAAAGTTCAAAAAAGTCTACCCAAAACATCTGATATTGTAAATGATAATCCTATTCAAAAATTTCAAGATGCCTTAAACAATCCTTCATTATCCCAAGAAACAATAAAAAATAACATTGTTGCTTTGAATAACTTAATAAAAGAAAAATCTTTAGAAAATAATACAGATTTATTTTCTAATATTATAGAATGCATGGGGAAACATTATAAACAGCTTATTAATTTAAAAAATGTTTCAATAGAAAATCAAATTGAGAATATAGAAAATTATTGCAAATTTTTAGAAACCTATTTTGAAGAAGAAACTTCAAATGAGAGAAAAGAATTCGAAAAGAATATAAAAAAATTAAATATAGATTTGATAAATAAAAAAATAAGTGAATCTGGAAAAGATATAGACTCTGATACAAAAATACTTGAAGAAACACTAAAAAATGAAAAAAATGACATAATTTGCAAAAAACATACAATAATTAAATTGCTGGAAAAATATAAAGATAACGGAAATAATATTGATAAAATTTTAGAGACAATTAATAATAATACAGACAACACAAAAGTTGAAGAATTAAAAAATCAATATCAAAATGAGTTTAAAAAAAGATTAAATAATTATAATGATATATCTGATATAAATAATAATGCTTACAATATAATTGAAGCAATACAATATTATATGAATAATAATATCTATCCTAAAGATAATGATAATATTTTACAAAAAACTATTGTTGGTGATATAGAAGACAAAGATTCATGCCAAATTTTTGATAGTACTTATAATGGGCTGTTATATGGTCTTGGAGTTTGCAGGCATAGAGCATTACTTGTTATGGATTTAATTAATAATTCAGAAAATCAGAACATAAAAGCTATAGCCTGTGATAACAGCGGACCTGCATGGAACTATTTAAGATTTAAAAAGAATGATGGCACTTTTGACTATTATAAATTCGATATACATTCTGACGAGATAACAAAATTAATCATAATCAAAAACAACCCCTCACCCTCAACCTCAAAAGAATCGTTTCACATAATTGGTGACCCATCAAATATTAATGATAAGCAAAATTTAGAGGAAATATTCCAAAAAATCTTTGACAACTAATAAAAAATTTATATTTTTTTATTAAATTTTTAAAATTAAATATTAACTAATAAATTTTGTATTTGTTTTCCAATTTGATAATATTCAAACCCTTTTTCTATTAATCGTTTTGAATTATACTGGTTACGTCCGTCAAAAATAACATAGTCTTTCATCAATGACTTAATTTTATCAAAATCAGGACGACGGAACTCATTCCACTCAGTAAGCAAAAGCATGCAGTCTGCATTATTTAAAGCATCATAAGAAGATTTGGCATAAGTTATTTTATTATTAAAAATTTCTTTTGCACTATCCATTGCTTTTGGGTCATAAGCTTGAACTTTTGCTCCTCTTTCAAGCAAAGCATTAATGATAGTTATAGCAGGTGCTTCTCTCATATCATTAGTCTTGGGTTTAAAAGCTAATCCCCAAATTGCAAATGTTTTTTCACTTAAATCATTACCATATTTATTTAAAATTTTATTAATAAATACCTGTCTTTGTTTTTTATTAACATCGTCAGCTGCTTGAAGAAGTTGATAATCACAATTATTATCTTTTGCAGTTTTAAGAAGTGCTTTCACATCCTTTGGAAAACAACTTCCTCCATAGCCCAATCCCGGGAATAAAAATTGCGAACCAATTCTTTTATCTGAACACATACCAATACGCACCATTTCAGCATCAGCACCAACTTGCTCACAAATATTTGCTATTTCATTTGCATATGATATTTTAACCGCCAAAAATGAATTTGCCGCATATTTTGTCATTTCAGCCGATTTAACATCCATAATAATAACAGGATTACCGGTACGTAAAAACGGTGAATATAATTCCTGCATTATCTCAGTTGCTCTTTGTGAATTTGAACCAATAACAACTCTATCAGGCTTCAAAAAGTCATCCACCGCAGCACCTTGCTTCAAAAACTCAGGATTTGAAACAACATCAAATTCAATGTTTGTTTGTTCTTTAATAATTTTTGTAACAGCATCAGCTGTCCCAACAGGAACAGTTGATTTATCAACTATAACTTTATAATCATTTATTGACTTTCCTATACTTTTTGCAACTTCATAAACATATTTTAAATCAGCTTCACCATCTTCACCTTGAGGAGTCCCAACAGCAATAAAACAAACAAGGGATTTTTGAACGGCTTCTTTTAAATTTGAGGTAAAATATAATCTCCCCTCTGACACATTCACTTTTATAAGTTCTTCAAGACCCGGTTCATAAATTGGCACAATACCATTTTCAAGTTGACTCAATTTTTCAAGGTTATTATCAACACAGATTACATCATTGCCCATCTCCGCCAAGCATGTTCCTGCTACTAAACCTACATATCCTGTCCCTATTACACATACTTTCATGATAAAATTAACTCCTTTTCAATTATTTTTTTTGTTGTAACCCAAATTCTTTCTTTATACTTATCTAATTTTTCTTTATATTTTTTTATCCCTAACTTTGATAATAGCATATACTTATACATTTTACAAATATCTTTATTTGTCAATTTATCATTTTTTAGTCTTTTATCTATTAAACTACTGTTATAATAGTAAGCTTGTTTATAAATTTCTATCAAACAAGAATCGTAATGTCTCTCAAAATGATGTAATATTTGTATATATTCATTTTCATCAATTTTATAAAACCAACTTAATAATAACAAACTAAATATATCATAAAGATTTTCTTTTATATTTTCATCTAAAATAACTGCACCGATGTTTGAAGGATATGAAGCATCCTTTAAAGGTTGATATTTTATTCCCTTAATGGCACTATATAATATACAATTGACATCATGATTTTTATATTTTTCACCAAATGTTTGTAAAACAGTATCATGAAAAACAACAACAGCGTTTTTCTTTAAATAAGGTAATACCATTAAAAAATCCAATATTTCACCTGGACGCATATGCATTGTATCAATAAAGCAAAAATCTATATCTTGTATATTATTAGGGCATATTTGATCGGCGTAATTACAAAAAAAACCACCTGTTTTTAAAGTCCAATTATCTATCAATTCAGGTGTTTTTTCTTCAACTAAAAAACCTGTTTTTTTATTTGGGTCTACATACCAATAACTTAAATAATCTAAAGAGTAAAGATGATAATTATTAAGTACTTCTTTTAATGTACTCAATATGACAATACTTGAGGCACCTGATGCAACTCCAAGCTCTAATACTTTTACAGGTCTATATTTTTTTATTAAATATGATAAAAAGTTAACTTGTTCTGGAGATTGGGAAATGACACCATCAATTATTGATTTCAGTTCATTAAATTTATCTATACTTTCTTTTTCTAAATCAACAAGTTGCATAATTAAACTCCTTTTTCTATTTTTTTTGCAAAATATTCAATTGTTTTTAATAAACCTTCTTCAATATCAACTTTTGGCTCCCAGTTAAGTTCTTCTTTAGCCAAAGATATATCAGGTTTTCTTTGAAGCGGATCGTCTTGAGGTAGCGGCTGAAATTTAATTTGAGAATTTGAATTTGTCAATTTTATAATCAATTTTGCAAGATCATAAACAGTTCTTTCACTTGGATTTCCCAAATTTACAGGTCCTATAAATTTTTGTTCATTGTTCATCATTTTGATTATGCCATCAACTAAATCTGAAACATAACAAAAAGACCTTGTTTGAGTTCCATCACCATACATAGTTATATCTTTGTTCTGCAATGCTTGAACAATAAAATTAGAAACAACTCGACCATCATTTGGATCCATATTAGGTCCATATGTATTAAAAATCCTAATTATCCGGGCATCAACTTTATTTTGACGATGATAATCCATCATTAAAGTTTCAGCACATCGTTTTCCTTCATCATAACAACTTCTTATTCCGATAGGATTAACATTCCCCCAATAAGCTTCCGTTTGAGGATGAACAAGTGGATTACCATAAACTTCTGATGTTGATGCTTGCAATATTGTTGCACGGCAGCGTTTGGCAAGACCAAGCATATTGGTAACTCCCAAAACAGATGTTTTTATTGTTTTTATTGGATTATATTGATAATGTGGTGGAGAAGCAGGACATGCCATATTATATATCTGGTCAACTTCTGCATAATACTCTTTCGTAATGTCATGCCGAACAAGCTCAAATCTATTGTTATCAAGCAAATGTCTTATATTATCTTTTGAACCTGTAAAAAAATTATCAAGACATATAACTTCATTGCCTTCATTTAACAATCTTTCACATAAATGACTACCTATAAAACCTGCTCCACCTGTAATTAATATTCGTTTCATTTTTCTAATATTCCTTTATTTTAATTTTAACATTGCTCCATAATACTTATCATATTTTTCATCAGAAAACTTATTAAACCCTGCACCATGGTGTAAAGTAATCTCGCCGAAATAGAGATTGCCATCAACATCATAAAAGTCTATTCTTACATACTTGAATTTTTTCGCAATTTTTTTACCAATTTCTAACATTTTATCAAAAGATGCAGGTTTTGATATTTCTTCAAAGTTATCATTGTTAATTTGTTTTATTGGCCATTGAAAATCAAGTAATTCCCAATTAGGGCTATATATTTTTCGATAATTTTTATCACTTCTGTCTATTGAACAATAAACAAATTTTAAATCACCATTTATAAAATGTAATTTAAAATCATTCGGTAACTTATTATCCTTTGTTAAAAGTAATTTTTCTACAATAATACAAGGTTTTATATTTTTATATTGCCATTCGTATGAGTAATAATAAAAATTCCTACTCATCCAATCTTTACAAAGTTCACGCAATTCATCCCAATTTACATCCTCTTTTGTTCTTAAAATTTTATACCACCCACAACCCGTATTTGATTTAACTATACATGGAAATGTCGTTATATTTTTTTCATTAATATCTTGATAATTTGTAGTTTGGAATAATAATGGTACAAGATATTGTTCAGAAAATGTTTTTAAATATTCTCTAACCTTATATTTATCTGCGACAAGAGTATGAAAATCATCTCTTTCATTTATTTTTAGCCACTGAATCTTTTCATTTAAAGTTCTTGGATTGTCTAAATCCAGTTCTTTTTGAAAATTTTGTTTATATCTTTTCTTTATTAATTTTTTTTGTCCATTTAATTTTTCTTTTAAAATATATTTACACCAAAATTTATATTTTTTATATAACATAGTATTTTTAATTTTTTTCATTATTTGCACCATATTATCTCCTCAAAATTATTTTCTTTTGCCCATTCTTCACTGCTATTTTTACTTATAACAACACCTTTTTGGCAATAATTTAATAATGGTAAATCGGTAATGCTGTCTGAATATGCAATAGAATTATAATTTTTTAAATTTTCACTATTAAAATATTTTTTTAATAATATAATCTTATTGTCATTCAAACAATCATACCCGTCAAAAAATCCTGTTACTTTGTCATTTTTAAAATCAATTTTTGTACAAATTAAACCGTCAAAATTAAATTCTTTTATAAAATATTTTAGATAAACATCATATCCACCACTTACAACATACAATTTATATCCGAGTTTTTTTAATCTATAGATCTCTTGAATAGTTTCTTTTACAAACCCGGGTTTGATACGTTTTTCATAATAATCTTTTGCAAAAAACTCAATTTCACTTCTAGACAAACCTTTTAATTGTGACAGATATAAAAGTTTATGCACATGTTTATCTGTATATTTTTGAATAATCTTGGTCAAATTTAGAAAATTAATAAATTTACGAAAATTATTTTTTATATTCATTAACGGCAAGCGTTTTTTCTTTCTGACAAAATTTACAAATTCATCCGCTGTTGAAAAATCAACAACAGTATTGCAAAAATCAAAAAGAGCTATTTTATCATTACTTTCTACGGTATTTTTTTGTTTTTTATTTCTAAAAAAATTATCTATAATCTTTAATACATGTTTCATCTGACTCAAAGTTCCAATAGTTATTCTTAAACTTGTATTTAATAACGCACTTTGAGATAAGATTCTAACATAAATAGAATTATTTTTTAGATATTCATAAAAATCCATTTTCATTTCATAATTTTGAAACTTAAGTACAACAAAATTTGAATGACTTTTATAAACTTGTATATATGCTGAATATTGTTTAGTTAATTCATTTATAAAATATTCTTTTGCTCTATAAACTTCTTCAACATATTTTTTCATATAATCAATATCACTTAAAGCACAAATAGCAGCTTCTTGAGTTAAAGTTGTAATATTTTTAGGATTTCTTATCTTTGAAATATTATCAATATTTTCTTTTGAAGAAATAAGATAACCAAATCTAAAATTAGCAATAGCAAATGCTTTAGACAATGTTCTTGTAATTAAAATATTTGGGTATTTTGTAACAAGTGAAGAACTTGTTATACCTGAAAATTCAAAATAAGCTTCATCTATTAAAAACATTACATTTTTATATTTTTTTAATAAATATTCTATATATTCAGTTTCATGAACATATCCGACAGGATTATTCGGATTTGATATATATATAAAAACAGGCTTATATTTATCTATATCTTTTTCAAATTTTTTAGGATTAAATTTAAAATCAGAATCTATTTCACTAAAAATGATATTAGCTCCATTTGTTTGAGCCGTAAGCCTAAAATTGTCATAAGACGGAGCTTGTATAATAACTTTATCTCCAACACCAATAAATGCTTTTGTTATATATTCGTGAATACTATCTGAAGATGCAAAATATTGAAGATTGTCTTCTTTTAAACCTGTATATTTAGATAACAAATCTAATATTTTTTTATTCTCTGTTGCAGGATACAAGTTATAAAAATCACCAAATTCTACAAGTTCTTTTAATCGTGATATAACCTTAGGAGAAGGTGGTATTGTTGCTTCATTCCAATCAAGTTTCAAAGTTTTGTTTCTATCATCTTTGTTCAATGTCCAAATTTTATGAGAAGCTGTTTTATATGGTTTAATATTTTTTAAAAAGCTGTTTAAAAAACTATTCTTACTATTTTTTTTATACGAAAATTTAACACCCAAGAAGTATACAATCCTTTTATTTTCAATTTTTTCTTTTAAAAATATTTTTTCCATAACTGTTTTTTTTCTTTTTATAGGAAAAATCAGCTTAAATTCTTTATTTTCATTATTATTTATATTATATTTTTCTAAAACACTATCTATTTCATAATTTGTCAAAATATTTTTTTCTTCAAATTTAATATTAAATTTAAAAAGTAAATTATCCATAAATTGTGAGTCAACAATAATTGTTTTATCATCTAAAGAATTATATATTTCATTACCTTTTAAAGCGTATACAAAATCGTCATCATTTTGTGCTTCTTTTTTCCATATTTCTATCCAATTTGCTATATTAGCATGTTTTTTACAATGTAAAATAGCTTTTTTGATTATATTTTTAGGATTTTGAAAAAAATCATGAATTCCAATTCTCATCTCACTAACATAAAAACCATATCCACATTGAGCCATTTTTTCTTTAATATATGTTTCTGGTCGCATTGTATCTTTTCCATCATCAACATATTTTAAAGCTTTTTTTAAGTATTTTGTATTGTATAAATGACACCCCACTTCTCTGTATGTTTGAGAAAACTTATCAAAAAGCTTTCCTTCAAGACAATAAACATTTTTTTGTTTCGATACAAATTTTTCAGCTTCAAAGATAAAATCTTTTATTTTATCTTTAAATAAAAATACATCTGCATCAATTGCAAGAGTCCATTTTTTCTTTCTTTTTATTCCAATTAAAAATGTTTTTTTTACTGCTTGTGAAAAAGGTGTTTCATTTTCTATCAAAAATACATTTTTCCTACCAAAAAAATCTATAAGATACTCAACACACTTTTCACTCGTTCTTTCACCAACTGAACGTACAACTATAGTTATATTTTTCAACATTTTCATTTTTTTGCAACCACACCAAAGATTGTAGCATAATCATCCCAATAACATACAGGAGGTAAAAAACCTTTTAATAAATACAAAAAACTCAATATATGATTAAAAAATCCTGCTTTATTATCAAGATAACAAAAATCAGCATGCCAATGTTTTCTTTGTAGCATTAAGGATGTTGAAAAATCTACATTTCCAAGCCCATAAATATCTACTTGTGAAAAATTACTTAACATTTTTCTATATGCTGCAGGTGAATATCGAAAATAATCTTCTGTACTTGGATGGTATGGAAATAAAAAAGGACAAGCCAATATTAATCTACCACCATGTTTTAAAACTCTATAAATTTCATCAAGAACTTTTTGATATTCATAAATATGTTCAAGAAGTGACACTGCAATGACACAATCAAAAGAATTATCAGGAAAATCAATATTTGTTGCATCTATTTTTATAACGTCATCCTTAACAGGCTCATAATCAGACTTTATAAATTCAGAACAATTAACAGCCAAATTTTTAGTTATATCTTTATCTCCAGAACCTAATTCTAATATTCTACCTTTTTGATCTTTAATAAATTGTTCTATAAATCTATCCTGCAAGTATCTTGTTATAGTAACCCCTTTCCCTAGAAAATAATTAAATAAATATTTTAAATCAAATTGAAATTTTAATGAATTTATTTTTTCATGCTTTTCTTTATTATTTTTTTTTAAAAATAACATTTTATTATCTCCATAAAAATGAAAAACTATTATTTTTATTATATATTAAATTAAATTAAATTAATTTAATTTAATATATAATAGCTTTTTCACATTCTCTACATAATATTTTATCATTATTTTTACATAACATTGATTTCTTTATCCTTTTTATTAATTTATTTTTCAATATTGAATCCAGATTATCTTCGTATATATTACCAAGTACATGTTTTAATGTCCAGTCCATACAACACAAAACTAAAGAACCATCAGGTAACATAACAGGCCAGGTCAATTGCTGCAAATTATCTTTTGTAGCACGACTACAATATATTCTTTTATTTTGAGGTATAGGTTGAAAATTTAATTTTTCAAATTCAATTGTTGGAGGAAATTTTTTATTAAGACTATTTCCTCTTAAATAAATTTTTGATTTACGTATATTATCATTTAAAAGCTTATCTATCCTACTATTTACACGACCTATTACCATAAATTCAACATTATAAAAATTTTTAACAAAATTTATTTTTTCGATATATTCATCATCTACATCTAACATTAAAATGTTATCTTCGTCAGGAGTGTGAACATTGAACATTTCATATTTAATATGTTTTAGTTTTTTTAATTGTTCTAATGTAATACCCCTAAGAGTTGTATTTACTCTTATTTTATAACCTTTATTATTTGCATATAATATCATATCTAGAGTAGACGGATTTAAAAATGCTTCCGAAAAACCTCCAAAATTTATACAATATTCTTTTGAGGTATTTTTTAAAACAATTTTAAAATCTTCAAATGTTAATATAGACTGTCTTTTTTTATTTTCTTTAAAATAAGATTTAATAAAAGGCTCTTGAGGACAATAAGCACAATTATTTGCACAACCAATTAATGTTGTTATTTCTAAAAACTTTAAATTCTTATTATCTTTTTTTAAAAGTTTTATTTTACTTAAATTTTTAAAAAAATTTTTATTTATACTTTTTAATATCATACTATTTTTCCTTTATTTTTTTAATTAATAAACTACATAAAAGTTTTAATATAAAATATCATTCATGCATACAAAAGCTATAAAGGAAAATAATATTCATGCTTTTATTCTAAAAGGTTACTTGATCTTTTTGAAAATAATTTATATCCTGTCTTAGTTGCTCAATAATTATTTTTACTCTTGATGCATGATAAAACATTAGAGGGTTATTAGTTTCATTTAGCCCCCCCCCCCCGGCATTTTGGAGTAATACACTTTTTCTATCGTTTTTACAAAAAAACAGAATATTTTGCATATACCAACTAAAAATATCTTCATGTTTATTAAACAATTGTGGACGTATAAAATCAAAACACGCATAACCTTGTTTATAAAATAAATCAACCCAATATTTCAAAGGTTGACAATTTATATGATTCAAACCATCTTGATATGGTATTGCAGCTGAAAACAAAATAAAATCAGAAAAAGAACATAAGTTTTTAACAAACATTAAAGCTTTTTTTTCAGGAATATGTTCTGCAACTTCACATGACATAGCAAGATCATATTTTTTATCACTTTGATTTATATAATTTTCAAAATTTACACTTTTAAATTTATCTCTAGATATATAAAGTTCATCATCATTAATATTATTACCATCAAGCCCTAATATTTCACTTACTCCACTTTCTTCCCAACATTTTAGAAAAATTCCATTTCCACAACCCATATCAATAACCGATCTGGGCTTATAATACTTATTAATGACAGAAATAATATGCCTAGCTGATGAAAATTTCAACGGATTATCAGTAACCGGATAATATTGAGTATTATACACAGACAAATCAACACTAGTATTTTTTTGTGTTTTATTTGCATTTTTAAACTTTCTTTTTATATTATATTTTCTTTCAAAAATTTTTCTTATTAATTTTATAAACATATATCCTCTAACTTAATATAAATTTAATATATTTAATTTTATCATAATTACTTTTTTTTTCAATTTTTAAGTAAACTCTTTAATCTTCCTCATATAATTTTACTATTTAAGTAATATTTATCAAACATTAAATTATTTCACATATAATTCTCCCACTCAATAAATTTTATTATACCTCTTTCAAAACTTGTTTTAGGATTATAATTTAGAAGTTTTTTTGCTTTTGTAATAGAAGCTGCTGTTTTATCGACATCACCCATTTGCATTGGTAATCGTTCAATTTTTGCTTTTTTATTTAAAGCTTTTTCAATAGTCTCAATCATTTGATTTAAACTAACCGGTGCACCTCCGCCTAAATTAATTATCTCATATTGTGTGTCATTATAGTCCATAGCACTAATAATTCCATCAACTATATCATCAACATAAGTATAATCACGAATTGTTGTACCATCACCATAGACAGGTATTGGTTTATTTTCTTTAATTAAATCAATAAACTTCCGAATTGCTAAATCAGGTCTTTGTCTTGGACCAAAAACCGTAAAAAATCTCAATGCCACAACTTGAATATTATATAATTTAGAATATGTATACAAAAATTGTTCACAAGCCAATTTAGTTGCAGCATAAGGAGATATTGGCTCTGTAACTTTTAAATCTTCAGAAAAAATTTCTTCTTTGCAATTCCCATATATTGAACTTGATGAAGCAAATACTATTTTTTCTACATTATTTTCTTTCATAACTTCAAGAATATTAATTGTACCTTCTATATTATTTTTTACATAATCTAGAGGTTTATCAATTGATGGACGCACACCTGCTGATGCCGCTATATGAACAACAACATCAATTTTATTTTCATCAAATATTCTTTCCAATAAGCTCTTATCGCATATATCACCACGATATAATTTATAATTTTTATTATTTAAGTTATGTTTTATATTATTTTCTTTTAACTTAGGAGAATAATAATCATTAAAATTATCAATGACAACAATTTTATTACTTTCAATTTGCAACAACTTATCAGCTAGTGTAGATCCAATAAATCCAGCACCGCCAGTTATTAATATATTCATTTAAAATTCCTCTTTTATTTTTTTACTTTTATACTCCTATATATTTTTTAAGATGTATATATAATTCTTTATTTTTAACTCTTTTTTCTTTATATTTTTGTTTTAATTTGCCAAAAGTTAAAGATGACAATATTCTGTATTTTAAATACCTTTGTTTTATTTGTTTAAATTTTGCTAGATATAATAAAATATTATTAATAGTATTATTAACATTTGTCATATTATTATCATTAATAGTTTTGATGTTATCAATATCACTATATATTTTTATTTTTTGAGAATTTAAGTTTAAATTATAATGTTCTTCTATGATTTGTTCATAGAAAGGAGTCATACGTGCATATTTAAAAAAGTATTCAGATAAGAAAGAATTAGGGTACAACCAGGGTTTAACACAGGCAGCATAATGAACTATTTTAGGATTTTTAACAGCTTCCATATATTCATTATAATATTTTTCACTTAACAAATTTAAACTTCCTTCAACAGGTTCCCAAGTCATAGTATTCCAATTTAAAGGTATAAATTTAACTTTACCATAGGCACAAACATTCATAGGGTCTTGACCAGAGTGAATATAATTGTTATTTTGTGCATTTTCAAGCATCTTCTGTGAAAAATTATCTTCTCGCATAAGTTTTGAATTGAACACTAATACTCCTGCATTAAAATAATTTTCAAGTAGATTATCAATACCTATGTCTCTAAAATATTTTTTTACATGTGTATAATAAATATGCCCTGATTCATCTAAAAAATATTGCTGCCATATATTAGAATCACAACATGCAATAAAATAATTATTCTCAATATCGTATTCATATAATTCAGATACATCAGCATTAACAACCAAATCTGTATCTAAATAGATAACTTTATCATATTCTGTTAAAACATCAGGTATAACATACCGATAAAATGTTGCTTTTGAAACATGTGGTATATTACTTTTTAAACAATATTTTTCAAAATATTTTTTTATATTAATAAATCTTAATCTAAAATTAGGAAATTGATTTATAATATAATCAAATTTTATTTTGTTATTCAAATCAATATCGTCATCATAAAAAATAATTACTTCATAATTCTTTTTTTCATCTGCATTATAACACATAGAGTAAAGTGTTACAGTTGTATAAGGTATAAATTTTTTATCAGTTGTCAAAACAATAGGTATTATTTCATTATTCAGCATTTACTAAAATTCCTTTTTTTCTTGGTATTTTTATTTTTACACCAACACATCTTAAGACTTTATTATCATTTTCATTTTTTAACGAAAATAGACTTCGTAAAAAAGATTTTATAAATTTCTTGAATTTATATGCATAATAAATTTTTTTGTAAGGAGTATATTTTAAATATTTATAATAATTCTTCCATAATAAATGACAACACTTTTTGTGCCATGGTTTATTACAACCGGTATAATGTATAATTACAGGAAACGCTTTTGCATATTCTATTTCATTTTTTGTATAAAGATTATATTTCGTATCCTTATATGCACTATGTTGCAAATTATATTTTGGAGATACAAATAAAACTTTATCTTTAAATGTATAATTTAAGACACATTGGTCAACCCAACGAATTTTATCATGAATTTCTTTTGTATTTTTGAACAATGTATTTATAATATCATCTCTTTTCCATAATTCATTATTTATCAATAATACACCCGAGTTGAAATAATGATTTGTTCCTAAGCGATTTGCATCTTCTTTTGTTATTGAACATAAATCTTCAACTGCAGCAACATAATTGTCTTTTAAATCAATATTCCATAAATCTTTCAAACTGTCTTTAACAACTATATCACAGTCTAAGTATAAAACTTTTTTAAGTTCCGATTTGACCCAAGGAATAACATATCTATAGTAACATTGATTAGATATGTGACAACATTCAGGAGTAATTGGACAGATTTTAAACATTTCTTCCTGAACTTTAATAAATTCCATACTAAAGTCTTTTATATTTTTTAACGACAATAAAATATTTTTGTTTTTATTAGAAATATTTCCATCCAATATATAAAAATTAAATTTCTCATTCGGCAACGAATTAACTAAAATTGAAGCAATAGAAACGGATAAATGTTGAACATAATTGTTATTAGAAGCAAAAAATATGTCTATAATAGTAGATTCACCAGAAATATAATCAATAGTTTTATTAATTTCATAGTCTGTCAATACATTATTAGTGTTATTTTTTTTCAATATTTCACATGCTTCATAGATATCTTTTTTTCTATTTGCTTTATAGAATGGGTAGAATTTAATTTTTTTCACAAGCTTTTTTGCATTTTTAGTATCTAAAAATCTTTCCAAATATTTTACTCGAACCTCGTCAGTTCTATTTATTTGTATTTTTTGACTTTTTGGATTTTGTGTAACACTTTTGGGATGGATTCTATATTTTACAAGCACTTGAGGTAAATTAGAAATTTTTCCACCTGCTACAAGAATTTGCCTATACAAATCATAGTCTTCTACATGACAAACACTATTATCATATTTAATATTATGCTCTTTTATAAAATTATTTCTGAACATTAAAGTTGAAGCACAAAAAGGATTATAAAAATTTATTAAAACTGATATAATTTCAGGGTCAAATAAATCTACCCAAGATGATGATATTTCATTACCACCAAAAGTTTCGATATCAGTTCCGGAAAGTATAATCTCAGGGTTTTTATCCATATATTCCACCTGTTTTTCAAAACGTATTGGTAGAGATATATCATCATCATCCAAAATTGCAATATATTCACCTTTTGCAATTTCAAGTCCCCTATTTCGAGTTAAGGCTTGACCCATATTATATTCATTTTTCAAAAAAATTATTCTTTCATCATTCTGTGCATAGTTTTCAATAACATCTTGAGTTTCTTTTTTAGAACAATCATCAATAATAATAAATTCAAAATCTTGATATGTTTGATTTAATATTGACTCAATTGCTTCTTTTATATATTGAGTACGATTATAACTTGACATTATAACAGATATCTTGGGATTAGTTGACATTATATCTTCCTCGCTTTTATTTTTACTATTCTTTTTAAATTATATTCATACAATTTCAATTTTTCTTTATAATAAACACGTTTTTTGCCAAAGGATAAAAAGTATAAAAATTTATATTTTAAACATTTAAATTTAAAATAATCTTCTTTTTTAAGTAAATTTTTTTCTTCATAAGTTATATTTGACCATTCTTTTGCATTACGGTAAATTATTTCCTCATAAAAAGGACTCAATCGTGCATATTCCCACCATATTTGAGCCAAAGGTAAATCAGGACATCGCCAAGGTTTTTCATAAGTTGCATAATGTATAATACCTTCTTTTTTTTCAATAATTTCAAAATATTTATTTTTAATATCATCAGGTAAATACATATTGTCATCATTATACAATAAATAAGGTAATAGATTCCATTTCATTGGAAGAAATTCAACTTGATTATAAAATATAGAGTTTAAAATACATTGGTCATAATAAAAAGGTGTTTTTATTTCCTTTGTTTTTTTAAAACACAAACTTATTAAATTTATTTTACACAATTCTTTTAAATTCATTACTAAAACACCCGCTTGAAAATAATCAACAGGATTTGAAAGATTTAAATCTTTTTTTAAATAATTTTCAAATTTATACAAATCAACTCTTGATTTATTATTAAGTATATTTATAATACCAATATCGCGAATAACACCAAGTGCTTTATTTTTAGAAATTGTTATATTATATAAATTTGCAATATCCTCTAGGATAATAATATCACTATCAAGATAAATTATTTTATCATAATCTTTAAAAATATCAATAATAAAGCAGCGAAAATAAGACGAAATATTTATATAACCTGAAGTAAAAAAAGTTTCTGATTTAAGGTTATTTAAATAATCAGCAACATTAATAAACTCTATTTTTACATTATCAATTTTACTTAAACTTTGAATGTTTTTTTTATTATATTCAGATATTTTATTTTCAAGAATAAATATTTCATAAAAATTTTCACTTGAAATATGTTCAATCAATGATTTAATAGTAACAGCTAAATATGGTAAATAATTATCATCTGAAGCAAAAACAACAGGAATTTTATTTTTGTTGTTCATTTCTTTTCTCCCATTCACTAGCTGTTTTAATACTATATTCCAAAGTTCTTTTTGGTTTCCAATTTAATACATGATAAATTTTGGAAGTATCAGCATATAACATTGCAGGGTCACCAGCTCTTCTATTTTCAATTTTATAATTTATTTTTTTATTTAAAACATTTTGACATGTTTCAAAAACTTCTTTAACACTCACACCATTTTGTGTACCTAAATTAAAAACATCTGATTTATTCTCTTTTAACAAATATTCATAAGATAATCTATGAGCTTGAACTAAATCTTCCACATTAATATAATCACGAACACAAGTTCCGTCTTTAGTATTATAATCATTACCAAAAATTTTAAATTCTTTTGATTCTTGTAAAACTGATTTTAATATGTTAGGAACCAAGTGAGTTTCATTATCGTGCCATTCTCCAATACGACATTTGCTATCAGCTCCAACAACATTAAAATATCTTAATTTTATTGACTTTAAATCATAAGCTTTATCATAATCATCCAATATTTTTTCAACCATAAGTTTTGAAGTTCCATAAGGATTTATTGGATTTTGAGGATGGTTTTCATCTATTGGAACATAATTTGGTTCTCCATAAGTTGCACAAGTTGATGAAAATACAATTTTTTTTACATCATTTTTAATCATTGTGTTAAGCAGATTTAAAGTACCAACAACATTATTTTCATAGTATTTAGAGGGATTTTTAACACTTTCTTCAACTAAAGCATAAGCTGCAAAATGAATTACTCCATCTATTTTATAATTGTTAAACAATTTTTGAACATCAGCCAAATTTCTCAAATCACCCTTTTCAAATTTGACGTTCCCTATTTTTTTTAGTGTGTTGATTATTTCAATATGCCCAACTTCAAGATTATCAAAAATCAAAATGTCATACCCTGCTTCTAAAAAATCAATTACAGCATGACTTCCTATATACCCAGCTCCACCTGTTATCAATAACATATTTCAAAACCCTATCTCTTTACTGCAAATTGCCATTTCAAACCCAAAAAAGTGATCCTTTTATATTTTATACCAAATTTATTTTCATTTTTTAAAGAAAAAATATTTTCTAAAAAACTATTCTTATTATGAATTTCACGATTATTATTAAATATATTAAATAAATTACTATCTAAATTTTTTTTTGCATTTATTAAAAACTTATTTTTTAAATAATCAGGACATAATGTATAATGTTCACGAACTATGTTAATGGTCGCTTCATCAATATAATCCTTAAAATCATTATATAGCTCCTGAGATTTAAAAAAATCCTTAATTTCAGAAACAATATTTTCAAAATGTAAATTTTCCCTTTTTTTAGTTGTTAAAGAAGATTGAGGACGAATTCTATAGTTATAATAATTTTTAGGAATATAAATAATTTTCTTTGCTTTAACTTTTGCCTTTAATGTAAAAATTTGGTCTTCAGATAATCTTCTGTTTGAAAAATATATATCATTATCAATTATAAAAGACTTTTTAAACAGTTTATTACAAGGTGACAAAGAAGTACCCTTAAACACATAATTCAGATCATTCTTATAATTAAATATTTTATTTTCACAAGCTGGATAATCAAATTTTACTTTCTTTAATTCACCTGATGTTTCATAATATTTATTTAAACCACACTCAATAAAATCAACATCACTTTGAACAGCCAACCTATAAAGATTTTCATACATATTATATTCTATCCAATCATCAGGATCTACAAAAGCAATATATTCTCCATTTGCATGTTTTATACCATTATTACGAGCAATACCTTGACCTTGGTTCTTTTGATTGTAAATTTTAACACGTTCATCATTTATTGAATAACAATTTAAAATATCTAAAGTATCATCAGTAGAACCATCATTTATACAAATAACTTCAATATTTTTTATTGTCTGGTTTAAAATGGAAGATAATGATTTCTCAATATACCGACCTACATTATAACAGGGTAATATAACTGTTATAAGTGGTCTTTGTGATAGCTCAACTTTATTTTTCATATTACATTTATTTTTATAAGTTGTTTATTATCCCTAAAAAACTTAAAATGCCGAAGACCGGACTCGAACCGGTACGTGGGGTAAGCCACGCCAGATTTTGAGTCTGGTGCGTCTACCAATTTCGCCACTTCGGCATAATAAATATTAAGTTTATACTTATGATACAAAAATCAAAATAAAAAATCAACCATTATTTATAAAAATTTAAATTAAAAAAAAATTTACATTTTTTAAATTTTAATGTATAATATTACCTATGAAGAAGATAGGTCAAAAATATAAATACGGATTCACTCTTGCAGAAGCTTTGCTTACTATGATAATTTTAGGTATTATCTTGGCTTTTATTTTACCATCATTAATATCAACAAAGCCATCTGAGGATAAGTTATTGTATAAGAAAGCATTTTTTACCTTATCAGAAGCAATGATGGCTGTTGTTAATAATCCGGAGTTATATGATATAAATCAGTATTATGTTCTTAAATATCCTATTGAAGGAAATGAAGAAAATTTTTGTAAGTATCTTGCAAATTATCTTAATACTATTGGAAATGTAAATTGTGATGGTAATGAGGGAAGTTTTAAACTTGCAAATGGTGTTATAATAGAGCATGTTCCTAAAAAAGCTGTGCAAATTATAAGTGAAGAAACTCCTGAAGGAGAAACTAGTTTAGATGAAACAGTGAATGAAGAAAATAATGAAAATACTGAAGAACAATATTTTACTGTAATAACTTCTGGAAATGAAGCAAATAAGGAAGAAGATTGTAATAAGAGAAATAGTTTTATAATAAGATATTCTTCAAATGGAAAAGTATATACTTCAGATGAAGATACTTGTGAAAATGAAATTTTAGAATCAGGCACAAAAATACAAATGAAAAATAGCAATAAAGATGAGTAAGTATAGGGTTTAATAGTTATGGACTTTAAAGATATAGCAGACATTGGAGTTTTTGGAGGATCAGGTTTTTACAAGTTTTTAGATGATATAAAAGAAATAAGATTAGAAACTCCATATGGGGCTCCAAGTAATAATATTTTTATAGGTAAAATAGGCAACCATAATGTTGCATTTATGCCAAGGCATGGTTCAGCTCATAGTATTTTGCCACATATGATAAATTATCGTGCAAATGTGTGGGCTATGAAACATATAGGTGTAAAACGCGTTATATCACCCTGTGCTTCAGGTAGTCTTCAAAAACATGTAAAACCTGGTGATTTTGTAATATGCGACCAATATGTAAACTTTACTCAAGGAAGAAAGGATACATTTTTTGATGGACCAATTGTCACACATACAAGTGCAGCTTTGCCATATTGTGAAAATTTAAGACAATATGCCATTGAAGCTTGTAAAAAATCAGGTGTTAATTATCATGAAAAAGGTACTGTTGTTATAATAAACGGACCAAGATTTTCAACAACAGCTGAATCAAAATTCTTTTCAAATCAAGGTTGGGACGTCATAAATATGAGCCAATATCCGGAAGTCCATCTTGTTAAGGAAATGGATATGTGTCCACTTACAATTGCATTAATAACCGATTATGATTGCGGATTAGCAGGTGAGTGTCCTCCTGTTTCACATAGTGAAGTGATTAAAGTTTTTAATTCTAATATTGAAAACTTAAAAAGAATGTTATTTTATTTAATAGAGTCACTTCCACCTGAAACAGATTGTGAATGCAAAAATACTCTAGCTAGTTCAAGATTATAAAATCAAAAGGAAACTAAAAAATGATTTCAAGATTATTATATCAGGCGTTTGAAATTTACTGGTGGATAATAATTATTAAGGTTTTTTTAGAATGGATACCTAATGTTAACTGGGATAAACAACCTGCAAAAACACTTGCTTTACTTGTAGATCCGTATTTAGAAATTTTTAGCAAATTTACAACACTTCAAAATGGTCTTAGTCTTTCACCTATTATTGCACTTATATTGTTACGTTTAATACAAGTAAATTTGGTTGCGTTATTGGCTCATTACGGATTGTAAAAATTAAAAATAATACTTGACAAAACTATATATAATAAACTATTATAGTCATAATGTCTAAAAATAAAAATTGAAGTCGAAATATGTACTTTGAGGTGAGGAAGTTATGTGTAGAATAGGTGCTTTAAAATCAAAACGTTATATGCATCCAAGTGTGGCTTTAAGACTAATGCGTTCACAACAAAAAGGACACGATAATTCAGGTTTTGCATTTGTTATGCAGGATTTAGGCGGAGTTTTTGAACATTATAAAGACTTTCCTATTCTTTCGATGGCTTGTACGGATGAAGGCATGCATATAGCTGAAAAAATATTGCACGATATAGGTTTTATAAGGGTTATGCAATGGGCTCCTGATATGAAAATAGAAGAAGCTTACAAATTGAATATTGAACCCATGCCAAATTACGTATTCGAGGTTTTTAATTATCCTAAAACATATAAATATGCAACAAAAGAAGAAAAAGAAGACTTACTTTTAAATACACGTTTAAAATTAAGAAAAGCATTAAGTGAAAGTGATGAAGGTTATGTTTATTCATTTTGGCCTGATACATTAATGTTAAAAGAGATAGGTGATCCTAAAGATATAGGAACATATTTTGGTTTGTGGGATGAAAATAAAGATTTTACCGCCAAAATTATTACAGCACAATGTCGTCAAAACACTAATTATGATATTGTTCGCTATGCAGCACATCCTTTCTTTCTTCAAGGGTATTGTGCACTGGTAAATGGTGAAAATACTTTTTATGAGAAAAATAAACTATTTCAAAGAAAACTTCATAAAGGTTATATAGGTTTTGAAAGTGACTCACAATGTTTTTTATACACACTTCATTATGTTAACAAAATATTAAAATGGCCTTTAAAATATTTTAAACATGTTATAACACCACTTCCATATGATGAAATGGAAAAAAGAGAAGATGCAAAAGTGCTTTCCCGAATAAAATCATCATTGGCACACTTAGAAATTAATGGTCCAAATACTGTCATTGCTGTAACACCTGATGGAACAATGTTTACAACATGTGATTCAAAAAAGCTTCGACCAATTGTAATAGGCTCTACAGATGATACAGTTGTTGTAACATCAGAAGTTACAGGTATAAATGAAGTTTTACCCCAAAGAGATATAACTTATGATATTTATCCTAATGAACGTGAAATGGTTGTAATTAATAATGATTTAAAGGTTGAAAGATGGCAACAATAAACGAAATTTCAAAAGATGATTTAAATTGGCAAATACAGTATGATTCTTCAAGGTGCACATTATGTGGAAGATGCGTTGCGGCTTGTAGTTTTAATGCTATAAAAGTTGATGTTGAAAAACGAAGAAAAGTTGTAAGTGTTGGTGATGTTCCAACACCACAGGTGACTACAACAACGGTTCCAGTTATAAAACAAATAGCTAGAAATGCCTCCAATTGTGTTGGCTGTGGTGTTTGTAGTCGTGTTTGCCCAAATGGAGCAATAAAAGCTTATCATGAAGATGAAAGCCGCTTTAATATTAAGTATAAGTGTGAACATGCCGATTCAATAAAAAGAGGTGGTCGTTCAAATTTAAACACAGAAGGAAGAACACTTGATAAAATAAAAATAGGCAGAATTTCACAAATGACAGACCCATCACTTGATGCACAACGTCATACATTTGATGTTCTTGCTCCTTTTGGTAGAATTATACCACCTCAAGAATTACCATTTGAGGTTAATAGTGATGGGAATTTAAAAATATCCAAATCAATGCCTCCTGTAAATTGGATTTATCCAATTATTATAGGTGATATGTCAATTGGTGCTTTGTCAACAAGAATGTGGGAAGCTCTTGCAATAGCAACCGCTTATTTAAATGAAGTATGTGGTTTAAAAGTAAGGATGTGTACAGGTGAAGGCGGCATACCAACAAGACTTTTAAAATCACGTTATTTAAAATATATGATTCTTCAAATTGCATCAGGTCACTTTGGATGGAACAGAATCATAAACACAATGCCTGAAATGACAGAAGACCCTGGTGGTATTCTTATAAAAATAGGACAAGGAGCAAAACCGGGTGACGGTGGGTTACTTATGGCTAAAAAAGTAGCCCGTCATATTCAAGAAATCCGTGGAGTTCCTAAAGCTGATTTGCTTTCACCACCAAATCATCAGGGTTTATATTCGATTGAAGAAAGTGTACAAAAAATGTTTTTGTCACTAAATTCAGCATTTAAGTTTAGAGTTCCGGTTGCTATAAAAGTTGCAGCTTCTGTCACAAGTGTTTCAGTTTATAACAATCTTCTTCGCGACCCATATAATATCGTTGGTGGTTTTTTCCTGGATGGTATTCAAGGTGGAACAGGTGCAGCATATGAAATATCATTAAATCATACGGGGCATCCGATTGTTTCACGTTTACGTGATTGTTATCTTGCAGCTGTACATCAAGGTAAACAAGGTCAAATACCTCTTTGGGCAGGCGGTGGACTTGGTATGAGAGGAGCTTTAGCTGCAGATGCATTTAAAATGATGTGTTTGGGGGCTAATGGTATTTTTGCAGGAAGACTTTGGCTTCAAGCAGCAGGATGTTTAGGTAATGATAGTGGGAAGTGTAATGCTTGTAATACAGGTAATTGTCCAGCTGGCATAACAACTCAAAATCCACTTCTTGTTGCAAGACTTGATGTTGATAAAGTAGCTGAAAATGTTGTTAATTATTTTCTTGCAACACATTTAGAATTAAAAAAACTTATGGCACCAATTGGTAATAGTTCACTTCCAATAGGAAGATCAGATGCTTTAGTGTCAGTTGATAAAAATATAGCTGAGAGGTTAGAAATACAACATGTTTGTTAAAGACTCTAAATTAGAAATATGTAATATTAATTCACTTGAAAATAATAAAAGACTTTCAACTCAAGAATTACTTCAATTAATCTATCAAAAAATGGATGAAGGCTATACTCAATTTAAAATCAATGCCTGTGGTCAACACAATATTGGCGGGCCATTGTGGGTTAAAAATAAAGAAACCGAATTGAAATTTATTGTTAATAATCCCGGTCAGCGTGTAGGTTCAATGGGTATGAAAGGGACAAGTATTGTTGTTGAAGGCTCAGCTCCTGCAGATGTTGGCTGGTTAAATTCAGGTGCAGAAATAACAGTAAAAGGTGACGGCGGTGATACAACAGGTCATTGTGCTGCAAGCGGAAGAATTTTTATTGGTGGTCGTGTTGGAACTCGTTCAGGTTCATTAATGAAGCATGATCCTAAATTTGATGCTCCACAGTTATGGGTTCTTAAAAATACAGGTTCATTTTCGTTTGAATTTATGGGTGGTGGTGTTGCCGTTATTTGCGGTTTAGATTGTGAGAATATGGATTCTGTTTTAGGACACCGTTCTTGTGTCGGCATGGTAGGCGGTACAATTTATGTTCGCGGTAATATATCGGATATTTCAGAATCTTGCTTAATTGAAGATTTAAATGAGTATGATATTAATTTCCTAAATATTGGAATTAGTGAATTTTTAGATAAAATTAACCGACCTGAAGAACTTAAAAGACTTTGTGTTTGGGATGAATGGAAAAAAATTGTTGCAAAACCTTATAGTACAAATAAAAATAATGGAAGAATTTCGTTAAAAGATTTTCGTGAAAAGATGTGGGTTCAAGGTGGAATTTTTGGAGATTTTTATCAGGACGATTTAAAAGTTGAAGAATTTATAACAAAAGGTGATAAACGTCTTAGAATCCCTTATTGGAATAATAACAAATTGTCTGCACCTTGTGAGTTTGGATGTCCTATTGGTATACCAACACAAAAACGTATAAATCTCATAAAACAAGGGAAAATTAAAGAAGCAGTTGATTTAATATTTGATTATAGTCCATTTCCAGCTAGTGTCTGTGGTGAAGTTTGTCCTCAGTTATGTATGGATAACTGTTCGCGTTGTTTTGTTGATGAGCATATAAAAATATCTGATTTGGCAATGATGTCACGTGATGTAAAATTTGACAAGTTTAAAACAGATAAAAAAGAAAAAATTGCCATTATTGGTTCTGGTGTTGCAGGTTTATCTTGTGCATGGATATTAAAACAAAAAGGTTTTGATGTTGAAGTTTTTGAAGAAGATTCCAAAATCGGCGGAAAACTTACACAAGTTATACCACAGGATAGATTAAGTCGAGAATCGTTAAATGCTGATTTAAACCGTATTAAAAATTCTGGTATAAAATTTAATTTAAATAAAAAAATTAAAGAAAGTGATTTTATTGAACTTGAAAAAGAATTTGATGCAATAGTGATAGCTATTGGAGCACATACTCCTTTTGTAATACCTTTTGAAGGTCATCAGCGTTTAATAAAAGGACTTGATTTTTTGAAAAAAATAAACAAAGGTGAAAAATTTGAACTTGGTAAAAAAGTTGTTATTATTGGGGCAGGAAATGCTGCAATGGATGTTGTTATAGGTGCTTATCAAATGGGTGCTTGTGAAGTTACTGCTATTGACATACAAAAGCCAATGGCATTTGAAAAAGAAATTAATCATGCTCAAAATCTTGGTGCAAAAATACTTTGGCCTTGTTATACAGATAAAATAACAAAAGAAGGGGTTTGGTTAAAAGACGGCACACTTCTTGAAGCTGATAATGTAATTATTTCCATAGGAGATAGACCAAATTTTGACTTTTTGGATAGATCATATTTAGATGATCGTAATATGATAAAAATTAATGAATTCCAACAATGTGAAAATAACAACAAAATTTTTGCTATTGGTGATAGTATAAAACAAGGATTATTTACAAATGCAATAGCAGATGGTCGAAAATGTGCTTTTAATATTATAAATATGTTCGAAAATTTACCTTTAAATAAATATGAAAAAAAACCAAAAGTTTTAAAGGATAATATAAAACCTGAGTATTACACAACGTATTCACCTTTAAAAGTTCAAAATCTCCCTGGGTATGAAGAAGATAAAAGGTGTTTAAGTTGTGCAACTTGTCGTGATTGTGAGTTTTGCTTAAATGCATGTCCTACAGGGGCCATTGAAAAATTCAAAAATGAAAAAGGTGAAACTATTTATACCTCAAATATTGAAAGATGTATAGGTTGCGGTGTTTGTGCGGGTGTTTGTCCTTGTGGTATTTGGACATTACAGCCAAATAGTTTGAATTTTGTGTAAGTGAAAGATTATGGAAAATGATTGTTTAAAAATAATCATAAGAGAGATGACAAAAGATGATGTACCTCAAGTTTCTTTAATAGAAAAGGAAGCATTTGGCGATCACAGGTGGCATGAGGGGGCATTTTATTCTGAGTTAGATAATGAACTTTCAAAATATTTAGTTGCAACATTGGATGATGGTTCTCTAGTTGGTTTTATTGGTTGTTGGCTAATCTTTGAAGAAGCTCATATAGCTACTTTTGCAATATCAAAAAAATATCAAAAAAAACAAATAGCACAAGCCCTTATATGTGCTTTTGTTGATATATGTTATAAAGAAGAAATTAAATATATCACACTTGAAGTAAGAGAATCAAATACACCTGCTATAAATTTATATGAAAAATTTGGAATGACATCTGTAGGCATTCGTAAAAATTATTATCAGGATAATAATGAAAATGCTATTATTATGTTTTCTGAGAATATATTTTATAATAAATTTAGAGCAATTTACAATAATATAAAAAATAATATAAATAAAGTTAATATAAGTTATGAATAAAAGAACAATAATTAGACAAAATAAAATAAGATTTTCACTTAGAACTTGCATTTTTATACTTTGGAGTATATTTTTAATAATAATTGCAACATTTACACAGGTGACACTTACAAAAGCTGGTATACCAACTTTTATTTTAAAACACGTTATGACTATAAATTATGAAAATTGTTATAAATATATTCCTCAAATTCCAGTTGTATTATTTGTGGCTTCGATGTTAGGAAGAAAATATAGTTTTATAGCAATAAGTATATATATAATACTTGGATTGTTTTTTATCCCCATATTTGCACTTGGGGGGGGACCAAGTTATATGCTAAAATATACTTTTGGGTTTATACTTGCTTATATTCCAGGTGCATTTATAATAAGTACTATTTTATTTAAGTTTAATAACTTCAAATCATATATACAAAGTGCAGTTATTGGAGTATTAATAATTCATATAATAGGCATTTTATATATGATGACTTTACTTATGTTTAAACACGAATCATTCATTTATATTGCAAATTGGTTATTATCATCAAGCGGTATAAAAATATTTTACGATATTATATATAGTCTAATTGCAGTTATTGCCGGAAAAACTATTAAAACATTATATCTTGAAAAATAAAAAAAAACGACTCAATTTATGAGTCGTAATGGATAGAATTAGTATTACGGAGTTTATAGAGGAGTTTTACATCTATATAAAACTTCTAAAAAAAAAAATTGCTAATATTTATTATAATATTTACAAAAATTTACAAATGTAGAACGAATATAATGAAAAAATTGACAATAATTTTTGTTGAGTATAGGATTAAAAAGTATTTTTAATGTCTTTTATTTTTACGAAAGGGAGTTTATGAAAATTAGAAATGTTAGTAATTTAGATTTTTATCAAAAAAATACTGTTTCAAAGCCAAAAAGTAAAAACCAATCATTTGGTAAGTTAATTCCACAAGTATCAAAGGATTCTCAATCAGAACAAGTAAAAAAATCTATATTACGATTTATGAATTTTATGAAAAATTTATCAAACCAAGCCAAGGTTAATCCAAATTCAAAAGTTCATCTGGAAAATTTGATTGGAAAACCCGCAACAAAAGAATTAATTATAAACAAAGAAGAATATACCCAAAAAACCGACACAATGGCGGATAAAGCTTTACCATTAAGCGGACAAGGTTCAAGAGGGGCCATCATTCGCAAAAGCATAACAAGTCAACTTGGCGTTGAAGAAACAAATAAAACAATAATGCCCTTACCTGCTATCATTGGCGAGGATGAAGATGGACCTATATATTTAACAACATCAAATAATGAACTTTTACATATGATGCAGGCACAAGTTTTGTCACCATTTGAAGATATTACTATTATTGAAACAGAAAAAAGTGACGGTGACGCAACTGTTGTAATAGAAGGTTTAAAAAAAGGAATTATTGGTAAAAAACCATTGTTATTTACATACACAGACGATATAGGAAGTAAAGGTGAAGAAGATTATGCTTCTTTAATAAATGAATATAAAAAAGTAAAAAATAATTCAAATGTGAGAATTATATCACGTGGTTATGTAGCCACAAAAGAAGAAACAGAAGGTAAACTTGGAGCATTTTTTCCAAATGCAGACGGAAAATCTTATAGAGTTGTTGAAAAGCCAACAATGGATGAACTGAATGAAGCCTTGGGAACAAATAATGAAGTAATGACAAATATTGGTAAAACATTATTTACACCATCAGGATTGCAAGAAATTGCAAGTCGTTTAGGTGATCCTAAAAAAGAGGATACTTTAAAAAAAGACGATAAAGGTGAACGAAAATGGCATGTAACCGAAGGTATACTTAAGCCTGCAGGAAAAGATGGTTCTTTAAACGTAATAAGAAAAGATGGTAAATTCAATGATGTTGGTAATGGAACAATATTCACAGACACAATGGTAAGAATTGCAAAAGGTGCATTTAAGGGGATTTGTGCTCCATTTTTAGAAAAACAAATACAAAAAAATGTAAAAACATTCACTAATAATGGAAAAGATTATGCAACTTTAAATTATAACGGCAAGAATGTAACTTTACCTATGACAGATGGTGCATTAAAACAAATAAAACTTGAAGTATAATAATGCAACTTTACTAATTTTAGTTTTTATTAAGAAATATAAAAAATTTTAAAAAAAAGAGTATTTGTGTTAAAGTATATATTGTGAAGAAAAAAAAGAAGGTAGAAAAATGGTTAAAAAACTAATTGAAAAAGACACTAAAATGTTTCTAACCGGGAATGAAGTAATTGCTTATGCAGCAAATGCGGCTCAAGCTGAGTTTATGTATGGTTATCCTATCACTCCCCAAAATGAAATTATGCACACCTGGTGTAAATTGTTACCAAAAACTGAAGCTGGTTTTTTACAAACAGAAGACGAAATATCAGCCGGATTTTCAACAATTGGCGGGATATTAGCAGGTAAAAGAGCATTTACCGCAACTGCAGGTCCAGGTAATGTCATAATGCAAGATGCAATGAGTATGGCAGAAATGATGAGAATACCTTTTGTATGTGCTGTTATGCAACGTGGCGGACCATCAACTGCTACTGTTATATATGCTCAACAAGAAACTAACTTAACTTGTTTTGGCGGCAATGGTGAAGGTTTCCGTATTGTATATTCAACATCAGGTCACCAAGATTTATATGATTATGTTATTAAAGCATTCAATACAGCCTGGAAATATAGGTTCCCGACATTTATTTTAGCTGATGGTTATCAAGGTAAAATGAGAGAACCTGTTATGATGTATGATCCGGCAACTCGAGGTATAACTATGGAACCAACACCAGCACAATTACGTGCTGTTGGTAAGATTGGTGTTGATAGAGATGCTAATCATTTAAGAAATACATTCAACTTAGAAGAAGAATTAATGGAACATTTAGAAGGTTATCAAAAAGATTTTGATGAAATGGCTAAAGAAGTGGCTGAATATGAAGAATATAGAGCAGAAGATGCTGAAATATTAATAATTGCACATGGTATAGTTGCACGTTCTGCTAAAACAGCTATTGATGCTTTACGAGAAAAAGGAATCAAAGTTGGTTTATTCCGTCCTATAACAATACGACCTTTAGCTGTGGAACCATTACGTAATGCAGTAAAACGTTCAAAACAAATATTGTTTACAGAATCAGCAAATGGTCAATTGGCTCGTATAGTATTGGAAAAAATCTATGGGCTAACTACACCATATTCAACATTATATAAAATGGGTGTTGGTGTTACAGGAGATGACCTTATTAATAAAGTTCAAGAAATGATAAGTTCATCACAAGTAGTTGCATAAAATAAAATATAAATAAAGGAGAATAAAATGGTAGAATTATTAAGTTTACCACCAGAGATACCAAGTGCTCAAAATATGAAAGTTGGAGCAAGTAAGTTTTGTCCGGGATGTGGTCATGGAATAATATTAAAAAGTCTTGCTTATGTTATAGATGAATTAGGTTTACAAGAACGTGCCGTATTTGGCTGTGATATAGGTTGTAGCTTACTATCCTGGAATTATATGAATGTTGATACAGTTCAAACTCACCATGGGCGAACAACTCCTGTCATATATGGTGTTACTCGTGCCAATCCTGGTACGGTGGGTATTGCATATATGGGTGATGGCGGTGGTTTAGCTATCGGTGCACAACATTTGGTTAACGCATCTGTTCGTGGTGAAAATATGTTAATATTATTGTGTAACAATACAAATTATGGTATGACAGGTGGACAAATGTCACCAACAACAATGCCTGGACAAATTACAGAAACTACACCATATGGTCGGGATTGTGAAACAACAGGTAAGCCGGCTAAGGGTGCTGAAATGGTAGCATCAATAGTTGACCCTGGTAAATCATTTGTAGCTCGTTCAACGGTTAGTAATGTAAGAAAACTTCGTGCAACATTAAAAAAAGCTTTAACAAATGTTGCAAATGGGGGATTTTCTTTCGTTGAAGTGTTATCAATTTGTCCTTTAAATTGGAGAACTAACAATAAAGATACATTCGGAAGACTTGCAAAAATGGAAGAATTTTTTGAAGTTAAAGATTTTGTTGTTCCTGAAGGACTTAATTAAAAATTTTAAAGGAGAAAAAAATGACAAGAACAAAAATAGTTTTAGCCGGTGAAGGCGGACAAGGTGTACAATCAGTGGCAAAAATCCTGGTTGAAGCCGGTTACGAAGCAAATAAAGAAATTCTTTATATACCTAATTTTGGTGTTGAACAACGAGGCGGAGTTTCTATAGCTTTTTGTCAAATAGGTGATGAGAAAATAGGTGAACCGCGTTTTTCTAAAGGTGATATTGTTATTATGTTATCAGACCGTGCAATTGAACGATGCCAGACATATATTGATAAAAATACGGTTGTCATTTATGATACCTCTGTTTGTCACACAAAACCAACAGCTGAATGCAAAGAAATTATAGGAATACCTGCAAATCAAATTGCACACGATGAACTAAGTGTAAGGGTATTTAATATTATAATTTTAGGTGTAATTATTGAAGCAACAAAAGTTATGCCAATTGATTATGTTAAATCAGCTATGGAACATGCTTTGGGCAAAAAATTCGATAAAAAACCTGAATTGCGTGAATTAAATTATAAAGCACTTGAATGTGGTATGAAACTTGTTGCAAAAAGCCAATGTGTATAGAAATGAGGATGTAATAAAATGAGTGAAAAACAACAATATAAAGGTATAAAAGTTGAAGGCGTTCAAAAGGGTAAAGCTGATTGGTATTTATATACTGATTTATGCAAAGGTTGCGGTTTATGCTTGGAAAAGTGCCCGATGAATGCAAAAGGTGAAAAATGCTTATCCTGGTCTAATGAAGTTGGGATTTACGCAACACCTGCAGTTCAACCTGATCCTAACATATGTATAGGTTGTGGGGCTTGTGCTTTAACTTGTCCTGATAGTGCTATACGTGTTGAGAAAAAATAGACTAAATACTTTTTAAATATTAAAAATATGAAAGCCTTGAAAATTAATTTTCAAGGCTTTTTGTATTAAAATTATATTTTATAAATACATTGCAACTACAAATCCAGTACTCCAACAATTTTGCAAATTAAATCCTCCACAAAGTCCATCCACATCAAGAGCTTCTCCAACAAAATATAATCCTTCTATTGTTTTACATTCAAGTGTTTTAGGATTAATTTGATTCAAGCTAACACCTCCTGCTGTAACAATTTCACCTTCTTTTTGAGTGTCAATAATATTTATTTCAAATTCACAAAATAAAGCAGCGATTTTTTCTTTAAACTCTTTACTTGCATCTATATTTTTAACATCAAGTGGCAAATTATATTGATTAAAAACTATATTTATAAAAGATTTTGGAAAATAATCAGATAAAGTATTTATAAAAAGCTTATTTGGTGATTCTTTAATTTTTTTATTTAATTCTTTAACAAACTCATACTTTTCCATATTAACAAAATTTAACTTAATACAATATGGCATTTCTTCATAAGCCATATATGAAGAAAGTTTAAAAATTAATGGCCCTGTTATTGCTTTATGGGAAAACATAATATCATCATTTATGTTGAGTTTTTTATATTTTAAATTTACATTTTTTAAACAAACTCCTGGAATTTTATATAAAAAATCTTCTTTTATTTTTAACGCACATAATGATGGTTTCAAAGGAGTCATATTCAATTTTAGATCTTTTAAAATTGTTTTTAAATTACTTTTGCCACCAACTGCTATAATTACTTTATCAAAAACAAATTCATTATTTACATTAAAAGACATATCTTCATATAAAGAAACATGACGTATGTTTCTTTTGATAACTTTAATACGTGTTGTTTGGGCTATTCTTTTTAATAATGCCTGCCTTACATCCTGAGCTTTATTAGTAACAGGAAACATGCGATTATCATCTTGAGTATATAACTTTATACCTAAATTTTCAAAAAATACAATAGTATCAATAACACTAAAGCGTGCAAAAACAGAATATAAAAATTTATTACCTCGAGGATAAAATTTCGTCAATTCTTTAAAATTAGGTTCATTATAAGTTATATTGCATCTTCCATTACCGGTTTTTAAAAGTGTATTTAAAATATCACCTTTTTCAAATATAGTAACATTATAATTTTTAACAGCTGCAAATATAGCAGCTGTAACACCAGCAGGACCACCTCCTATAATAGCAATTCTCGGGTAATTAATTTGGACTTGTATATCTTGTTCCGAATAAATACACATCTTCAGGTGTCTCCAGATTATAATATAATTCTTCAATAGTAATACCAAATTTAGGATGTTTATAATCAGCAATTAACTCAAGCATTGGCACAAGAACAAATGCACGTTTGTGCATATATTTGTGAGGTATTATTAAATCAGGCTCATTTATCGTTAAATCATCATAAAAAATAATATCAATATCAATAGTTCGACTAGACCATTTTATATCACCGGTATTTCTTACACGTCCTAAAATTTTTTCAACCTCAAGGCAAGCTTTTAATAATTCACTCGGAGACAATTTAGTACTCACTTCAACACAAGCATTGATAAACCATTCTTGATTTTTATTTCCCCAAGGTTCGGTTTCATAAAATGCAGATGTACGAATAACTTTAATATTATAACTTGAGGATAAAATACCAACTGCACGCTGGATGTTACCTAACCTATCGCCCATATTTGACCCGAATGACAAGTATGCTATTGGCATTTAATTTCCCTATTTTATCACAATATTAACAAGTTTTTTAGGTACAACAATTGTCTTTACAATTGTCTTCCCATTAATAAATTCTTTAATTTTTGAACTTTCAAAAGCTTTGTCTTTAAGTTCTTCTTCATTTGCATCAGATGAAACTATTATTTTATCACGTAATTTACCATTTATCATAACAACAAGAGTTAAATCATTCATCTGCGTTAATTTATCATCATATTTAGGCCATTCAAGTTCATGAATTGAACCATTGCCGCCAAGATCCTGATATAATTGGTCAGTCATATGAACACATACAGGTGCCATAAGCTTAAGAAGACTAATTAATGCATAACTTAAAACATTATCATCAACATCATTTATATTTAAATAATCATAAATAGAATTCACAAACTCACGATATTTTGAAATTACAGTATTAAATTGAAACTCATTTTCAATATCGGAGGTTATTTTCTTAATAGCAATATTCGTTAATCTTACTAATTTATCATTATCTTTTGAAAGATTATTAAAATCAATTTTATAATCAAGCTTAATTCTATTTTGATTTTGGTAATATAATTTCCACACACGATTTAAGAATTTAGAACATCCTTCAACACCTGCATCTGACCAATCAAAGTCACGTTGCGGAGGAGAATCAGATAAAATAAAAAGTCGTGCCGTATCTGCACCAAAATTTTCAAATATTTCATCAGGATCAACCGTATTACCCTTTGATTTTGACATTTTCGAACCATCTTTTAGCACCATTCCCTGGGTAAGTAAATTTTTAAAAGGTTCATCACAGCTTAAAAAACCCATATCTCGAAGTGCTTTTGTAACAAATCTTGAATAAAGCAAATGTAAAATAGCATGTTCAATACCACCAACATACTGATCAACATTCATATATTTATCAACAAGTTCTTTATCAAAAGGTTTTTTATCATTCTTAGGGTCACAATAACGTAGATAATACCAACTTGAACACATAAAAGTATCCATTGTATCGGTTTCACGCTTAGCTTTTTTCCCACATTTTGGACAAGTTGTATCAATAAATGTTTTTGAAGTTGTGATAGGAGAACGACCAACAACTGAAAAGTCTACATCTTCCGGTAACAATACAGGCAGTTGTTCCTCTGGTACAAGTTGAATACCACAATCTTCACAATATATAACAGGAATTGGTGCACCCCAATATCTTTGACGTGATATTAACCAGTCACGCAAACGATATTGGATTTTTGCTTCTCCAAAACCTTCATTAATTGCTTTTTGTGTTATTTTCTCTTTTGCTTCATTGTTATTTAAACCATTAAATTCACCTGAATTTATTAAAATACCATCACCTGTGTATGCTTCTAATTGACAATCATTTGGATTATCCCTATTTTGAATAACAACTTTTATAGGAAGGCTATATTTTTTTGCAAAATCAAAATCTCTTTCATCATGAGCCGGCACAGCCATAACAGCACCGGTACCATACTCAACAAGAGCGTAATCTGCAGCATATAGAGGTATTTCTTCTCCGTTAAACGGATTAATAACAAAACTACCAAGTTTTACTCCTGTTTTTTCACGTGTTGTTGAAAGTCTTTCAATTTCATTTAACCGTCTTGCATTTTTACGATAATTTTCAACAGCTTCTTTATTTTCATCTGTTGTTAACTTTTCAATATCTTTATATTCAGGGGCCACAACAACATAAGTAACACCATAAATAGTATCCGGACGGGTTGTATAAACTTTAACAGATAAATCGCTTTTGTCTTTAACCTTGAATTCAACAATTGTACCCTTTGATTTACCTATCCAATTTTTTTGCATAAGTTTAACATTTTCACCCCAACCATCAAGTTTATCAATACTATCAAGTAGTTCTTCTGCATAATCTGTTATTTTTAAAAACCATTGTGATAAATATTTTTTTTCAACTATTTCATCACATCTCCAACATCTGCCTTCAATAACTTGCTCATTTGCAAGAACGGTTCCACATTTATTACACCAATTAACAGCAGCTTCACTTTTATAAGCAAGACCTTTTTTATAAAACTGCTCGAACAAATATTGGGTCCATTTATAATAATCCGGCAAACAAGTTGTAACTTCACGTTCCCAATCGTACATTAAACCTAGATTTTTTAACTGTTCTTTCATATATGCAATATTATTTAGTGTCCATTCCTTAGGATTTGCACCTTTTTGTATAGCTGCATTTTCTGCAGGCAAGCCAAAACTATCCCATCCCATAGGATGAAGAACGTTATAACCTTGCATTTTTTTGAATCTTGCTATAACATCAGTTATTGTATAATTCCTCACATGCCCCATATGTAACTTACCTGAAGGGTACGGAAACATTGATAAAGCATAGAATTTGGGATTATTATTGTTATCTAAAGTTCTGCTTATTTTTAACTCTTCCCAAAATTTTCTTTGAGCTTTTTCAATTTTTTGCGGGAAATATAACTTATCAATCACGATTTACTGACCTCTTTTTATAATAAAAATGTATAATATTATTTTACTATAAAATATAAATTTTGACAAAAAAAAGCCGTCTCTTTATTTCAAGACGGCACTTAAGACTTGGGGAGGAGGTGTAAAGCAATAATGCCTTACAAATATTTTATCGACATTTATTTTTAAAAATTTTAAAATTATTTAAAAATATCATCTAAATATACTAATAAACAAAAAATACTATCCAAATATGTCTTAATAAATGCTCTTTAAAATCTATTAAAATTTATAATTAAATGGTAAAATAATAAAAAGCATGATAAAGTCATACAATAAGACAACTGGAGAAAAAACAATATATGTTTGATAACCTATCACAAAAATTACAAGAAATTATCCAAAAAGCACAGGGCAATGATAAATTAACAGATGAAAATATGCAAGATGCTCTTCGTGAAATACGACGTTCCTTGCTTGAAGCAGATGTAAATTTAAAAGTTGTAAAATCTTTTATTACAAAAATTAAAGAACGTGCCATTGGTGAAAAAGTTATCACCTCAGTAAATCCCGGTAGTATGCTTGTTAAAATAGTAAATGATGAATTAAAAATTATACTTGGAAATGAACATACACCTTTAAATTTAAAAAAACGTCCCTCAATAATTATGATGATGGGACTTCAAGGCTCAGGTAAAACAACAACTTGTGCAAAACTTGCATTAAAGTTAAAAAAAGAAGGAAAAACAAGTTTACTTATTGCAGCTGATATTTATCGTCCGGCAGCAATAAACCAACTTGAAATTCTTTCACAACAAGTTAATACAAACTTTTTTACACTAAAAGATTCAAAAGATGTAAGTGATATTGTTAAAAAAGGTGTTGATTATGCAAAAGAAAAAAATATTGATGTTATAATAATCGACACAGCCGGACGTTTGCAACTTGACTCACAAATGATGGCAGAACTAATGATAATTAATAACATGATAGAAATTGACGAAAAACTTCTTGTAATAGATTCAATGATAGGTCAAGAAGCTGTCAACGTTGCATGTGACTTTGATAGTCAAATTGGAATAACAGGAATTATTTTAACTAAGTTAGATGGAGATACCCGTGGCGGTGCTGCTTTAAGTGTTGTGTATTGTACCAATAAACCAGTAAAATTAACAGGAACAGGTGAAAAACTAGAAGCACTGAATGAGTTCTACCCTGAACGTATGGCTTCAAGAATTTTAGGCATGGGTGATGTTGTTTCTCTTGTTGAGAAAGCTAAAGAAGTTTTTGATGCCAAAGAATCAAAAGAACTTGAGAAAAAAATACGAAAATCAGGCTTTACTTTTAATGATTTTCTTAAAATAAAAAAACAAATGAAAGCCTTTGGATCAATAGGCAATCTTTTATCAATGCTCCCAATACCAAACTTAAACAAAGATATGAAAGATCTCATTTCTCACGAAGGTGAAAAACAACTAAATAAAATAGAAGTATTTATAAGTTCTATGACTCCTTATGAAAGAGAAAATCCTGATATTTTAAATTCAAGCCGAAAAAAACGTATTGCAAAAGGATGTGGATTAAGCATTAATGAAGTTAATGATTTTATAAATCAATTTAATATGATGAGAAAAATGATGAAAGGTATTCCAGGGTTAACTAAAAAATTCAAAAATTCAAAAGGTAAATTTCACCCAAATATGCTTAACAAATTTTAATAATTATTTAAACCTTATTGATTTTTATTTTATTTTTGTTATATCCTAAGTATAGTATTTCAGAATAGAATATTGTCAATATGAAAATATATTTACTACCTAACACTAGCAATTTAAATAGTTTAAAAAATGAAAAAGATATAAAAAATAAGAATAATGGTAATAAGGAAAATAATTTTTCTTTTATACCTATATCTTCAATAAATACTAATAAATTGGGTACTTTAAAAACGTTAATAAATAATAATAGGTTATCATTTGGAGTTAAAAGATTAAATATACTAGCTCCTAATTTAAATTTTCATGAATTAATTAATCTTGGAATAAAAAAAAATCAAGAACTACCAAAAAACACTTTAGAAACAATTAAAAACCAATTTATAAGACGTAACAATGTAATAAATGACTATTGCCTTAAATTTATATCAGGTAAAAAACTTGAAGATCTTAACAATTTCCAAAAATGTGAAAATTATATTAATTCTAACATGTCTAACAATGAATTTCCCCAAGATAATAGTGTTGAAGTTTTAGAAAAAGCACAAAATCAATTTTATCAACAAATTGATAGTCTTTATGAAGTTATAAAAGATAATTTACCTCAAAAAGAAGTGGATATTCGTAAAGAAATATTAAATTTAAAAAAACAGAAACAAAATATTGACTCAATAATGCAAAACAGATTTTATGCTTCACGTGATACATTAACTTATAAACCAAATCGACCAAGTATACGATATACTATACTTGGCGAACTTATAAAACAAGAAAAAAAAGGTATAATAAGTGGAAATTTTAGTGACGCACGCTGCAACCTTTTTAAAATCTGTTCATATACAATTTTTAGTTCAATGCGAGATACTGATTTTATAACTTTAATTAAAAATGGAATCAATAAAAAAAATTTGCCTGATACACCACAACCAATATTAAATATTTTGAAAAACTCTGAAATGGTTTTTTCAAATTTTAATATGGAAGAAAATTTAGAATTACACTATGACTGTAATATAAAAGATGAATTAGTAAATGTATATAGCGACTTAAAAATAAGACTCTTAAAAACACATTTAAAAAATATTAATGAAAATGAACTTAAAAAATATGGCACTCCTGATGAACTATTAAAAGAACTAATACAAGAAGAAGAAAATTCAAAAAATATAGATAAAAAAACTATAAATAAAAAACAAACAAAAAAAAATAAAAAGTCAATAAATTTAAAAAAAGATAAATCCAATGAAATACAAAAAACTCAAGATTTACAAATTATAAATAACACAAAACTAACAACAAATAATTCAAATAATGTTACATTAAAAAATAAAGAATTGGAAAATGATAACAAATTAAATGAAGAATTTAAACTTGTAGGTCTATCTTTTGACAATACTTTGGAAGAACTTGGAAATAAAAATTTATTTTATGAAACACTTACATTTGATAATGAACACAATAGATATATGGCAAGTATTCAACTTACTAACAAAATTTTTCAAGGTTTATATGAAAGTGATAAATTAGATCAAAATATAAAAAATTATATAAAAATTGAAAAAATTTCAGATAGAGAACAACACTTTGTAGGTGCTTTTTTATCAAGATTAAAAGATAGAAATCCTAAATACAGTTTAAAAAACTGTATCAATATCTTAGAGGAAACTTTAAATGATGGAATAATGTTACAATCCTTAACAAAAGATTATAACTCAAAATTTGATATTTATTCATTAAAACATAAAATAATGATTCCTTTTGATTTTGACACAAAAGAAAATCGCATACATTTAAGAACATTACTTGACTTTCAAGATGAAGAAAATAGAAAAAAAAGACATGTTAAAGATCCTTTTAATAATAGATGTTTTTCATATACAAATCTTTATTCAATAGACTCTGATTTAAATTTTAAATCTTTTAAAAATTTTATATCCATAGAAAACAAGCTTATTAAAATGTTTTTTAACAAATAATTAATATTCAATATTTATTTGAGAAAATTGAACTATTTTATTTTTTCCTCGTTTTTTAGCGTTATATAAAGCGTGTTCAGAATAACGAATTAGTGTATTGGCAGTTTCTTCAACATTTTTCAAAAAAGGATAAGAGGAAATACCGCCTGATATTGTAACTTGATGTCTTTCTTCTTCACCTGAAGGAATAAATTCCATTTTTTCAATTTCACGTCGAAAACGTTCAGCAAATATATAAGCATTATCTTCATTAGTATCAGGCAAAATAATGACAAATTCTTCATCACCATAGCGGGTTAGAATATCTTCTTTACGTATAAAGCTTTTTAGCATTTCAGCTATTTTCTTTAATAAAACATCTCCCCACTCATAACCATACATATCGTTAACAACTTTAAAATAATCGATATCCAAAAGCAAACATGAAACATTAGACTCGTGTCGTTTAGCACGTGACATTTCAGCTTCCAAGCGGTCCTGAAGATATTTACGATTATATAATCCGGTTAACTCATCAGTTGTTGAAACAAGCTTAACTTTTTCAACAAGATCTTTAATTCTAACTAAATTACAAACTTTTAATAAAAACTCACGTTCATTTGATATATTTTTCAAGAAATCATAAGAACTTCCACGAACAATAATTGAAGAACTATAATCACAATTTAGGACAAGCGTTGGAGCCACCATTTTATTAACCATAGTTATATCTTTAACTTTACTTTCATCAAGGTTTAAAATAATTAAAGATGGATTATACTTTTTAGCTTCTACAATTTTTTCAACATTTAAAGTACGAACATCATAATCTTCAATAGTTTTTAAAATATTTTCCAACTTAACACTATTATTACCGGATTCATCAAATATTATAATATTTTTCATAAATTTAAACCTCAAATTATATAAACTCAATTCTTATTTTATTTTAACAAATTTTTTGAAAAAGTCTAGATTTAAAGGCAAATGTTGTGTTTTTTATCATATTCAATACGTCCAATAAGTTTGTTAATTTTTTTAGCTGTTTCGATAAACTGTTCGATATTAAGGCTTTGAGCTCCATCTGAAGAAGCATTATCAGGGTCATGATGCACTTCAATCATAATTCCATCCGCTCCTGCAACCAAACTTGCTTTCGCCATAGGTTCAATTAAGTATCTTCTTCCTGTGCCATGGCTTGGGTCTGCAATAACAGGTAAATGCGAATACCTTTTTATAATAGGTATTGAAGCAAGATCCATTGTGTTGCGTGAATATTTATTATCAACACCTTTAATTCCACGTTCACATAAAATGACATTGGGATTACCATTACACAATATATGCTCAGCTGCAAGTAAGAACTCACAAATAGTTGCAGCGGCACCTCTTTTCAATAAAACAGGTTTATTGGTTTTGCCAAGAGCCTTTAGAAGTTTAAAATTTTGCATATTACGTGCACCGACTTGAAAAACATCGGCATACTCATTTACAAGCGGAATATCAAGAGTATCCATAACTTCAGTTACAACAAGAAGTCCGGTTTTTTCACGTGCTTGAGCGAGGTATTTTAAAGCTTGTTCTTCTAATCCTTCAAAATCGTATGGTGAAGTTCTAGGTTTAAAAGCCCCTCCTCTTAAAAACTGACACCCCATTTCCTTAGCAGCCTGTGCAACAGCAAGCAATCCATCAAAATCCTTTTCAACGGAACAAGGGCCAACCATCATAACAGGTCTATTTATACCGCCAATTTTAACACCATTTGAAAATTCAATCACTGTATCTTCACTTTTGCCTTCACGTGAAGCAAGCTTATAAGGTTCCTGAATCATTTTAACATCACGCACACCCTCATAAGATAAAAGAGAGTTAGGATCAAAAAGTCTTTTATCACCAATTGCGGCAATAACCGTCATCACATCACCATGATTCAACTTTATTTTAAATCCTTTATTTTCAAGCACCTTAACAACATTATTAATGTTATTTTGACTAGCTTTTGGTTCCATTACGATAATCATTTTTTACCCTCAACTTTAATTTTTTCTATTTTAACTATAAAGCAACTAATTCTTTTTCATTTGCAAGCACTTTATTAAAAAAAGAATAACCGACAACAAAATCCTCACCAACAACAACATTTTCAAGAGTTATATCAGATTTTATCGTCACATTATCCCATAGTATAACATTATTTAAGTTAACATTTTCTTTTATCACACAATTTTTTCCTATAACACAATTACCTTTAATATGAAGACTTTTAGGGAGTATATTTATATCTGTGGCACTAATCAATCTTCCATCACTAAAAGTTATTATATTTGTATTTTTAAGATTAATTTTATTTTCAAAAACGTCATAATTACATTTTATATACTCATCAATTGTACCAATGTCCGTCCAATAGCCTTTATAATTATAAGTATTTATTTTTTCGTTATTTTGAAGCAAAAGCGGAAAAACATTTTTAGCAAAATCAAAGAAAGTATTTTGCGGAATAAAATCAAAGATACGTTTATTAAAAATATAAATTCCTGTGTTTATTAAATTGCTAAGAGCTTCTTCATTTTTTGGCTTTTCTTGAAAACTTTTGACGAAATTATCTTCATCAGTCACAATAACACCATATTTATTGACATCTTCTTTATTAATTTCTTTTGTAACAATTGTTGCAATAGCTTGACTTTTTACATGAGAATCTATAACAGGACGGAAATCGATATCGGACAACCCATCGGAACTTAGGACAATAAAATTATTTTCAAATTCAAAAAAAGGCTCACATTTTTTAAGCCCGCCTGCAGTTCCTGATAGAGTTTCTTCATTCAGGAATTCAAGCGGCAAAATAGAATTTGTTTTGTATTTTTCATGAATTTTTTGAGATAAATAATAAGTGTTTGCAATAACACTTTGAATGCCGCATGCTTTTAAGTTTTTGAGGATTATATCTAAAATAGCCGTATTACAAACAGGCACAATGGGCTTGGGAACTGTGTTAGTAAGCGGTTCAAGACGAGAGCCAACCCCTGCTGCTAGAATCATTGCTTTTTTTACATTATTTCGTTCCTGCATAATTAGTTATATTATCATATACATAAACTTTTTCAACAAGTTTTAAAAATTAATTTTTAAAATAAAAAAAAGACTTACTACTTAAGAAGTAAATAAGTCAAAGAAAAAGTATCGTATAGAAAATATATGGGAAAAAATTTATTATTATCCTCCAAAAGTTCCGAAACTTGATTGAATATTTTGATCAATAACCTTTTTAAGAGCCTCAAGTTCGGTTTGGATGGCACTATGTTCGGTGTCAATAGATTTAAGTTGTAATTCTAATTTTTTATCTTGTTCTTGAATAAGAGCAGTTTGAGCATCAATATCTTGCATTTCTTTTTCATATTTTTGCAATCTGTATTCATAATCGCGATAGGCTTCATTGTATGCTTCTTCGTCTTTTTCTTGCCCGTATTCAAGTGCAAAAGTACCTTCGCCTTTTATATCAATTTTTGAGAATCTTCCGTTTTCATCGACAAGGATATTGGCACGTGCTTGCACAAGTTCATTTTTGCCTGTGTATGATTTTTCATAAGCATAAGAGCAAACTGCATCTGCACTTTCATCATCTTTAGGAAAAACATAATATTTTATAGGATCTGAAAAATCAGTATCAGAATCATCATAAGTTGCATAAACAATATAAGAATCTTTATCATAGGCATCAAGAATAGTTGATGGAACTTTATCACTTGAAACGACACATGCAACATTGCCATCAATGTTATATGTGTTGCTTGCATCATATTGTATAATATTACTACCACTACCTTGAAGTTCATTGTTTAAGTTATCATACTCAAATGTTCCAACCTCAACCATATAATAGCTTCCGCCTGTTCCGGTTTCATCAGGAACATAATAGCATTCATAATTACCTTTTTGATATGCATGTGAAATGCCGCTTGGCCATTCTGCTTCGTCAATAAGCTGTGCTTCTTGATTATTATATGTGACTTCTTTTTGTGCTTCAAAAAGTTTCCATTCTTCTGAGATAGTTCCACTTATAGTAGTTCTTGTACATAACTCCCAAATATCACCTGTTGTAGTATCTCTAAAATATTGATATTCTAAGTCATCTTTAGAAGAATCACCCTCTTGATTTTTATTAGCTACAATTCCAAAGTTTTCTTCAACATTATCAAGTTTAACAAGCTTATTACCTTCAATTGTCCAACCCTCATCAGATACATCATCTACTGTTTGAAAATATAGATCATTAGTAGTAGTAGTATCAAGCCCAAACACGTAATACTCTCTATTAGTATCCGAACCAGAACCATAATCCTGATAATAAACATTTTTATCACCAACACTACATTCAGCATTTGTGTCAACTTTAACATTTTCAGCTATTTTAAGACCCAATAACTCTGCAAGATTATATTCATACATCGAAACTTTATCATAATTTATATTACCATTTTCCTCAAAAACACTTTGTGAATCTTCTGCACTCTCTACATTATTCTTTCCATCGCTACATTTCATAACATAGAAGTTCATATTTTCGATATCTATATAAAATGCAACATTACCTTCAGTAGCACCTGAAGTTCCAGTAACACTACTTCCATAATTCTCACCTATATTAACTTTTGTATCTTCACCGCCCATATCATCTAAAATACCAGAAAGAAGTGAAGTACTATAATCAAAAGTATTATTAGAAGTAACAATACCACTAAATATTTTTGCCACTTGACTTGCATTTAATGATTGCAAAGTCCTTGTATCATTAGTACCATAATTGTAGGTTATATCACCATCATTATTTTTTTGCATTTTATTAACAGAAGCTTCACTCATAGTAGTGGAGTTTTGAGAAGGCCTATCATTTACAGCTACTTCTGAAGCTTTTTTACCATTAAGCATGTTATATATGCTATAGAAACCGGAACCATTAATAGTAGCATCATGACTACTAGAGGCGTGATATCTTCCAGTACTAGTATTAATTGCAACAGCTGTATATTCTTTATCTGATTCACTTATCGCAACCATTTTTGACACATTAGGACTTTTTTGAACAGGTGCTGAATCGTCATAAGTTGTTGCCACTTTGAAACTTGAACCACCAACAGTTTTACCTGTATTGCTTGCAGACCTTGTTATTGATCTTTGAACACCTGACGTTGCTGAGGATGCAAGAATGTTTTTTGATTCCGGTCTTGAATATATTATGTCATAATTGTATCCATCTCTTCCCATGCTCAATTTGCTGCTTGTCAATGTTACGGTATCACCGTTCATTGAAAAAGTATAAATATCTTTCATATAATCTGTTTCTACAGGTGGTGTGGGAACGGACATAGAGAGCATGCTTGAATAAAGATTAGCACTTTGGTTTGAAAGCATTAATCTTGATTGGTTGATTTGCTGCCCGCGATATTCCAAATCGGATTTGCGTGCAGTCAAACTCAAATATCTTGCTTGTGAAGCCGACATACCCATAATTGACTATTCATTCCCTTTTTATTTTTTCTATTTCTCAAACTTTTTTCAAAGTTCTTACGATACATTATCTTTATCGACAATATTAAAAAAAACTTTAATATTTTTTTTAATTTTTAAACATTTTCGTTACATTTCTTTACATTTTCCTTCTCCCTTTTAAGCGTGAGGACAAGGGTGAGGGTGGTTTTAGCCTTTCTCCCTCTCCCTTGAGGGAGAGGGTGGGGGTGAGGGTGACATCTCATGCCCCCTCTCCCTAAAGGGAGAGGGTGGGGGTGAGGGTGGCATCTCATGCCCCCTCTCCCTAAAGGGAGAGGGTTGGGGTGAGGGTGGCATCTCATGCCCCCTCTCCCTAAAGGGAGAGGGCGGGGGTGAGGGTGATAAAAATTAAGTTTAAAACTAATTTAATGTCCTCCCGACGGGGCAACTGTATTTATTTTTTTAAAAAATTAAACAGTTTTAGAATAAAGTCAATAAATGTAACCCATACGCAGGCACGAACAATTATTTTTTAAGAATTATTTAAATTTATATTAATGTCCTCCGGACGGGTCAGCTTTTACGCAAAAGCTGCACAAAACCGCAACCCACTTGATTGTCACAGCTGTGCTAAATTCAACCCGAACAGCCTTAACTCGTGCTTCGCACTCAAACAGACGGCTGTCTTACAATGTTTCATTAAGCACTGCTTGTTCCAATCTGCGTATGGGTTGCCTTTGTTGACCTCTTTCTCAAACTTTTTTATTTTCTACTTTCTCTTTTTAGCGTGAGGGCAAGGGTGAGGGTGACATCTCATGCCCCCTCTCCCTAAAGGGAGAGGGTTGGGGTGAGGGTGATAAAAATTAAGTTTAAAACTAATTTAATGTCCTCCCGACGGGGCAACTGTATTTATTTTTTTCAAAAAATTAAACAGTTTTAGAATAAAGTCAATAAATGTAACCCATACGCAGGCACGAACAATTATTTTTTAAGAATTATTTAAATTTATATTAATGTCCTCCGGACGGGGCAGCTTTTACGCAAAAGCTGCACAAAACCACAACCCACTTGGTTTTCGTATATTCACACGACTCAACTTGAGTCTCCTTAACTCGTGCACTATGTGCACTCAAACAAAAGGAGACTTTGACAATGTTTCGTCTATGACTATTACTCAAACCTGCGTATGGGTTGCCTTTGTTGACCTCTTTCTCAAACTTTTTTATTTTCTACTTTCCATTTTAAGCGTGAGGGCAGGGGTAAGAGTCTTTTCCTATCTCCCTCTCCCTTTAAGCGTGAGAGTTAAGGTTAGAGTGACATTTCATGCCCCCTCTCCCTCAAGGGAGAGGGCGGGGGTGAGGGTGTCAAAATTGTTAAGTTTAAAATTAATTTAACGTCCTCCGGACGTAGCTTCCCCCTCTCACTTGAGCGTGAGGGCTAAGGTGAGGGTGGCAAAATTGTTAAACATTAACAAATTAATCACTTTTCAAAATCCAACCCCAAGAGAATTTCTAACACTCGTTATTTAACTATCCAATAATTGCCATCTAAATCAAATTTATGATAATATAAAATAAAGAAAGCTATAGAGTGAGCTTATAATCTTATTGTTATACTTATAATAAAATAAAGGAAATAATTAATGAAGTTTTTACACGTTATGATTAGAGTTAAAGATATTGAACAATCCTTAGACTTTTATACCAATCTATTTGATATGAATCTAGTCAATGAAATGGAACTTGAGGATTCAAAATTATATTTTCTATCAGATGAGGATGGTCAAACACAAATTGAATTAACTTATAATTTTGACACTCCTAAAGATGGCTACAAAGTTGGGAATGCCTTCGGACATTTTGCTTTTTCAACTAAAAATATAGAGAATTTTGAAAAGAAAATGAAAAATTTAGGATACAGCTGGTATATAGAACCTTTTGTTTTACAAAATTATGAAATGAAAATAGCCTTTATAAAAGATCCGGACGGAAATGAAATAGAAATTATCGAAGAATAATTTTATATAAAAAAAAAATAAAAAAGGCTGTTCAATCAGCCTTTTATTATAAAAACGGGAATGGGAACTTTTTTTATATAAACTTTTATACATAAATTTAAAATTAAAAACGGATAAGTAGAACATTTTAAACAGATTAACTGAATGTTTTGAATGAACGTTCAATTGATTTGTCGCGTACAGATTTAACGGCATCGATTTCTGTTT
>CALUPO010000002.1 GCA_944322675.1 Candidatus Gastranaerophilales bacterium | reverse complement strand
TTTATATTTATGATACATCTTTAATAAATTTTGTCAATCAATTTTTGTATATATTCTTAATATTTTTTAATATATAAGTTAATAATTTATATTGTTTACACCATTTTCATCATACATTTCTTTACGATTTTGTGAAATTTTATTTATAATATTGAGATATTGTTTATCACTAGTCAAATTTTTTATTGAATTTTCAAGCATTTTAAAGGCAATATCAATATTTTTGCCATTATAAGTCAGCATATCATAAGCCATTTGAGTGTTTGACATTGCAAGTCGAGTCATATCTCTAAATCCTGATGAGGCAAGAAGTTTGGCATTATTATTATTTTCAATATTTTTAAATAATCCTTGAGATAAAATAAGCGGCATATGAGATATAAGTGCAACGGCTAAATCGTGTTCATTAGCTTCCATTATAATTGGTTTTGCTTTTGTAAAGGTTATAATATTTTTTAGTTTTTCTATGTTTTCGATATTTTCATTTTGTTTTGGAGTTATAACCCATTTTGCCCCATTAAACATATTTTCTGTTGAATAATCAAAGCCAGTGTTTTCTGTCCCTGCCATTGGATGTGAGCCTATAAAATTAAAATTGTAGGTTTTATTCATAAATATACTTTTTACAGAAGCAACATCTGTTACAATTGTCTTTGAGTTAACAAGATTATTTAATTTTTGCAATATTCCCTCTACTTTTGAAATAGGTGAACATACAAAAATTATGTCACAAACTTTTAAATTGTTTAAATCACTTGAAACGTTTGATGTAAATTTTTTTGCTTTAATTATTGTTTTATCATTTGTTGTGTATGCAAAAAGTTCAATATTCTTAATTTTTGACAAGCTTTTTAATATTGAACCACCAATTAAGCCTAAACTAATAATTCCTATTTTTTCCATAAATATTTATATTCCAAAAACTTTTTTAACATTGTCTGTTGTTGCTTGAGCAATTTCTTCATAGGATATATTTCTTAAATTTGCAATTTCATTTGCAATAAATTTTGTATAGCTTGGTTGGTTTTCTTCTCCTCTGTGTGGAGTTGGTGTCAAATATGGGCTGTCTGTTTCAAGAAGAAGTCGATTTAGTGGTATATTTTGAGCAACGTATTTTACATTTTTGGCATTTTTAAAAGTAACAACTCCACCAATTGCAATATATGCTCCTAATTTTATACATTCATTTGCAAACTCTAATGACCCTGAAAAACAGTGAAAGACAATATTACAAAGTTCATATGCTTTTGTTTCTTTAATTATATTTAACGTGTCACCATGTGCATCTCGGTCGTGAATAACAATCGTTTTTTTGTATTTTTTAGCAATTTCTATTTGTTTTTTAAAAACATTAATTTGTTGTTCTTTGTCATCATTTGAATAATAGTAATCAAGTCCTATTTCACCAATTCCTACTACTTTTTTTTGATTTATTAAATAATCTTCCATTTTATCAAGAATAGTATCATCCCAACTTGAAACATCACTTGGATGTACACCAATCATCGCATATATGTTTTCGTATTCGTTGGCTATTTTTAAAATATTTTTCCACAAATCAGCACGTACGCCAGGAATTATAATTTTTTTAACATCATTTTCCTTTGCCTGTTCAATAATTTGATTTAAATTATCATTATAATTTTCGAAATCTAAATGTGCGTGAGTATCAATAATCATAAAAATTTCCTTAATTATTTTTCCATATTTTTTCAAGTTGAGCTTGTTTTGCAAGAGCTGTTTTGGTTGTACTTAAACCGCCTTGAGAACTTTCTTTTAAAGTTACAGACATCAAATTGCCGACTTCTTTCATAGCATCAATAATTTCATCAAGTGGTATGAAACTTTTTATATTGGCCATAGCAAGATTTGCACCAGTAAAAGAATGAATAGTTAAGAACGCATTACGTTTAACACAAGGAACTTCCACAAGTCCTGCAACAGGATCACAAGTCAATCCCATAATATTTTTCAAAGTTAAAGCACAAGCGTTAACTATCTGTTCATTTGACCCACCAAGCATTTCGACAATGGCACCTGATGCCATACCTGATGCAACTCCACATTCACCCTGACATCCCATACAAGCTCCAGCTAATGCCATTTTACAGGCAATGATTCTTCCTATTTCACCTGCTGTAATCAATGCATTTATTTGTATTTCTTTATCAATTTTTAACTCTTCGCTTATTGATATAATTGCCCCTGGAATTATACCGCAAGCACCAGCAGTCGGACAAGCTACGATTTTTCCCATTGTTGCATTTTGTTCGCAACAAGCAAGTGCATATACAATTGCTTTATTCATAACATTGGAGAATAATAAACTAGCTTTTGAAATATTAGCTTGCATTTTATAACAATCAGTCCCAGAAAGTTCACTTAAGGATTTTTCATTTGTTTTTATTCCCTCATTTATTGCACTTTTCATCACATTTATATTATCAAAAACTTTATTGCGGATGTTTTCAATAGATGTTTCCATCTCATAAGCTTCATATTCTTGACATATTTCAAATATTTTTTTATTTTGACTATTTGCAATATTAATTAAATCATAAAATGTTTTTATGTTGCTCATTTTTCCAAAGCCTCAATATAACGAATAAAATATATTTCATCCATTTTTTCCAAAGTTTTAATATCAGATAAATCGAGATTATTATCCAAACTAATTGACATATGAGCTTGTTGTCCTTTTGATGAACGTGAACATGTCATATTGGCAATATTTATATTCTTTTTACATATTAAATTGGTTACAAGTGACACCATACCTGGTTTATCTTTATAATTTAAAATTAATGTAGGATAATCTCCCTTTATGCGACAAGAATTTTCATTAATTTTGATAACTTCAATTTCTCCTCCGCCAATTGAGTTTGCACTTATTTTCATTTTATTGTCGTCAAAAATTACATCAACCGAGTTTGGATGTCGATTAAAATCATCACGGTATTCAATTTCAACTTTTATATTTTGTTCCTGAGCTATTTTAAATGAATATTTAATATTTTTATCACTTAATTTTAATCCTAAAACACCGCCTAAAAGTCCTTTATCAGTTCCATGTCCTTTTCCTGTTTTTGAAAAAGAATTATATAAAACAAATTTAACTTTTTTTAAATCCTTCTGACCATAAATCTTTTTTGCAATCATTCCAATACGACAGGCTCCTGCAGTGTGTGAACTTGATGGACCAATAATTATAGGACCTATTATATCAAACAATGATGTTGTGTTTTCCATAGTTTTGATTTTAGCATAAAAAATTACTATAGCCAAAAAGATTAATGTTTTTTTTATTTATTATTTTTATTATATAAAAAAGAGATTATCATATGGAAAAACGTAAAGATATATATCCAAATCGTGGTTTAAATAAATATGGAGATGTTAAATTTGCAGATTCAGCCAATAAAAAGTATCCTATTGACACGATTAAACATATTCGTGCAGCTTGGAATTATTTTCATATGCCACGTGATTATAACAAATATACAATTGAAGATAGAAAAATTATTGAAGATAGAATTATAAAAGCGTGGAAAGAAAAAATAGACCCCAATGGTCCGCCTGAAGCTAAAGATGATGGAATTAAATAAATATTAATCTAACTATCACATTTGATATTTTTTATTACTTGTTTGATCAAACATTCTTTTTTTGCATAATAAGTTCCCTTTTGCTCGTATTACGAGTTGTATTGTTCAATATTATAACGCACAATTACAAAATGGATAAGGAATATCTTCAGAAATTTGCAAAACATTTAAAATATTTAAGATTACAAAAAGGTCTTAAACAAGATGATTTTGATTGTGAAAGGATATCCCGTCAGATGTTTGGTCATGTTGAAAATGCTCGTAATGATGTAACTTTATCAAAACTTAAAGCAATTGCTGATATTATGGGGATAAAAGTCAAGGATTTATTTGATTTTGAATGAATATAGATTGATACTTTTATATATGTATGTTAAAATTAATATAGAGAGGTATAAAAATTAAATGGAAAATTTGATAAAGATTATAGAGTATATAAATCCTGCTCAGCTTTTAGCAATAGCTGTGATGTTGTGGTTTTTTTATAATAGGCTTGATAAAAAAATCGATAGTACAAATCACCGTATTGATATTGTGGAACAAAAATTGACTGAAAAAATAGAGAAAGTATATTCTGAGTTAAACGAAAAGATAGAGAAAGTACATTCTGAGTTAAACGAAAAGATAGAGAAAGTACATTCTGAGTTAAACGAAAAGATAGAGAAAGTATATTCTGAGTTAAACGAAAAGATAGACAAAGTCCAATCTGAGTTAAACGAAAAAATAGATAAAAAAATTGATAAATTAAATGATTTGTTAAGTCAACGTATCGATAATTTGTATGGATTTATGTTAAATTTATTTCAGGCTAAACGAAACTATGACATAAATAATGAGAAAGCAGCATAATTATTTACTGTAAAAGTTTATAAAGCCTTCTTCATAAGCTTTTTTGACATTTTTAGAAAACTGTTTCCGGCTTGTCCAGTATGCATTATGGGATTTTAAAAATGTTTTATAACTTTTAAAATTATTATATTCATAAATAAAGCCCAAGCCATTTTTTACATTTTTTGCTCTAAATTTAGAATATTCAAAATTTTTAGGAGTAATAGCACTAAAAGGGTCATCTTTATAGTTTACGGTTAAGAAAAAAATATTGTTTTCAATTATATATTTTAGAAGAATATCATTAAAAAATTTAAAATTGTTTCCTTTGTCTTTTCCATCCTGGAAAAACAAAATTGGTGCACCAAAATTTATTACTCCTTTTATATTATTAGGATTACAATACATCATTGTATAACAGTCTATATTCTTAAGATTTTCTTTGTATTTATCAGCTTTTTTTAAATCCCAATTTATATTTAAATCTATTAAATTTGATTTAATTAAAGCACTTAAGCAAGTGTTTTTATTTTCAAGATTTTTATTATTAAAAAAATTTGGTATATTAATATATGGAATTTTAAAAAGTAAGTAATTATATGTTATTAAAGCCCCGGAGCTATATCCAAGTAAAATCAAAGAATCATTATCTTTATGTTTATTAATTGCAATATTGTTTATATCATCTAAAATATTAAGCATATTTGGGTAAAAACTAATCCAAACAGTATCATGCATTAAATGAGCAAGTTGAACTTTTATAAAACTGGCAAGTTTGGGTGCATAAATATTTGAAACATCCAGTCCTTTATTTATCTTGTCAAAACTTGCCAGAGTTTTTTCTCCCCAGTAATATGTTAAAGGTATTGGATTTATTTTTTCATTATCTAAAACGTTTTTTCTAAAAATATCACTTTTAATAAGTTCTTTTTCAATATTTTTATGAAGTTTTTTTGACACATTATTAAAAAAATCCACACCTTCTTCATAAGAGCCATGGGTATATAAAAAATTAACATCACAAAATGCAATGTTAATTGGAAAAATAATAAATAAAAAAATTATATACAAAATTATTTTTTTTACTAAATTCATATTTAATTTAAATTTAAGCTTTTAATTTTTTTAAATCATTTAATTCTTTTTGAAAAGGTGAAATATTATTTAATTTATTAATAACCTGAGGAAGCATTTTAAGAGTATAATCAATTTCTTCATTTGTTGTAAACCTGCTTAAACTAAACCTTATGCTTCCATGCAAGCAAGTAAAAGGCACACCCATTGCTTTTAAAACATGACTTGCATCAAGACTTCCGCTTGTGCATGCACTTCCTGAACTTGCACAAATTCCTAAATCACTTAAATGAAGCAATATAAGTTCGCCTTCAACATACTCAAATCCAATATTGGTAGTATTGGGCACACGATTTGAAACATTTGTATTCAGTCGTGCATTATATACATTTTTTAAGATACCTGCTTCTAAAGTATCTCTTAATTGTTTAACTCTTGTAGCTTCATCACCTAAATTATCACTTGCAAGTTTACAAGCTTCAGCTAAACCAATTATATATGGAACATTTTCAGTTCCGGCTCTTTTTCCGGCTTCTTGATGACCACCTATTAAAAGAGGAGAAAGCAATGTACCGCTTTTTATATATAAAGCTCCAATCCCTTTTGGGGCATGTATTTTATGACCTGAAATACCCATTAAATCGACTTGAGTATTTTTTACATCAAGCTTTATTTTCCCAGCTGCTTGCACAGCATCAACAAAAACTTTTGTGTTAGGATTTTTTGTTTTTACGATTTCAGCAAGTTTTTCATAAGGGAAAATGACACCTGTTTCATTATTTGCAGCCATACAGCTAACAAGTGCTGTTTGGTCATTTACCATATTTTCAAGAGGAGTTAAATCAAGTGAACCATCTGAATTCACATCAAGATAATCTACTTTATAACCAAATTGTGTTTCAAGATTTTTATATAAAGTAAGAACACAAGCGTGTTCAACCTTGGTTGTTATAATATGTTTTTTTGTTTTATTTGCAGTTAAAACACCTTTTATTGCTGTATTTGCACTTTCAGTACCACAAGATGTAAAAATAATTTCATTCACACGACTTGCACCAATAAAATCTCTTAATGTTTCACGTGCTTCGATTATTTTATATTGAACATTCCCGCCAAAAGTATATGTAGAGGAAGGATTTCCATATTCCTTACAAAAATAAGGTAACATTTTTTCAACTACTTTTTCATCAACTTTTGTTGTTGCATTATTATCAAGATATATTATTTTTTCCATAACTATTATACTTTATTTCTATTACTATCCTTGTTTAACTTGAATATTTTTATCAACATGTTCTTTTAATGTTGTTTCAACTAAATTTTTTAATGTAAGAAGGGCATTTTTACAAGCACTACAACGTCCTTTTAATTTGACAGTCACAATATTATTTTCATTATCATAATCGATAAATTCAATGTCACCGCCGTCTTTTTGTAGAAGAGGCACAATGCTTGTTTCAATAACATTATTTATTTTTAATATTTTTTGAGTTGGATTTAATTTTGAAATTTCTTCTTCTAATTCTTTTTTAGAAGCTAATTCTTCATTTAAAATACCCTCAATTGCATTTTTGCAATGCCCACATGCACCACCTGCTTTTACATAATTTGTAACATCATCGATTGTTTTAAGATTATTTTCACGAATTTCTTTTCTTAATAAATTTTCACTTACATTAAAACATTTACAAATTATTTTATCGTGAGTATTATTTTGTGCATTTGCGTCATTACCATCAGGTGCCAATTTTTTCAAAGCATCTTCCAAAGCTTCTTGTCCCATAACGGAACAATGCATTTTTTGAGGAGGTAATCCTCCAAGTTCATCAACTATATCCTTATTTGTTATTTTTTTAACCTCATCAATAGTTTTTCCAATAATCATTTCGGTTAAAATACTTGAACTTGCAACAGCTGACCCGCAGCCAAATGTTTGGAATTTTGCATCTTCTATAACATTATTGTCATTAATTTTTAAATATAATTTTAACATATCTCCGCAAACAAGTGACCCTGCTTCTCCAACAACCGATGGATTTTCTATTTCTCCAACATTTTTGGGATTGCGATAATGTTCCATTACTTTTTCAGAATAATCCCACATGGGATAAACCTCCTTTATATAAACATATTATTTCATATATATTTTAACTCAAAATTTTGTAAAGCAACATATTATGTTAATTTTTTTAACATTACAAACATTCTTTCAAAATATTGTCTGTTATTTTAGCTTTATTTAATGTGTAAAAATGAACATTATTTACACCAAAATTAATAAGTTCTTTAATTTGACTACAAGCATGCTCATATCCTATTTCAAATATTGCTTGTTTTTCATTTTGGTATTTTTCAAGTTTTTGGAATAATTTTTTTGGTATTGATGCATGACACATTTGAGTCATTTTATATGTTTGATTAAAGCTTGTAATTGGTAAAATACCGGGAATTATGGGAATATTTATATTAAGTTTTTTTGCTTTTTCGAAATAAATATAAAACTTTTCATTATCAAAAAATAATTGGGTGTAAATTGAACTTGCTCCTAAATCTGATTTTAATTTTAGGATTTTTATATCATCCTCTAAACTTTTAGCTTCATTATGTCCTTCTGGATACCCTGCGGCTGAAATATTAATAGAACTATTTTCTTTTATAAATTTTATTAAATCACTTGCAAATATAAAATCAGATTTTATATTATTTTGTCTTTTTTCATCTTTTATTATATCTCCTCGAAGGGCAAGAATATTGTTAAATCCAAGTTTTTGAATTTCACTTATATAATTTAAAACAAAGTCATTTGTAGAGTTTATACAAGTGAAATGGGGCATGCAATTAAAATTTAATTCTTCCTTTATTTTTTTAGCACATTCTAGTGTTTTTTCTCTTGACCCCAAACCTCCGGCACCATAAGTAATTGATACCAATTTTGGTTCATATTGTTTTAATTTTTTGAGTTCTTCAATCAAATTGCAAAGCTTTTCACCATCCGGATCGTCTTTTGGAGGAAAAACTTCAAGTGAAAAATTTAGTTTCTTTTTTGTTTCTATATTTTGCTTAAGTAATTTTTTTTCTATACTTTCAATATTCATTATTTTTTTATTATACAATTTTTTACTTATAATGTAAATTAAGTTATGTAAATAAAGCAAACAAAACTTGAAAATAAATTTTTTAAGGTTATAATAATACATATTAAGATAATTTTAGTTATTTTGAGGTTTTAATTATGAAAGCTGGAATACATCCTGATTATAAAAAAGTTAAAATAAAATGTATTTGTGGAAATGAAATAGAAACAGGTTCTGTAAAAGATGATATTACTGTTGAAATTTGCAACAAGTGTCATCCGTTTTATACAGGAAATCAAAAGATTTTAGATAGCGAAGGACGTGTTGAAAGATTCCGTAAACGTTATCAAAATAAGAAAAAGTAAAAAATTACCACAGATCTTTTACCTGAAAACGTTTGTTTTTTCTTAAAAATTTAATTAAATTTATCATTTTATTTCTTCCCTATTTACTTTGTTATATTATAATAAAGTATAATTGTTTATAAATATTGATAAAATTTAGTTGAATTGTTAAGAAATGTTTATTTTTGTGTAATATATAATTTTTCATCGTTAATTATTTTTTCAATGTTTAATATTGAAAATAATTTGTTGTTATTAAAAATATCCCCAGTAATATATCCTGTATGAAACTTTGAATCAATATTTAATACAAATTCTTCAGGTTTTAAACTGTGTATATTAAAAATTTCATGAGCAAGTATACCTATTTTTAAGTGTTTTATATCAAGAATAATTAAGTTTTTGTATTTTTCATTAACATTATCATTACCTGTGTTATTTAAAAATATTGATAAACTTAAAGCATTTATATAATCTCCCCGTACATTCACTATTTTGTTTATATACTTAGGAACCTGGGGAATTTCAATTGATTTATTTTGTGATAATTTTACTATTTCTTTTATATATTTGATATTCAAAGCAAAATTTAAATTGTCTGTTTGAAATTGTAAAAAATTTTCTTTTTCAATGATAGTTTCAAAAATTCGTTTGGATTTTATGTACAAATTATGTTGTCGTTTATTTAAAATTTTGTCAGAATTTTCATCTAAAGGAAAGAGATTTATATTATTTTGTTCATTTTGTTCATTTTTTGAATTTTTTACTATATCATCAATAATATATGGATTAATAATGGATACATTGGATTTTTGATAATAATATAAAAACTCTATTAGCTTATTTGCGGAATCAAAAGGAAGCAATTGAATGTTTGAATTGTCAAGTGTAATTATATCAATAATTTTATTTACAATAATACCAAAAATATTTTCACTTGTTTTAAGAATTATAAGTGAATCATTTAATTTATATTTTTCTATTTTTATATTTAAAATTGGGCGTATATCAATTATATTAATTGAAACCGGATCATAAGGCATAACACCTGCAATGTATTTTGACATTTTGTTTGGTGTTTCAAATTTTGGAATATGCATAAGTTCAACAACATAAGAAGCATCTATTGCATATTTTATATTATTTATTTCAAACAATATAAACTTACGATTTTCATTTTCTATTTTTTGGGGGATTATATTATTTTCCTTCATAGATAATAATTTTATTTCGTCCGCTATTTTTTGCTTTATATAATGCTATATCCGTATTTTTAATAAGTTGTTCAAAATTTAAAGCATCAACACAATTGTCAGCAAGACCAAAACTTGCTGTTATACTAAATTTATCATCATTACTTGTAAATTCAAGTTTGGAAATTTCTTTTCTTAATCTTTCAATTGAAATATATGCATTATTAACATTTGTTTCAGGTAAGATAATCATAAATTCTTCGCCACCATATCTAAAAACGTAATCGGACTTACGAAACATTTTTTTTATTAAATTTGCTATTGAACACAACACTTCATCGCCTACTTTATGACCATATGTATCATTTATATTTTTAAAATGATCAATATCAACTAAACATAAGGATAAAGGGGTAAGATATCTAGTTGCTCGAGCAAATTCATGTTCAATTGTAATATCAAACTGTCGCCGATTATATATTTGTGTTAAAAAATCAGTTATTGCAAGATGTTTTGTTTGTGAGTATAACTTTTTTATTCGAAATAAAAGTTTTAATTCTGATAATATTACATCAAATATATTATTAGTTTCATAATTTTGATATGAATTACTGAATAAAGCAAAACAACCTAAAAGATTATCTTCAAAATAAATTGGGAATATATTTCTTGATTCAAAGTTTTCATAGTCGTTATATTCTATATTTTTATTTATAAATAGAGAATTATTATAAGTTATTTTTAAATTTGATAAATTATTGCTACAATTTGATTTATTTAATATGTCATTAATTAAACTTTCTTTAAAACTAGAAGATAAATTTAAAGTTGTATCAAAATAAAAATTTTTATATTCATCGTTACTTTCCTTAAACCATATTACTGAAATATCATAATCAATAATCGATGAAATTATTTTAAAGATATTGGCAAGAAACTCATGTTCATTATTCATATTTTCTGATAATAATCTAAATTCATTTATTATAGTGGAACGAATAAGAGTATCATCTAAAATTTTATTTAAAATATTTGGAACATCATTTATATTGATTTTTTTACTTAAAATTTGTTGCTTATATGTTTCGCTTATTGGATGTTCTCTAATTATTTCATTACATATTTTTATTAACTCATCACTTGGAAGTGTTTTTAGGACAAAACGATTTGCTCCTGATTTATTACTCCAAAATTTGTCTATTTTCTGGTCAAGAACAGTTAATAGTATAATGGGAATTTCTTTAGTATATGCCATACTTTTAACAAGTTTGCAAAATTGATAACCGTTTAAATCAGGCATTACAATATCTGAAATAATTAAATCAGGTGCTATTTCAAAAATTTGACAAAAACCTTCCTGAGCGTTTTGAGCTGTAATTACATTATAATTAATACGTTTCAAGATTACTTTTAACGTTTCAAGTTGTGTTTTACTATCATCTATAATTAAAATTGTTTTTTTCATACAAGTACTTGAATTTCTTTCAATTACATTGATTTTTATTATAACATATTATAATATAAATTAATACTATTTATAGATGATATAAGGAGTTTTATTATGTATTATAGGAACGACTTAAGCTTTAAAATTCGTTTAAAATCAATAATTGACATAGTTTTTCTAATATTGTTTGCATTTATATATGTTTTTTCTAAAGATTATTTGGGAGCAAATATAAGTGATGCCAAGATTTTATTATTTTTGTTGTTATCTTATATAATACAATATATATTATCATTTTACATAATAAATAAAGATATAAATTTATATATTGGAAGTACTGTTAATAATAAAATAAAAAAAATACAGGATTTGAATAAGAAATGTTATGAGATGATTGAATTAAATTACAAACTTTTAGAAAAGTTTGCTGCAGCTTTAAAAAATATAAAAAATATATCTATAAATACACGTATGAATACTAAAAGTGCAATAGAGAAGACACATTCATCTTTGGATTTTGCAGATAATGAGATAAAAATTGTTAAACAAAATTTTGATAAAATGGTTGTTTTGAAACAAAAAATTCAGGTTATAGCAGAACTTATAGTGGAGTTAAGTGAATATATACAGCAAATTGAAACAACTATTGATGTTGTTGAGGATATTGCTGAGCAAACTAATATGCTTGCATTGAATGCGGCTGTTGAGGCTGCTCGTGCTGGTGAACATGGAAAGGGATTTGCTGTTGTTGCTGCTGAAATAAGAAAATTAGCTGATGAGTCAAAACAAGCAACAAATAAGGTTACTTCTTTAATTGGTGATATTCAATATGTAACCAACTCAACGGTTATTGCAACAGAAGAAGGAGCCAAAGAAGTTGAATCCGGTGTAAAACTTGTTCAAGGGATTGAAAATGATATTTCAAGTTTAATAAGACAAATAACAGATTTATCTAAATCAGTTAATAATGTTGTCGATTGTGAGGTCGATAATGATATTAATTTTGAAGAAATTGATAAATTGTCATTTAGAATTGAAAATGATTTTCTTGAATTAAAAAAAATAATGCAAAATAATTTAAATTTACTTGACTCATTTTTGTATATGTAATTTTTTTATCAGGGTTGATTGATGATTGATTTTTCAGATGAAGAATTTGATGAAATATTGAATATTTTTCAAAGTGAAGGTGATGAAATTACATCACGAATAAATGATACTTTAATAAAACTTGAAAAAGAACCTTTCTCAAGTGAAACCATAAATGTGCTATTTAGAAATGCTCATTCTTTAAAAGGAGCTTCAAGAATGGTTGGCTTTAATAACATTCAAAAACTTGCACATTCAATTGAAGATGTTCTTGGACTTGCTCGGGAAAAAAAGATTATAATAACAAAGCAGGTTATTGATATTCTTATGGATACAATTGATTATATTAAAGGTTTGATTAATTTGTCAGTTAGGCAGAAAAGTGAAGTATTTGACGATAGATATAATGATTATTTAGAAAAACTTAATTTTATTAAAAAAGAACAAGAGATGTCTAGCGATAAGAATGATAATGATTTATTGAAAGATGATGAAAATGTTATTAATGTGCTTTCAAGTGAAAACTGGCAAAAAATATTCGCTACTATTTATGATATAAATAAATTTATTTCAAAGTTAAGATGCCATGATAGTTTAAGTTCTGTAGATAATATTTTAAATTTTTTTCAAAGCGTTAAGTATATTTTTGAGCAGTTTAGGTTTGATAATGAAGTTTTGATTTTTAATAATATTATTGAAAAATTAAAATTTATTAAAAGTGCTACAAATATTGTATCCAGGGATGATATTTTATATATCGTGAGTCAATTTGCTAAAATAGAAAAAAATGTAAAGCAAAAAGCTATAAATGATGGGATAAGCATTGTTTCTGATTTTAATGATGAATATAAATCAATTGAGAACATAGAAAATAATAATGAACTTGATACTTTAAAACAAAAAATTGACGATTTAAATATAAATACGACTCTAAGTCATGATTTATTTAATATTATTGTAAAATTTGATAATATGAAAAATCTTTGTTCAAAGGAAAAGGTTTATGCAAAAATAAATGAAATTTTAGATAATATCAAAAATAGTAACAGTTTTATAAAAGAGGATGTTATATCATATATTAAAAATACTTTGTATGCGGTTACTTTAGAGAATGATATACCAGAAGATGTTGATTTAATAATAAGCCAACTTTCTATAGTAGCAGAGCTTTATGAAAATAATAGTTTTGATAATGAGCTTGTTAAAGTTGATACTTCAAATAATGTTAGTAAAAATTCTTATAAAAAGCTAGATGATGTTATTAATGATAATGAGCAAAATGAAATAAAAACAATGCGGGTTGATACAATAAAACTCGATAAACTTGTTAATAAGGTTGGTGAATTGGTGACAAATAAAGTTAAAACACGTTCACATCTTCAGTTTTTAAATGATATACAGGATGATTTTGAATTCTGGCATAATTTTTCGCATAAGTCATTAAATTATATAAAATATTTTGAAAGAAAATTAAATTATTCAGTAAATGTTGATGATATTGATTCTATTTTAACTTTTATGCGTCAATTTTTTATGGTTTTTAAAGATAATTCAGATAGAATTCATGATTTAATATATAAACTTTCAAAATTGCATAGAAAAATACAAGACGATGATTCTAAAATGAGTCAGACAATTATGGAAATAGAAAACATGGTAAAAAGTATAAGAGTTTTACCTATGTCAACTGTATTCCAGGCTCTACCGCGTATGGTTCGAGATATTTCAAAACAAAGTGGCAAAGAAGTTGAATTATTTATAATGGGGTCAAATGTTACAGCAGATAAGAAAATTATTGAGGAAATTAAAACACCATTAATTCATATTCTTAGAAATGCGATTGATCATGGTATTGAATTGCCTGATGTTAGAGAACAAAATCTAAAACCAAGGGAGGGAAAAATATATATTTCGGCACGTCATATTAATAATAAACTTATTATTGAAATTCAAGATGATGGTTGTGGAGTGAATGTTGAAAAAATTAAAGAAAAAGTTTTAAGTGAAGGACTTCTAACTCAAGATGAAGTAAATTCAATGTCTGATGATCAAATTATGAATATTATATTTTGGCCTGGATTTACAACAGCTGAAACAATTACTGATATTTCAGGCAGAGGAATAGGTCTGGATGTTGTTCAAACTAAAATTAATAAATTAAATGGTAAAGTTAATATGACATCAGTTTTGTCTAAAGGAGCAAAAGTTAAAATTGAGTTACCAACTTCGATGGCAACAATTAAAGTGTTTGTTTTCACTATTGCCAATCAATTTTTTGCAATACCTACAAATGTTATAAGTTTTGTTAAATTTATTAATAGTGAATCGATAATTGAAAAAGAAAGATATAAATATGTGATTATGGAAAATGAAAGTATTCCTGTATTTAAGTTTCGTGATATTTTGGATATTAATGTAGATGACAGCACAACTTATGCATCTGATGATAATAAAATTAAAAGTATAAATCAAAAGCAAACAATGATTGTAATTGAATCAGATAACGTTAAATTAGGGTTTATTGTTGATAGAATTATAGGAGATCAAGAGGTTTTAAATAATAAATTAAATCCGCCAATAATCAAATTAAACTTAATTAGTGGTATTACAACACTTGTATCTGGTGAATTGTGTCTTATTTTGAATGCTTCAGGTCTTGTGAATATTATGTTTAGTCGTGGTGAAAATATTTTAAATAATATAGAACCTGTAAAATACTTAAAAGTCAATGAAGGAAAAAAATCTATTTTAGTTGTGGATGATTCTGTATCAATTGCAGCTTATATTAAAAATATTCTTAAAGATACAAATACTAATATTTGTATTGCATACAATGTTTATGAAGCTTTGGAAAATTTAAAAAACAACCATTATGATTTAGTAATAACAGATATTGAAATGCCTAAATTAACAGGTTTTGATTTAATAAAAAGTATGAAATCGAATGAGATGCTAAATAAAATTCCAATTATTGTGGTAACAGGTTTGGAATTAAATGATGAATTTTATAAAAAAATAGGTGATAATGCTCAATTTGTTATGCACAAAGATGATTTGAATAAATTAGAATTTAGATTAAAAATTTTTGATATTTTGAATAATGAAAATAATGATAAATAAGTTAAATGAGAATGAATTATTAGAAAAATGCGGTATTGATAAAAAACATATGCTGGTAGTTTCAAAACTTGCCTGTTCAATTTTTGATAAATTAAATGGTATTTTGTTTTTATACGATGAACAATGTCGTGAATATTTAAGAATAGCTGCACTTTTACATGATATTGGATACTATGTTGATAAGAAAAAACACAATAAACACTCATTTAGGTTAATAAAAGAAAACCTTGCAAATTTTGAAGAAGATGAATGTATAATAATTGCGAATATAGCACGTTATCATCGTGGTGCGATGCCTGATAAATATAAACATAAGAATTATAATTTATGTAATAAAAATGCAAAAAAAATAATAAAGAATTTAAGTTCAATACTTAAAATAGCAGATGGACTTGATTGTCTTCATAAAAATGAAGTTGAAGATATAGATATAAAAATTGATAAAAAACTTAAAATCATAACCTTTTATGTTAAAACATATAATAAAAATCTATCATTTAAAAATTTTAAAACTCTTTTAAATAAAAAAAACTTATTTGAATGTGTTTTTAATATTCAGGTATTATTTTTTATCAATTAATAATACATATCACCTATACCAAAAGTGAATGCACCTCTTTTATTACCTTCTCCAACATTAGTAAGAGGTATACCCCAGTCAACATTTAAAGGTCCAAGACCAGGAATGAAAATACGTGCACCAATACCCGCAGTTATAGCTTTTAAAGGACGATTATAAATACTATCAGTAGCATAAGAATTAAATACCTGACCTGCATCCATAAAGAATGCTAATTTTATATTCTTTAAAAACGGTAATTTTTCAATTCTATCAAAGAATAAAAAGGGTGTTTGGATTTCAGCTGATGCCATCATAAATGCTTCACCTGTTCCAACTTCACTCATTTTAAAGCCGCGAATGGTATAAGGGCCACCTAATCGATAACCAAACACTTCAGGCATTTCGCTTCCGTATATTTTTCCGCCTCCTCTAGCCATTAATGATAATGATGATTTTTTCATTAATGGGAAATATTTTTTTATGGTTGCTGTGGCTCTTGCATGTGTTTTTTCAAAATCAAGAATACCAAAAGCCTGGTCAATTCTTAAATTTGCAATTGTACCACGTCTTGGATTCATAATATCATCACGTGTATCATAAGTAATTGAAGGAGAAATTGTTGCAAATAGACCACCTTCAAGTTGTCTTTCTCGATTTGCAAAATCAAGACCTTTCCCTGCATATAATCTTCTTATTTTATCAAAATCACCTTCTTTTATATCAACATTTTCTACACCTAATGAAATTGACCCGTAGGTGTGTTTAGCATCTTTAAATCTTCTTGAAAACGTTAATTCACCTCCATATCTGCGTTCAACAGCAAGAGGTATTTGATAAGAAGCAAAATCACGTCCAAAAGCTTTAACCATCATTGAAGTATCAGAACCTAAGAATTTGGGTTCTAAAAAACTAATTTCAGCTTGAAGGTTTGCACGATCTAATGTTGAGCTATCTGAAAGTAAAAGTCCGGTTCCTGCCATGAAGTTTATTGAAAATTTTTGACCACGACCAAATAAATTGTTGTCAACAAGACCTGTCATACCAAAAAAACCTGTTTGCGAGTCAATACCACCACCAAGTGAAATAGTTGCACTTCTTTGTTCTTCAAGTGTTATTTTGATGTCATATTTTCCATTTTCATTTTGTTCAATTGAACGGTTGACCTCTTTAAATGCCTGTGTTGCATATAATCGAGATAAGTCAGCCCTAAGTTGGTTTTCATTATAGACACTTCCTTCTTGTGTTAATATATTCCTTTTTACTACATAATCTTTAGTCTTATGATTGCCTTCATAAGTAATTGAATTTATTATACCTTCATCAATAACAAAATTTACCGTTCCATCAGGATCATCATATACATTTTTAACCCGTGCAAGTATGTAACCTTTTTTAGAATATAAATTTTCAATTTTATTTATAGTGTCTGTTACAGATTTTATATTTTGAGGTTTACCTTCAAGCCTTGAAATGGCACCATATATTTCACCATTTGATATACTTTTGTTACCCTCTATTGTAAAATTTACAACAGGTATATTTTCTTCGACTACAATATTTAATATTACATTGTTTTCGTCATATTTTACAGGTATGGCTTTCATTTTATTGGTAAAATATCCCATTTCATAAATTTGTTTTAATGAAGTTTGTACGTTTTCACGTTTAAAATAATCGCCTTCTTTAATAGTTAATGTGTTTTTTATATCATTAACATCAACCAAGTTATTACCTTTTATAATAATTTCTTTTATAAAAACATTATTTTGTAATGACTGTTCATCCTGTGCAAATTCATCAATATTGGAATTTGAATCCCACATTAAAGGCTCAACTTTATTATTTGTATCATTTTCACTATCAATAACCGGTGTTTCTATTTTTTGTTTATTTTTTTTCTTCCAAAACAAGAATTTTTTTTCTTTTTTTTCTACTTTTTTATCTTTTTTAATTTCTTGCTTAACTTCATTTTTTTCTTTTTTAAATGAAAAAAATTTCGCATATGTCTCATTACTGCTTACAGATGTTAATGTAAGAGCTAAAATACAAAAATTTATGATTACTTTTTTACTTTTATTATGCCACATTTAAATCTTTTATAAAGAAACTCGTATATAAGAAAATTATATCATTAACTAAAAAAAATAGAAGTATTTGAATTAAAAAAAATTTACAAAAAATATAAATAAAGGGTTTTTATTTTATTTTTTTGTTATAATATTACTTCATAAAGAGTATAAATGAGTGAGAATAGTGGAAAATTTAAATTTTAATATTAGAAAAAATAATCTAGATGATTTATTTTTAAATTTAAGCGAAAATCCTGTTGGAATGGAAAATAAGAATTTTCGTACGGTGTTGTCAACAATATATGAACTTATTGAAGAAGAATATTCCCAAACTTTTGATAATGTTAATACACCTTTTCGTAACACTGATTTTTATTTTTTAAATGATAATAAAAAAATTGAATTATTTGTTACACCAAAAACTAATTTTGAATTTTATTTAAAAAGCAAAGGTTCAATGTATCGTCTAAAAAGTGAATTTAAAGACATTAAAGATCTTGGACAAAAAGAAGGTTATAAAATTCCGCTTGATATGATGTGGGATTATTTTTGTTCTTTTAACGAGTATTTAAACCTAGACTATACAACAAAATCTTTTAAATTAATGAATGTTTTATCTCAGCTTGGCAATAAACTCATTGAAAAACTTTATTTTATACCAAAAGTTTGTGAATCCGGTAATTTTTTTTCTATTAAGTATCGTATAATTCAGGAAAATAAAGATGTTTCAAATTTGTTAAATCAAATTATAAATTTAGATTGGGAACCATATTTAGATGATAAAAAATTAATAATAAATCTTTTAAATAACTATGTAAATGCTCAAATATTCAAATTTTTAAATTCTAAATCTCAAAAATTTGCCCAGTATAAAAGTGCTATTTATTTTATAAAACCTCTTGAACGTAAAAAAATGGTTTCAAATTCTTATAATATAGCCAAACTTATTGACGATTGGCTGGATGAGATATATATTGGCAAGTATGATATTGTGCCTGTGTTTGAAATTCAAAAAATTGACTATGATAACTTTATTTTTAAAATCTACGTTAAAAATAAAAAGACAAATGAAAAACTTGAGTATAAAGATATTTATAAAGAAAATGTTATTTTTAATCAAGATGGCTTATATGTTCGTTCAATAATTGAAAAACAAATTGACTATATAAAAAAGCAATCTGATTTATTATTTCATATACTTGAAAATGTAGATGAAGTGCTTTCGTTAAATGATGTTTATAAATTGATTACGCACAACAATTATAATCTTCAAAAAGCTTGTATTGAACTTATTTTACCAAAAGAATTTGATAATATAATAATTCCACGTGTTTCAATAACAAGCAGGATTAAGGATAAACGAGAGAAAGAATTACAGGAATTTATGGTTAATCCTAATGGTGGAACGATAAAAATAAGTGAGATATTGAAATTCCAAACTTATGTAAATATTGGAGATGAAAAATTGTCACTTCAAGAATTTCAAAATTTAACACATAATCAATCAGGTCTAATTGAATATAAAGGAATGTATGTTTTAATTGATGAAAAAGAACGTAATGAAATTATTAAAAAAATTACAGGTCTTAATGTGGAAGAAAAAGAATTTACAAATCTTGAACTTATGAGCTTAGCTTATAGCGGGCAAATTCAAGATGTTGAATTTGATTACGATGAAGCCTTTATGAGGATAGTTAATGATATTAATAAACCTGAAGAAATTGATGTTCCTCAAGAATTAAAAGGAGTTTTACGAAAATATCAGGAAACAGGATTTAAATGGTTATATACAAATTCAATAAAAGGTTTCGGTTCTTGTATTGCTGATGATATGGGGCTAGGTAAAACAATTCAGGTTATAAGCTTGATTTTAAAGATGAAGGAAATGAAAAAAATTAAAGGACAGGTTTTAATCGTTTGTCCTACAACATTGGTTGGAAATTGGGTTAAAGAAATAAATATGTTTGCTAAGTCTTTAAACTCTTTAATTTATCATGGACCTGAAAGAAAGTTGGATACAAAAGCTGATGTTATTATTACAACTTTTGCAATTTTACGCATTGATTTTGATGAGTTTAAGAAGAAAAAATGGGGTATGCTAATTGTTGATGAGGCTCAGAATATTAAAAATCCTGAAACTTCTCAAGCTTGTGCTCTTAAAGCGTTGAAATCAGATTATCGAATAGCAATGACAGGTACACCTGTTGAAAATAGATTAACTGAATTATGGAGTATTTTTGATTTTATAAATAAAGGTTATTTAGGAACTTTAAAAGAATTTCAAAAATCGTATGCCATACCTATTGAGAAATTTAGAGAAACAAAACGTGCTCAAAAATTAAAATTGTGTGTTTCTCCTTTTGTATTAAGAAGATTAAAAACTGATAAATCTATAATTAATGATTTGCCCGAAAAAGTTGTTATTGATGATTACTGTTATTTAACTAAAGCTCAAACGATTTTATATAATCGTGTTCTTGAGGAAATTATGGGTGAAATTTCAAAATTGAATGGTATAAGTCGACGGGGAATGATATTTAAATTAATTACTACTTTAAAACAGATTTGTAATCATCCTTATCATTATTTGAAGAAGGGAAGTATGTCTTATGAAAATTCAGGTAAATCACAAAAATTAATTGATTTGCTTTTAAAAATAGTGGAAAATGATGAAAAGGCTGTAATTTTTACCCAATATAAGGAAATGGGTGCGATTTTGGTTGATATGATACAAAATGAGATTAATATGGAGCCTTTATTTTTTCATGGGTCTTTAAATAGATTAGAACGTGAGAAAATAATTGATTCATATCAAAATGATATAAGTAAAAAATTAATGATATTATCATTAAAAGCTGGTGGAACAGGTTTAAATCTCACAGCTGCAACAAATGTTATTCATTATGATTTATGGTGGAATCCTGCTGTTGAAGATCAAGCTACTGACCGTGCATATCGTATAGGACAAAATAAAAATGTTATGGTTCATAGACTTATTACTTTGGGCACTTTTGAAGAAAAAATTGATGAAATAATCAAATCTAAACAAAAGCTTGCTGATATGGCTGTTTTTGAAGGTGAAAAAATGATAACTGAACTATCCGATAAAGAAATTATGGAAATATTTAGTTTAAGTGCTTAAATTATGTAAATTAATATTAAATATTAAGTATAAAAAGTAAATTTTTTTATATATAAATTTTTATATAATAAAGGTAAGTATAAAATTTATATGTGAAATATGTTATCAACAATTGGTGCTGTCGCTGCAGTAAATGCAGTTGACAAACAACAAAAGAAAAATGATAAACCTTCATTTTTAGATAAAAAAATTACCAAAGCTTGTGCATCTGCTATTTGTCCAGGTGCAGGACAGTTTTTAGATGGTCGTACTAAAGAAGGATTTATTCATTTTGCAGTTGGCTTATTATGTGATGGTGTTGTTCGATTTGGACCGCGTGGGATGGCAAAATATATAGAAAATTATGCAAATAAAAAATCGACAATTACACCTTTAGGATTGAGTGCTTGGAATTTTTTACTTATTGCTTGTAGAATTGGTCAATTTGTTTCAAGAATTGTTAGTGCTTGTAATGCTTATATTATGAGTTCTCAAAAATAAAACAATTATGATTGTTCCAGCATTGCTTTTTTAGTATTATAAAATTCAACAAAGTTGTCGTTTAATATGGCTTCTCTCATATCTTCCATAAATTTAACTAAAAATCGAGTGTTATGGATTGAAAGTAAAGTAGCTGCTGTTGATTCATTCATACGGAAAAGATGTCGTATGTATGCTTTTGTATGGTTTTTACAAGCATAACAATCACAATTTTCATCAAGTGGAGAGTTATCACATTCAAATTCTTTATTTTTAATAATTTTACGTCCATAAGAGGTGAAAAATGAACCATGACGAGCATTTCGTGTTGGCAAGACACAATCAAACATATCAACACCAAATTTTACACCTTCAAGCAAATCAATAGGCGTTCCAACTCCCATTAAATAACGGGGTTTGTTGATTGGAAGAAGTGGGGCTGTAAATTCAACAAGGTGATTTTTTATATCTGTTGGTTCACCTACTGAAACTCCACCAATAGCATATCCCACAGCATCAGGAAAGTTTTTTGTTATATAATTTGCACTTTCGATTCTAAGTTCATCATTAAAGGCTCCTTGAATAATTGGAAATAGAGCCTGGTCATCTTTTTTATGAGCATTAAAACAACGTTCAAGCCATCTATGAGTTCTGTCCATAGATTTTTTAGCTTCTTCATAAGTTGAAGGATAAGGTGCACATTCATCAAATGCCATAGCAATATCAGGTGCAAGTGCCATTTGTATTTCCATTGAAATTTCAGGATTTATAAAATAGGTAGTTCCACTTTTAGGGTCTTTAAATTTCACTCCATCTTCAGTAATCTCACGGGTTTTAGCAAGGCTAAAAACTTGAAAACCACCTGAATCTGTCAAAATTGGCTTATCCCAGTTCATCCATTTGTGAAGCCCGCCAAATTGTTTAATTAAGTTATGCCCGGGATGTAAAAATAAATGGTAAGAGTTCGATAAAATAATTTGTGCATTTGTATTATATAATTGGTCATTTGTAAGTGTTTTCACAACACTATTTGTTCCAACCGGCATAAAAACAGGTGTTTTTATTTCTCCATGAGGAGTTTTAAAAACACATGCTTTTGCTTTTGTAGTTTTACATTCTTTTATAACTTCAAATTTAAAATAGTTATTTTTATTCATTATCACATTTCATTATTTCAATAATGTTTTGCCAGTCATATAGTTCATCATCATTAAACCAAATTTCAATTTCACGTTTTGCACTTTCTGGAGAATCAGAGCCATGTATAACATTAGCTTCTTTACGAATTGCAAAATCACATCGGATTGTACCTGGTTCTGCTTCATCAGGTTTTGTTGACCCCATTATATGACGAATGCCGGAAATAGCATTTTCACCTTCAAATACCATTGCAATAATAGGTGCTGAGGTTAAATAATTTATTAATCTTTGAAAAAAAGGTTTACCAACATGTTCTGCATAATGCTTATGAGCAAGTTCAACACTTGGCTTAAGCATTTTCATACCAATAATTTTATAACCTTTATTTTCAAGCCTTTCAAGTATCTTACCAATTAATCCACGTTTTACACCATCAGGCTTAATTGCAACAAATGTCCTTTCTATCATAGAATTAACTCTCTATAAAACTAAGGTATACTTTACTCTTATTAAAACATACTTTAATATTTTGAGCAAGTTTTTAATGATAATATTATTTTATATTTCAAAATTTTGTATAACTATTTGAAATATCTTTATCTAAAATTATATAATGTTTTATATTTCCTGCATTATCTTTTGTTGAATAAATTAATCTTTTTTGTCCAAAAACTTTTTGCATTGTAAAGACTGAATTTTGACCGCATGTGTCGCCAATGTTTAGATTAATATTCTTTAATTCCATTCCATAGGTAGGATTTTCTTTTGAATCATTTAAGCATACAAGAGAATAAGGATCAATTTGATTTTTATTTATAGCAGTAAATAAACTTCTTACACCAAGTGGCTTAAATTGAAACTTTAATTCATTATGCATATCAAACTTATTTTGTGTATTCAATATTTTCATTTTTGAATTATTTATATCTGGAAGTTTTAGTTTTACTTCTTTATCAAAAATATTTTTTTTCTTAGATGTTATTTCTACTTCTGTATTAGTTTCAGGTTTGTCAATTTGTGTTTGATTGAGTAATGTTTCATATTTTGCAATTTGATGTTCATACATAATCTTTTTTATTTCATCTTTATTTGATGTTAGTTCTTTAGCAACTTTTAGTATATTTATGGCATTACCTAATGCAATCTTTGAAGCTTCTTTATTTATTGTATTTAAGATATTATAATATTGAACATATAATTTTGCAGATTTTTCAAAAAGAAATTCTTTCTTTTCTGGTCTTTGTTCAGAATTAGCTGCTTTTAAATATGTTTCCGCTGCACTTATACAATTTAATGAAAAGTTTTCATATTGTTGACTATTTAAATAAAAAATTGAAGTCTTAAATAATAATGTAGCTTTATTTTCTAAATCATCAACACTATTTGAATTATAGCTATTTGCATATTCTTTACAAATAGCTGCAGCATTTAGGAAGGCTTCTTTTTGTAGTTCTTTATTTTTGGTAATATTGCTTGCTTGTGAAAAATGTTGAACTGATTTATTTAAAAATAATCTTTTTTCTTCTATATTATCAGTCTTTGTCGATTTTGCATAATAATGACTGGCTATTTGTGTGTATATATTATATGATAATTTGTTATATCGCTCCATATTATTTGCTGCTTCATTTGTTTCGTAAGCAAATATTTTTTTATCATCAGAACTTATATTTGGATCATTATAAATATTAAAAGCTGTATTATTAATAGCGAAATAAACATCGGATATTATATTATAATAATGTACTTTTTCTTCCAAATTGTCAGTATTATTACAAATCTCATTATAACAATCAATTGATGTATAATATAAATTTAATCCTTCATTTTTATCATTTGTAATAATTGCTGCTTGCTGGTAATTTGATGCTGCAAGTAAAAGTAATTCACTTTTATTATCTTTATCCAAATTTGCACACTGCCTAAAAGTGTTAGCAGCTTGAAAGTATGTTTTTGAAATATATTCATTTATTTGTGGTGAATTCTGAAATAAATCATTATAACTTCTTATATATGCATCTGCACAATCTTGATAGGAGCTGCCAATTTGTTTAATAAGTTTAATTTTTTGGTCTACATTTACATGTTTAATTGCTTTTGAAAGAATTTTGCCAATGTTCTTATAATTATTACCAATAATATTTAAAAATTCAGTTCTTTTCTGGGGATTAGTTGTGTATTGAAATACTTTAACAAAATTTTCATTAGCTTTTTGTAATGCATTAGCTGCCTTTAAAATAAGTTCAACTTTTTGTGTTTTATGTTGTTTATGATTAAGAGCATTTATAAAACATTCATTTCCTTTTTGCTGTATCTCTGCAGCTTTATTATAAAATTCTTTTTGTTTTTCTTCTTCTTTAGTATTTTGAGCAATATTAGTTAATATTTCACCAGCTTCAAAAAAAGCATCACCAGCTTTTTCATAATATTTATATCTTTTTTGCAAATGATTAATTTTTGATAAATAACTTTCGGCTTCAATAATTTTATCATTATATTGTTGTTTAATTTTAATTTGAGCATTAGAAGTTTTAATATTATCTTGTTTTAGATTATCGCTTACACTATCTTGTAATGGAGAAACTTTTGTATTATTGATCTTTAAGTTACTAGTAGCTTTCTGTTCTGTTATAGCATTTTGTTGAGTATTTAATTCTATTGAATGAGTTTCTTGATGTTCTAATTTAGTTGGTTTAAGTGTTTGTTGAGAAATATCGTTTTGCTTTTTGTTTTTTATAGTGATTTTATCATAAACTTCTTCTTTAATGTTTTCTTGAGTTTTTTCTTTAGTATTTTTAATATCCTTTTGAGAATAATTTTTTAATTTGCTTTCTTTATATTTTTCAATTTCTTTAGCTTTTGATGTGAAATTATTTGCATAGAATGAATATTTTTTATTATTTTGATATGTATTAGCAATATTATTAAAAGCGTCAATTATATTATCTAAAAACATTTTTTTAGTTTGTACATCATCTATGTTATTAACAGCATCGATGGAGGCGGCGTATGCATTATTTAAGTTAGACATTATATCAAGATTATCGCACAAATCCGTGTGATTAACTGCATTTTTATATGAATTAATAGCACTTTTTAATAATGATATTTTTGTTTCTTTATTTTCTTCATGATTTGCAGCACTTTGATAACAATGACCTGCATTTTTATAATAATTCGCAATTTTTTTATTTAAAATATACTCATTTTGTGTTTTTGTGTTAATAGGTGATAATTTTGAAAATTCTTTTGTAAGATTATTTTCGCTTGAAAACGAAGCAGCATTTTCATAACATTTTGCTGCTTCTAACAAGACATCTTTTTGTTGGGTATCATCATTTTTATATTCTAAAGAAGAAAAAATATTAGCAGCTTCTTCAAATAACTTTACTTTCTCTTTATATTCGTTTGTTTTTTGAGCATTTGCTTTATAATTTTGAGCTTCATGCCTTTTTGTTTTATTAGTGTCATTTAATATATAACCATCAAGATATGAATTTGCAGATGAAGAATCACTCAAATTGTCTAAATTGTATTTTTTAGTATAAGCAAGTACCTGAGATGATGTGAGAGTTTGCTTTTCTTTTAGATAGTAATTATCTAATTTCTTACTATTTCTATTATGCTTAGTACTTTTTACGAGTTTATTTTGTTTTATGCTATTATCTAATTTAATTTTCCTATAACTGTTTGATATAATTGTTCCAGCTTGCATTTAATTATTAATCCTTATCCTTATCCTTATCCTTATTATACTAATTTAATATTATAAAGATAATAAAAATAAATCAAGTGAAAAGTTGATTTACTTAATAAAATTTTACAAATATAGCAAAAAGAAGATAACTTTTTAAAGTTATCTTCTTTTAAATAATAAATTTAGTATGTTTTTATATAATAAAATTATCTATTGTTATCTTTTAATTTTGCAAGAAGCCTTAGTACTTCCATATATAACCAAACAAGAGTTACCATAATACCAAATGCACTATACCATTCCATATATTTAGGTAACATCATTTGAGTTCCCTTTTCAATAAAATCAAAATTAGGCAATAAACTTAATGATGCAATAATAACAACAAAAATACTAAAACCTATTCCGATTGGGGATGATGAAAAAAGATAAGGAATTTCTTTACCAAAAAAACTTAAAATAAATGATGTTAAGTATAAAAGGAAAATACCACCCATGGCAGATAATAATATAGCTCTAAATTTGTCTGTAACTTTAATGACACCTGTTTTATAAATAACAAGCATGACAAATGTTGTCATAAATGTTAAAGCAATGGCTTGAATAGCGATACCTGGATACATTGATTCGAATATTGCTGAAAAACCACCTAAAAAAGCTCCTTCACAAAATGCATAAACAGGTGCTAAATAAGGAGACCAGGATTGTTTAAATGTTATTACAAGTGCAAGAATAAAACCTATGATAAGCCCTGCCATCATTATAAATTGCACTTTATCCATGTAACCTAAAGAAAATTCATACCAGGTTACAAAAGCTGGAACCATCAAAAATAATAATAATACGAATGTTTTTGCTATTGATCCACCAATTGTCATAGGTGCTGCAATAGGATTATAATTGGCATTTCTTAGTGCATTTTCCTGAATTACAGGATTATTGTTAAACATAAAAACCTCCTTCGTTTAAATAATTAATATTATAACATGTAATAAATAATTGTCATAGTCTTATTTTCTATTAATTTATTGCTTTACAAAACTTAATAATTTACTTGACTAAATGTTAGGCTTAACGTACAATTTAAAACATAAAATGTTTGGCTTGATGAACATTAATAAGTGAGGTAATAAATGAAAGTGAATTTTTTAAGCTCGATTGGGAAAAGTATTGATCAACCTGTTGTGGTTGCAAAGTTAGGAGAGGCAGTGCCTGCATTATTGATTGGAGGAGCTGTTGTGAAATGTGGTATTGAAACTTATAAAGCACCTGAAAAAAAGAAGAAAAAGACATTTATTAAAACAGCTCTGGTTCTTGCAGGTACAATAGCCGGAGCGTTATTGGCTTCAAGACAAACTTTAGGAAATTTTTCCGTAAAAAAAACAATTGCCTCACAAAAAAAGATAGTTGATGATATTTTAAAAAATAATAATAATTTAACCAGTAAAGCTAAAAAATTAATTACTAAAAGTGGTGAAGGTAAAGCATTTAGTCCTTCGCAAATACAAAAATTAGGAAAAGAATTAGATAATATAGATAAAAATAAAGCTAAAAGCATTATGGATGCATTAATACCACCGCCTGTTTGCACAAAAGCAAAAGATATTTTAAAAGAATTAGGAAGTTTGTCTTATCTTGGATTGTTACCTGTTGTTGGTGGTGTAGTAGGAGGTATAGCTGGAAATATTGTAACTGATAAAAAAAATTGGAAAAAGGAAGTGCCAAATCAAGTTAAAGAAGCGTCTTTTCAATATCTTGCAAATATATTTTTATGTAATATTGGTGCTGCAGCTGCTTTAGGTGTGCTTGAACTTTTTGCAAGTAAGGGGCAAAAATGGGCATCAAGCAGTACAGCACGTGTAATTGGTATGGCGGCTGGTATTATGACCACAGGTGTTATTGGTGGTAGTGCAACAGCTAATTGGATTAGTAAAAAATTTATAAATCCTATATTTGAAACTAAAGAAGAAAAGAAAATAAGATTAGAAAAAGAAAAAAATAAAGAAAAAGAATCTATATATTCTGAAAGAAAGGTTGAGCTTGCCGATATGGGACTTCATGTCGATGATTTTGCTACGATTGGTGTCTTTAATGGTATCAAATTTATTGAACCTTGCTTGCCAATTTTATATGCACTTTCAGGATATCGTGCCGGTATTGGTTATCGTAATGGCGATAATAACGCTCATGGACATTTGCATTCACACTCACATAGACATTCTCATCATTAATAACGTTTTCTACACTAATATTAATTAGTTTTTTAACGTTAGGGATTGTTATTTAACAATCCTTTTTTTTTATAATTTATATTTTTAAATATAAATTATCATAGTTTTTTATTTCATTTATAATACTTGGAAATACTTCTTCAAAAACATTAACTATATTAGGATCAAATTGTGTATAGCTTAAAGTCTTAATTTTATTTAAAGCTTCAGTTGGCGTTAATGCCTGTCTATATGTTCGATATGATATCATTGAATCAAAAGTGTCACAAATTGCAATTATTCTTGCTCCCAATGGTATATCTTCCCCTACAATACCCAATGGGTATCCGCTGCCATCATATTTTTCATGGTGGTATCTAACTATTTCAATGACATCTTTTAATTGTTTTATTTCACTTAAAATTTTGACACCATGTTGAACATGTTCTTTTATTTGTGCATATTCTTCATTAGTTAATTGTTCTGTTTTATATAGAATATTGTCACTTACTCCAATCATTCCTATATCATGTAAAAGTCCAGCGAGTTCAATTTTTATTTGTTCTTCTTTACTTAAATTTAATCTTTGTGCAATTTTTAAAGCATAAAAAGCTACTCGCCTGCTTCTTCCTAAGGTAAAAGAATCTTTTGCATCTAAAGCTTCAATAATGGCCATTATTGTGCCTGAAAATAAATCTTTTAAATCTGTTACTAAAATATTATTATCATTTTTTAATTGTTGATATTCTATTGCCTGCTCAACGATAAGAGTCATTTCTTGAGGATTATAAGGCTTTTTTACATATTGGTATATAGATGCTCTATTTATTGAATCAATCAAAATGGAAGCATCCGAAAAAGCTGTTACTAATATTCTTATTATATCAGGATTATATTTAGCTACATTTTCTAAAAACTCAACACCATCCATAACAGGCATTTTATGATCTGATATAACTATATTTACATTATGACTTTTTAATATTTCTAATCCCTCAATAGGAGATGTTGTTTTTAGAATTGTATATTTATTACGAAATATCCGATATAATAACGCTAAATTATCTTCTTCATCATCAACAATTAATATTGTATTATAATCCATTTTCACACCTAAACTATACTATATTGTTTACATTTTGTTTTAATTGAGTTATTGGTAGTTCTATTTTAAAAATAGTTCCTTCGTTTAGTTTTGAATTAACTGTTATTTGTCCATTGTGACTTTGTATAATTTTATAACTTATTGATAATCCAAGACCTGTTCCCTGCCCTACAGGTTTTGTTGTAAAAAATGGATTAAATATTTTTTCTTTAGTTTCTTCATCCATTCCACAGCCATCGTCTTGAATTTCAATAAAACATTTATTTTCATCTTTATGGGTATATATTTTTATCCATATATTTCCTTCATTTTTAATTGCACCTATTGAATTATCAAGTATATTCATTAAAACTTGATTTAATTGACCGCCGTATGCTTCAATCTTTGGTAAATCTTCTTCATATTCTTTATGTATAACTATTCTATCTTTATATTTGCTATGTAATATGTTTAAAATAGTATCAATTTCAGGGGGTAAATTAATATCACTAAATATGGCTTCTTCCATACGTGAGAAATTTTTTAAATCTGCAACTATATTTTTTGTTCGATTTGTACCTTCTTCGCAACTATTTAATAAGGATGGTAAGTCACTTCTTATAAAATCAAGATCAATTTCTTTTTTCTTTTCTTCTATATCATTTTTGTGAGATTCTGTTAATTCATTTTCATACTGGTTATATTTATCAATAAGTTCAAACATTTGTCGAGTATAATCTCTTAAATAAATTAAATTACCATAAATGAAATTCACAGGATTATTTATTTCATGCGTTACACCAGCAACAAGTTCGCCTAAAGATTTCATTTTTTCGCTGTGAACCATCATCGCTTGTGTTTGTTTAAGTTCATTTAATGCATTATTTAATTCTTTTGTACGGTCTTTTACTTTATTTTCAAGTGAATTATATAATTGTTGTAAATTTTCTGCCATTAAATTATATGCATATATTAATCTATTTATTTCAATATATACACATTCTTCAATTCTATTTGATAAATCACCTTGAGCCATTTTTGTGCTCGAATCAACAAGTTGATTAATTGGTTTTATTATCATATTAACCATAGAACGTGATAACAATAAGCCAATACATATAAATATAGCTACAAGTCCTGCAAGATTTTTTCTAAATCCATCAAGAGATGAAACAAGAACAGGATCTTGATAAAAACCTATGTGGATTGTATAGTCTTTAAAACTATTTACAAGACTAAATGTTTCGCGTTCATAGTTTGGCATTTTATTATTTTTTCTAATTTCAGATATTAAATTATTACTTGGGAATAATTTTTTATTTTTAATTTGTGGAATTGTTGAAAATTCAATTGTTTTTGTTTTTACATTTCTAACAACAACATATGATATCAAATTGACTTTCATCATATTGTCAATGTCAGTTTGAATTTTTGGCATTGTATTATTTTTTATATTATTTGAAATCATATCCGTTACCATACGTCCTATGGTTTCGTTTAGCATTAAAGATTGATTAGAAGCACTTTGAGATAAGTTTTTTACAAATGATATAACGTAAAAGGATATTGATAATATTATCAACATAACAAGTAAACTTGTAAGTAACGTAAATTCTAACTTTAAAGTCCTTTTTATTTTTTTAAACCATAAAAACATATTTAAACTCCAATTGCCTATTATTTTTTTATATTTTTTTACTTTGTGAGAATTTTTTTATTTTTTTAATATATGCACAATCAATAATTTCACCTATTTTCGCTCCTAAAATACCAAAAATTATACCAGTTATTAATAGATTTTTTATGGCATATAATAAAGTATTTAAATCAAAAGAAAAAGTCTTACAAAAAATTATAACACCATAAATTATTACCGCACCACTTACAAATAATCCGCATATACTTTTTTTATACAAATCATTTTTCATAATATTCATAATTTCCACTTATTTGTTAATATACCATATTTTTTATAATTTTTAAAGATTTACTTTTTATAAATTTTCAAAAATATGATTTTCTTTTTTAAATTTTTTTATTTTTTCTTTTGAATTTTTTATAATTTTTTTGCTTTCTACTTTAGTTTTATCATAAAAAGCCGGCAACATTTCACCTTTCATTAAAGGTACAGGAGGCAATACTTCAGGATCTCCAGGATAATCTGCATAAAAAGTTCTATATTCGATACATTTTGCAGCATTTTTAACTGTTTTTAGCATTTGTGTTTTTATTTCGTACATTTGTGTATTTTCGTATGAACTTATTGGAACAACATCTTGTTTTTTTGATTTAATTATATTTTCACAAGTATATTCCCATAATATAGATTCCTTTTTAAGATCAAGAAGAGTCAAAGAAGTGTTAACAACAAGGGCAGATTTAACTGTTCCTTCACCTGCTATACTTAATTTATACCATATAGTAGGATGTAAAAATTCACGTTGAGTGTCAACATTTGCACTTACAAATAAAACTTTTGATGCTTTTGAATCGTTTCCAAGTTGTTTTAATGTTTTATAGTCTATCGTATTTGAATATTTGTATAAATTTATACAATTTTCAATTTGCTTAACTTTGATTTTTGTTTCAAGATTATTAATATTAATAGCTCTAACTTGATTACCTTTATTTATTTCATTTTCAATTCCTGAACTTATCAAATTTGTAATATTACTATATATAAAATAATGTTCAGGTATTGAAGTTTTATACTCACCTATTATTAGCAGGTTTTGTTGTGCAAATACTAATATTTGTGAAAAATAAAAACTTAAAAAAAGTAAAAAGATTTTTTTATAAATACAATTTGCCATAATTATTATGTAATACCCCTTTATTCACCCTTTTATAATTATTAGATATTATTAAAAATATAATAAAAACTTTAATCATCTTAACGATTGATTTTTATATAATATTATACATTTAAAATAAAATAATGAAAAATGATGAAGAACTTTTAAATATAGCGAAAGATGCAAGTAAGTTAAATTATGCACCTTATTCTAATTTTAATGTAGGGGCTTGTGTTTTATTTAAGACAGGTAATATATACAAAGGTTCAAATATTGAAAATGCAAGTTATGGATTGTCCCTTTGTGCTGAGCGAAATGCTATTGCAAGCGGTATTTCAAATGGTGAGAATTGTATAATTAAAGTTGCGATATATTCTCCTAATAAGAAATTATGTTTTCCATGTGGTGCTTGTAGGCAATGGATTAAAGAATTTTCAAATGATAATGAAAATGAGTCTGTTAAAATAATTCTTGAAGATGAAAATAACAAAATTAAAGTATTTTCTATTAACGAATTATTGCCATATTCTTTTAAAATATAAAATAAATAATAAAACCGTTCTTTTTTAAGAACGGTTTTATAAAGTTGCGTTCAATATTTAGTTTAAATTACTTGCAATAATATTCGGTCTCCACACAAGGAGAATATGCTGTTGCAAGTGAAACAATTGCACTAATACCTACTAATGAATAAATTATACGACTTGCAAGTGTCATATAACCAAATAAGAACGCAATTAAATCAAACTGAAGTAAACCTACAAGCCCCCAGTTTAATGCACCTAAAATAACTAATGCGTATGAAATTTTTCTTAGGATTCTAACCATAATGCACACTCCTTTGCAATTTGAGCTATTTTTTAATATTAATTTAATTAATTATTTTTATGTTTATATTATTTACTTTTCTTCTTACTTTTTTAATAACATAACGATTTAATTCTTTAGTTTAATATTTTTTTATAAACTTCATAAATAGTACAAATGGTTAATTTTGGGCTAATTAATAGAAAAATAAAAAAAACTTTGAAAAAAAACTTAATATGTGGTAATATAAATTAACAAAAGGAAATATTTTTTAATATTTACTTTGTAAAAAGCAACTAGACGTAGTAATAAGTTAAAATTAAGGTTTAATATGAGTGAAAATGAACTTGAAAATGATTATTTAGAAGAAGTAAAGCAGAAAATACTTGTAGCAGACGATGAAGCAAGTATTCGCCGGATACTTGAAACACGTTTAAAAATGATTGGTTATGATATTGTAACAGCAGCTGATGGTGAAGAAGCTATTACTGTTTTTAATAAGGAAAATCCTGATTTGATTGTTCTTGATGTTATGATGCCAAAAATGGATGGTTATGGTGTAGTTCGTGAGATACGTCGTACATCCGATGTACCAATTATTATATTAACTGCACTTGGAGATGTGTCAGAAAGAATAACAGGGCTTGAATTAGGTGCTGATGATTATGTTATAAAACCTTTTAGTCCCAAAGAACTTGAAGCACGTGTTAAAGCTATTTTAAGACGTACCTCTTCAAATAAAGCTTCATTTGTTGGGGGAAAAATAGCTAAAAATGTTATTACAACAGGAAATATAAAAATAGATACAGCTCGTCGTCAGGTATTTAAGAAAAATGAACGAATACGTTTAACAGGTATGGAATTTAGTTTGCTTGAGTTGTTGGTTAATAATTCCGGACAGGCATATTCAAGAAATGAAATTTTGCAGCATGTTTGGTCATATCCTGCAGATCACAGAATCGATACACGTGTTGTTGATGTTCATATTTCACGTTTACGCTCTAAGCTTGAAAATGACCCTGCAAATCCTGAGTTAATTTTGACAGCAAGGGGAATGGGGTATATGTTTCAAAGGATATCTTAATTAAGTATAAATAATATAAAAAAAGGACTCTTAAAACTTAAGAGTCTTTTTTTATTGTAATATATATGTGTGTTAGTTAATTTTATGTTGTACTTGTTCCGCCTGCATTAGCTTCAAGTTTATTTTTTACTTCTTCAGGCAAATCTTCGCTTTCTTTGCGGTATTGTTCTTTATATTCATTATATAACTGTAAAAATTGATTTTTTGTGTGTTCATCTGCAAATTCTATCAAATCTGGAGTCTGTTCATATGTAGAAATATATTCTTCTAATGTACTTTTTTGTATATCAAATAATGATTCTTGTGTTATTGTTGTAATTTTAGAATTTTCACTTGATGTCACAGCAAAAGGATTTGCAGCATCGGATAAAGGAATATCAGGTATTTCTTCCAAGGATGAGTCACTTTTAACTTCATTATCAGTATTAACAGAAGATTCTTGAGTATTTTGGTTATTTGTATCTATTGTTATTCCTTTTTCAGTAATATAATTCATTATATCCTGTGGCAGGTTAAGCCCTTTATTTTGATATTGAGCAACTAGAGTTTCAAGTTGGTAGTTATCATAATTTAAAGCACTAAAATCATCAATAGACATATTTGATAAATCTAAAGCAGTATAGTCATAATCTTCAATAGTTTTGCCTAAAGTTTCCTCGATATAAGCTTTCATATCAGGTGATAAAGATTGAATACCTTCTTTATATTTATTTGCAATTTCTTCAAGTTGTTCATTTGTTGAGTATGTTGCTTTAAATTCTTCAAGTGAAATTTCATTTGGATTAAATGCCTGATATTGAGTTTCTGGTGCTCCACCTTCTTCTGTGGTTGATTCACTATCTGTTGCATTGACTCCAATACCACGTAATTCTATATATTTAAGTTGAAATTCATCAAGTTGCTGTGTTCCTTCATTGTATGCATTTAATAACATTGAAAGCTGGCTATCTGAAAATGTTTTCATAATATTTGGTGTTAGTTGGGAATTAATTGAGCTAAAAGGTGTTTCATCGCTTGGAGGGTCATTTATAGTTACGCCAGTTTTCTTTTCTAAATATTCTTTTATTTCAGGAGTTAATTCTTGATCACCTAAAGTGTAATGTGCAATCATTGCATAAATTTTTTCTTTTGGAAAAATTTCAGGATTGTCAAGTAAGCTTAAATCAGTAAGTGAACTTATATCAACTTCTTGCCAAGGGCGTTCTTCAATATCTGTTAGATAATCTTCTTCATTAAATACTGAATTATTTGAGAATGTTTTTACAGCATCTTCATTTGAGATAGCAATGGTGTCTGTTCCTTGCAATTCTATTATGTTTGATGTTCCAGTTAAACCTTTTATAACTCCTGCCAATAACAATGATAAAGGATTTGCAATAGATAAACCTAAAGCAATTGCAGCTTTTGCTTTTGTTGAACTATCATCGCTTTGTAGATTATCTTTAAAATCTGTAAAAAATTGTTTAAAATTAACACCAAAATCACTCATAAATTTAAGCTCCTTAAAATTTTTTATTCTTCTTATATAAGAATAAAAAAAAATAAAAGGAGCAAAATTTCACAAAATAAGAAAAATGTTACAAAACTTTACATTTTTTAAATTTAATATATATAGTGCTTTAAATTTTTATTAAAATTGTTATTTTTGCATAGTTTTTTTAATTTAGAAATAGCTCTATTTTCAATTTGACGTATACGTTCACGAGAAACACCATAACGATTCCCAATTTCTTCCAAAGTTTTCTTTTGTCCATCTTCATTTAATCCGTAACGCATAATCAAAACATCGCGTTCTTTTGGACTGAGTTGATTTAATATTTTGCGTATATCTCCAAACATGTTTTCTTGCGTTACTTTTACATCAGGAGAAACTGATTCTTCATCAACAATAAAATCACCTAAAATACTCGATTCTTCTTTTTGATTAGTGGGTGTTTCAATACTTACTGTTTCTTGAGCTTGTGAGATTAATTGTCCTAACTTGCTTACAGTGATCCCCAGTCTATAAGCTATTTCATCTTTTGTGGGCATTCTGCCTAATTCTACACTTAAGTCAGTTGTTGTTTTCCTAATTTTATTTAATGTTTCTATCATATGAACAGGTAGTCTTATTAATCTTGATTTATCAGCAATAGCACGTGTTATTGCTTGTTGTATCCACCATGTTGCATAAGTTGAAAACTTGTAACCTTTAGTATAATCAAATCGTTCCGCAGCTTTTATTAATCCTAAATTACCTTCCTGAATTAAATCCAAAAAAGATAAGCCGCGACCTATATATTTTTTAGCAATACTTACCACAAGACGTAAATTGGAATTAACTAAAATCTGTTTTGATTTTTCACAATTTTTTTCTTTAATTTTCTTAGCTATTTCAAGTTCTTTATCGCTTTTTAAAAGTGGAATTTTGCCTATTTGTTGAAGGTATATTTTAACTGAATCATCAGAATTTATTGTTTTTAAACTTTCAGCAATTTTAGGCTCATGCATTTGATAAACAATATCATCTGCATTATCACTTTCATCTTGTGATAATTCTTCAAAATCCTGTGTATTATCATCATCAATATTATTTTTGTTTAATTTTTGCATAACAATTTCTCCCATTTTAATTATACACAATTTTTATATTTTGGCTACTTAAATTGTTGTCGTATGGTTTCATATATTAAAATTGAAGCTGCATTAGACACATTTAATGAATTAAAATTGGTCATCATAGGTATTTTAACTTTAAAATCAGCATTATTTAATATTGATTGTTTTATCCCATAACCTTCCGAGCCAAGAATAATTGCAAAATTCATATTCTTATAGTCAATTTCAAAATAATTATCTTTTGAATTTGCACTTGTTGCAATTATCCATATGTTTTGCTTTTTTAGCTCTTTAATTATGTTATTAAGGTTATTGACAAGTACAATAGAAATGTGATTTATAGCACCGGCACTTGTTTTTTCAACAATAGAATTTATTTTTGCACTTCTGTGTTTTGAAATTATTATGCCATCATATCCTGCACAAACACAAGTTCTTATAATAGAGCCAAGATTATATGGATCTTCAACACCATCTAAAATTATAACTTTTAAGTTATTTGATTTAATTTTTACAGCTTTATTTTGTAAAAAATCATAAAAATCATAATACTCAACAGGTGAAACAAATGCAATGACACCTTGATGCTTTATGGTATTGTCAAATTGCTTATCAATATTTTCTTTTGTTGTTATAGTATATAAAATATTATTTTTTTTTGCTAAATCAAAAATTTCATTTATTTTTGAATCATAATGCAAATTTTTGGAGATAAATATTTTATTTACATTACGCTTATTTGTTTTTAATAATTCAATAACGGCATTTTTTCCGTATACTATTATATTATCTTGCATATTATAATTACTCATATAAATTGATTTTAATAAAAAATATATATAAATAATACATCAAATAAACCAACTTTAAAAGTTTTTATTGGATTTTTTTTAGTATATATGTTAATATGAACATTAGTTTATAAGTAAGTATGAGTTGGGCATGGAAGTTATTAAAACAATATCAAAGTTTTTTGAAGTAAAGAAAAAGAATTATATAGGGATTAATGTTTCATTAAATGGAATGGTTGAGGTAATACAAATTAATCCTTCAACCCATGAGGTTGTAAAGTATGCAAATTCTCATGTAAATTATAATGTAAGGATTAGAGAAATTGAAGATTTTATTAATTTTCAGGATACATTGGAAAGTTTGTTTAAAGAAATAAATGTCTCACCTAAAGATAGTGATGTTATAGTTTGTTTACCTAATGTTTATTTTAATTTTATGGATATGCCGCTTGAATTGCAAGATGATGAAGTTGAAACAGCTGTTGTATCAGAGGCTGAAAATAATTATGTAATAAGAACGGCTGTTCCTATGGTTAGTTTTTTTAAACTTCACAAGCAACAATCAAATAATGGTTATGTACGATATGTTGTTGGAGCTATACAAGAAAATGTTGTTATGAAAACCCAGGAAGTCCTTGAGGAAATGGGTTGTAATGTTGTTGCAGTTGAAACTTCAAATAGTGCATTAATACGTGGTTTAATATGGTCCAAATATTTTAAAGCTAATGTTCTTACTAATGTTCTTTTAATTTCACCTAATGCTTTTTGTATTTTTACTTTAAATGGTGAAGATTGGAATAATTATATAGAAATTCCAATGCCTATTCAATCTTATGATGAAGTTGAGATATATCAAAATATTGTAAAAGAAATAAGTGATACTATTGAATCTAACCCATCAGAAGCTATGCTTATTATAAGTGAGGTTGAAAATGTAAGTGCAGAACTTTTGGTCACTAAATTAAATTTTAACGGTGAAATAGGATTTATTGAAAAAAATAAATATTCTTCATATCCTGTAACAAAAGTTAATTTAAGTATATTACCCGAGTATGTTAATCAAATAACACCTGAAGCTGTTGGTGTTGCTGTTTATAATTATATTCCTGAATTTTATACTTTAAATTTTATAAAAACTAATGTATTAAATCAGGATAAGACAGTTACCATTGAGTTTAAAGGTCAAATCATTGTTCTTACTAATAGGTTAATGCAAAGTATAACATTAGCTTGTGTTTTGAGTATTTTGATTATATTTAGTGGTATTTTCTTTTTACTTACTTATACCATTAATAGTCAGAATAAAATTATTCAGAAATATAATGATGAAGCTGTAGCTTTAGAAGCAAAACTTAAAGCATTTGCAGAAAGTGCAAATAAGGTTGATTCTCGTTTTATTCAATTTGATATAATATCAAATAATAGGATGGAAAAATTATATTATGATTCAATATCAATTGATAAACCGCATAATTTATGGTTAACGCAATATTATACTGATTCAAGTGGTGCTGTTTTAATTAAAGGTGAGGCTACATCAGTTAGTGTAGTTTATGAGTTTTTTAAAAATGTTAAAAGTATGGTTTTAGATTCTGATATTTTATTAACAAAGTTAGAATTTAAAAATTCTGAAGATATTGGCGATTTATATAATAATGGTGGTAATTTATATGTTTTTGAGTTATCAAATACTAAATATAATAGTGTTTTAGCAAAGTTAACAGCAGAAAATAATAAAGGTAATTTAGCAAAAGTTCAAGGTATAAAAGCTAAGCCAAATGTTTCAAAGATGGAACCTGTTTCTGCACCACCAAAGCAAATGCCATCACGATAAAAGAACTATAAGAGGTGAGACTAAGTGAAAGTATTAAAAACATATTATTTATATTTTCTTGTAATAATTCTGGTAATAGCATTTTGTGTCTATAAAATATTACCTAAAGTTCAGCTTGTACGCGATAATATAACGCGTATGAAAGAAATGGAACAAAAAGTTAATGATTTAAATGTTAAATTTTTAGAAGTGCAAAAACGTCAAAATATAGAAAATTTGAAATATTCAAAATTAGAACAAAGAGAAGTTTATAAGCCTAAGTATGCATATAGCAGTTCTGTTATTGCTTTAAATGCTATTCTTGAGGAAATAACAGATATAGCATTAAAAAATCAGTTAAAATTGAGGAAAGTTGATTATATTGAAGATTTAGCAAGTGATGTGCTTGTTGCAAATGATCCTAATTCGTATATTGCTTGTGGTGTAAAGTTGTCTTTGATTGGTCCTTATGGTGATTTTCAAAGGTTTTTAAATGCTCTTTTTATGTATCCTTATCTTATAAATATAAAAACGGTTGATATTATGCCATATCAAAAAGATAAACGTATTTTGATTATTGATATTACTTTACATATGTATGCAAAAAAGTAAGTTTAAAATGAAAACAGTTAGATTAGTCGGAAACGAGCTAAAAATTCAAGATTTTAATTTTAATAATATGTGCTGTAATTCAAAAGGTGCATTAATTAAGGTTATTGGGTGTGGTTTATGTGGGTCTGATATTTCAAAAATAAAAAATGTTTCCCAAGCAAGTAATTCTTTTTTAGGACATGAAGTTGTTGGAGAAATTGTTGAACTTAATAGTGATATAAATAATTTTAAAGTTGGAGATATTGTAGTTGCGGCTCATCATGTTCCTTGTTTCAAATGTATTTATTGTAAACATAAAAATTATTCAATGTGCGAAGAGTTTAAAAAATCTAACATTATTCCTGGTGGTTTTTCTGAATTTGTTTATTTAACTGCAAATCATTTAAAAAATACGGTATTTATTAAACCACAAAATTTGTCAGTTATTGAAGCTTCATTTATGGAGCCTTTGGCTTGTTGCATCCGAGCAATAAAAAGGGCAAGATTATTAAAAAATGATAAAACTCTTGTTGTAGGATTGGGGTCAATAGGATATTTAATGTCACAAGCGTTAGTTTCTTATGATATGAGCGTTATTGGTGTTGATTTAATTTGTGAAAGAGTTGATAATCTTAAAAAAATTAATATAAATGGTTTGGTTTTTGAAAATAATGATATAACATCAAATAAAATAAGACAATTGACAGATGGATATGGTGTTGATTGTGTTTTTATGACTTCAGGGGCTAGAAGTGCTATTGATTTTGCTTTAAAAAGTGTAAGAAATGGTGGAAAAATAGTTGTATTTTCATCAATTAATGATAAAGATTTAGGTTATGCCAATAATGAAATATATTACCGTGAACTTGAAATTATGGGAAGTTACTCGCCTTCTCCAAATGATTTAAAAGAATCATTAAGATTGTTAGAACAAAAAAATGTAGTAATAGATTTTCCGGTAGAAGAATATAAATTATTTGATATTAATAAAGCTGTTTCTGATACAATAAATAATAAGATAATGAAGGCTTTTATAAAAATATGAAAAAAATGCATGCTATAAATTTTTATGCTCCAAGATGTATAAAATATGAAACTGTTAATATTTGTGATCCAAAAGATGATGAAGTACAAATAAAAATTGATACGGCTCTTACATGTGGCACGGATGTTAAAACTTATGATAGAGGTCATCCTGTATTAATAAAAAAAGTTCCTTCAATATTTGGGCATGAATTTGCCGGAACTATTGAAATGGTTGGGAAAAATGTTAAAAATTTTAAAGTAGGTGATAGAGTTGTCGCTGCAAATAGTGCACCTTGTGGAGAATGTTTTTTTTGTAAGAAAGGTGAATTTAATCTTTGTGAACATTTAAACTTACTTAATGGAGCCTATGCAGAATATATAAACATTCCAAAATTAATAGTGAAAAAAAATATGTACTTAATTCCTGATAGTGTGCCATTTGAGAATGCAGCTTTTGCAGAACCTTTGGCTAATGTTGTTCATGGTATAGAAAAAACACAGATAAAACAAGGTGATACCGTTGGAGTTATTGGTCTTGGACCAATAGGTCTAATGTTTGTTAAACTTGCAAAACTTAAAGGTGCAAAAGTTATTGCTGCAGGAAGAAATCCTTTAAAATTAAAACTAGCAAAGGATTTTGGTGATGCTGATGAAATTATAGACCTTACGAAATATAAAAATCCTAAAAAAATATTTTTATCTATAACTCCTCAAAATAAAGGGTTAGATGTAGCTTTTGAGTGTGTGGGATTACCTCAAGTGTGGGAACAAATGTTTGATCTTGTTAGGCGAGGCGGTATTGTTCATTTGTTTGGTGGATGTAAATCGGGTACAAAATTTTCAATTGAAACATCCCGTCTTCATTATGATTCAATAAAAGTTTTGTCAATATTCCACCATACTCCTCAATATTTTAAAATGGCTCTTGATTTAATTATTAATAAACAAATTGATGTAAATAAACTAATTACAAAAACCTTTTCTTTGGCTGAAACAGAAAGGGCTTTAATCATGCATAAAGAAAGTAAAATTATAAAAGCAGCAATAAAAATGTAAATTTTTACTGTTGCTGTCTTTGAGATTTTATTTGGTTCATTATATCTTCAAATTCTTTTTCATCGATTGTTTCTTTTTCAAGGAGTTCTTTTGAAAGAATATCAAGCATATCTCTATTTTCACTTAGTAATTGTTTTGCTCTTTCATAATTTTCATCAACAATTTTTTTGACTTCTTTATCAATTTGAGCAGCTATATCTTCAGAAAAATCACGTATATGACCAAAATCTCGACCCATAAAAACATGTTCTTCGCTTTTACCATATGCCATATTGCCCATTTTTTCAGACATTCCCCAAGTTGTAACCATTTTACGGGCAATATTTGAAACTTTTTCTAAATCATTTTGTGCACCTGTTGTAATACATTGAGAACCATAAACAATTTCTTCTGCAACCCGTCCTCCAAGCAACATTGTTATTTTGTCAAGTAGTTGAGATTTTTTCAATGTTAAATGATCTTTTTCAGGTAAAGTCATAGTAACACCCAGAGCCATACCTCTTGGGATTATTGATACCTTATGAAGAGGATCAGAATTTTTAAGTAATTTTGCAAGAAGAGCATGACCCACTTCATGATAGGCTGTGTTTTCTTTTTCTTCATCTGAAATTATTCTGCTTTTTTTCTCAGGTCCTGCAATAACTTTATCAATAGCTTCTTCCATATTTTCCATTGTTATTTTAGAGCCATCATATCTTGCAGCTAAAAGAGCGGCTTCATTTAAAACATTTTGTAAATCTGCTCCTGTAAATCCTGGTGTTCTTTTTGCGATGACTTTTAAATCGACATCTTCATCTAACGGTTTATTTTTGGCATGTACTTTTAATATTTGTTCTCTTCCGTTAACATCAGGACGGTTTATAACTATTTGTCTATCAAATCGTCCTGGACGTAAAAGAGCATTATCCAAAATGTCAGGTCTATTTGTGGCCGCAACAACAATTACATTTATTGTTTCATCAAATCCATCCATTTCAACAAGAAGTTGATTTAATGTTTGTTCACGTTCATCATGCCCACCGCCAAGACCTGCACCGCGTTGACGACCAACAGCATCTATTTCGTCAATAAATATTATACAAGGCTGATGTTTTTTTGCCTGTTCAAATAAATCACGAACACGAGATGCACCAACACCAACAAACATTTCCACAAAATCAGACCCTGATATGGAAAAGAAAGGCACTCCTGCTTCACCAGCAACAGCTTTTGCCATTAGGGTTTTACCTGTTCCGGGTGCTCCTACAAGTAAAACTCCTTTGGGGATTTTTGCTCCAAGTTTTATATATTTTTCTCCATTTTTTAAGAAATCCACAATTTCTTCAAGTTCTTGTTTTTCTTCATCTATGCCTGCAACGTCTTTAAATGTTACCTTTACTTTATCCTGCATTAATTTTGCTTTACTTTTACCAAACGACATAGCTTGTGAACCGCCTGTTTGGATTGTTTTAAATATAATTATCATTATGCCGATTAAAAATAATAAAGGTAGAAACGTTCCAACCCAACTAAAGAAACTTATTGGTTCATTAACTTTTTTTACCGAAATATCAACGTTATTCTGTTTCAAAATGGGCATTAATGTTGTATCATTATTAGGTATTTCTGTTTTGTAAACAAGTTTTGGTGCAGGGGCTGATGTTGATTTGACAATGGCAACATTTTTTTTAGGTTGAACTTTAGGTTCTGATAAAATGGTATTTCCAGCCACTTCAACTTTTGATATCTCGCCTGATTGTACTTTGTTTACAAAATTTGAATATGATATTTCAATTGTATTTGTATTGGTGCCACTTAACAGCATTAAAAATAAAACAACTGTTAACACTGCAATTACAATAAAAAATCCGATTTGTTGATTTTTTTGCATTATTCTAATTATCCTTTTTATTTATCTCTTCTGTCAACTTTTCTTATTATACTATTTTAGTATACCAAAACCATAATGAAATTCAATAAACACTATGATAATATGATTAACTAATCGTAATATATAAATTCAAGAGTATTTTTACCTTTTACTTTGGCATTTATACTTTCCAATCTTTTAAAGTTTGATTTATCAACGAAAACTTTTTTTTCATTATTTTTAAGCGTTTCAATAATTGCCTGATAGCCTTCATAGTAATTTCCGCGTCCACCCAGGAAAACTGAATCACCATCATTTAAGCCAAGTTGTTTTAACGCATCAAATACCATCATTGCATCTAAAATATTATGAAGACGGTAAGTTTGATCTAAATTGCGTTCATCAGTTACTGAAACAAGACGTCTTATTTTTCCGCCATCTGCACAATAGCAATTTTTTCCAAGTTTTTGTACAAAAAAATCGCTATCATCATTTTTATTAACAATATTATCAAAATCAATATCAATTTCCAATTCTGATTTTTCAATTTGTGTTGTTTTAAGAGTTATAAAGTTTAAAAGTTCTTTAATACCATAATTTGTGACAGCGGAAATTAAAAATACGTCATTATTTATTTTTTTAAATTCGTTAAATAATTTTGTTTTCACATCTTCATTAATTAAATCTATCTTATTAAGAGCAATAATCTGGTATAGGCTGCTTAGGTGTTCACTATATTTTTTAAGTTCTTCATTTATTTTAAAGTAATTATCAAGAGGATTTTGAGAAGAAGCATCAATTATATGAACTAAAAAACGGCATCTTTCTACATGTCTTAAAAATTGGAATCCCAGACCTATTCCAAGTGATGCTCCTTCAATTATGCCTGGAATATCAGCAACAACATAAGAATCTCCGTTTTGTTTTTTTACTACTCCTAAATTTGGTTTTAGAGTTGTAAAAGCATAGTTTGCAATTTTGGGTTTAGCATCGCTAATAACAGAAATAAATGTTGATTTGCCGGCATTTGGCATTCCTAAAAGCCCCACATCGGCTATAAGTTTTAATTCAAGCTCAAGTTCACGTATTATACCAGGTTCTCCTGGTTCACAAAATTGAGGTGCTCTTTTTTGTGCAGTTGCAAATTTTGAGTTTCCGCGTCCTCCACGTCCTCCTTTTGCAACAAGAATAGTTTGACCGGATTCTTTTAGATCTGCTATTACAAGATTGTTATTTATATCTTTTACTATTGTGCCCAAAGGTACTTTTATAAATAAATCATCCCCATTTTTGCCATGTTGATTTTTCGTTCTGCCTTTTTCACCATTTTGAGCTTTAAAAATACTTTTATATTTAAAATCAAGCAAAGTTGAAATGTTGCTGTCAGCAATTAAATATACATTTCCTCCTCTTCCCCCATCTCCGCCATAAGGCCCTCCTTTATCGACATATTTTTCACGACGAAAAGCAACCATACCATTGCCGCCATTGCCTGATTCAATTTTTATTTTAACTTTATCCAAAAACATTATTTAATTATAGCAAAAAAATAATTTTGCAAGTTAAATATTTAAACTTTCATTCTTTTCACCTATTGATTATTTTTTTTTATTCTTTATACTAATTAAGTAAAATTGTAATTAAAATTTTTTGGTTATATAATTAAATTAAAATAATTAAATTTGATTAATATTAGGGAGGTAAAGTGCAAAATAAGTCACTTAAGGATTGGTTTATAGAAAGAAAAGAACAACAGAAGCTTGCAAGGCCAAAAGATGTTTCAATAGATGATAAAATAGGTGATTTGTGGGTTAAGTGTTATAATTGCGGTCTTCAAATTCCAAGAAAAGAATTTGAAGCAAATGAGCATGTTTGTCCCGAGTGTGATTATCATTTTCGAATAAATGCAAAAACAAGAATAGCACAAATATTTGATGAAAATAGTTTTTGTGAGCTTTTTACAAACATTAAACCAACAGATCCTTTGACATTTATTGATACTCAAAGTTATAAATCAAGACTTGAGGCTGCACAGGATAAGACAAATTTAAATGATGCTGTGGTATGCGGGAAAGCTAAGATTGATGGTTATAAGCTTTTGGCGGCTGTTATGGATTTTGATTTTATGGGTGGTTCGATGGGGTCTGTTGTTGGAGAAAAAGTGACTTTGCTTATGGAAAAAGCTCTTGAGACAAAATTGCCTGTTCTTGTAATAACAGCTTCAGGAGGAGCACGAATGCAAGAAAGTGCTTTAAGTTTAATGCAAATGGCTAAAACAAGTTTGGCTGTTTCTAAACTTAATGAGGCAGGAATATTATATATGACATTATTAACAGAACCTACATTTGGTGGAGTAACAGCAAGTTTTGGGACCATTGGCGATATTATTATTGCTGAAAAGGGAGCACGTATAGGTTTTGCCGGACGCAGAGTTATTGAAAGTACAATTAGACAAAAATTGCCTGAAGGATTTCAAACTGCAGAATATCTTTTGAAATACGGTCAAGTTGATATTGTTGCCAGACGTGCGGAATTGAGAAGTATTTTTTCTAAGCTTTTATCAATTCATTTAAAATAAGTTTTTTTAGAATTTGGGAATAATAAAAATGATATTGGATTTTGAAAAACAGGTTAGTGAAATCGAAAATAAAATTAACGAGTTAAAGCAAATGAGCGAAAATTCAGGACTTGATTTATCTTCAGAAATCAAAATTTTAGAAAACCAGGCTTATGATTACAAATGTGAATTATATGCAAACTTAAAGCCATTTCAAAAAATGCAAATAGCTCGTCATCCAAATAGACCTAATTTTTTAGATTACGTTGGTTTAATAACCAGTGATTTTATTGAGCTGCATGGCGACAGGCATGGTGCTGATGATAGGGCTATGATTGGAGGTGTTTGTCGTATTGGTGATAAAAGTGTTGTTATTGTTGGAACTCAAAAAGGTAAAAATACAAAAGAAAATCTTGAGTATAATTTTGGAATGCCGCAGCCTGAGGGGTATAGAAAGGCTTTAAGATTATTTAAGCATGCTAATAGATTCGGGTTGCCAATTGTAACTTTAATTGACACACCCGGAGCATATCCCGGGATAAAAGCTGAACAAACAAATCAAGGTGAAGCGATTGCTTATAATTTAAAAGAAATGGGTAAGCTAAAGGTGCCAATTGTTGCTATTATTACAGGTGAAGGTTGTTCAGGCGGTGCTTTGGGAATTGGTGTTGCCAATAAAGTATTAATGCTTGAGCATGCATATTATACCGTTATTTCACCTGAAGGTTGTGCTTCTATATTGTGGCGTGATGCTTCAAAAGCTGCAAATGCTTCAGAGGCTTTAAAAATAACGGCATGTGATTTATTAAAATATAATATAATTGATGATGTAATAAAAGAACCTCTAGGGGGGGCTCATACAGATTATGTTGAAACTGCAAAAAACATGAAAAATATGATTTTAAAATCTTTAGCTGAGTTTGATAAAATGAAAGGTGACCAGATAATTCAACATCGTTATAATAAATTTAGAAAAATGGGTGTTTATATATAAAAATGAAAAAAGCTTATGAGGTCTTTATACCTTTAAAATCAACAATTGATATACATGAGCATGCTTGTGTTCTTTCAAGCAATCCTAAAGAAAAAGGTGATGTTTTTATTGAAGATGAAAATATGTGTTTTGCTCTTGAAGCTCACAATATTGGGAAAGAACTTATTGTGGATTGGTTTTATTCTCATTATAATGTTTTGGGGGTTGTAGAAGGTGAGGTCTTATTTTCAAGATTAAAGCCTAAAGAATTTAAGAATGTTTTAAAAATATATTTGGATGTTGAGCCTGATATTTCTTTTATTAAAAGTGAAATTATTAATTTATTTTTTGATGTAAACATTGATATTAATTTGTATATAGAAGATATTGAAAGCATAAGTTATAGATTTATTGAAAATGAAGATTGGTCAAAAAAATGGAAGGAATATTGGAAACCTTTTAATATAACCTCAAATATTGTAATATGTCCTCTTTGGGAAAAATATAATAAAAAAGGAAATGAAATTGTTATAAAAATAGACCCTTCGAATGCTTTTGGGACAGGAACTCATGCTACAACTGCTTTGTGTGTAAAGAAAATCGAACAATATTTACCCGGGATGTTAAAAATGAATCCAAATTTAAAATTTTTAGATTTGGGAACAGGAAGTGGTATTTTAAGTATAGTGGCCTCAGCTTTGGGTTGTAATAATATTTTGGGAGTTGATATTGACCCGGATGTTATAGAAACAGCAAAAAATAATGTAAAAACGAATAGTTCGAAAAACGTTGTGATAAAACATGGCACAGCATCAAATATCGTAGGAAAATATGATATAATAGTTGCAAATATATTACATAATATTATTATAAATGAACTTAACATATGGAAACAGCTTCTAAAAAAAGATGGTATTATGATCTTAAGCGGTATTCTGGATGAGAAGAAGGAACTTGTTGTTGAAAAAATTAAAGAAGAAAATTTAAATATTGTTTCAATTGAACAAAAAAACGAGTGGGTTTGTATTTGTATTAAGGAGTAAAAATATTTATAATGTCAAATTCTAATAAAGCTGCTATTATAATACCGGCACGATATAATTCAAGCAGATTAAATGGAAAACCTTTACTTGAGGTTAATGACAAACCAATAATTCAATATGTATATGAGCGAGCATTAAAGGTGAAAAATATTGATATTGTGGTTGTTGCAACTGATGATGAGCGTATTTATAAAAAGTGTATTGAATTTGGTGCAAATGTTGAAATGACAGATGATACGCATCAAAGCGGAAGTGATAGAATAGGAGAGGTTGCCAAACGACATAGCGATTATAAGTATATAATAAACCTTCAAGGTGATGAACCGTTGATAAATGTTGAAGATGTTCAAAAGATAGTTGATGTTATAAAAAATGAAACTTGTGAAATGGCAACACTTGTTCGCATGACATGTGATGAAACGGAGATAAATAATCCAAATGTGGTGAAATGTGTGTTTAATAAAGATGATTTTGCAATATATTTTTCGCGTTCCAGAATACCATTTGAAAGAAACTTGGATATTGCAAAATACTATGCACACATAGGTGTATACGCATATAAACGAGAAGCGTTATTTAATATTATAAATACCAACCAAACAATGCTTGAAAAAACAGAAGGACTTGAACAGCTAAGGGCTCTTGATTTAGGGTTTAAAATCAAGGTTATTAAAACTTTAAACAAGACAATAGGCATTGATACAATTGAGGATTTTAATAATTTTAAAGAATTAAATAAAATTTAAATGTTTCAAATATAATTTAGTTGGGAATTATAATATTAAATAAAGAAGATAAAAGAAAAAAGGAGTTGATTTTTTAATTAAAACTGGTATAATGTTTTTTATAAAGTAAAAAAGAGCGGAGTTAAAAGGAAGAGTTATATGAAAGGTGGTTATTTTATGGAAAGAAAACAAGGATTTACTTTAGCAGAGGTTTTGATAACATTGGTAATTATAGGTATCATAGCTGCAATGACATTACCATCATTGTTGGGTGGAACAAATAAACAAGAGATAAAAACAGGGTTGCAAAAGGCTGTATCAACTTTGTCACAGGCTATTACACTACATTATGCTTTAACAGGAGTTGACTTTACGACAATGAAAGATGTTAATGTTTCGGATCAGAATTTAACTGGATTTATAAATACACGTTTTAATGCTAAAACAAGTAATACAAGTAGTGTTACAACACAAGATGGTATTGAGTATAATCTAAGTAATATATCAACAACAGCTTGTAGTCAAAGTACTCCTTGTCAGGTAATTGTCGATGTAAATGGTAAAAAAGGACCTAATCAAACTACAGGAGATACTGCAAATAGCTTAGCTGATATTAAGGATGTATTTACTTTATATGTTTATGGTACAACAGTGACAACGATAAATCCTGCAACAGTAACAAATGGGACAGATGCAACACCTAGTGTAGCTTCTAGTTTCTTGGATGATTGTTATACTGCTACATCTAATACATGTACAACAACTACTAGTGGTGGTTCATAAGGTTTTTATCAATAGTTAATTTTGAGAAAAAGAAATAATTAGCAGCGTTTTACTAAAATACAAGTAAAACGCTGCTGTCTTTTGTATATATAAATTCCTTAATTAATTATTATAATATCCTCCGGAGGTGGCTCCCCCTCTCCCTTTTTAGCATGAGGCGGGGATAAGGTGGTTCTTATCCTTTCTCCCTCTTCCTTTTGAGCGTGAGGGTTGGGGTGAGGGTGGCAGAAATGTTAAATCTCAACAAATTAATTAATTTAATGTCCTCCGGACAGGGTTACTGTGTTTATTTTTTCAAAAAATTAAACAATTGTAGAATAAAGTCAATAAATGTAATCCATACGCAGGCACGAACAATTATCACTCTCTTGAATTTCCTTCAAGCTCAAAGCACTTCGCCTATCGCACTTCGTGCTGTCGGCTCCGGCTTTTCGCCATCCAGACTCGTTTCACTCCATCCGTAACAAATCTGCTTTGTTTTAAATTATTTTAAAAGTCTTATATAGTAATATTGTTGTTAAAATATAGCAAATGGGGTTGAAATATTATAACTAATTAGTTATAATATAAGTATAGCTAAAATGAATAAAAAATATAATATTGTCTTTTGGCAAGATAAAAACGGATATTCAGAAACTCAAGATTATATTATGGGGCTTAAAAATAAAGCCATAAAGTCAAAAGATGCAAGAGTAAAACTTAATAAAATTGTGGAATATATGGAAATGCTCGAAGCATACGGAACTGAACTCAAAGAGCCATATATAAAACACATAGATTGCGAAATCTTTGAACTGCGTCCTTTAAGAGATAGATTTTTCTTCTTTTTCAAGCAGGAAAACAGATACATTATACTTAACCACTTTGTAAAACATACGCAGAAAACTCCCAGAAGGGAAATTGAAAAAGCTATACGACTAATGAAAGACTTTAACGAAAGGAACTTATAAATGGATAATCAAAACAAAAAATATAGTGCTGATTGGGATGATTTTAAAGATTCCCTTGAACTTTCAAAAGAAGAACTTGCTGAAATTGGCCTCAAAGTTGAACTTATGGGGAAAATTATTAAAATCAGAAAAGAATTAGGCTTAACTCAATCGGAGTTTGCCAAAAAATGTAATATTAAACAAGAATATTTGGCAAGACTGGAGAAATCAAATACAGCTCCTCAAATAGATACATTATTAAAAATTCTTGTACCGCTTGGATATAAGCTGGACATTGTTCCGCTGCAATAATTTTTTGTGTAGTTTTATATAGTTTTATTTTTATTAAAAATAGCTTAAATCTATTGATATATAAAACAATTGTAGGAAAAAGTCAACAAATGTAACCCATACGCAGGCACTAACAATTATTTTTTAAAAAATTATTTTAAAATTAATTTAATGTCTTCCAGACGGGGCAACTGTCTTGGATTTGCTCCACGCTCACAGAGTCTCACCTTTTGAGCTTCGCTCAAGTCGGCTCGTTCTGTTCGCTATCCGGATTCGCTTCGCTCCATCCGTACGCAAATCCGCTTTTGTGGAAAAAGTGCCCAAAACCGTAACCCGACTTGGCACTCACATTCTCACTAAACTCAACCCAAGCAGCCTTAACTCGTGCTTCGCACTCAAACAGAAGGCTGCCTGTTGTTGTTTCGTAAAGCGAATTTTACCCTAAAGGGTACCCTCCCTTGTATGGCTCAACTTCGTTTCGCCTACAAGAGGAGCTGCCGGACGGGCGAAGTCCCGGGGAGCGAAAAGCCGAAGCCGACAGCACGAAGTGCGACAGGCGAAGTGCTTTGAGCTTTAAGGAAATTCAAGACAGCACTGCTTGTTCCAATCTGCGTATGGGTTGTCTTTTTTAATTATACTCAACAACATTTGACTTATTTCAACACTTGTCTTTTTCAAGACTTATATTATAATTATATTATTTATCCTAAATTTAAATTCTTGGATTATCAAATATATCACGTATTTTATCACTTAGAATATTATAGGAAAGTACTGTAATAAAAATCATAAGCCCGCTTGCAAGCAGCCACGGACGAGATGTTATAACTATATAACTTTGTGCATCTTTAAGCAAATTTCCCCAGCTTGCATCAGGTTGTTGAATTCCAAGGCCTATAAAGCTTAGTGCACTTTCCGATAATATATATGATGGTATTGAAAGAGAAACTGCAACAATTGTGAATGAAAAAGTTTGCGGTATTATATGTTTTATAATAATATTGATTTTTGATTGCCCTAATATTTCACTTGCTTCAACAAATTCACGAGTTTTTATTGATAACACCATTCCTCTTATTATACGCGATAAAGAAGCCCAGGATACAAATGCAAGAATAACTGTTATAAGTATAAATCTTTGAGTGCTTGTAAGGTTTGCAGGCAAAATACCTGCAAGTATTATAAGAAGGTAAAAACTTGGAATGGACATTATGGCTTCAGCAAGCCGCATCATTATTGTATCAATTTTTCCTCCAAAATAACCAGAAATACCTCCATAAAGAAGACCCAGAGGAACTGAAATCAATATGGCTATAAAACCTATAAAAAGTGATATACGGCTTCCAATAACCAGTCTTGAAAAAAAATCACGACCATTTATATCAGTCCCGAGCAGGAAAAATTTGCCACCTTTTTCTGTGCCAAATAAATGAACGTTAAATTTAATACCTAAAAATTTATAATCACTACCTTTTACAAACAATTTTAATTTATATGCTTTTGATGTATCTTCAACATAATCAACTTTAAATTTTGATTCGTTATAAATTCGTTTATAGTTGTATGTATAAGGAAACGTAAGTTTTTTATTTTGATCTAAAATATAAATATTTGAAGGAGGTGCATATGATAATTCTTTATTCGATTCATAAGGACTATATGGAGCTATAAAACTTCCAAATAATGAAACTATATATAAAAAAACAAGAACAACAAAAGCAAAAAAGACAATATTATCTTTTAAAAGCAATTTCAATTTATTTTTTTTCTCTAAATTTATTTTATCCATATTTATTTTATCCTCGGGTCAAGAAGTTTGAGAAGTATATCGGCAATTAAATTACCTATAATTAACATTATTGTGCCAAGCATAAGCGATGCCATAATTAAATTGGTATCTGTCCTTAAAACAGCTTCAAGTATAAGTCTTCCAAGTCCTGGATACTGGAAAACATACTCTGTTAGTGCCGCACCTGATAATAAAGATGCAAATTCAAAACCTAAAAGTGATAACATTGGATTTAATGCGTTTCTCAAAGCATGCTTATATAATATTTTAAAATTTGACAAACCTTTCGCTTTTGCAAATTTTAAATAATCAGAGTTTAAAACATCAAGTAAATTACCTCTCATTTGTCTTATTATGGAAGCAAGTGAAATTATTATTAAAGTAAGTGAAGGTAAAAATATATGGTGAGCGATATCAAATATCTTGTTTATAAGAGTCATATTGGAAAAATTATAAGATGTTAATCCTCCAACCGGAAATAAATCAGTTTTAACAGCAAACATTAAAAAAAGTAAAGCAAGAAAAAATGAAGGTATAGCCATGCCTATTGTGGATACAATAATAATTGTTTTATCAATAATTTTATTTTGATTTGATGCCGCAAGAATTCCAAGAGGGATACCAAAAGACCAGGTGAAAAATATTACAACAAATGATAAAAGTAATGTATTGGGAATACGTTCTTTTAATTTTTGAGATACTTTTTCACCATTTGTTGTATATCCTAAATCTCCTTTTATAAATCCTTTCATCCAGTATAAATATTGAATGTAAACCGGCTTATCAAGTTTAAGACGTTTAATTTCATTATTTATTGTTTCCTGCGAAATTGATGGATTTAATTTCATTTCTGATAAAGGATCACTTGGACTTAATCTTATTATGAAAAAACTTATTATTGATACCATAATTAAGACAGGTATTGCTTGTATTAAACGTTTAAGTATAAATTTTAACATCTTCATTTCATAATTTTATAGCAATTTATTAATTTTGCATATAGTTTATTAAGCTAAATGATTGAATACTAAATTTAAAATTTATGATAAATTTAAATAAAGTATGGAAATGATAGATAGTTATGGAATTTAAAAATAATTTGCAAAGAAATTTAACAACACGTGAATTTGATGTATTAAAATGTGTATGTCTTGGAATGTCAAATAAAGAGATTGCAAGTCAACTTGGTTTATCCAAAGAAACAGTGAAATCTTATATGAATAAAATATTTTTAAAATTAAATGTAAATAATCGTACAAAAGCATCAATGTGGTTTGTTTATAATAAAGATAATCAATTTAACTAGAGTTTGACTCAAAAATCTGGTTTTGTTACAATTAATAGGTCGAAAATTAATATATAAATAGAAAAGTGAGATAGAAAAATGTTAATTGAATCAAAAAAAACAAAAATTGTAGCAACACTTGGCCCTGTTTGTGAGCATGAAAAGGGTATTCGTAATTTAATTGAAGCAGGTGTTTCAATGTTTCGTTTGAATACATCGCATGGAACAGAAGAAGATCATAGACGTAGAATTGAAATAATTCGTCGTGTTTGTAAAGAAAAAAATCTTTATATTCCTGTTCTTGTCGATTTACAAGGACCAAAAATAAGAGTGGGAAATTTAGACGATGAAATGGTTATAACAAATGGACAGAAACTTGTCTTTAGTCCAACTGTTAAAGAAAAAGGTGTAATACCGGTTGATTATTTGGGGCTTGCAAATGACGTTAAACCTGGTGATATGATGCTAATTGATGATGGTAAACTTGAAGTTGTTGTTGAAAAAGTTGAAAACGATAAAGTTTATGCAGAAGTTGTAAATGGGGGCGTTTTAAAATCACGTAAAGGCTTGAATATTCCTGGTTCAACAGCAAGCTTAGCAGCCGTTACACCACGCGATGTTAAGTTTATTGAATTTGCCGTAAATAATAATGCTGATTATATAGCTTTATCATTTGTAAGACAAAAGGAAGATATTTTAACAGCACGTGACTATATACAGAAATTTGGTGGTGATATTCCAATTATTGCAAAAATTGAAAAACCACAAGCTGTTGATAATATGAAAGAAATTATTCAGGTTTCAGATGGTGTTATGGTGGCTCGTGGTGATTTAGGTATTGAAATATCGCCTGAAAAAGTGCCTATCGTTCAAAAAAGAATAATTAATGAAGCTATACAACAAAGAAAAGTAACAATTGTTGCAACACAAATGTTAGAAACTATGATTGAACAGCCAATCCCAACTCGTGCTGAAGCTTCTGATGTTGCTAATGCTATTATTGATGGAACTGATGCTATTATGTTATCTGGTGAAACATCTGTTGGTAAATTTTATGCTGAAGCTGTTCATATGATGGCAATGATTGCTGAAAATGTTGAACATAGCGATTTTTGTCCTTATGACCTTGATTTACCTATTAATCCTTGTTACCATATGACTCGTCAGGCTGTTGTTAATGCTGCTGTTAAAATGGTTAAGGATATAAATGCAAAAGCTATTTTGGCTTTCACTCATACAGGTTATACACCAAAATTGATGTCGAAACTACGTCCTCAAGTTCCAATTATTGTAATATCTGATTCTGAAGCTACATGTCGCAGGTTAAATCTTTTCTGGGATATGTTTCCATTTTGCCGCGATTGGGATAGAGTTTTAAATCGCGAGTTTTTAATTGAATTAGATGAATTTTTACTTTCAAATACCGATTTAAAACTTGATGATCGTGTTATTTTAACAGGTTCAATACCTAAATTAATAACAGGAAAAACAAACTTTATACGTGTTCATAGAATTGGTGCAACATCTGTTGAAGATGTGTAGTTTTATATAGATAAATATATTATAAAAAAGCACTATAAGATATCTTATAGTGCTTTTTCAAGTATTGTCTTGTTGTGCTTGTGCTAGTTGTTTTAATATTTTTTGTTGCGTTTCTTTAAAATAACTTGCATTACTAAGTCTATTTGCAATATCTTTTGCTGTATCTTTAATATCATCACTACCATTATTTATTAAGTCTTGAAGAGTATTAATTATTGTTGTTTGTCTTCTATCCCAATGAGTTGAATTTACTAGGCCTCCATTTTCTATTTTTTGAGTAATTTTTTCAAGTATTTTTATTTTGCCTTCACAAGTTTTGTGAGCTTTTAGTAAATTAGTTATATTTCCAGCAGCAAGTTCCTTATCAATAATAGAATTATCTGTTTTTTCATCTTCAAGTTCTTTTTTTTCTTTTGTTTTATTATTTTCATCTTCTTCAATAAGACTATTATCTTTTTTATTTGAACCAAAAACATAATGTACACCATGACCAACAAAGTTCATAATGGTATCTTTAATACTTGCATCTTTATCTTTTAGATTACCTTTGTCATCGAGTTTTCCGTTATTTTTATTTTCTTCATAAGTTTTCATTGAACTTGAGCAAAATTTGTAACCGCCTAAAAGACCTGCACCTGTTAAAATTAAGCCAAAATTTTTAGTGCAAAACTCACCTATTTTTGTAAAAACTAATTTGAAACCATCCCAGAAACTTTTGCCAGGTGTTGTATAATCTGAAGTTATTGGCATAAAAGTGTCATTTGGATAAGGCATTTGTGCCGGTTGTTCCAAATATGGTTGTGGTATTTGTGCTTGAAACCCGATAGGTTGTTGCATTTGTGTTCCATTTGGCACTATTAACTGATTGTTTGGAAAGTTATACATTATTTCCTCTTTTATACTTTATCATATATATTATATAAAACTTAGATATATAAAAAATTGCTTAAATTTTATATATCATTGTTACAAAATTTAATATATAATATAAAGTTATAAAATATCAAAAGCTTCGTTAATTATTTGCATTATATTTTCATTTGAAATTAGACTTGTTGTTTCAATATCTTTTTTTAAAAGTATTAAATATTCAATATTACCTTTAGGTCCCTTTATTGGAGAATAGGTTAAGTTTATAGTTTTTAGATTAAGTCTTTTAGTTTCGTTAATAATTTTGGAAATTATATTAAAATGAATATTTTTATCTTTTACTACACCATTTTTTCCAACATTTTCTTTTCCTGCTTCAAATTGAGGTTTTATTAAAGCAACAATTTCACAATTGTTTGATGTAAGTTTGCAAATATTTTCAATAACTTTTAAAATTGAAATAAACGATAAATCCATAGCACAAAATGAAGGAATTATATCATTTTCATTATATATTTCAAAATAAGAGCAATTTTTAATGTTTGTTCTTTCAATAACCTTTATTTGTTTTATGTTTTGTCTTAGTTTCCAGGCAAATTGTCCATATCCGACATCAACTGCATAAACAAACTTTGCACCGGATTGCAACATACAATCTGTAAATCCACCACTTGAAGCTCCGGCATCTAAACAAATTTTATCATTTAAGTTAATATTAAATTTTAAAAGAGCTTTTTCTAATTTAAAACCGCCACGAGAAACATATTTTAAAGTTTTAATTTCAATTATATATTCTTTATTTTCATCAATATCATAAGAAGGCTTGTATATAGTTTCTCCATTAACCTTAACATCACCTGCAATTATTGCATTTTGAGCTTTTGTTTTTGTTTCAAAATAATTTTTATTAACGAGATAAGTATCAAGCCTTAATTTTTTCATATTTTTACTTATACATTTTTAAGATTAATAAATGAATTTTCACGAGATATTGCGACTTTTCCACTTCTTACAAGTTCTTTAATACCAAGCGGTCTTAAAAGTTCAATTAAAGAAGTTATTTGGCGTTGTTCCCCAACAGCCATAATTGTGTATGTTTTTGGTGATACATCAATAATTTTTGCATTAAATATTTCAGCTATTCTTAAAATTTCAGAGCGTGATTCATCCCGGGCAGTAACTTTAACAAGAATAAGTTCATTTGAAACAGAATCATCATCTGTCACTTCTAACACTTTTAAAGTTGGGATTAAACGATTTAGTTGTTTTATTATCTGTTCTATTATTCCTGTTTGTCCCTTGGAAACAATTGTAATGCGAGAAAAATCAGTATCAAGTGTAGGTGCAACTGTTAAGCTTTCGATATTAAATCCGCGACCTGAAAAAAGTCCAACAACACGAGACAAAACTCCTGCTTCATTTCTTACTAAAACGGATATTGTATGTTTTTGTTCGTTTATCATTATTTTCCTCTTTTTTGATTATTAATTATAATTCTTCATTTTGACATGATTCATTTGATAAAAGTACCTGATTTAATGGATGTCCTGATAAAACCCAGGGATAAACCATTTCAAAAGGTTCAACAATAAAATCAATAAATGTTGGGCGTTTTGATTCAATTGCCTGTTTAACAACAATATCAATGTCATCTTCTTTTTCAACGCGATAGCCAAGTGCTCCATAACTTTGAGCAAGTTGTACAAAATCAGGACTTGATATTTTTGTTTGTGAATAATGTTTATTAAATAACTTTTCCTGCCATTGTCTGACCATACCTAAATAACCATTGTTAATAATTGCTACAATAATTGGTAAATTATAATCAACACAAGTTGCAAGTTCTTGTATATTCATTTGTATACTGCCGTCACCTGCAATATTTAGAATAAGTTTGTCTTTTTTACCAATACATGCTCCTATAGCTGCCGGAAAACCAAAACCCATAGTTCCAAGACCACCTGAAGTTACAAGACGACGTGATTTATTAAACTTAAATAATTGAGCAGTCCACATTTGATGTTGTCCAACTTCTGTGCAGATTATTGGATCATAATCTTTTGTTATATTGTATATTTTTTTAATTACAATCATAGGATTTAGTTTGGATGAGTTTACCTGTGGCAAAACACGTTTATTTTTCCATTCTTTTATCTGATTTAGCCATTCATTTTTATCTTCTTTATTTGTTTGATAATTTGACTCATTAAATTCTTTTAACATTGAGTTTAAAACAAGTTTGGCATCACCAACAATAGGAATATCAACTTTTACTGTTTTTGAAATTGCACACGGGTCAATATCAATATGAATAACCTGTGCATCTTTTGCAAATCGTTTTAAACAACCTGTTATTCTGTCATTAAACCTTGTTCCAACTGCAAATAAAACATCACAATTACAAACGGCAAAATTTGCCCAGTAATTTCCATGCATACCAAGCATACCAAGTGATAATTCGTTATCACTTGGGTATGTACCTGTTCCCATTAAAGTGTTGCATACAGGTATATTTAACTTTTGAGCAAGTTCAATAATTTCTTTTTCTGCATTTGAATGAACAACTCCACCACCTGAAATAATAACCGGACGACGTGCTTCACATAACAATTTTAATGCTTTTGACATCTGTCTTGGATGACCTTCATAGTTTGGATTATAGCCTGGTAACTTAATTTTATCAGGATATACAAACTCTGCTTTATCACTTAAAATGCACTTTGGTAAATCAACAACAACAGGTCCTGGTTTTCCGGTTGTTGCTATATGAAAGGCTTCTTTTATTACCCTTGGCAAGTCTTTTATATCGGAAACAAGATAATTATGCTTGCAACATGAACGTGTAATTCCTACAATATCAGCTTCTTGAAAAGCATCATTACCAATTTGATTTAATCCTACCTGACCTGTGAAAACTACAAGCGGATATCCATCATAATATGCATTTGCAATACCTGTAACTGTATTGCAAGCACCCGGCCCTGAAGTTACAAGTGCAACTCCGGGACGTCCTGTTACCCTTGCATAACCTTCGGCTGCATGAATAGCGGCTTGTTCATGACGGACTAAATAATGCTTTATATCAGGGCAATTATAAAGTGCTTCATAAATGGTTAGGATTACACCGCCAGGATAACCAAAAATTTCTTTAACATTTTCTTTTTTTAAACATTCAAGGAAAATTTGTGCACCTGTTATTTCTTCTTTTTCAAGTTCTTGTTGTTTTTGGCTAAGCTCTTTCAATATTTTTTTTCTCCTTAATATTTTTATTTACAATTCTAACACGTTAATATTACATATAAAAGTTTTTTTTAAGTATTGTTACTTACTTTATACTTTTTCCATTACACTTTTTATTATTCCTACAGATTTTGCCTTAATATTTGTTACAAGTTCATTATATGACATAACAGCAATTTGAGGATGAGTTTTTTCAATAAATCGACGGAAACACATTCTAATTGGTGCTGAACAAAGTATAACAGGTGCCTGTGAATGTTTTAATATAGCTTTTTCTATTTCTTTATCCATATTTTTTATTAAAATATTACTTATATTAGGGTCAAGTGTTAGACTTTGACCATCAGGACTCATTCCTTGAGCTATTGCACTTTCAATGTCAGGTGCAAGCGTAATTGCAAGTAATTCACCGGTTGCACTTAAATTTTGTTTGCAAATTGTTCTTGATAGTGCCTGGCGAACATGTTCTGTTAAAAAATCGGTATTTTTACTTACGCGAACTTGAAGGCTCATTGTTTCAAGTATTGTTCTTAAATCCCTAACAGAAATACGTTCTTTTAAAAGATTTTGCATAACTATTTGAACATCCGATATATTAATTTCTGTCATTAGATCTTTTACATAATCTTCCGAAACTTCTTTTTTTAGATTTTCAATAAGTTGTTTTACATCATTACGGGATAAAATATCCGCAGCATTTTTCTTTATTATTTCGGTTAAATGCGTTGATATAACAGCAGATGGGCTCACAACTGTATAAGATGCCATTTCAGCGTTTTCTTTATCTTTTTCTTCAATCCATATAGCACTTAAGCCAAATGCCGGTTCAATTGCATTTATACCGCTAATTGATGTATCACTTGCTATTCCGCTTGCATTCATAGCAAGATATCTATCAGGATATATTTCTCCATTTTCAATAGGAACACCTTTTAATTTTATCTGATAGTTGTTAGCCGGCAATTGCAAATTGTCACGAACACGAATGGACGGTAAAATTATCCCCATTTCAAGAGCTGTTTGGCGTCTTAGTTGTGATATCCTTTCAAGTAAATCGCCTCCCTGTTCAATATTTAACAAAGGAACAAGACGGTAACCTATTTCTATTTCAATAGGTTCCATTGCTAAAAGTTCCATAACACTTTCACGTGAGCCTTTTAATGCTTTTTTCTTATTTTTAACTAAATCATCTTTTTTCTTTTCTTCTTCTTGTTTTTTAGCTTCTTCTTGTTTCTTTTTCTTTTCAAGATTTTTCTTATATGCAATATATCCGCATATTAAACCAATTAAACAGAAAGGTATAGTTGGCATACCAGGTACAATTCCTAAAAATAAAAGTAAACCTGAAACTACACCTAAAACTGTGGGGTTTGAAAACATTTCTTTTTTTATATCTGCACTTAAAGAGTCATCTTGACCGCTGGCCCGAGAAACTATTAAACCTGTTGCAAACGAAATTAATAAAGCAGGAATCTGTGAAACAAGACCATCACCTACGGTTAATATTGTATATGTGCTTAAAGCTTGCATTAAGTTCATTTTTAATTGCCATACACCAATAATTAAACCGCCAATAATGTTTATAACGGTAATTATAATACCAGCCGTTGCATCACCTTTAACAAACTTTGAAGCACCATCCATAGTACCATAAAAATCAGCTTCACGTTCAATTTTTCGTCTTTTTATCTTTGCTTCTTCTTCACTTATTAAGCCTGAATTTAAATCTGCATCAATACTTAATTGTTTTCCCGGCATTGAATCTAAGGTAAATCTTGCAGATACCTCAGCAACACGTCCGGCACCACCTGTTATTACCATATAGTTTATTATTACAAGTATTGCAAATATTACAAAACCTACTACATAATTTCCACCTACAACGAATTCTCCAAATGCCTGAATAACTTCGCCGGCTTCTGCATGAAGAAGTATTAGACGTGTTGAGCTTACATTTAAACCAAGTCTAAAAACAGTTGTTATTAAAAGTATTGTAGGAAATGTTGAATACTCAAGCGGCTCTTTTGTAAATAGACAAACAAGCAATATTATAACTGATAAAGATATATTTATTGTAAGTAAAAAATCAAGCAAAGATGGAGGTAACGGAAGAACCATCATCCCTATAACAACTACAAGCCCTATTGCTAGAAGAATATCATTATTTTGCAATATATTTTTTAATTTTAACATATTTAAAATTGTAACATTCAACAATGATAAAGTCTATTTTATGACATATTGTTAAGGTTATTTTTATGAATTTGTTTGTTCTTATTTGCCGCAATAATACCTGTTATAACTAAAATTAATGTGGCTAATGCTAAAACAGTTCCTAATATTATTTTATTAATTTTATTATTTTTGAAATTTTTTGAAAATGTCTTATTTATTTTTTTATATTCATTAATAGATTTTTCAACATTATCAAAAAGAGGATTTTCTCCAATTTTTACTGCTTGTTTACCGGTTTTATATTTTTCGGGAAAGGTTTTTATTAAATATTTATAATAATCTTCCTTTGAGCAATCCCCTTCCATTATTATAATTTTTAGGGGTAAATCTATAATTTGCTTTTTTATATTAGGCATGGTTTTTAAAATATTTTCACTAGCTTCTATTGTAGTAGGTATTTTTGTGTCTTTTGGCAAATCAATATATGAATATATATTTAGAAAAGAACGATCATTTGTTCCATCACCTGAGACAATTACAAAATCATTTTTTTCTTTGGCTTTTTTAACTGCAATAAATGCATCCAAATCTTTTGCTATTATTTGACCTGAATGTTTTTCTTGAAGTTCTTGTCTTATTTTATTTCTTTTTTTGTTTTTTTCTTCATTTTTTTCTAAAACAATTTTATCTTCTTTATTTAGAACATTAAAAAATGTTTCTCCATTATTTGATATTACACCTTTTATTTGAGGTACGTTTTCTTTTTTTAGTTTTGCAAAATTTTTAAAGATATAATCACATTCATTATATCCTTTGCCTTGTTTTCTGCCCGTTGAAATATAAATTTTAAATTTTTTTAGTTTTTTTTGTAAATCTCTAAATTTCTTGAAATAAGGATTTGCAATATCTTCATAACACTTAATATCACTTGGCAAATATTTATCTTCAAAAGATTTTGGACTAAATGTAAAATCAAAATCAGTAATTAAAGTTGTTTTTCCTGCTTTAAATGTTATTTCTTGCTTTTTCTGTAGCATAAAATTTGAGCTGATTTTCATAAAAATTAAGCCTCTTTTAACACAAATAAAAAACCAATATAAATTAATATATCTTAGTATAAAATATATGTCAATAAATTATCTTTTATTTTTATTATAAATATAAGCGAGAACTTCAGCAACTGCTGTATATAATTCAGGTGGTATAACTTTATTAACATCAACAAGTTTATACAAAGAGCGAGCAAGAGGTTTATTTTCAACAATAGGAACATTATTATTTTGTGCAATTTCACGAATTTTAAATGCCATAAAATCTACACCTTTTGCAACAACTACAGGTGCAGGATGGTTTATTTTGTCATATTTTAAAGCAACAGAAAAATGTGTTGGATTTGTAACTATAACATCAGCTTTAGGAACAGCTGCCATCATTTTTTGATTCATTATTGCCATTTGTTGAGCCTTAACTTTTGCTTTGATTTTGGGATCACCTTCTGCATTTTTAAATTCATCCTTTATATCCTGTTTGCTCATTTTTATTGATTTATTGTATTCATAATCTTGATATTTTTTATCAATAAAAGCAATAAATAACATGACAATACACATGTTTAAAAGCATATTAAATAAGACATCACCCAGCACAACAATTCCTGTGGATATTGATTGACCTATTAATTCTGTTAAATCTTCTTTTCTGCTTAATACAACATTATAACCGACGCTTCCTACAATTATCATTTTTAATAGTGATTTTGTAAGTTCAAATAAGTTTTTTGGACTAATTGGATTTAACATCTTTTTTAGTTTATTTATAATAGAACTGCCAAGCAGGTTTTGCATCGAAGGTTTTATTTTTTGTATGGCAAATAAATTTCCAACCTGTGCACGAACTAGAAATAAAACAACAAGCATTAAGAAACCTAAAAACGGTACAAGACATTTTGATAGAAAAATAGCATGTGGATAAAGTATTGATAATATATCACGAAATTCAATAGTATCAGGATTTAAATTTGTAAATGTATAATATAATGAATCTTTTAAATGACTAACAATTGAGTTTCCAAAAACATAAAGTAAAACAAAGCCTGAAATAAGCACACAAATTGAAGATAAATCCTGACTTTTAGGAATATTACCTTTTTCTCGTTCTTTTTCTCGTCGTTTGGGGGTGGCTTCTTCTGTTTTTTCGTTACTCAATAATTTTTTACCTCCTTTTTATGAAAATATTTTTAATATAATAATAAAATAGTTTTGCACAGTTTTTGTTAAAAAACTTACCATAGGACTTAAAAACATAAGCATTAATGCAAATGCAATTAATATTTGAAGAGGCATTGCAACCATATAGACATTTAATTGCGGAATTATTTTTGAAATGAAGCCTAAAAGTATTTGAAGGATAAATAAAACACAAAAAATAGGCAATACAAAACTTATTGATAGAGTAAAAATATTTGAACTAAATTTTAATATTAAATCAATTAAATTTGAATTAAATATTGTATCAAAACCAAGAGGTAATTTAATAAAACTTTCGTAAATTGCAAGGAACATTGGATGATATGCATTAAGTATAATAAATATTATGCTTAATATGTATAAATAAAACTCACCAATAACAGGTGTTTGTTCGCCTGTTGAAGGATCCATAACATTTGAAGCACTTAAACCTGATTGAAGACTTATCATGTGACCTGACATTTGCATTGCATAAAATAAGAAATTTGCTAAAAAACCAATTGTAAAGCCAACAAGAAATTCCTTTAAAGTATAAATGATTAGTATTGGCATTGAAGTGGGAATTTCAATATTTGATATTTTAAGAACATATGGAAAAAATATATATGATAATATAGCCATAAACCAAATTTTTATCTGTATTGGTGGATATGTAGAAAATACAGGTGCAATTACAAATAAACCAGATAACCTTGCAAAAATTAAAATGTATATAATTATGTTAGTTGGAGTTAATATATTGATGAAAAGTTCATAGTTCATAATTAATAACCACCGGTTTTATTTAAGCATAAGAGGTATTTTGCTAAAAAGGTCATTTACACGTGCAATAAAAATATTTAACATCCAGGGTAAAGTTAAAATTAAAACTAAAACACAAGCAATAATTTTGGGAACAAAAGTTAAAGTTTGCTCCTGGATTTGAGTTACAGATTGAAAAACACTTATAATAAATCCAACAGCCACAGCGACAACAAGAATGGGAGTTGAAAGCTGAAGAGTAAGTATTAAAATATCCTGAATAACAGTTAATAATAAAGAACTATCCATAATCTATAAAATAACTCCTTCAAGTAAAGACTTTGTAATTAAATACCATCCATCAATCATAACAAATAAAATTAATTTAAAAGGCATAGCAACAACAGTTGGCGGTAAAAATACCATTCCCATTGAGACAAGAACACTGGCTGTTACAATATCAATAACTAAGAAAGGTAAAAATAAAACAAAACCGATTATAAAAGCTGCTTTTAATTCACTTAAAATAAAAGCCGGAAGAATTATATACGTTGGAACGCTTTGCCAATTTTTGGGTTTTTCCATTTTTGCCATTTTAATGAATAATGCAATTTCTTTTTCTTTTGTATACTTAATCATATATTCCCTTATAGGAATTATTGAACGTTCAAGTGCAATTTCCTGTGTTATTTGATTTTTTAAGTAAGGTTGAATTGCCTCTTGATTAATCTTGTTATAAGTTGGAGCCATAACAAAAAATGTAAGGATTAGTGAAAGTCCTACAATAATCTGTGAAGGCGGTAAACTTGTTGTCCCGAGGGCATTTCTTACAAGAGAAAGAACGATTACAAATCTTATAAAGCATGTGGTCATAATAAAAATACTTGGTGCAAGTGATAAAATTGTAAGTAAAATAAGTATTTGAACACCGTTTGTAAATTCCTTTGCGTTGTTTGCTTCGTTAAAACTAATATTAAGACTTGGCATGGCAATTTGAGAAAATGCCTCATTTGCACTAAACAGCAAAAGAGCAAATAAAGTTATAAATAAGCTTATTGTGAATTTATAACCTATATTATTCAAAAACACCTCACATAAATAAATTAATTACTTTAATTTAAATTATACTTCTATTTATAAGTTTTTTTAAGAATAACAAAAATATTGTTTACAATTTGAAACATATGAAAAATGTATATACAAGCATATAAAGCTTAAAATACAGATATAATAAGAAAAATTAGTATTTTATCTATTAATATATTAAGAAATATTAAAATAGTATATATCAATGTAAAATTATTGATATTATTGAATTTTAGCTTAAATTGTAAAGAAATATTACTAAAAATATATAAAAAAGAGCAATTTTTTATATATTTTTACGTTTATATAAATGTAAAGAGTTAAACAAAAACAAAGAAAGGTTATCAAAATGGTTCAAGTAGCACAAGCATCATCAGTTGGTCAAATCCAATGGTTGACATTACAAGAAAGTCAATTAAATCGTGCAATCAGAAGCAATAATGAAGAAGTTATACGTTTAACTCGAATGATAAGCACAATTTCAACAGATATTTCAACAAAAGAACAAGCGATTGAAGATTGTGAAGCAAAACTTGAAACAGAAACTTCAGAACAAGCAACCTGTCAGGCTTTTGATGATATACGTTCTATGATGCGTGAACTTCAAAATCAGGTTACAGACTTGGAAAGTCAACAAAATAGAGCTAGCGAAAGGGAAGCTCAAATTGAATTAGAAAATAATGAATATCAAACTCAACTTGATTATATTAGCAGCAAAAAACAAAAATCAACAAGCTGGATTGAAAATGCTAATCATATAAGTCGTAATTAACAAAAATAAACTATAAAAATTAAATAAAAGAAAAAAATGGGGAAAATCTTTTATTTAATTTATTCAAAAACAAAAAACAAAAAAACGTAAAATTTCGGGTATTACTAGATTTCGGTATGGAGGAAAATAAAATGACAACTTTAATATTTAAACAATGTACAAATTTCGTAGTTGACGCTTACAAAGAATCAAGTATTAAATTTGACGAAGCTCAAAATAAGGAAAAAGGTAGAACTTATACAAGCTTATCATCAATGTTAAAAGAAAACTTTTTCTTAGGCTCAACAAAATTCGGAGAAAACTTTATAGCTTAATATACACTTAATAGTTTAAAAGTCTTTAATAAAAATTCATCATTTAGTCGATTTTAAGTTAAGGATATTTGGTTAAGATATATTAAGTTATTGAGTTTTTATTAAAGGTTTTTATTAGCGTTACTATGAATTTAAATGAAATATGCTTACTTGAATTTTTAAAGAATTTTATTGAATTATCACAGTTAAGTTCCCTTTTATGTGAAGATTTTGAAAAAAATAAGATATTAAATGCTGTACAATATGAAAATTATGTTATATAGTTAAAATATTATGGATAGTTTAAATTTTAACTTTAATAAAAAAAATGTTTTAATAAGCTCAATATTTGCCATTTTTATTATATTTTTTCTTATTTTAAATTTTTCAAATATTGCAGGGTTTTTCAATATTATAGAGAATAAGACTTTTGATTTAAGGCAAAATATTATAGCTCCATACAAAAAGGTTAGTAATGATATTGTCATAATAACCATTGATGATAAAAGTTATGAAGGATTAACACAAAAATTCGGTGAATGGCCTGTGCCGCGGGGTGTTTATGCAAAGCTTGTGGATGATCTTCAAAAACAGCACCCTAAAGTTATAACTTTTGATTTGATGTTTGTAAATCCTATGCGTTATATGAAAGAAAATGATAATGCTTTGATTCGTGTTTTTGAAAAATATCAAAATTTGTATACGGCGATAAATTTTGATAATCAAGATAGACGTTCTCGTAAACCTATAGAACTTCCTGAAAAACTTATGACTTCTGTTATTTCAAGTTCTAAGACAATTAATTTTCAAAATGAAAAAATAAGTTTTAGTAACTGTCGTTTTATATTGCCAGGTATTATTAATGCAACTTCAAATATAGGACATGTTAATATGACAAGAAGTGACGATGGTATTGTAAGAACTTTGCCTGTATTTGTAAAGTATAGGGATGATTTTTATCCGCATCTTGGATTAAAAACTGTTAATGAATATTTAAATCAAAAATATGATATATATAATATTGATAAAAACAATAATCTTTTATTAAATAACATTAAAATTCCTTTAAATAATGAAGGTTTTGCTATTTTAAACTGGTATGAATCTCAAAATGGAAAAGTTGGAGGGTATACAACCTATTCATTATTTGATGTTATTGAGGCTATGGAACAAAATACTTTAAATGAATTTGATTTTAAAGATAAAATTATTTTAATAGGTACATCGGCTTCATCTTTATATGATATAAAAAGTGCACCAACTGATAAATTTTTGCCGGGTGTTGGTTTGATAGCAACATTTATTAATAATGTACTTGATAATAATTTTATTTATAAATTAAATATTCAGGTAAATTTAATAATTTCATTATTGTTAAGTGGTGTGACAATCTTAATATTGTTATTAATAAATTCAACGTTTATTTCAGTTGCTCTTACGCTTTCACTTGCAATAATATATATAATTTTTTCAACATTTATTATGCATTATTTTAATATTTGGGCTGGTATCACTTTGCCTTTAATAATGATGACAGTAACTTTTATTTTAATGTATATTTATAAATATTTAATAAAAGCAAAAGATCTTGAATACACATATAAGCTTGCAACAACTGATGCTATGACTGGGTTGTATAATCATCGTTATTTTCAGGAGCAAATGTTTTTATCAGTTGAAACAGCCAAGCGATATGAAGGAGTTACATCACTTATTTTAATTGATATAGACTTTTTCAAAAAATTTAATGATACCTACGGACATCAGGCAGGAGATGCCGTTTTAAAGCAAGTGGCTCAGGTTATAAGACAGAATATAAGAACAACGGATATTCCCTGTCGCTATGGTGGTGAAGAAATGAGTGTAATATTGTCAAATACTAATTATGAAAAAGCATTACTCACTGCTCAAAAAATATGTGATGCTGTTGCATCAAAACAATTTAAATTAAATAGTGTTGTTACTGTTAATGTGACAATAAGTTTGGGAGTTGCATCATTTCCAAAAGATGCAAAATCTGTTGAAGATATGATTGAATTTGCCGATAAAAATTTATATTTAGCAAAAGAAAACGGACGCAATCAAGTTGGAAACTTTGTAAAACAAAATAATGAAAATGAAAATATTGATAATAATTAATGACTAATAGGTGTGGTGTTTTTTTGTAAAATATATTATAATAAAATACAAGAATAAATAAAAGAGAAGTTAAGTCAAATGTTAGAAATGAAAGTAATGGGAATTGCAATTGATACAAGAACAGGTTCACCAATTGTTGTTTTACATGATTTAGAAAATAGAAAAGCACTCCCTATTTGGATTGGTTCAGCTGAAGCAAGTGCAATAATACGTAAGATTGAAAATATTAATGTAACACGTCCCTTAACGCACGATTTAATAATTGATATAATTGAAAAAACCGGTTATCAAATTGATAGAGTTGAAATAAATGATGTTGAAAAAGATACTTATTTTGCTGATATTTGTTTAAAAGATAAAAATGGTGAAAATGAAATAAGGATTGATTCTCGCCCATCAGATGCTATAGCTGTTGCAATACGTGCGGATGTTCCTATATTGATTGGCACAAGTGTTATGGCTGAGGGGGCAATATCGGTTAATTCGCAAAAAGAGGAAGAAGAAGCTCAAGAATTTAAAAGTTTTATACAAAATATAAAACCATCTGATTTTGGTAAAATTATGGGTCAAAATAATGATTCAGAACAGTAGTGAAATAAAATTATATATCTCTAGATTAGTAAAGGAAAAATGAAATGGAAAATCAAAAAATTACAAAAGATATGGGAATAATTGAAATTATTCAGCTTAAACCAAAAGCTTTGGAAGTATTTGGAAAATATGGTATGGGGTGTATAGGATGTGCAGCTGCAAAGTTTGAAACACTTGAAGCCGGTGCAATTGTTCATGGTATTGATCCTCAAGCTATGGTTGATGAAATTAATAATCTTGATGATTAATCTTTATATAACTTAATGATTTAATACAAAAGGGTTATATTTAAAAAATGTTTATGTTATAAAATATAAAAAGTAGAAGAGAATTAGTAATAATTAAATTGGAGGACAAATATGTCAGTTGGTTCATTTGTGTTTATGTTACACTCTCACCTCCCGTATTATAGAAAAGCCGGTATGTGGCCTTTTGGAGAAGAAAATTTATATGAATGTATGTCGGAAACTTATATCCCGCTTTTAAAAGCTATTGAGGAGTTGTATGATGACGGAATAATGGCAAAGCTTACTATAGGCATAACTCCTATATTAGCTGAGCAGTTAAATGACGAACATTTAAAAAATGGCTTTGTTAAATATCTTGATGAAAAATTGCGTGCTGCCGGGGAAGATATTGAAAGATATCCAAATGAAAATGTTGCACATTCTCAACATTTGCGTTATTTAGCTGAATATTATCATAATTGGTATGCAAATATTAAAGATCTGTTTGTTAATAGATATCATATGGATTTAATATCTCAATTTAAAAAGTTTCAAGATTTGGGTGCAATTGAAATTACAACCTCCGGTGCTACTCATGGATTTTCACCTTTATTATGTACTGATGCAAATTTAAATGCACAATTTAAAGTTGGTTCTGATACAACAAAACGTTTATTTGGTAAAAAAGCAAAAGGCTGCTGGTTGCCAGAATGTGCATATCGTCAAGGGTATTTATTCCGTTCAAAAAGCGGCGATAAAAAATGGAGACCGGCTATTGAAGTTATTTTGCAAAATAATGGTATTGAGTATTTCTTTACAGAATCACATGTTATTGAAGGAGGTAATTCAATAGGAAATCGTCGTATTATCGGAATGTATGGAAATATTGAATATATACCATTGCCTGAGCGTGAAAAAACAGGTTATGACACCTTTAGTGCTTATTGGTTGCCTGATGCACAGGTTGCTGTAATGGGACGTAATGAGCGTGCAGGGTATCAAGTTTGGTCAGCAGCTGATGGTTATCCTGGTGATGGGTGTTATCGTGAGTTTCATCGAAAAGATGCAAATTCAGGATTAAATTACTGGAGAATAACAAGTCCGACAACTGATTTAGGTGATAAAATGTTATATGATCCTGTGCTTGCTATGTCACAAGTTAATTCAAATTCTGACCATTATGTTACTTTATTGTATCATTTATTAAATGACCATAAACTTGCTACCGGTGAAGAAGGTTTGGTGATGGTTTCATTTGATACTGAACTTTATGGTCACTGGTGGTTTGAAGGTGTTGAATTTATTAAGCAGGTTATTACAAAATTAAATAAATACCAAAAAGGCATTGAGCGTTTGACGGCTTCTGAGTATCTAGAAAAACATCCGCCAAAAGAAGCTATTCAAATTCCTGAAAGTAGCTGGGGACAAGGCGGTCATTTCTGGGTGTGGCAAAATCATCTAACTGAATGGATGTGGCCTATTATTCACAGTTGTGAAAAACGTATTAGTGAAATAGTTTCAAAGTATGAAAATATACCTCAGGACAAATTACTTCATCGTGCTTTAAATCAGCTTGCACGTGAAAATCTTCTGCTTCAAAGTTCTGATTGGCCATTTTTGATTACTACTTGGCAAGCTAAAGATTATGCCACTGATAGGTTCCGTGAACATGTTGACAGGTTTGAACAAATTGCTGATATGATTGAAAGTAATAATATTGATGAGGTTAAGTTATCAGAAATAGAATCTATTGATAATTGCTTCTCGGAAATAGATTATCGTGTTTATTTACCGGTTGAAGAAGGAGTTATTCCTCAACAAGAATGTAAATTAGCACCATTGTATCAATAATTTTTGAAATTTCTTAATTAATATTTAATACAGAAAATAATTAAAGCGAGTGAAAATTATATTTTTTCATTCGCATTTTTTTATTATTACTATATAGTTATAGACAATATTTTTTAATAGCACAGACAAAACCATCTTCATCAATAGATTTTGTAATAAAATCAGCGTTTTCTTTTAATTTTTGGCTTGCATTCCCCATTGCTATTTTTATATTTGCACTTTTTAATAAATCAATATCATTATCTTCGTCACCAATTGCAAGGATTTCTTCTTTTTTGATATCAAATAAATTGCTTAAAAACTTTACAGCTTTTCCTTTATTTGAATTTTTACTTGAAATTTCACAAAAGTTTTTTGTTGAACGAACAATATAAAGTAAATCTTTGTATTGTTTTTGAAGTTCATTTGTCAAATTTTCAATTAATTTGGTATCATAATCAATTGCAAGAATTTTATTAACCTGATTATTTAAGTTTAAATCAAGCAGATTATCAACAACACTATAAGGTATTAGTCTTTTGTTTGTGTAGTCTTTGATTATTTCATTATCATTTTCACAAAAAAGTTCATCATTTAAGTATAAGTTTGTATGAATATTTTTGTTTTTTAGAACCTTTATAATTTGAGCTGCCAAATTTGGTTGAACAGGGTCAACATATAAAGTTTTGAAGTCGTTACAAGAATTTTTAATTAATGCACCTTGATAACAAACAAGTGGTGTATTTATATCAAGTATTTTTGCAATTTTAATTGCAGCACAATACATTCTTCCGGTTGCAAGCACAACTTTTATATCTTTTTTTGTTAGTTCTTTAATTACATTAATAACATTATTAGAAATGGTAAAATCTTTTTTTAAAATAGTACCATCAATGTCTGTAACAACCATTTTAATCATAGTTATACGTTCAATTTTTCTTTTGTATAATTGATTAAGCCGCCTTTTTGGATTAAGTTTTGTATTTTTTGAGGATATGAATTTGTTTTATATTCTTTATTTTGTGTAACATTTTTTATTATTCCATTTGAGATATCGACTTCAATTTCATCGCCATTTTTACATTCATTAACAAATTCTTTTTGTTCAAAAATAGGAAGTCCAATATTTATTGCATTACGAAAGAATATTCTAGCAAAAGATTTAGCAATGATACATGAAATTCCGGATGCTTTAATTGAAATTGGAGCATGCTCACGAGAGGAACCACAACCAAAATTTTCTCCGCCAACCATGATATCGCCTTGTTTTACATTTTTAACAAAATCTTTATCTATATCCTCCATACAGTGTAATGATAATTCTTTTTCATCGCTTGTATTTAAATATCTTGCGGGGATAATTACGTCTGTGTCTACGTTATCGCCATATAGGTGAGATTTTCCAAAAAATTTTTTTTCCATTTTCATCCATTTCTCCATTTACAAATCTGTTTTTTTGTAGTATACATAAAAAATAAGATAGTTTCAATATTAACTTAATAATGGTACTTAGAGAAATGAAGGAGATTTAAAAATGAATTACTACATCGGAGAAGCTGCAGGAAAAGTTTGGGAATATTTAAACAGCCAAAAAACCAAAGAAGCAACATTTTCAAAATTAGAAAAAGATTTAGATTTAGATGATAACTTTATAAAAATGGGTATAGGTTGGCTTGCTTATGAAGGAAAAGCTGACTTGTCAGGCAAGGGTGCTCGTGCTAAGGTTAGATTAATTGAAAATTAAAGTTAATAAGTTTAAAGCACAAAGAATTCTAAAAGCCTCAAGTCAAAGTTAAATGATTTGAGGCTTTTTTGTGTTTTAATTATAGTAAAAAGTTAAAAAGGTAAAGAAATATATGTTTATAAAGAAATTAACGAAATATGCAAATCCAAATTCAGAAGGATTTTATGGAGAATTTGGCGGGATGTATGTTCCTGATGAGTTTAAAAATGTTTTAAAACGACTTGATTGTGAATTTGAAAAATGTATTAATGATGAAAAATTTTTAAAAGAAGCCTATTCTTTGCTTTGTGAATATTCAGGACGTCCTACGCCTTTATATTATGCTAAGAATTTAACACAACATTATGGAAAAGGAAAGATTTATTTAAAACGTGAAGACTTAAACCATACAGGTGCTCACAAAATAAATAATGTCGTAGGACAAGGGTTGTTGGCTAAAAAAATGGGAGTAAAAAAAGTAATAGCTGAAACAGGAGCCGGTCAACATGGTGTTGCTACAGCTACAATTGCAGCTTTGCTTGGGCTTGAATGTACTATTTTTATGGGTGAAGTTGATGTTGAACGTCAAAAATTGAATGTCCAAAGGATGGAACTTTTAGGGGCAAAAGTTGAAAGTGTCAAGACTGGAACTCGTACTTTATCCGATGCTTGTGATGCTGCTATTGATTATTGGATAAATAATAGTAATGATGTTTTTTATATTCTTGGTTCGGCTGTTGGGCCTCATCCTTATCCAAAGATAGTTAGGTTTTTTCAAAGTATTATAGGAAGTGAAATAAGACAACAGATTCTTGCAAAAGAAGACAGGCTTCCAAATTATGTGCTTGCTTGTATTGGTGGTGGAAGCAATGCTATTGGAGCTTTTTATGCTTTTCTTGATGATGAAAGTGTTAATTTGATTGGGCTTGAAGCTGCAGGCTTAGGTATTGATACCGATAAAACAGCTGCTTCATTAACAAAAGGAAAAAAAATGATACTTCATGGCAAAATGCAATATGTTTTATGTGATGAGTTAGGGAATGTTAAAGAGTCATATAGCATTTCAGCAGGTCTTGATTACCCCGGATGTGGACCTGAACATTGCTATTTAAAAGATATTGGTCGAGTAAAATATGAACCTATTTGTGATGATGAAGCAATAGACGCTTTTGTTCTTTTGACTAAAAAAGAAGGTATTGTGCCTGCTATTGAATCTTCACATGCTCTGGCTTATTTAGATAAATTAATGCCAAAAACTAAAAAAGATGATATCATTGTTGTAAATCTTTCAGGTCGAGGGGATAAAGATGTCGAAAGAATATTAAATTTATTGAATAAAAATAATAATCATAAATTCGTAAATAAAATTTGATTGTGAGGAAAAGATTATGAGTGAAAAAGAAGTGAAAATTGAAGAAAAATTTATTGACCAGGCTAAACTTATTGCACGTGGAGCTGAAATTATTCCAAATGGAGTTATGGAGCTTGCAAAACGACTTCAAGAAGCTCAAAAAAATAATAAACCTTTAAGAGTTAAGCTCGGGCTTGACCCAACTCGTCCTGATTTACATTTGGGGCATACTGTTGTTATGAGAAAATTAAGATTATTTCAACAATTTGGGCATAAAGTTGTGTTGATTGTTGGTGGAGCTACAGCTATGATTGGTGATCCATCCGGAAAATCTCAAACAAGACCAAGTTTGACCAAAGAAGAAGTTGAAAGTAATGCAAAAACTTATTTTGAACAAATGGATAAAGTGGTTAATATTAAAGAAGCTGAAGTAACTAATAATGCAGATTGGCTTCATAAAATGGGGCTTGTTGAGTTGTTAAAACTTGCTTCAAATGTTACTGTTGCAAAACTTATGACACGTGATGATTTTCAAAAACGTTATCAAAGTGGTCAACCTATTGCTGTTCATGAATTTTTCTATCCTTTAATGCAAGCTTATGATTCTGTTGTGGTTGATGCTGATATTGAACTTGGTGGAACCGACCAGATGTTTAATCTTTTGCTTGGACGTGAAGTTCAACTTGCTTATGGCAAAGAAAATCCACAGCTTGTGTTTTTGCTTCCCCTTTTGGAAGGAACTGATGGCGTTTTAAAAATGTCAAAAACTTATCCTCAAAATTGTATATCATTAACTGAAGAACCAAAAAATATGTATGGAAAATTGATGTCAATTAAAGATGAAATGATTATGAGATATTATACTTTACTTACGGATAAAACTGATAGTGAATTAAAAGAAATTGAAAAAAGATTAGAATCCGGCGAAAATCCACGTAATATAAAAATGGAGCTTGCTTATTATATTACAAAAGAATATTGTGGTGAAAGTAATGCAAATGATGCTCAAAATGATTTTATAAATGTTGTTCAAAAACATCAAGTGCCTGAGGATATAATTGAAATTAACGGAATAAATAAAAGTATTTTGGATATTCTTGTTGAACAAAATTTTGCAAAAAGTAAATCCGATGCAAAAAGATTGATACAACAAGGTGCTGTAAAATTTGATGATGAAAAAATTGATGATATAAATTTTGTTGTTACAAAAAGTGGAATTATAAAATCAGGAAAAAGAAACTATGTCAAGGTTATATAACAATGTGCTTGAATTAATTGGGAATACTCCTTGTGTTAAGATAAATGAGCTTGCTAATATTGGTACAAATCTTTATGCAAAGCTTGAATATTTTAATCCGGGGTTTTCAATAAAAGATAGAGCTTCATATAATATGATAACACAGGCTATTAATGAGAAGAAAATTGATAAAAATACGGTTATTATTGAACCTACAAGTGGAAATACAGGAATTGGGCTAGCTCTTGTGTGTTCAATATTTAAAATGAAGCTTATTTTAACAATGCCTGAAAATATGAGTTTAGAACGTCAAAAAATTTTAAAACATTTAGGTGCAAAGCTTATTTTGACAAAAAAAGAATTTGGTATGAAAGGAGCTGTTGATGAAGCCGTAAAAATAAATAGAGAAACAAAAAATAGTATGATTATTTCACAGTTTGATAATCCAAATAATCCAATGGCACATGAAAAAACAACTGCAATTGAATTATTTAATGATTTTGACGGAAAAATAGATTATTTTATTGCTTCATTTGGCACAGGCGGAACAATAAGCGGTGTGGGAAGAAAATTAAAAAAGCTTATTCCCAATATAAAAATAGTAGCCATTGAACCATATGAAAGTCCTTTATTATCACAAGGGAAAGCATCATCACATGGTATTCAAGGGATTGGTGCTAACTTTATTCCAAATAATTTGGATACAGGTGTTATTGATGAAATAATAACTGTCAAAACAGAGGATGCAGTTCAAATGGCAAAAGAAGCTGCTAAAAAAGAAGGTATTTTATGTGGCATATCATCTGGTGCTAATCTTTTTGCAGCAAAAGAAATTGCAAACAAAAACAAAGGTAAAATTATTGTTACAATTTGTCCTGATTTGGCTGAACGATATATTTCAACATCTTTATTTGAGTAAAATTTTTAAGAAAGATAAAAAATGTTTAAAAAGATTTTAATAATATTATTTTTATTTTTTAGTTTAACATCTATTGCAAATGCAAAGGATTTAAAATTTGCACAAATTGCTGATATTCATTATGATATTGGTGAAAATCAAACACAAATATTAAAATGGGCAGTGGATGAATTAAATAGAATTAATGATTTGGATTTTGTCGTTTTTTTAGGTGACAATATCGATAAATCAAATAGAACAATATTAAAAAGTTTTCTAAATATTGTAAGTGGTTTAAATAAGCCTTATTATATTGTTTTGGGTAATCATGATGCACATAAAATTTCAGGTATGAAAAAAAATGAATATATGACAATGGTTATAGATTATAATAAATATCAAAAAAAAATTGATACAAACTATATGTTTTCTCCTGTAAAGAAGATAAAATGTGTTGTTCTTGATGGTGTTATGCCATATATGCCAAGTAAACACGGGCAATATACTGAAGATACTTTAGAATTTTTAAAAAATACTTTAACAAAATATAAAAAAGACAAATTTATCATATTTCAACATTTCCCTATATATGAACCTTTTGAGGATAAAAGCCGTGAAGTATATGAAAAGGATGCTTATTTAAAGTTACTTGAAAATTTTGATAATATTATACTTATAAGTTCAGGTCACTATCATAAGGAGAATATATTTTATGATAAAAAAAATGTTTTACACTTATCAAGCGGATCTTTTAATAAAGAACCTTTTATTTTTGATGTAATAACAATTAAATTGCCTGATAGAAGAAAAGATAAGAATATTGAAATAGATATAAAAAATGTTAAGTTACAATAAGTTTGTTTACAATTATAGCTTTTTGCAATAGAATTAAAATTAGAATGATTATTTGGGGAAATATATGCTCAATTTACAAGCAGAATATGAAGTTATTGTTTATACCATAGGTGACACTAAGGCTGGAACTAAAATGGGTAAGTTGCAGTTAAAAAATTTGGAAAATGATACTATATTAAATTGTGTATTATGGGAGGAGGCATTAAATCGTCTTGATCCTAAGATGTTTAGGTGTGGTAATATTTTAAAAATTTTAAGTGCTACTTTTAGTGAAAAATATAATAATTGTAATGTTACAAATTTAAAATTGGTTTATGAAGCTAAAATAGGTATACCGGATTATATTCAAGAAGAACATTATAATACTATTGTGGATTATGCTAATAAAATAAAAGATATAAAACTTAAAGATTATATATTGGACTTATTAAAAAATAATAAAACTGCATTAAAGACAGCACCGGCAGCCAAAATGCATCATCATAATTATATAGGCGGTTTAATCCAGCATATTGTTGAATGTTTAGAATTTTCAAGTATTATAAAGGAGAAAATGGTATATAAAATTGATGATGACTATATAATAGGAGCTTGTATACTTCATGATTTTGGTAAAGTGTTTGAATATAAAATAGATGTTGAAACTGGGCTTATTGAATATGATGAAGATTTTCGTGAAAATTGGCGAACGCATACTCAGTGGGGCTATTCAAATTGTATGATAAATGGATTTATAGATATTGCTAAAATGATAGCCGCTCATCATTCACGTATTGAATGGGGAGCTATTATTGATTTAAACGAAAAAAATTTGCCGCCATTGTTATACTTTATTCACCATATTGATGACTTATCGGCAAAATTTGGTAAAATATCAACTAAGGATTTATAATTCTAAAAGTTAAATTGGAGGTTAATAAATATGATAAAAAAAATAGCTATGGCATTTGTCTTTATAATAATATTTTCAAATTTAGGTTATGCAAATGTAAATAAATCTTTTGATGCAAATGTAGAATCTAAAAGGCTTGATACCGGTACTTGTTTAAATTTAAGTCTTGTTAATCCAATTAATACAGATAGTATTTTAATAGGGGATAGTTTTCAAACAATACTAAAGAACGATTTAAAAGATGGAAAGACTTTAATATTGCCTAAAGGTACACTTATTCGTGGGACTGTATCTGATATAAAGCAAAAGAGAAGACCTTCAAAATCTGCAGTTTTATATTTAAAATTTGATCATATCGTGACGCCAAATGGAAGACAACTGCCATTTAAGGGAAGTTTATTTAATATGACAAATTTGACACTTGATGGAGGTATTGATGGTGGCGGTAATTATTTTAGTGAATTGAAACGCAATTGTCAATCAAGTGGTGATATTTTAAAAACTACTAATGAGTGGGGTTTTGATTCTGGTGAATGGTTAAATGGTTATGGAAAAATTGTAACATGTCCTGTTGCCTGGATTGGTGGGGGAGTTGGAGCTTTAGGATATTTAATAGGTGATAGTGTTGCTGATTTGTTTAGAAAAGGAAAAAATGTCGATTTACCTAAAAATTCAAATGTAGATGTTTTACTTACAAATCCTATTGATGTACCTACAAATTAAAAGAAAGCTTTTTGATGTTAATTTTATTTAAAATAATTAGAAGTTTTTTTATTTATTATTTTGATAATATTGAGGCTAAAATTGGCGAAAAGTTAGTTAAGAATAATATAAAACTTTCAGTTGCTGAATCATGTACAGGTGGACTTATTTCAAGTAGACTAACAGATATTTCGGGTAGTTCAGATTATATTTCTATAAATTTTGTTACTTATGCAAATGATGCTAAAGAAAAATATTTAAATGTTAATAATAAAACATTGATTGATGATGGTGCTGTAAGTCAAAAATGTGCAATTGAAATGGCCCGTGGAATTATCGGGAAAAATGATGAAATTGATTTAGCATTAAGTATAACTGGTATTTTAGGACCAAATGGTGATTCGAAAACAAAACATGTAGGACTTGTTTATATCTGTATTTTAAATCGAGAAAAATATATAGTTAAAGAATTTAATATGTTTTTAAAAAATCCGTATCAATATAAGAATAAATTTATAAATAATTTATTAAGGAAATGTTTAAAAATTGACTTTTCGCAAAGAGCTTTAAAACTATTGTATGATTTTTTGTTAATAAATTATACAAAATAAAAAAAAATTGGTAAAATATTAATAAGTTATGTGTATGTTATTTGAGGAATAAGCTTTGGAAAAATTAAAGATTGAGGAAGTTGAGTATCCGTTTTTAGAAAAACCTCTAAGAGTTATTGAGCGTGAAAATGGTCATAAGATTGTTTTGGGATATAAACATGGTGGTATATGTAATATTTCAAGCTGGGTAAAAACAGGTTCAATAAATGAAGATGATGAAATTAACGGAATTTCGCATTTTGTTGAGCATGTTATGTTTAAGGGAACTAAAACATACAAAGCCGGATATTTTGATAAGACACTTGAGGCTAAAGGTGCTATTGTTAATGCTGCAACATGGAAGGACTATACTTTTTATTATGTGACTTTGCCTTATGGTAAAAATGGTGAGGATTTTAAACTTGCTATAAAACTTCATGCTGATATGATGTTAAACCCAATATTCCCTGAAGAAGAGCTTGGACTTCCTTTTGATTATGATAAAGAAATACCTGAAGTTAAAAGGGAACGTTCTGTAGTTATTGAAGAAATAGGAATGTGTGAAGATAATCCCTGGACAAAAGTTTATAATCAATGTAATCAAAATATGTATACACAACATCCTTATAAACGTGATGTTATTGGAAAACGTCAAATTATATCATCAATACCTCAAGAGAAAATTATGGAATATTATTTAAAATTTTATACACCAAATAATATTACAACAATTGCAGTCGGTGATTTTGATGAAGATGAAATATTAGAGTTATTTTTAAAAGAATTTGATTTTCAAGAGAGAAAAAATAGTCTTGATACTTTTGAATATCAAATTGATGAGCCAAAGAAAGCTCAGTTTTTTGAGAAATACGGTAATGTTACAACAGGGTTTATGATGTATGGATTTTTAGGCCCTAAAGCTTGTGAAGCAAAAGAAATTATTGCACTTGATATGATAAGTATAATATTAGGTGAAGGTATAAGTTCAAGATTGCATCAGAACCTTATTGAAAATGCTAAAGAAAGTGTTTTTAATATGGTTTCATCTTGCCATTATCAGTTTAAAGACGGAAGTAACTTTTTTATACAGGCTAATTTTAAGCCTGAAAAAAAAGAGTTGGCAATTGAGCTTATAAATAACGAGATAAGAAAAATAAATGAAATGATAACACAAAAGGAATTTAATAAAGCACGAAAGAAATTAATATCATCGTTTGCATCAGATGCTGAAACGGTTTCTTCAATAGCTGAAACTATAGGTGATTATATGACAAAGTTAAATGATATAAAGCCTGTTAATGATTATTTAAAAATAGTTAATAATTTAAGTATTGAAAATTTAATAGAAGTAGCAAAAAAATATATAAATTTAGATTTTGCCACTATATCTGTTTTGATGCCGGATAAAAATAAAAAGAAGGAAAATGAATAAATGAGTTTATTGAATAAATTAAATTTACAAAACGGAATAGATTTGATCACAAAAGTTAATGAAAAAACTCCAAGGATTGCGTTTACATTATATATAAAAATAAATGAACAGGAAAAGTATAGTGGTCTTTATTCACTTTTGAATAGACTTTTTTTTCAGGGTACAAGAAAATATTCATCAAGTGACTTGGCAAGTATCCTTGAAGAGAATGCAATTGAATGTTATTCGAATTTAAAATCTGATAGTTTACAGTTTAAAATATTTTGTTTAAATGATGATTTTGATTTAGCTTTAGATATATTAAGTGAAATAATTAAAAATTCTACATTTGAAGATTTGGAAAAAGAAAAAATAAAATTAAAAGGTGAAATTGAAGCACGTTTGGATTCCCCTAAAAGCTTAGCTTATGATGTTTTTTATAGGAATTTGTATATAGGACATCATTATGGAAATACAATGACAAAAACTTTGGAGGATCTTGATAAAATACAAAAAGCAGATATTATTGATGCTTATAATAAAATAATAAATAATTCTCAAAAAGTTATGTCTATTGTCGGGGATTTTAATCAGGATGAAATTGTAAAAATAATTAACGATAAATTTAATTATCTTGGGTATCAAAATGTTGAGTCAAAAATTGATGAAGTAACTTTAAACGAAGCAAAAATTATAAAGATAGAAAAAGAAGATGTTGCTCAGGCTCAAATAATTTTGGGATATTTATGTGCTACATATAAAAGTGAGGATTATGCTCCTATTGTTGTTATGAATACGCTTCTTGGGGCATGTGGATTATCTTCTCGTTTATTTTTAGAATTGCGTGATAAAAAAGGATTGGCTTATGTTGTTCGAAGTTCTTATGAAGTGTACAATAAGTCAGCAAATATAAATGTATATATTGCAACAAATCCAAACAATATAAAAACATCTATTGATGGTTTTTTGTTTGAAATAGAAAGAATTAAAAAAACTGATATAACAGATGAAGAATTAGAAAATACAAAGAATAATATACTGGGTAAAAGAAATTTTTATTATGAAACAAATATACTTGAAAGTTCAATGTATAGTGGTTTTGAGATTAATGGTCTCGGGTTTAATTATGAAGAAGAATTTATTAAAAAAATTAAAAAAGTAAAAATTCAAGATATTAAAAAAGTTGCCGATAGATATTTTAGTGATAAATTTATTTTAACTATTCTTGCACAAAAAGAGTACTTGTCACAAATTGACGATAAAAACTTAATTAACAACTTTGTTGGTTAAATTTATAAATAAAGGGGGCTAAAAATGAAAGCACTTAAAATTGGAAACGAAGTTAAGATTGAATACTTAAATGGTGAAGAAAAAGTTTCATCTATTTTATCAAAAGTAACAAATATTGAATACGATAGATTGGAATTATCAGCTCCTGAAACAAATTATGAAGAAGCATGTAAATATTTAAATGAAGGTACTACCATATTAGTCTATATATATACAAGTAATGGCATACGTGCTTTTGATTCAATAGTTTTAAATTCTTTAAGTGAAAAGTTAATTATTGATTTTCCAAATGATTATAAAAATATACAGCGAAGAAAATATATTCGTGCCAATTGGATAAGCCAGGCTATATTAATTGATCCAAGAACAAATGAATCATTTAACATAACAACAAAAGATTTAGGCGGTGAAGCTTTAAAGTTTATAACTAATAATTTTATTGATTTGAATGAAAAATATAAAATAAGTTTAACATTAGATAATTTCTTGCCTTCAATTGTTATTGAGGGTAGAATAGAAAAGAAAGAACATTTTAGTGATAAAGAATATTTGTTTTTTTATGAAGATATAAAAGATGCTGATCGTAATAAAATAATAAAAAAATGTTTGGAACTTGAAGTTTGTGAAATGTGGGATAAGTAATGAAAAATACACATACCATGGAAAAAAATCAAAAAAAAATTAAAAATTCCATAAATAAAATGAGAAAACAGGGTTGTATTCAAGATGCAATTGATTTATGCAAGCATGAACTCAGTTTAAATCCTAATAATTCTGAAATACATGTTAACTTAGGTGATTTGTATTTGGAAAAACATTTGGATTTATCTCAGGCTAAAATGTATATTGATGAAGCAATAAATGAATATCAGCTTGCTTTAGAGTCAAATTTAAATAATTTTGAAATTTTATATAAGCTTGCACTTGCTTTTTATTATAAGGATGATTTTGAAAAATCTTTGCATTATTTTAATAAAGTTTTAGAACAAAAGCCAAAATATGCAAAAGCATATTTAATGATATCAAAAATATATTTAAAGAAAAGTAATTTTCATGAAGCACTTGATTGGGCACAGCTAGCTATAAAATATGCTAAATTGCAATCATCAAGTGCTCATTATTTGATTTATAATATATTAAAAGTTATGCCTCACAGGGAGTTTAAAGCTAAAATGAGAATAGTTAAAGAATTTTTTCTTTCTATTCTTACTTTGCCGTTTGATGTTGATGGTATAAAAAATTGTTTTAGAACTTTATCATTTATAAAATATTTACCTTTAATATTGGAAGCTTTATACTTAGTTCAAAATAAACAAATTGATGAAGCAATAAAATTATATAGAAAAGCTATTGATAAATCACCAAAATTTGCAACCCTATATTGCTTACTTGGATACGTATATCGTATTGTAGGAAGGTTAGATGATGCGATATGCGAATATAAAATGGCAATATGGCTTGATAGTTTAAATATTGGTGCACATCAGGAATTGTGCCATTTGTATGAAGAACTTGGTGATTATGATAATGCAATTATTACTTATTTAAAACTAATTGAAATACAACCACACGTTGCAGAATATCAAAGTAATTTAGGAAATATACTATATTTAAAAGGTGATGTTCAAGGTGCTATTGCACGTTATGAAAATGCAATTACCTTAAATCCAAATCCTCTTTGGACAAGTGTTATAGCTCAGACTCTTGGATATGTGTTGCAGGAATCAGGTGCAAATAAAGATGCTGCGGTTTTAGCATATCAAAGTGCTTATCTTTTGACACCTAAAGATATAGACATATATGTTAATTTAGGAAGTATATTTTATGAAAAAAATGAGTATGAAAATGCTCTTCTTGTATACCGTCAAGCTTTAAATCTTCAACCTCATAATCCAAAAATTCATTGTAATATTGCTTTTTTATACTGGGGAATTGGAAATACCGAAGAAGCTATTAAAGAATATGAGCTTGCTATAAAATATGATTATACATATGATATTGCTTATAATAATTTGGGAGTAATATACTTAGATGATTTAGGTCGTGTACAGCATGCAATTGAATTATTTACAAAAGCTATAACTTATAATCCAAATTATGCTTTAGCTCATTATAATTTAGCCCGTTCAATAGCATTAAGTGGTGATAATGTTGAAGCTGCAAAATTATATCAGGTTGCTTATGATATAAATAGTATTACTAATGAAATGGATCCAATGGAAATAAGTGACAGGTTAAATGAGTTGTTTAATTAATTATGTTAAATAGTTTTAAAGTAAGAGTCTATCATAGTGATACAGATTGTTATAACGTTGTTTGGCATGGAGCATATATAAAATGGCTTGAACGAGCTCGGGTTGACTTTATTGAAGCTTTGGGGCTTGATTTAGCTTCCTTGGAAAAAGATAATATTTTGTTTCCTGTAGTTGATTTAAATGTACGTTATAAATATAGTGCAAAATTAAATGATATTTTAACTATTAATACAACTTTAAATAGTTTTTCTAAAATAGGTATCGAATTTTCTCATACGATTTTAAATCAAGAAGAAAAAGTAGTATTAAATGCCATTACAAAAGTTGTTGTTATAAAAGATGGGAAACTTTTGAAAAAAATACCGGATAATATAAAAGATGCATTTTTAAAAGAAAAGATTTTGCAAAAAATATAAAAATATGTAATAATAAACAATAAAGCAGTAGAGCTATCGCTAAAAAAGTTTTCTTTTTTAGAGGAAAGTCCGGGCACTTAAGGGCAGACCGCCTGATAACGTCAGGTACAAGTGATTGTGAGGAAAGTGCCACAGAAACAAAGACAGCCTATCGTTATAATTTTTAACGAGGCAAATGGTGCAAAGATGAGGTAAGAGCTCATTTCAAAATATCAAGAGATATCTTTGAGGTAAACCCCGGTTAAGTGCAAGGTTTGAAAAAAATAAAGCGGCCCGCTTAATTTTCAAAAATCCGCTAAAATATTAAAGTAATTTAATATATAAGACAGATGATAGCTAAAACAGAACCCGGCTTACTCACTGCTTTTTTAAGAAATGTTAAGCAATTTGATAATAATTATTGTTTTTATTTTATCTCTATGATAATATATTACATGTAGAAAAATTAATGGAGGGAATTGTAATTATGAAATTTGTATGTACAGTGTGTGGGTATACTTATGAAGGTGATAAGGCACCTGAAAAATGCCCAATGTGCGGAGTGGGTGCTGATAAGTTTAAAAAAGTAGAAGAAAACTCTTCAAATGCTTTATGGGCAGATGAACATAAAATTGGTGTGGGCTCCGGTATTGATGCTGAAGTTCAGCAAGGATTAAAAGATCATTTTCTTGGTGAATGTACAGAAGTTGGTATGTATCTTGCTATGTCTCGTCAAGCTGACCGTGAAGGATATCCTGAAGTTGCTGAAGCTTATAAACGTATTGCTTTTGAAGAAGCTGAACATGCTTCAAAATTCGCTGAGTTGTTAGGTGAAGTGGTTACTGATTCAACAAAGAAAAATCTTGAAATGAGATATCAAGCTGAAGCTGGTGCTTGTGAAGCTAAGTTAAATATTGCTAAACGTGCTAAAGAACTTGGATATGATGCAATTCATGATACAGTTCATGAAATGTGTAAAGATGAAGCTCGCCATGGTGCTGCTTTTAAAGGTATGCTTGATAGATACTTTGCTTAATTTTTTAATATTTTTTATTAGAGTAAACATCAAATTTATTTGGTGTTTACTTTTTTTATTATATAATTATTTATAATAAAAAAACAAAACGGGGCTTATTATATGAAAAAAGTTAAAATATTAACAATTATTTTGTTTACTTTTATTTTCGTTTTTTATTTCACATTTTTGTTTGTATTGCCAAATGTTATAAATTTAAATAATTATAAAAATGATATAAATAAATTGGCAAAAGATACTGTCAATTTGAATGTCAGCTATGATAATTTAAAAATTGTGACAACTCCTTTATTAAAAATAGGGGTAAAGGCACAAAATTTAAGTGTTAAATATGATGAAAAAAATGAATTTCTTAATTTACAAAATTCAAAAATTTTGGTGAATATTCTTCCTCTTGTTATAAAATCGATAAGTTTTGATGAAGTTTATATTGACGGCTTAAATTTAAATTTAAAAATTTTATCTAGTGGACAATTATATATTCAAAAATATATTAACGATTATTTAGCTGCTAATCAAAATGAACAACAAAAAGAAGAAAATAATGCAAACACAAATGCTGCTTTGCCTTTTAAGTTTTCATATAAAATGCCCGATATTAGTATTTTAAATTATAATCTTAATTTAACCGATGAAAAACTTGTTGAGCCATTAACCATAAAAGGTGAAAAATTTTTAATAAAAGACTTTAAATTAAATGAAAAAATTAAAATGGATTTTATTGGTACTATTGTATCAAAGAATAAGACCTATCTTGATTATAAGGTTAAACTTGATACTATATTACCTGAAATTAGTTTTGAACAAGATAATGATGATGAAAAAGAAGTGCAAGAACCTATAAATATAGGACATCCTTTTTATAATATTGTCAAGTATGACTTTTATTCAAATATTGATTGTGATTTGAAAATTAAAAATAACAAGAATAAGAAGCTTTATTTTGATGGATATTTTAATATTGATAATTTAAATTTTGTTTTAAATAATGAAAAAATCGATAATAATCACTTAAAAATCAATTTTGATAAAAATAAAATTAATATTGATTCAAATTTATACGTTAATAAAACAGATAAAATTAACTTAAATGGATTTTTTAAATTTGATAAAAATAGTAAAACTAACTTAAATATTGAAGCTTTAAATATAAAAGTAGCTGATATTAAAAATATATTAAGTTCGTTACTAAAAATACTAAATTATGATTTAGGACTTGATGATTTTTTAGTTAATGGTTTAATAAATTCTAAATTAAGTATTGATTCAAATTTAAAAGATTTTAATTCAAATGGATTTTTTAAAGTTGAAAATGTTAATATTATGCATAAAACATTACCTTTAAAAATACTTAATATAAATTCAGATATTGATTTTTCAAATAATCAAATGGATATTAAAAATACTTTTGCTTTAATAAATGGTGCAAAATTTTTGATTAAGGGTAATATCGATAAAAATGCTTTTGCTAATATAAATATAATGTCTGAAAAAATTGATTTAAAAAATTTATATGATGCTTTTGCACCAAAAGATTTAAAGAAAAATTATAAATTAAATAATGGTAATATTGAATTAAATGCTTTAATTAAGGGAAATTTAAATAATATTAATCCTATAATAAAATTTGTTTATAAAGATTTTAATTTCGTTGATTTAATTAATAATATAAATTTAGTTTCAAATAATGGAACAATAAACATTAAATCTGATTTAAAAAATATTGAAGGAAATATAACAATACCACATACCTATATTGTGTTATCCAATTTAAATTCTAATATGAAAGTTAAAAATGTAGATTTAAAAATCGATTCTCAAAATATTAAAATTAAACCTTTTGATGTCTTTGTAAATAATTCACCAATAAGCTTTGAAGGGGAGATAAAAAAATATCTATCAAGTCCTTATATTGAAATTAAAGGACAAGGGCGTATTAATGCATATGATATAAAATCATTTATACCAAAAGAACTTAAGTCAATGTTTGAAGCTAATGGTGCTTTGCCTATTATTATTGATATTAATGGTGATGGGGTTAATAATAATATTGGAATACAGATTCTTGCAAATTCTTCTAATAATTTAAATTTTATAAAAGTCAATGATATATATAATAAAACAAGTTTATTAAATATTTCGTTAATATTTAATAATGATGAATTAATTCTTGATAATACAGGATTATATAAAGTAAATTCAAATTTAAATGTACTATCAAATAATATAAAAGATAATTTAAATAACTCAACTAAATTTATTTATTTAAGCGGAAAAATAGGTGATATTTATTCAAAACATCCTCAAATAAATAATATAAAAATCCATACTCCAAATGAAATGTCATTTTCAATTCCTCAGTATGTTGATTCAAGTGTTCTTATTAAAACAGATGTTAATATTAATGGTAAACTTGAAAGGCCGCAATTGGGCGGATTTGTAAAGGTTTTAAATGCAAATATCCCGCAATTAAAAACAACTTTATCTGATTTAAATATTACATTAAATGGTGAAGAACTTTTGATTAATTGTAATGACTTAAATCTAAATGAGTCAAAAGTTAATTTTAATGCTAGCATAAATTCAATATATGATAAAATTATTACAATAAATCCTCTTAATGTTAGCTCAAATTTGATAGATGCTGATAAGTTATTTGAAATTGTTGATAGTATTTCAAAATTACAATCATCATCTTCATCATCTTCTTCTTCGTCAAATGTTGCTAATCAATCATCAAATAATTTTGATTTACCTTTAAAAATTATAAATGGTAAAGGTGAGATAGTGAAATTTAAGATGGGGAATATTGTTGGCACAAATATTAAGTCGGATTTTAGTTTATCAAATAATGTATTTTATTTAACAAATTTAAATGCAAATGCTTTTGAAGGGAAAATATCAATTCCAAAAGTTTCTTATAATCTTAAAAATACAAATATAAATGTAAAAGTAAATGGTAAGGGAATAAAAGCCAATGATGCAATATATGCAACAGTTGGAATAAAAGATCAGGTTAAAGGAACTTTAGATTTTAATGCAGATTTAAATTTACGTGGAGTTGATTATAATACGCAAATGAATACGTTAAAAGGAAATGCTGATTTTTTAATTAAAAATGGACAATTAGGTGATTTAGGAACTTTTGAACATTTTCTTTATGCACAAAATTTAAATGGAATAAGTTTATTTAAATCAAATTTGGCCAATACATTGCGAACAATTTCACCAAAAAATTCAGGTGAATTTGATTATTTAAAAGGAAATGTTAGCTTTTTAAATGGTTGGATGAGTTTAAATCCTGTTTTATCATCCGGTAAAAATATGAGTTTATATATAGATGGTAAAATTAATTTGTTAAATAATGACAGCAATATTGAACTTATGGGCTGTGTTTCAAATGAAATAGTGTCATTGTTAGGGCCATTAAATGATATGTCTATTTCAAAACTTATTGGTAATGTTGGAAAATTTGGTAATACTATTTCAACTTTAATGGATAGTTATAATCAAAAAATAGATGAAACCTATATAAATAAAATACCGAAGTTGACACCTGAAAGTAGTGATTCAAAATATTTTAAAGTTACAATTAATGGTAATATGTTAAATCCAACATCAGTTAAGTCTTTTAAATGGCTTATGACGCAAAATGATGAAAATCAAGCACAAAGTGTGCTTTTGGATTTAGGATTAGATTCTAAGATTAAAACAAAAGAAGAAGTTCAAAATAAAATAGAACAAACAAAAAAACAAATTATAGATGATACAACAAATAAAGCAAAAGATGCTATAAATAAGGTTTTACCGGGGTTATTTAATGGCATACAGAAAAATGTTGATTCTTCAAGTCAATAAGTTAAAATACAATATTAAAAATAACAAAGGAAAAAATATATATGGAAAAAGTTAATGAAATAAAATGCCCAAATTGCGATTATGTTATTGATATTAAAGATATTATTAAAGCAGGTGCTAAAGATGAAGTGAATAAAATGCTTGAAATACAGCAAAAAAAATACCAGCAAAAATTGGAACAAATGAAAATAGAACGTGAAAATCTGCTTAAATCTGCATCAAAACGTATGGATGAAGTTAGACTTGAGCTTGAAAAAGATTATAAAGAAAAACTTTATGAAAATGAAAAGCTCTTGAAAGAAAAAATAGTCAATGAACAAAGTCTACTTACAAAACGATTGGAAGATGAGTTGAATGAAAAAACTCAAAAACTTAAACAAATGATTGAACTTGAAGCTCAAAATATGAAATTGAAGCGTGAAAAAGAATCTATGAAAGAAGAATTTGAGCTTGAATTACAAAGGAAGTTAAATGAACAAATTTTAAATGAGAAAATTAAATTAAAGCAAGCTATTGATGCAGAAAATGAGCTTGTTATTCTTCAATATAAAAAACAGTTGGAAGACCAGGGTAAACTTATTGAAGAAATGAAGCGAAAGTATGAGCAAGGGTCTATGCAGCTTCAAGGTGAAGTTCAGGAGTTAGCTATTGAACAATATTTAAAAGAACAATTTATTTTAGATGATATACAAGCCATAGGCAAAGGTAAACAAGGGGCTGATGTACTTCAAATTGTTAATACTCGTGATTGTTTAAATTGTGGGAAAATATATTATGAAAGCAAGCGAACAAAAACGTTTGGAAAAGATTGGATTGAAAAATTTAAAAATAATTGCCAAGAAAAAGGAGCCGATATTGGTGTTTTGGTGACTCAAGCTTATCCACAAGATATGGAACGAATGGGATTAAAAGATGGTATTTATATATGTTCTTATGCTGAATTTAAAGGGCTTGTTGTAGTTTTACGTGAAACAATAATAAAGTTGAATAATATAATAAATGCTCAGGATAACCGGCATGAAAAGACAGCGTTATTGTATAATTATTTAACAGGTAATGAATTTAAGACACAATTTGAAAATATAATAAATGCGTTTGTTACAATGAAAAGTGATTTAGAGAAAGAAAAGTCAGTTTTTCAACGAGAATGGGCAAAACGAGAAAAGCAGCTTGAGTTAGTTTTAAATAACACAACAGCAATGATAGGTTCAATACAAGGTATAGCTGGAAGCAGCATTGAGACAAAAGAGTTGTTAAGTATTGGAACGTTATTAAACGAAGAATAACTAAAAAAATTACTCTTTTAATGCATTATAAATAGCATTAGACATATTTTGTGTAAATTCAACTATATAACTAGCTTTGACACAACCATTTAAAACAATATGAGCTTTATTTTTGTGTGGTCGGATGTATTTTTTAGCTGCATTATTTACATCATTAAACTGAACGTCTGCAGCAACACCTGTTTTTCCTCTTAAGGCTGCACGTTTAAACCATCTATCTTTAATGACATCAAATGGGGTGTCAATATAAACTTTTATATCAATAACATTATCAAGTTTGTGATTGAGTGCAAAAAGTCCTTCTAAAATAATAATTTTTGAAGCTTTTTTAACTTGACCTTTATTTAACTCACTTTTGCAAGTGACAAAATTGTATTTTGGTGAAGTTATGTCAATATTATTTTTGAGTGATTCAAGATGGGAATTTAGAAGTTCAAGGTTTAAAGCATTTGGCGTGTCAAAAGAGTAGCCCATTTTAAAATATTCTTCAAAACTTCCATTAACTTTTTCTAAAGCTTTGGATGTATCAAGATAATAATCATCACAACAAAGAGAAGTATAGTAGTTTTTGTTTTCAAGATGAGAAAAAACACTCATAATAGATGAAACAAAAGTCGTTTTACCACACGCTGATTCACCAGCAATACCAATTGTATGGTTAATATTTTGAGAAAAAAGAAGGTTTATAAACTTGGGTAAAAAGCCATCTTGCATTGATAAAACAAGGGGTTCTTTTTGTTGTTTATCTTTTTTAAGTTCTTCGTTTATAACATTAAAAACTTTAAGAAGTTTGTTGATTTTGGGGTTTGAATTATTGATTGTTTTTTTATTTTCACAAAGAAGAAGTTCCATAAAAAAAATGATGTCCTATAAACATTTCATTAAAATTATAACATGGTTATAGTTAATAAAGTTTGGTAAAAATAAAAATTGTTACTTAAATTCAAATTTTTAACAAAAGTTAATATAAATGAAATATTGTGAGTGTAAAAATACCTTGTGCATTGCTCTAGGCAGATTTTAATTGAATTTTATAACCTAAACCATTAATTAATTTAAGAGTTGTACTGATTTTTGGTTGTACTTTTCCATTGAGAATATCCGATAGATTACTTCTATCAATATCTAATTCTTTTGCTAAAGCAGATATTGCACCATGACCACGAGCTTTTACAACATGTTGTAGTGAGCGAATAAAGGCATTAATATTTCCATCTTTTGCAAATTCCTCTAAAGATGTTTCAAGATAAATTCTTTGATAATCTTTATCTTTTAAATGTTCAAGTATTAAATCATCATGACTAATAGAATTAGCTATAACTTTATCCATATCTATATTTAATTCATCATTAAACTTTGTCATTTTTATTCCTTTCAAAAAAATCTTGTAAATATTTTTGTGCTTTTTTAATAACTTGTTTTTGGTCTTGTTTATTACTGCCTGCAACAATTATTATTAGAACATTAGTTAAATCTCTATAATATACTCTATAACCTTTGCCAATAAAAAATCTCAATTCAGATAAAGAGCTATTAGAAAGTTTTTTATGATCGCCATATAATCCGTCTTGTATTCTTTCAATCCTATTTTCGACAATAGCTTTTGTTTTATAATCTAAAGAATTGAGCCATTCGTTATAAGGGCAGTGCCCGTCAATAGATTTATAGTAAATAATTTTTTTTAAGTATTTGTTTTGAGACATATAACTACCTATTTACATTGTAGCCTATGACCGACAAAAAATCAAGATAATTCTAAGCTAAAAATTTTTAACAAAAGTTAATATAAATGAAATATTGCAGGTATAGCATAAATACATTATAATAGGTATATGAGTAGCGATAAAATAAGTGTATTAAAAACAAGGGTTGAGAATAATTAAACAAAAGGCAAATGTCTATACAATTAGCAGCAATTGTTGTAAGTGGCATTATTGGGATGTGGTTTGTCGATAATTTTTTAAAATTGATATTAATCCCTATAGGCTTTTATTATGCTTATGTGTTTTTAAGTAATTATATTGTCTTAGATAAAAAAATAGAAAACTTGATAAACGAAATGGAGAAAGAATTATGACGATTATAAACACAATATGTCAAATTTTAGTTATTATAATGATTATTTATGCACTTGAAAAAATCAGTTCGACAATGCGAGATAATAAGTCAAACTGATTATGAAATATTAAATGTCCAAATTCTTGACAAAAGTTAAGATTGTGTTCTTAGTGGTTGTTATTTATCACTATTATAAATCCCTTTTGCTAATCTAATGATTTGTATATAGTCATTTATAATGGTAGTGTTAGTACCTTCAGTATTTATGTAATGTTTTAATGTTTCATCTTGTTGAGCATGTTGTTTTAAAAGTTCAACATATCTTGTTTGCAATTCGTTTAAAGGTTCTTGTTGTTTTAACCACAATAGTTTTTTCATTAATGTTGTTTCTTTATATTTAAATTTTTCTAAAGCTGTTTCTACTGAGTTTTTTATTCCACTTTTCACTATTATGAAATAAGGAAAATTATGCTCAGATGCATAGTTAATTCTTTTTATAATGTCTGCTTGAGTTATGCCTAAATTTTGAAGATCTTTTATGAATTCTAAATATTTCTTATCTTTCTCTTTAACTTTGCAGGTATCATAATATTGTAGTAATAAATCATTAAAATTTTCAATACTACAATATTCTTTAACATTCAATAATGCTTTTAAATAACCTTCTCCCCCCCTTTTTAAGTGTTTTTTAATGGCAATGTCTTCAGGATTTTGAGATGTTGATATTTTATTAATTAAATTAATTGGAAAATCACTTAAACCTTGGTATAAACCTTCATTTAAATTATCTATAGCTCTATTAAAATTATTTAGATTTTTAGGCTTTTGATTGTTTCCATCAAAATAAAGCATATTTAAATAATTAGTAGTTTTTTCACAAAAGTCAGGATCATTTTTATGATTAAAAATACCATTGTCGTCATCACTTAAATAAGTTTCTGCCTGCTCAATAAATTTTGTATATTTGTCATTTGCAAGTTCTTTAATCTTAGAATCTATACTATCATCTTGTCTAATTAAATTCAACAATATTAAATTGGAAGTTGTTTCTGGTAACATAAAATTATTTAGCAAATTTGTAGCTTTAGTTTCATCACTAAGAACAGTATTTTTTAAACAATTAAATAAACTGGTAGCATATTTTGTTTGCTCCTTAATAGACTCGGATTTATGATCGGTTAAAGTATTATCATCAAATAACGATGTCAAACCTTTTTCATCATTAGAAACGTTATTAATTTTATTGGCATCTATTTTAGCTTGTATGGCAAGTTTAATATCCGGATCTTGTATAGTATTATCATTAAGTTGATTTTGAAGCAGTTCTATTAAATGATCATTATCAATACTTTCAATTAAAGATATTGTTGTGTTTGTTTCTGTTTCATCTAACTTTGAAACTTGATTTGTGATTTTATTTATAAATGCCTCATTTAAACTATTGCAATCTGTTACAACGTTTTCTAAAGTTATTATATCTTTTAATTCATATTCATTAAAATCTGTTTCATTAATTTTGCTCCATAAAGATTTGTTGCTTGCAATGTCTGATGTTGTTTGTTCATATTTATTTGGCTTAATTTTTTCTAAATATCCAATTAGATTATTAATACAATTAGGGTCATTAGCATCCATTGTTTTGATATCAATATTTTGTGGTGTTTGTGGTGTTTCTTGTGGAGTTTGAGATGGAGTTAATGTTTCTTGGGTTTCTCTTGACTGTGGCACTTGTGATTCAATGGTATTAAAAGTACTGTTACTGTGACTTTCAGCATCCATTGTTTTGATATCAATATTTTGTGGTTCTTGTGTTATTTCTTGTGTTGTTTGGTTTTCTTTTTCTTCTTGCATTTGTGATTCAGGTATATTTAAAGGACTTTGATTATCAGCATTCATTTTTTTGATATCAATATTTTGTGGTGTTTGTGGTGTTTCTAGTGTTGTCTGAGATGGAGTTGATATTTCTTGGTTTTTTGGTTGCATTTGTGGTAAAGGACTTTGACTGTTTAAATCATCAACATTTTGTAAAATTTCATCTGCAATATTACCTATTAAACTATCTAGATCTAAGGCAGAATTAGTATTACTAGATGGTGTTTCTTTAACTTCAGGAGCTGTTGAGGATTTATCTGGATTTGCTTCTGGTTTCTTAGGAATATTATTATGTGGTTCTTGTTGCACAGTCTGCTCTACATTTTCTTCATTATCTACTCCTTCAAAAGAATAATAAAGCTCTGATTCATCTGATTCATATGATTCATCTGGTTTATCTAATTTATCTAATTTATCTAATTCACCTGATTCACCTGATTCAGAACCTAAAACTATTAGTGTTGGTGAGGAAGAAGGAGAAGGAAGTATGGTCTCCTCATCATCATTAAATTCAACAATATCAGATTCTTGTATTTCTATATTTCCAGTATTTGTATCATTTAATGTGTTCTGTATTTCTTGAGTATTTTCTGATGCTTGTCTTGCAGGTTCAGGTGTATTATGCTTATCAACTGATGGCTTTGGTACTGGTCTTGTAGGTTTTTCAGGTATATCATCGTCATCGTCACCAATTGCTTCTTGTTTATTCTGGTTATCAACTGATGGCTTTGGTGCTGGTCTTGTAGGTTTTCTATATATATAAATTTCATCAGTTTGATTTTTTTCCATAGGTAAGTTATTATCGTCATCGACACCGTCATTGTTACCAATTAAATCATTTTGCATCTCTTCTTCTGTTAAATTTTCTAGGATTTGACTCGCTGAATAATAATTTTTCATAAGCCTGTCAAAATCCTCAAATGTTTCATTCTGCATGATGTAAACTTCTGTAATATCATCTATTATGCTATTTTTTGGTTGCTTTTGTAATTCAGCATTAATTGGAAATGGTGGAAACTTACTTTCTGAGCTTGTTTGTTCTTGTGGAGTTTGATGTAAATCATTAATATGAGAATTTGTATCTGTCGGAGTGTTATTTTCTTTTTTTGATGAAGTATTATTTGTATTTAATGATTCATCTCCATTTACTTTGTCTTTATCCATTTTTGGAACAAAAAATGGTGCATCTGGTAGTTTGTACGTATATTTAGTAGATGCAGTTTCAGGTTGTTCAAATTCTGGTACCACAGGTGGTTCTGGAGCCATCTTACTATTAAGAGTATTTAATGTATCATGTTTGATTGTTTTTGTACTATTCTTAGATGAACTTTTTGTGGTTTTTGGAGTTGGACTTGAAGACGTTTTATCTTTGACTGTGTCGTTTGTAGAATCATTGTGTAAAAATCCAGGAAACTTATTTTTAATATTACTTTTTAATTTATTAATCTGTTCTCCAAATGTACTAAATTTATTTTTAATTTTTGTAAATAAATTCTTAGATTTATTTTTTGTCTCTTTTGAAGTAGAACTTGAAGACGTTTTATCTTTGACTGTGTCGTTTGTAGAATCATTGTGTAAAAATCCAGGAAACTTATTTTTAATATTACTTTTTAATTTATTAATCTGTTCTCCAAATGTACTAAATTTATTTTTAATTCTTGTAAATAAATTCTTAGGTTTATTTTCTAGCTCTTTTGAAGTGGAACTTGAAGATCTTTTAGAATGACTTGAAGAATCCTTAGCATAACTTGAAGATCCTGCATTATTGACTGTGCCGGTTGTGTTATCCGAAAAAGTTGCAATAATATCAATAGGTTCTGGCTTGATGGTTGATGTAGGTACCTCTTCAAGTCCATAAAATTCAGCAGTAGTTAAATCTTCAACTGGAACATCTGCACTTGTCGCATCTGCACCTGTTGCACTTGGCCCTGAACCAGTTCCAGATGTTGTTGGATTTGTTGAAGCTGTTGATTTTGAACCTTCTGCTTTATCTTTATCTTCTGTTTTATTTTCATCCTTTGCTTTATAGTCACTTAAAATTCCTGCATCATTTAAAAAAGTGCAAGTATGATATTTTATTTTTTCCATTAAACTTGCATCTTCTTTAAGCTCATGTCCTTTACCATATGGAACATCTGTTTTTATAAATTTGTTAACACCAATAAGTGCACCAAGTGTCATAAAACCGCCAATTGCCCATTTGACAATATTTCCTCCATTTTGTGAAAAAAATGCTTTTGTTTTGTCCCAAAAATTCATTTTTTGTTGAGACTGATTTGAATAAAACCCATCATATTCCATAGGTTTTGTTGGCGGCATATATGTGTTATTGCCAAACCCAATTCCATTCGGATTATTTAATTGATCGGTATAAATATTTTTGTTTTGCGGAAATCCAAAATTATTGAAATTGTTCATCATTAGTTGTATGACCCTCACACATATATAACTTATTCTATTAACGGCTATTCTTGTCGTAAACTTTAAAAAATGAGGGTTATTATTAAGAAATGTTAAAATTAATTTTTATTCTTTTTTAATTTTGCAAGTTTTTCTTTTATTTTTTTGGATTTTTTTATTTGTGTGCTTAGTTTTTTTAATTTATTCGGTATTTCGCTTTCAGGTTTTGCATCAAATAAATTATATTCATTGAGTTTATATTTTTCTTTACGATATTTAGGTTCATTTATCATTTCATATGAATTATCAGAATTTAAACTATAGATCATATTCAAAAGTTCAGGCGAATCAAAATCTGTATTTAATTCATATATTTTATTAATTTTAATTGCATTATTTATATTTTTTACCTCAATAACAACATCAATTGAAGTTTGTATTAGACGTTTGAGTTTGAAATTATTTATATTATTTGAACTATATTTTATCATTTTTTTTATTTTTGATATTCCGTCAAGTGCTGATTGTGCATTGAGTGTAAAAATTGAACCCTTAAAATAAGAATCAATATACATCAAAAATTCCGCAACGTCACCAATTGTCAACTCGTCAAGAATAATAGTTGATGTTTCAATTAATAAAAGTTTATTTAGTAATTTACGTGAAAGTATCTCATTATCCCCTATTTCATCAGTTGCATAGAAAGGTGTAATATTTATTTTTGGAAAATTAGATTTAACATTAATAGCCGAAATTGAGTTTTCAATCACTATACACTTACGTTCTTTTTCAATATTCTTTAATATGTAATTAAGCAACGTAGTTTTACCACTTTTAGTTTCACCTGTTATTAAAATATTTAACTTTTGATCTATTGCATCTTTTAAATATTTTATTATTGAATGATCGTAATTGTTGTCAACAAGGATATTTTCATCGGTTTTTCTTATTAAAAGTATTGGTATATTTTGATAGTTATATGGCAAAACACCCATAAATAATAAATTTGATTTTATTTTGCCTTCAACAATAAAATTATTTGAACCAAACTTTTGATTTGACATATTGCTTAAATATTTTATAAATTTTTCAAGTTGATTATTATTTGTAAAAAGATTTTCAATAGTGTTAAATTCTTTATTTTCAGATTCTATTCTAATATTGTCAAATCCGTTAATCCAAATGCTATTTACTTTATTTTCACTAAACAACTGACTTATTATATCAAAAAGTTTTTCATTTTCACTTTCACATTTTGAAATAGGAGTATCAAAATTTTGATTTATTTCGTCATAAGTTTTTAATATTTCATCTGATATTGAATTGTCGAAAAAAACATTTTCCATTGACAAATACCTATCTTATTTTGTATAATGGTGTGTTAATATTTTTATTATATGTTAAATAAAATAAAACATAAAGTATAATTTTTATTTTTGGATTAATATTGCATGAATTTACTCTCAATTGAAGAATTATTAGATGAAAAGACATTACTTTATAATGTTGTTGATGAATCCGGTAATATTATTTTAAAAGCAGGTGAAATATTGACACCTGGTAAAATATTGCAACTCAGGCAAATTCCTAAATTATATAGAATTGATTTAGAATCTTCAAATAAGATTAATAGTGAATATAATTTTATTGTTTCAAATAGTGAAAGTTTAAATTCTAATTCTGCAAAAACAGAAACTATTTTTAATGAAAAATCTTATCTTATGACAAGAATTCCAAAAACAGTATTTTCAATTGATAAACTTGATACAAAAAATTTTAAAGGGGTTATTAATAAAACTTCAAAAATTGATTCACTAACTCAAAATAGAATAAAATTATTTTATACAAAAATAATAGATGCTGTGAAAAAAAATAATTATGCAGATGTTGTGCCTATGTATAATGAAATTCGTGATAAGATTTTATACGATATTAAGACATTATTAAATAATGTAAATCATTTTTCACAATTAAAGTTGTTGGGAGAGTATTCACTTTGTCATTCTTTAAATGTAGCTATACTTGCGGCAGCATTATCATATAAGCTTGGTTTGAGTCAAGATATTGTCTCTGATGTGACTCTTGGGGCTTTATATCATGATATTGGTAAGATTTATTTACCTCAAAATGTTTTAGAACCCGAAGGAATATTAAGTGAAAATGTTAAATTATATAAAACTCATCCTGAAATAGGTTATAGAGTATTAAAAGAAAAATTAAATGTTGAAGAAAATATAGCAAAGATTGTGCTTAATCATCACGAATGTGTTAATGGAACAGGCTTTCCAAATGGTTTAAGTATGCAAAATATTGATACACCAACAGCTATTATATCTGTTTGTAATTATTTTGATAATTTAACTTTTAATAAAACTGAATACAAAATAAAAAATACACGTGAAGCTTTAAAAATAATGTTAAAAACTGGTTCATTATATTTTAAAGCTGAAATTTTGTATGGGTTTATAAATATGTTTAGCTACAATGACACAATGCCTTTTGAGGAAATGATTTTATAATGATAAATATAATAGGTGCAGGGCTTGCAGGATGTGAGGCTGCACTTCAAATTGCGAAGAAAAAAATAAATGTCAATTTATATGAAATGCGGCCAAATGTTGAAACCGGTGCACATAAAACTAATAAACTAGCTGAGTTTGTTTGTTCAAATAGTTTAGGCAGTAAGCAAATTACTAATGCAAGCGGTTTATTGAAGGCAGAACTTGAATTTTTAGATTCTTTTTTAATAAAAACAGCAAAACAATTTCAAGTTAATGCAGGTGATGCTTTGGCAATTGATAGAGAATTATTTTCAAATGAGATAACAAAACTTATTGAAGAAAATCCTTATATAAACTTGATACGTGAAGAAAGGACAAAAATAAATAAAGATGAAATTACAATAATTGCAAGCGGGCCTTTGACTTCTCAAAAGTTAACACAAAGTATTATTGAGTTAACTCAAGAAGAAAATCTTGCTTTTTTTGATGCTATTGCCCCAATAATTGAAAGAGATAGTATTGATTTTAGTAAAGCATTTATACAAAATCGTTATGATAAAGGTGAAGCTTGTTATATTAATTGTCCTATGAATAAGGTTGAGTATTTAAAATTTTATGATTATTTAATAAATGCACCAAAAATAGAACTTAAAACCTTTGAACAAGATGCTATGTTTTTTGAAAGTTGTATGCCGGTTGAAGTTATGGCTTCTCGTGGTGTTGATACATTACGTTACGGTCCTTTAAAGCCTGTTGGGCTTGTTGATAGTCGAACGAATATTGAAAATTATGCTGTTGTGCAACTTCGTGAAGACAATTTGGCTAAAAGTTTATATAATCTTGTTGGTTTTCAAACAAATTTAAAATGGAGTGCACAAAAAGAACTAATTCATTTAATCCCGGGACTTGAAAATGCAAATATTGTTAAATATGGCGTAATGCATAAAAATATATTTATTAATAGTCCAAAAGTTTTAAATAATACTTTAAATCTTGAAAAATATGAAAATGTATTTTTTGCTGGACAAATTACAGGTACTGAGGGGTATACTGAATCTATTGCAGGTGGATTGTTGGCTGGTATTAATGCAGTTAAAAAGTTAAATAACGAAAAATTATTAGCTTTTCCTCAAACAACAATGATTGGGGCTTTAACAAATTATATTTCATATAGGGGACATAAAAAATTTCAGCCGATAAACTCAAATTGGGGTATAATTGAACCTATCGACTTGCCAAAAGCTCAAAGAAAGAATAAGAAATTGAAAAATGAGCTTTTGGCAAGTCGATCACTTGAAACATTAAAAGAGTTATTTTTAATAAATAGTTCTTTATAATTCAAGGGCTTTTTCAACATCATCTGTGAATTCAAAATTTGAATAAACATTTTGAACGTCATCATTTTCTTCAATTTTTTCCATAAGCTTTAAAATAAGCTTTGCATTTTCGACATTATCAACATCAACGGTATTTTCACTTATTCTTGTAAGTTGTGCTTCTTTTGGTTTAATGTTTAATTTTTCAAACCCTTCAGTTATTGTTTGAAAATCTTCAGGATTTGTTAAAACTTTTATTTCATCATCTTCCTGATAAGCATCATTGGCTCCAAGTTCGATAGCATGTTCAAAAATTTCATCAAAATTCAAACTATTGTCAAAAGTAATCATACCATATTGCTTAAACATCCAGCCAACACAACCATTTTCCCCAAGATTACCTTGATATTTGGTAAAATAACTTCTCAAATCGCCGGCTGTGCGGTTTTTATTATCAGTTAGAGCTTCAATAAAAATAGCGACTCCATTTGGTCCATACCCTTCATAGGTAAGTTCAAAAAAGTTTTCAGTATCGTTGCTTTTAGTAGCTTTTTCAATGGCACGTTTAATATTATCATTTGGCACTCCGCCTGCTTTAGCTTTTTCAACTGCAGTTCTTAATCTAAAATTTGAAGATAAATCACCTCCTCCAAGTTTGGCAGCAACGATAATTTCACGGGAATATTTTGCAAAGGCTACACCACGCTGTGCATCAACTTTTGCTTTTTTATGTTTTATTGTTGACCATTTTGAATGTCCTGACATATTCTTTATCTCCTTTTTTATTATATTTTATTCATATAGAAATTTTACCATGATTATTGTATAATTTGAAATATGGAAAATAAGATAAAAGAAGCACTTGAGTATTTTAATAAAAAAGACTATAATAAGGCACTTAACTTATTTAATGAAGTCCTTAAAGATGATAAAAATAATCCAAATATAATAAGTAATATAGGTTTATGTTATGCTAATTTAAATGACGATGATAAAGCACAAGAATTTTATTTGAAAGCTTTAAATATTGATAATAAAATGGTTCAAACTATTATAAATTTAAGTGATAGCTATGTTAAAACAAATAAAATTCTTGAAGCAATTGACCTTCTTCAAACAGCTGTTTATAATTTGCCTGAAGTGAGCGTTTTAAAACATTATCTTTCTCGTGTTTATTCAATTGATAAACGTTATGAAGAAGCTTCTTTTGTTTTAAATGAAATTTTAGATGAAAATCCTAAAGATATTGATGCTAATTGGGATTTGGGTGTTATTTCTTTTGAACAGGGTGACTACCAAAGTGCAATAAGTTTTTTTGAAAATGTTATAGCTCAAAAAGATGACAATCCTGCTATTTTCTATAAAACAGCTTTGGCTTATGAAGCAAATGATGAAATAGATAAAGCAATATCGTATCTTCTTAGAGCCATAGTTTTGAATGAAAATTTTGAAATTGCTTATAAAAAGTTAGGTATATTTTTTATGGCAAAAGGAGATAAAAGAAGTGCAATAGACTACTTTGAAGATTATTTGAATTTTGATTTAAGTGATGATGAAAAAAAACAAGTAGAAGTTTTGATAAAAAAAATGAAATAGTTGTTGATTATTATATTTTTTATATTAATATTATATTTGTAGAAATTTAACTATAAGGAGATATTAATATGTGTGCAGGAACATTAACAATGACAACTCAAACTCAAACCCAAACTATTCAAAATGGGGCAAGAGTTTTAAGGTTAAGAATCCAAGGAAATTTACAAAATCAGCAACAATCACTTCTTCCATTAAGATTAAGACAAAGAGAACATAGTGAAGTTGATACTAATAATTCATCCGATAATGAACGTGCTAAAATTCGTAGAATAGAAGCTCAACAGCAGCAAGAACAGCAAGAGGAACAAATTTCTTATACTCCTGAACAAATAAGAGCTATTAGATTGCAAAGGATGGGACATGCTAATAATATAGAACATAATAGTGAAGTTGATACTAATAATTCATCCGATACTCAACGTACTAAAAGGCGTAGACTAGAAGAAGAACAACAACAGGAGCAAACTTCGCAAGACGAACGAGTTACTTATACGTCAGAGCAAATAAACTCTATTAGGTTGCAACGGCTTGAAAATCTTTTAGGTAATACTAATCAAAGTGAACAAAATCAATTAAATAATGCAAATAATAATGAAAATAATGATGAGCAAATTTTTAGATTTGATGATGAATTTGGAGATGATTTTGATGATAATGACTATTTTAATAATTATAACGATCCTAACGATACTCACCATATTCTCAGTCATATCAATCCACGTTTTATAAGAGATATAGCAAGACAACTTGTTGAAGCCACTTCAAGGACTGCAAGTAGACCAGAAGGTGATGATTCTTCAAATATTCTTACACGACGAATGGTTAATGATGTCATTGAGTTGTTGTTAAATCAGTCGTTAGAGATATCTTCTGCTCAAATACGGGCGATAAGAAGGTCTCGTAATCCTAACCGAGAAGCACGCACAAGATTAAATGATGAATCTTCTGCTCAAATACGGGCGATAAACGTGCCTGTTTCACAAAATATGCCAGAAGCACTCACAAGATTAAATGATGACCAATTGTTTGCTTTACTGGGAGCTATACTCCATGAAAATAACTATATACACAATCCCAAAGTATTAGAAGAAGAAAAGGAAAGAAAATTTGCTGAACCAACTGCTGTTGTTCCACCCAACCTTTAATTTGAAAATGATTAATTAAAAAATATAAAATAAGAAAAATAATATATTTATTTTAAACCACTTGTTAAAAAACAATATTTCTGATAAAATAAATATATTGTTTATGGAGAAATGGCCGAGTCGGCTGAAGGCGGCACCCTGCTAAGGTGTTATGTGGAGTAATCTGCATCGTGGGTTCGAATCCCACTTTCTCCGTTTTTTTGAGTTTCGGCAACATTTATTTTTTAGATGTTGTCTTTTTTATTTTTAATATTGTTTTTATGCTGACATTTCAATCGTGTATGGTTAAAATGATTATTGGCTGTAAAGTGGCTTTGTGTTTATGTTTTAACCTGCCGGAAGTGTCCTAAATAATCAAACCAAATTACTTGAAAAGTCCACGAAGTGTCCGTTGAAGTCTACCTCTTTGACTTTTGTTTGTACACCTTGTGTGGTAGAAGTTTAGGGTATATTTGAACTTGTATGAATGGTTTGATTATTTTCGGTAAGGACATTTGAAATTTTAGTCGGATTTTTTTAGGTGACACTCTTTGGTTATTTGTAAAAATGGGTTGGGCAACAATCCTTTCCACTTTTTTTCTAAGCTTGTTTTGTACCTATTTTCTTGCAGAACAAGCATATTAACAGTGTAATAACCTCTGCTGCAAGAACTGAATGCCACATATATTCAACTCCAAAGAAATAAGGAATACCAAAGATAAACAGCCCTTTAAGAATAACACCTCTGTTGATAGCAATAATATCTGATTTTATAGTTTGCTTTGTTGAATAGAAAAAAGCTGTATAAATTAGATTTATTGCCATAAATAAAAATGACATAGCAAATACAGGCAATGCTGCGGATGTCATCCGGAGTAATTCGGTATCTTTTGTAAAAATACTTACAGTTTGAGTATCAAACACGCATAAAAGAATAAAAATTAGAAAAGAACTAACAAGGTTGATTTTTATACCTGAATTAAAATATTGTTTTAATAAATTAATATCTTTCGCTCCAAATGCATTACCCCATAAAGGTTGCAGCCCTTGTGCCACACCCGATAGAATTGCATAAGCAAAAGAGTAGATAAAACTCAAAATGCTGAATGTTGCAACACCTATATCTCCAAGTGTATGTAACAAGACCCAGTTATAACAAAATGCTGTTATGGGAGTATTTAATTGTGTTAAAAATTCGGGAATACCTCTGTTAAAAACCTTAGCACCTGCACACATTCCAAAAAATGCCACCCTCGGGGCTCCATCGTTTCTTACAAAAACCGCAAAACAATTACTCAATAAAAACGGAATTGAAAAAGCCGTATAGTAAAATAAATATTCAGCCGCCATCGGTAAAATAATAGTGCTGCCACCACATAGTGCAGATATTTGTATAGGGAACACCATGCCTATCAACATAAAAATTAATGATAACAAAAGTGTTAAAATAAAGGCACACATAAAAGCATCATTTGCACCTTTAACATCATTGCGACCCAGACGTATCGCAATAACCGTTGATCCTCCCATTGCAAATAATGATGATAAGGCGACCAGAGCTGTAACAAATGGAACAGTAATATTGACTGCCGCAAGTGCCATTGGGCCTACACCTTGTCCTACAAAAATTCCGTCTACAATGTTATATAAATAAGTTACGCATAAAGCTCCGGCAGACGGCAAAATATAATTAAACAGTTCTTTTTGCCTGCTATTGAACATAATTCTCTCCTATATTATAAAAATTTCAATCTCTCCTCTATTACTTTTATGTTTTTAAGTAGAGATTTAATCTTTAAAATATACGGATTTCATTATATTCAGGTTAGATATAATTTCATTATATTACAAAATATTATATGTCAATCTTCATTAACATTATGGTGAATTCAATATAAATTGACATTAATATTAAAAAATTTATGTTTTATGTTGACGAAAAAATCAAACCATGTGTTCTTTTACATTTATTTATAATTTATATTTTTTTACATTGAGTATATTATAATATTTAACTATTAACAATATTATTATTTAATGATATTATTAAATAATTTATTGCGATTTAATTTAAAATAGTTATGTTTGATAAAAGAGGGAGTTAATATGGAAAAATTATATGAAAATCTTAGTAATTTGTTTCCTGTTTCAAGAACATTAAAATTTGAACTCATTCCATGTTTTGAGACAATGGAATATTTTGAAAAATGTATTTTAATGGATGATGAAAATAAAGCTTTAATTTATAAAAAGGTAAAAAAATATTGTGATGAGTATCATAGATATTTTATAAATGAATGTCTTAAGGATTTTGAAGATAATACTTTTAAGGATTTACTAAACGAATTTGACAAATGTTTTAATATAGAAAGTAAAGTTAATAAAGAATTAAAGGATATTGGGAAAGTTGAAGATATACAAAAAAAATTAAGGAAAATAATCTCGGAAAAATTTACTAAACATCCAAAATATAAAAGTTTGTTCGGAAAAGATTTGATATCTTTAAGTTTAGTGGAATATTTTGCAAATGATCAGAAAAAACTTGATGAAATTAAACTTTTTGATGGTTTTTCTTCTTATTTCGCTGGTTTTGATACAAATCGTAAAAATATATACTTAGATGAAGAAAAACATACATCAATATCTTATAGATTAATTAATGAAAATTTACCTATTTATTTAAATAATATTAAAATATTTAATATTATTTTAAATAATATACCTGATATTAAAGAAAAAATAAAACAAAATTTAAATATTGATTGTGAAAAATACTTTAAAAATGTTGAAAATTATAATCAAGTTTTAACACAGGAAAAAATTGAAGAATATAATCTTTTAATTGCAGGAAAAAGTGAAGAAAATATTAAATTACAAGGAATAAATGAAATTGTTAATTTATATAAACAAAAAAACGATATTAAAATACCTAAATTAAAAGAGCTTTATAAACAAATTTTATCTGATACAAATTCTATATCGTTTAAATTTGATATTATTAATGATGATAAAGAATTAGTTGAAATGATAAACGATTTTTATAGTATATTTAAAATAAATTTTATTCAAGACGATACATTTAAGCAAGCTATTAATAATATTGGGGATTATAATATTAAAAATATATACTTAAATAATGATGCTTCTTTAACAACTCTTAGTCAAAATGTTTATAAGGATTGGAATTATATAAATTATTTAATTGAACTTGATTATGATAAAAATTATAACGGAAAAATAAAAATCGGAACATCTAAATATAACGAAAAAAAAGAGAATGAAGTAAAGAAAATAAAAGAAATTTCAATATCTAAAATTGAAGAATTAATAAAAATATATGACGAAGAAAGTCATAATTCAATGAAACTTGTTGAATATTTTAAAAATTCATTATTTGAATGTTATAAAATAATAGATGAAACGTATAATAATGTAAAATCAGTACTTGAAGCCAATTATGATGATAATTCGAAAATATTATTGCAAAATTGTGAAGCTGTGGAATGTATAAAAAAGTTTCTTGATGCAATTAAAAATTTACAAAATCTAATTAAATATCTAATTCCAAAAAATAATAGTCTTGATATTGATTTTGAATTTTATAATGCTTTAAATTATAACTTATTAAGTGAAATTATTCCAGTATATAATAGGACAAGAAATTATTTAACTCAAAAACCTTATTCATTAGAAAAGTTTAAACTTAACTTTAGCTGCCCTACATTTTTGAATGGTTGGGATTTAAATAAAGAAGACGATAATTTAGGAATAATACTTAGAAAAGATGGTTGTTTTTATCTTGGTATTATTAATAAGAATAATCGTAAATTGTTTAGTAAGAAGGAAAAATATGAAAAAAATGGTGATTATTACGAAAAAGTTGAATATAAACTTCTTCCAGGGCCAAATAAAATGTTGCCAAAAGTATTTTTCTCAAAATCAAGAATTAATCAGTTTTGCCCAAAAGAAGAGTTACTTACAAAATATAAAGCCGGTTTTCATAAAAAAGGGGAAAATTTTGATTTAAGTTTTTGTCATGAATTAATAGATTTTTATAAAGCATCTATATCCAAACATGAAGATTGGTCTAAATTTAATTTTAAATTTACTGAAACAAAAAAATATGAAGATATAAGTCAATTTTATCGTGAGGTTGAAACACAGGGATATAATATAACATTTACAAATATTTCATCAGAATATATAAATCAACTTGTGTCAAAAGGAAAGTTGTACCTTTTTAAAATTTATAATAAGGATTTTTCTAAATATTCAAAAGGAACACCAAATTTGCACACTTTGTATTGGAAGGCATTATTTGATGAAGATAATTTGAAAAATGTTGTTTATAAATTGAATGGTGGTGCTGAGATGTTTTATCGTAAAAAAAGTATTAAGGCAAATGTGACACATCCTAAAAATAAACCTATTGATAATAAAAGTATAAATAATGCTAAAAAGCAAAGCATTTTTGAATATGATTTGATAAAAGATAAAAGATTTACTGTTGATAAATTTCAATTTCATGTGCCTATTACGTTAAATTTTAAGGCAAAAGGAATGAATAAATTTAATGATTTTATAAATAGTGAGATAAAAAAAGCTTCAGATATTCATGTAATTGGAATAGACCGTGGAGAAAGGCATTTGTTGTATATATGTGTTATAAATCAAAATGGTGAAATTGTTGAACAATATTCTTTAAATAAATTAGGAAATGTAGATTATAATGAATTACTTGCTAAAAAAGAAAATGAACGAAATAAAGCTCGACAATCATGGGGAAGAATACAGAATATAAAAGAGCTTAAGGAAGGTTATATGAGTCAAATTGTATATAAACTTACCCAACTTATGTTCAAATATAATGCAGTTGTTGTTTTGGAGGATTTAAATAGTGGATTTAAAAATTTAAGAAAAAAAGTTGAAAAATCTGTTTATGATAAATTTGAAACAAAATTCATTGATAAACTTAGCTATCTTGTTGATAAATCAATTGAAAATAAATTTGCTCAAGGTTCTATTATGAATGCATATCAGCTTTCAAATAAAGATATAAAAAGTGGAAAACAAAATGGTATTTTGTTTTATATTCCGGCATGGTGTACAAGTAAAATAGATCCGTTAACAGGATTTGTAAATTTGTTTTGTTTGAAAAAAATAGATAGAGATTTTGTAAATAAAATTGATTCAATTCGATTTAATAGTAATGAAAATTATTTTGAATTTGATATTGATTATACTAATTTTAGTAATAAAAGTGTAGGAAAAAGAACGAATTGGACTTTATGTACATATGGTGAAAGAATTTTAACATCTAAAAGTGCAAAAGCTAATGGTAATTGGGATAATATAGTTGTAGAATTGACATCTAATTTTAAAAAATTATTTGATATTTATAATATGGATTATAATAATTTAAAAGAGGATATAATTAAAAAGGCAGATTCAAAATTTTTTAATGCAAAAGAAGAAAAAGATGGATTTTATGGTTTTAGTATATTATTTAAACTTCTAGTTCAATTAAGAAATAGTGTTTCAAATAGTAAAGAGGATTATATACTTTCGCCTGTAAAAACTAAAAATGGATTTTTCTATGATTCAAGAAATAATGCCGGTAAGTATCCTGAAAATGCTGATGCAAATGGTGCATATAATATAGCAAGAAAGGGACTTATTATAATTAATCGTATAAAAAATAAAAAAGATAATGAAAGTTTCAATTATATAATAAAGAACGAAGACTGGCTAACTTATGTTCAAGAATTTGATAGGTAATAATGGAAGAGATTATTTTAATATCTTATCTTAATGATTTTATCTTTTGTCCTATATCGATTTATTTTCATAAATTATATGGGGCAATAGATAAATCTTTGTATCAAACTGTAAGTCAAGTATCGGGAATTAATGCTCATAAAACAATAGATAAACAAATATATTCGGATAAAAAAAATATATTGCAAGGTGTAAATGTTTTTTGTTCAGAATTTAATATTATGGGCAAAATTGATATATTTAATGTTGAAACTGGTGTTTTAACAGGAAGAAAAAATAAAATAGTGAAAATATATGATGGGTATATTTTTCAGGTTTATGCACAATATTATGCTTTAACTGAAATGGGTTATAATGTAAAAAAAATTAAACTTTATAGTTTCAAGGATAATAAAAATTATAATATTGAATTGCCTTCAAATGATCTTGAAATGGATTATAAATTTAGGAAGTTGATAAATGATATAAGAAATTTTAATTTAGATGATTTTAAAGCACAAAATGTTGAAAAATGTAGAAATTGTATATATGAACCAAGTTGTGATAGGAGTTTGGTTATATGTTAACAAAACCTGATTTTCTTGAGAAAAAAGTGATACTTGTTTTCACTACAGTTGGAGAAAAAATTTCATTTAAAAACGATAATATGATAGTAACTAACAAAAGTAATAATATAATATTGCAAATAAGCTGTTATAATTTATTTGCAATATTTATAATAGGAGGAATAAGCATAACAAGTGGAATAATTTCAAGAAGTAAGAAATTTGGTTTTTCAATTTTATTTTTTACTTCAAATTTTAAATTTTATTCAGGAATAAATTTTATACTTGAGGGAAATTTTTTACTTCGAGAAAAGCAATATAAAACGGATAAAAGTAATGAAATTGCAAGACAGCTTATCATAAATAAGATAATTAATCAAAGAGATTTTTTAAAAAAGTTAAGAGATAAGGAACTAAAAGATGGTATAAAAAAACTTAATGAAACTATAAACAAAATAGAAAAATATAAACCTGATAATAGTGAATTAATGGGCATGGAAGGAACAAGTGCAAAGATATATTTTAATAGAATGTTTAAACCATACAATTGGAATGGTCGTCAACCGAGGGTTAAACGTGATAAAATAAATTTACTTATGGATATTGGATATACGGTTTTATTTAATTATCTTGAAGCTATTTTAAACATTTATGGTTTTGATGTATATAAGGGTAACTTGCACAAAGAATTTTATAAAAGGAAGTCTCTTGTTTGTGACATTATAGAGCCATTTCGACCTATTGTTGATTATAAGATAAGAAAGATGATAAATTTAGGGCAAATAGAAAATTATAATTTTAATATTTATAAATCTCAATATCAACTGGATTGGAAAGATAGCAATAATTTTGTATATTTAATATTGGAAGAAATAATGAGATATAAGAATGATATTTTTGATTTTATACAAAAATATTATAGATGGTTCATGAAAAATGATGATATAATTAAGTTTCCGAAGGTGGTTCTTAAAAATGATAATAATTAGTTATGATATAGCAAATGATAAATTACGTACAAAATTTTCTAAATTTATTCAAAAATATGGAAATAGGATGCAATTTTCAGTTTATAAAATAAAAAATAGTAAGCGAATGTTAAGTGTTATAAAAAATGAAATTGATAATAAATTTGAAAAATTATTTGGAGAGGAAGATAGTGTGTTAATAATAGAGACGAGTGAAAATTGTAAAATTTCAAAATATGGCTTTATAAAACATGAGGAAAGTGATATAATAGTTGTAGGTTAGTTTTTTTGACAAACCTGAGTCTTAATATAAAAAAATAAAAAAAACAGGTATTAAACGTGGTAAAAAACATTAAAATAAATAGTACATTGACAATAAAATATAAAAAAACGGGTATAAAATTGACCCTAAGGGTTTAATACCTGTATTTAATTTCTACTATTGTAGATAAGTTAGCTCTTTCACGTCTTACCTGGTTTAATACCTGTATTTAATTTCTACTATTGTAGATTATCATTTCAGGATTAGCAGTAAAAGGTTTAATACCTGTATTTAATTTCTACTATTGTAGATTATTCAAAATTTATTTTAATCTTTTAGTTTAATACCTGTATTTAATTTCTACTATTGTAGATCAAAGCTTTCGCCAATTTTATACATCAAGTTTAATACCTGTATTTAATTTCTACTATTGTAGATTCATCAGCAACAATCTTTAAATTTAACAGTTTAATACCTGTATTTAATTTCTACTATTGTAGATGATAGTGATGTCATAAAAACTCCTTATGTTTAATACCTGTATATTTCTGTTATTCTAGTTATTGTTTGTTAATTATTTGTTTTAAATTTTTAGTATAAACAATCATTTGTCCCTAAAATCTAAAAATAAGGAAAATATTACTAATTTATAAAAATTTTGTGTAAATAGCCTAATTTGGTAATTTACTTATTTATATTATTTCTTTATTATATCTTTATTGTTTAAATTTGAGAGTTTATGTTAAGTGAGCTTAAGATTTAAGTTATTATATTTTTCACTAATTTTTTTTACTTTTACAATTACATCCTGTGAGTCAGCACGTTTGTATAAGGAAAAAGTTTATCAAAATTATTGGTGTCAAAAAGTTTGCGGGGTTTCTGAATATAAACTGCCACAGGGACAACGTGTCGATTGTTTAACTAAATCACATGCTATAGAGTTTGATTTTGCAAATAAGGTGTACGAAGGTATTGGACAAGCTCTTTATTATGCATCTGCAACAGGCTTAAAGCCTGGTGTTGTTTTAATTGTTGAAAATATGCAAAAGGATGAAAAATATCTTGATATATTAAAAGTAGTTTCAAATCTTAATGGTATTGATTTTTGGGTGATGAAGCCTGAGGATATGAAGTAATAACTTTTAATAATTATTATTTTATATAACTTAGGCGGCTATTTTTTATATTTTTTCTTATGTCTTTTTTTAATTCATTAATAAATTCATCACGATATAAATAACCTAAGTGACCGCCATTGCTGAATAGCAAAAGTTTATTACCTGAATATTTTCTAAGTGAAATAAGTTGATTATGGTTCACAAAATAGTCATCAAGAGTGTGATATATTTTGTAATTATTGTTGTTTTCTAAAAAATTTGAAATGTAATGTAAACTTGTATCATAATTTAAATCTTCAAATGTTTCGTATTTATTTTTTAATAAATATTTTTCTGCATAATCCCGATAACTTATTGTATTTATTTTTTCATAAATATCTGTACGATTAGTTTTTGATGCATTTTCAATTGTAAAAATTAAATCAGATAATTTTTGTCTCATTATAAATCCAGTGATTAATTTTGCTTCATGAGGTGTAAATGGAAGAGTTTCTATTTTTGTTTTATCTTCCTCCTTTGCCTGAGCTGTTTGTATTATTTTAGCAGCTGTTAGTCCTACACGTTGTTTTAAATCAACTGGACTTTTACACCAATCAGCATTATTTTTATCAAGTTCATTTAATGCGTAAACTACTTCAATTGGCGGGTTTATTGAAATATACTTAGAAATATTTAAAGTGTTATTTTTACTTTCTTCACTTGCAACAAATAATGTTGCCATAGCACCAAATGATGTCCCAATTAAAATATTATTTTTAAAACAACAATCATATTTATTTTCAAGAGATTTTATAATTTTATAAGTTAAGTTTTTTAAATAAACTACATCATTTTTTGGTATACCTGGTCTATAATTCTCATCCATACTTTTTAAAAATTCCCAATGAAAATGACTACCTAAAATTAATACGGAATAGCCTTCATCATAAAATATTTTTGCAAGTATATTAGAATGATGAGACATAATACCTTCACCTATTGATGGGTATATTATTGCTAAAGGACTATTTTTATCTTTTTGTAGAATAAAACGAAACTTGTAATCCTCTCTATTTGGATAAACATTAACTTTTGATGTTTTAATTCTTCTCATAAAACTTCTATTCCATAAAGAAATGTCAGCCCATATTGAATTATCAACATTTGGTACTTCAAATAATGCTGTTCTCATTGAATCCACAACAGGATCCTGAGGGTTATAATTCTTTAAAATAATGTCTGGGATTAAAGTAATATTGTCATTTTTTAAACCTTTTAATGACATATTATCTTTTTTTATTCCTCCTTCAATAACATCACTAATTAATGATTCATTATTTTTTAATTCAAAGTTTTTAATATTGGTTTGTGCTTTTACTTTTTTAATAATATTATTATTTCTTTCATCTTTATCTTTATCTTTATTTAAATTATCTTTTATATTTATTGAATTATCGACAATATAATTATTTTTATCTTCTTTGGGATGTGATAAATCTATACAGACATTATCTTTTCTATCAAGATTATTATTTTTTATATAATTTTCAAGTCCATATAATTTTTTGGCAATATCATAAGGATCAGCATATGTTGATTCAATTAATTGAATTAAAGGCTGCATATATGAAGTTCTATTTATTACAAGTCCCATTTTTACAAGTGCAATAACAGGCATTCCTAAATAAATTGTTGGGTCTAATGAATAGTCAAGTAATCTTCCTGCAATTCCTCTTGTACTTGTCGAGTTTATAACAGGCAAAACAAGATAACTTCCTCTTTTCATTTTACATTTGCATAAAGCTTGTTCCATATCTTCATTTGCCATTTCTATGTTAAAAAATTTCTTTGCAGGATCATATAAACCACCCAAACCTATTGTTGAATTTGTTAAAAACCTTATTGTTTCACGTCCTGAAGTTTTAAAATCACGTTGAACAAGCGAACTTATAAGTCTTTTAGGATATTCAATGTTGTTATAAGCACTTTGCAGCCTATCCATTACATATTTTGGCATAATTGATGCCCATAATATGTGAACGGGTTTTATTACATATTTATTTAATTTTAAATTGAAATTAAAGATTTTACGGTTAAAATTTTCGTATTTATCTTCACCTGCAAATTCTTTTGAATAGTCTGGATATAATTGTTTTTCTTCTTTTGTATTTATTTCGTTTAATGCAAATGCTAAGTTGAAATTTAAACTTATTATTAATAATAAGGCAATAATTTTTTTCTTTACTGAAACCATAAAAGAATCCTAACTTTTCTAATTTATTATCTTTTTTATTTTATTTTTTAATATGAAAAATTAAATTACTCAAAAGAATTGTTTAAGGGATTAAAAAAATCAATAGTTAAATATTAAGTTTTGTTAAAAAAAAGACAATTTTTCAGTTTTATTTATTATTATAGAATTATATATCTAAAGTGATTAAAAATATTAATTCGTTAAAAGATAGTAAAAATAATAAAATAGAAAATGGTTTGGAACGTTTGGCGGATATTAATCGAACACTTGTAAAAGCGAATTCTGAGAAGGTAAATGAGGGAAATAATCCAAAAGTAGAATTTTCAAAAAATGAAATTAAGTTTTTTAAAGAAACAATTAAAAAGAAAAAATTTGAAAAATGTAAATTTTTACTTGAATTGAGTCCTGAAGAATTTAAGGGATTTGAGCTGTCTATGCCTTCATTAAAATTTTAATTTTGATATTCCAAATATAGAATGTATTCAGAATATAAATTTTAAAATTATCGATGAAGATTTTGAAGATAGTGAATTATTTAAATATTTATTTCCTAAATATAGTTTTGATAATTTTGAAGAAAGAAAGAAATCTATTGAAAAATCTTTAAATTATTTTAAAGAAAACAAAGACAAATATAAAAGTCTTATTTCTATAATAAAAAAATTTAGATAATATTTGGGATATAAATATTAATAACAGAACTTTTAAAGATAGAGATTCTTTTGTTGATGGTTTTAAAAAAATAAATACCTGATAAATCTTTAATCAGGTATTTATAATAGTTAATTATTATAAAAAGAATTAAACTTAAATAATATCCAGATTTTTAATAAGTTGTGCATTTTGATTGGCAAATTCAGCACCGCGAGCTTCCATTGCAAGCTTTAAGACATTAAATAAATTTAATCCTTTATTTTTATTTAAATTATCAACATATAAATCAATAAAATTATTAGGGATTCTAAGACTCCAGTTTTGATCACCTGAAGTTCCTGGTTTATTGTAAACTTTTTCAATACCAAATAAATCAGAGAAAAACACTTGGATATTTGACGCTCTTGATGCAAATATTTCTACAAATTTAGTTAAAGTTAAAAATTCACAATTTTGGGATAATTTTTCAATTAAAGCATTTTTAGCATTAACATTAGCATCTCCCCAAAGATCCTGCACAAGATTTTGTCCGTGAAGCTTAGCTTCTTCGGTATTAACAAGTTTTTTTGCCCAAAGACTTAAAGGTTCATTATCATGCGTTCCAACCATTGCCCAACAATTTGATTCAATATTTTTACAACGATAAGCATGATTTGAATCACTAGCCACGACAAATTGTGTAAGACGCATACCTAATAATCCATATTTTTTTAAAACAGCAGCAACAGGATTTGTTAAAGTTCCTAAATCCTCGCATACAATAGCGTTTTTATCAAGCCCATTTTCAATAGCTGAAGCTATAACGATTTTTTCGATCATGGCTCCGTATTTTTGAATTTGCTCATCTGTTAGGTTAATAATTCTTTTTTCACTATCCTGTTTTACTTCATTATTTAAGTTTTCCATTGTTGCAATGGCGAAACGCCCTAACTCCGGATGTTCAGGGGAGGAAAATAACCGTGATGCACCTTCTTCTATTTTTGGTTTTTTCCCTGCTTTATAAACCCATGGATCAATAAGACCGACAATATGGTCAATACGGACACCACCTTGATTTTCTTTAAACATTTTTGAATATAAACGTTTTAAAAGCATTCCGCCTTTGCCAAGAGTTCCATCTTGATTAAACATAGTATCAGGGTTAATAACAGGAAATCCCCATGCTTGACCGTCTTCTGAAAAATAATCAGGAGGGCATCCTAACATCCACCCTTCTAAAAATACACTTTGATATGCCCAGGTATCACGATCTGAAAATGCAACTTGTCTATCAGCTATCATTTTTATTCCTTTTTGAGAAGCATATTCTTTAGTTTCATAGTTTTGTTTTGATACAACAAATTGGTTAAAGGCATAATTATCAATTATATCTTGATATTTATTTTTTAATTCTTTAATTCTAAAATCAGATGCTGCTTTTTGTTCCTCATTTTTAGGATTAAATAAATTTCTATCAAGTTCATTTTCCCAGTTGGGCCAATAATCATTATTATATTCAGCTGTTAAAGCTTCATATAAACTATCTGATAAAAGCCAGTCTTTATTTTCTTTTTTATAATTTTCAAATTCTTCTTTTAAATTATTTAAATTTGAATTTATAAAATTTTTATAAGCTTCTTTTAATGCATCCTCATAAGCTTTATAAGCATAAGAATATGCTGTTTCACCTGTATTTCGTTTTGGATTTTTATTAACTATATCATTAAATGTCTTTGTTGATAAAATTTTTCCCCATTTATCTTCTGTTAATTCTTTTAAGTTAATAAACATAGGGTTATTTGAAAAAATAGTGCTTGTATAAGGTGAAGAATCAATACTTTTTGTTTTACCACCAGGTCCAAGTTGAATTGAATTAAAAATACCTGAAGCAAAATCAATTAGAGCCTTTGCACCGCTAGAATTAGGAGAACCATAACCTGTATCTTCACCTTCAAGTGAAGGAAAACTTCCACCATGAACTATTAGTGAAAAGTTCTTTTTGCCTAATACCTTTAATGAGTCTTGTATTAAAGCTTTATTTTGTATAATTTTTTCATAAGTCAAAGATTTTTCAGAAGCTTGTACAAACATAATTCTCCCTTTCTTTATCTATTATTTATTTTCTATTTTCTATCCATTTAATTTTATACTAACATGCATTTATTTATAAATATACGAATTGTAAATAAATTTTACATTTTTTTTTGAAATATTACATTCACTACTTAATTAATTCTTTCATTTCTAAAACAGCATTTTTTAATCCAACAAATATAGCTCTTGATATAATACTGTGTCCAATATTTAATTCTATTAGATCAGGTATATCTTTCATTAAGTAAACATTATTATAATTTAAACCATGACCTGCGTTAACTTTTATACCAAAGCTTTGTGCAAGTTGTGCAGCTTGTTTTAATTTTGTAATTTCATATTCAAGTCCGCTTTTATCATTATTATAAAAAAGATTAGAAAACTTACCTGTATGAAGTTCAATAAATTGAGTATTTACTTCTTTTGCTGCTTCAATATGTTTTAAATCCGGGTCAACAAATAAACTTACAACAATACCTTCATCATTAAGTTCTTTTATAAAATCCTTTAAATAATCTTGTTTGGAAATAACATCCAACCCACCCTCTGTTGTTAATTCTTCTCTTCGTTCTGGTACAAGACAACAACTATGTGGTTTTAAGTCAAGAGCTATTTTTAGCATTTCATTACTTACAGCCATTTCTAAGTTCAAAGGAATTTTTAAATGTTTTTTAAGTGAATAAATATCCGCATCTTTAATATGACGACGATCTTCTCTTAAATGAGTGGTTATGCCATTAGCCATTCCTTCATTTTGACACACTAAAGCTGCTTCAAGCACACTTGGTTCTATATTACCTCTTGCATTTCTAAGTGTAGCAATATGATCAATATTTACACCTAATTTCATACCCGGCAACCTCCTTTTAACTTATCAAATCCAAATAATGCAGCTCCTATAATACCTGCATTGTTATCAAAATATCCTTTTTTTATTTCTGTTTTTTGAACAATTATATTTTTATTTACAAAGTCATTTAATTTTGTATAATCAATAAATGCAGCCATTGAGCCTGATAAAATAACGCAATTAGGGTCAAAAATGTTCACAAGACCTATAATGCCCAAAGAAACATCATGTTGCCATTCATTTATGGCTAAAATAGCACGTTCATCATTTTTCTTAACGTCATTTATAACATCATAAGTTGTGATTGTGTTGTTATTATAAATTTCTTTTGCTGTATTTTTTAAACCATTGCCGGATGCATAAGCTTCATAGCAATCATAAAAACCGCAAGTACATGGTCTTTTTTTATCTTTTATTGCAAAATGCATTTCACCGGCACTTCCACTTTTTCCTTTTAGGAGTCTTTTATTAACAATTATTCCTCCTCCAACACCTGTGCCTAGTGTTAATAAGACTATATTATCACCACAATTTTTTCCGCTGCCCAATTTATATTCAGCCCATACAGCACAATTTGCATCGTTTTCAATGATTACTCTTTTATTACTTGCCAAACTTTGAAAATCAATTTCATTATACCCAGGTGGTAAATTTCCTGTAGAACTTAATATTTTTGTATTTTCATTATTAACTGCACCGGCTGTTGCTATTGTTATTATATCGACATCATTTTCATATTTATTAACAATATCTTTTAAAGCATTATATATGTCATTTTTAGTATTTGGTGTGTTAATTTTTTTAATATTATTTATAACATTACCATTTTCATCAATAATACCATAATTTATTTTAGTTCCGCCAATATCAAAACTTAAAGCCTTTTTCATAATGTTTTTAATCCTAAATCAATAAATCGTCTAACAATAAGTTGTGGTCTTGTAACAGCCGAACCAATCACAACACTATATGCTCCAAGTTCAAATGCTTTATAAACATCTTGAGGTGTCCATATTCTACCTTCTAAAATAACAGGAATATCAAAATTTGATTTTATTTTTTCTAAAAGTTCAAAATCAGGCTCATCTTCTTTACTTTTATTTTGAGATTCAATTGTATATTCTGATAATGTTGTTGAAATTATATCAACACCTTTTTCATAAGCAATTTTGGCTTCTTCAAATGTTGAAATATCTGCCATTGCAAGTTTGTTTGCATTTTTAATTGTTGAAATTATATCATTTAAACTTGAATTATTTTTACTTATATTATTTTTTCTAATCGTTGCGTCAAAAGCAACAACATCAGCTCCTGCCTCAATTAAACTTATACAATCTTTTACTGTTGGTGTTATATAAACAAGTTCTTTATAATTTTGAGGTATTATGTTGGGTTTTGTAATGCCAATTATAGGAACATCAAAATTTTCTTTTGCATTTTTTACATCTCGAACATTTGCAACTCTTAATCCCTTTGCACCTCCATTTATAACCGATTTCATCATTGCAAGCATACAATTTTCTTCATATAAAGGCTCATTTTCCTGTGCTTGAACAGAAATGATTATATTATTTTTTATTCTCTCCAATATTGTTTTATTTTTATTCATTTATTTAAAATTATAATTGCTTAATAAGATTTAACATTTCAATAGCAGTTAAAGCAGCTTCAGACCCTTTATTTCCTGCTTTTGTTCCTGCACGTTCTATTGCTTGTTCAATATTTTCAGTTGTTAAAACACCAAATATTACTGGAATTTCGTACTCAAGACCTATATGTGCTATACCTTTTGTCATTTCAGATGCTACATATTCAAAATGTGCAGTGTTACCACGAATTACAGCACCAAGTGTAATAATCGCATTATATTTATTTAACTTAGCAGCCTTTTTCGCTATTAATGGTATTTCAAAAGCTCCCGGTGTCCATATAACATCAATATTTTCTTCTTTTATATTATGACGTAACAAAGTATCAATTGCACCTGATAATAATTTTGAACCTATAAATTCATTAAAACGGGCAACAATTATACAAATCTTTTCACCATTTGTAACAAGTTTTCCTTCAATTTTATTTACCATGACTTTAGCCTCTTTTTACAAGTATAAATTTATTTTATCATAAAATTAATTCTTGTATTTCATTTAAAACATTATTTAAGCTTTTTTTATATTTATCAATTTGCTTTTGTATGTTTTCAGGTTTATATTTTTCTCCTTGACCTTGATAAAGCATGTATTTACTGTACGTTTGTGCCTCCATTCTAAGTGTTGAAATTTGTGCACTTTCTTTTGACAAATTTAATAAAGTTTTATATAACTGGTAATTTTCTTCAACTTTACCTTTATATTTTCTTTCAACATATGCTATATTGTCTATTAAATGACTATTTAAAGAATTAAATATTTGAATATCATTTGTTGTATTTATACATTTATTAAGTTTTTCAATAATATTTCTTATATCAAAAATATCAAGCATAAATTCAGTTTCTTTAGGTTTTTTTATTATTATTTCCAGGTATTTTTGATTGTCAAGAGGAGCTTTTAGAAGATTTTCTTTATTAATTTCGTCTTTTGAATCATATAAATTTTCAATAGTTTTGTTTTCTTTTAATTCTTTAAATTGTACGGTAAGATCTGGTAAAGTTCCATAGTATCCTTTTAAAGGTTCATTTTCATTTAATAAAGGCTTCTTTTTTTTGAATAAGGAAAAACCTAATGCTTGAACTTGAATGAGTGTTAATACTATAAAAAATATAAACAATTTTCTTTTCATGAAAATATTCCTAATTGTTCTGGTTTAGTTTCGAAATGTTTTTTTAAAAAACTTTTCCTATGATATTTTACCATACCATACTTATCAATAGCATTTAAATGTTCTTTTGTTAAATATCCTTTATTTTTTTTCCAGTTATAATGTGGAAATTCGATATCAAGTTTTTTCATATAATTATCACGACTGACTTTTGCAAGCACACTTGCGGCTGCTATTGATGCTGACTTGCTGTCTCCTTTTATAATGCATTCCATATTTAAATTTAAATTTTTTACTTTTTTATTACCATCAATTAGAACTAATATATCGTTATAATTTTTAATATTTAATTTTGTTATAGTTTTTTTTATGGCTCTTTCCATTGCTAAAAAAGTTGCATTTAATATATTATATTTTTCAATTTCACAAACATTTGCATATTCAATAGCATAAATAGTGTTTGTAATTAATATTTTAAATAGGTCATTTCTTTTAGTTTCACTTAATTTTTTTGAATCATTTAATTTATCAAGTTTATATAAGAGTTCTAAATTATCTAAATCAAAGCAAACACAAGCAGCAAAAACATCCCCCGCACCAGGCCCGCGACCAGCTTCATCAACCCCTAAAATGTATTTATATTTATAGGTTTTGTCAAATAAAAATAAATTATTGATTTTTTGCATAATTTTAATTATATCATATATTTCTTATTCATAATATTAATAATATATTCTATATTGCATAATTATTACTATAATAGAAGTGTTACTTTTTGTAAAATAGATACTATTTGTTGATATAATAAAAAATGTTTATGATATGTTTTTTTAGGGTGGGTATTTTTGTTATGAAACCTGCCATGGTATATAGATTTATAAAGGAATAGTTATGAAAGTAGGTTTTACTAGCGTTAGAGGAAACATTTATCAATTAAAAAAAGAAAGTAATTTAGGGTTTGGTAATACTCAAAAAGTTCAAAATCAAACGTCACAATTACAAAACAATGTAAATGAAGATGAAGAAAAATTAAAAAGAAAAAAAATTATTGCAGGTTCTGTGGCTGCTGTTACTATACCTGCAACTATTGGAATTATTGCAATGATAGTGGCAAAAAATAAAAAAATTGCTTCTACAAAATCAATATCAAAAATTGAAAAAGAATTGACAAAAAATGATTTGTTAAAAAATACACAGGAAGTGCAAAAAATATTAAGAGCATTAGCAAATGATAAATTTTCAATGGATTATAAGAGTGCACAAAACCTTCAAAAAACATTACAAAATTATAGTTTAATGATAAAAAAAATGTTTGGTCAAAAAATAAGTTCTAATGTTCTTCAAAATATAGATAATATTCTTAAAGATATAAGTAAATATTTAAGTGATCCAAAAAACAAAAATCAAAGTTTTGTGTCAAATAAGGAATTTAACAATAATATTACTAATTTAGGTAATAATATTGCAATTTTCTCTGAAATTATATCAAAACATCGTGATATTTCATCGATAAGAAAAGCACTTGAATCTATGTTTAGTAATAAGCCTAAAGTGAAGCCTAAAGTTGAAATAGCTGATGATAAACAAAAAATAGATCTTGATAATGGATTTATTCAAGCATCCAAAAGTGTTATTAATAAAGATACGAACACTTTTTCATATGATATGTCTGGTAAAAATTTAAATGATGTTCATTTTGCCAAGGATAAAGATAACAACACTTATTTAATTCTAAATAAAACAAGTAATATTGCACCTAAAAATGTGTCTGGTTTTAAAGTACCGGGTATGGGTGATGAAAGATTTGTTGCTTTAAAATTAGATGATTTAAATATTACTGATATTACTAATTTAATAAAAAATGACAATATTAAAAATCAATTAGTGATGGAAGATTCTTCAAATGAAGCAAAAACTTTTATACAAAGTGTTTTAGATAGAACAAATTCAAATGGTGCGGTTGTAAGCTTTGTTGATACTTCTAATGTTGAAAGCGACAATGAGTTAATAAAAGGTTATGTTAGTAAGAAAATAACTAAGATTCCGACTGCTTCATCACAACAAGCTTATGGGTATATTAATAGCTTAACTAATGATACCGATAGTAAATTGAGTCTATTAGTTAGATCAAAAGATGTCTTTCAAGAAAGAATGGATGGAATTGTTGAATATTTACAAACAAATCCAAGCGTTTCATCAAAAGACAAGAATCCTTTTAATGAATTTATAAACTTGACTAAAAAAATTAAGGGAATTAATAAAGGTAATTTGAACAATGTTATTAATGAATGTGATAACTTTATTAGTTTGAGAAATTTGATAAATTCAACTCCTGGTGAACTTATGAAAAATTATAGTGAGTTAATTGAAATTAATAAAGATAATGTTGAACAGCTCAAACCTGGTGAAAGCTTGTTTATACTTAATAATGGAAAATTTGAAATAAGAAATAGTAATGATGATAATAAAATATTTAATCTTGCTTACCAAATAGAATTAATAAAAAATGAAGAAGGAAAAGATCAATTTGTCGTTAAAAATGCAAAAGATCGTGAAATTTCCTATATTCAAGATGGTTTTGCTTCTGAAACAGGTAAGTTGAAATTTAATATGATTTATAATGATGCAGTTGAATTGTTATATGATATGTATAGCATGAAAGATATGGGATTTGATAAGGATCAAACCCTAATGAAACCTTTATTATATTCAGTAAAAGATACGACAAATCTTTTAATTAATAAATATAAAAAAGATTCTATTCAATTAGAAGAAGATAGGCGTATATCTCAGGGAACACCTGTAAGAACAAAATCTGAAAAAGATATGACTGAATATGCAGATAATGTTTTAAGTGCTGTTGATAAAAATGATGATTGCGTTAATGCATTAAAAAATATAAATAAGATTAATGGAATTATTGATACCTTGTTAAATGGTAAGGTTCTTGAAACTAAGGTAAGTGAAATTAAAAATATAGTTTCATCAATGCCTTTAATAAGTTTGGAAAATTCGTATAACGCTCAAGCTTTTAATGATTTACTTGATGATAAAAATATTTTAAAAGAAAATGGTGATAATTTAGAAGCTTGCTTTATGGATAAATATGTTGCAAATAAGTTTGGTAAATCTAAAGAAGTTTATAAAAAACTAATAGCTATTGATGGAAGTGAACTTGGAGAATTTAAAGTAGATATTAAAGATGATAATAGCTATGAAACCAAATATACTTTAAAAGATAATGAAAGTTATTCATTTGTAAGGAATAGAGGTGGATTTAATTATGAAATAGTAAAACAAGGTAAAAGTCTTGTTAATAAATTATTTAGTTTTGATAATTATGATATTTCAAATATCGAAAAAAATAAAGAATTAGAAACTTTATTATTTTATACTATGAATAAATCCGAACAAAAAGGTTATCTCCAATCAAAAATAAAAAATATAATTGAAAAGAATGATAACTGGGCTGAGGGTGTACAGAATATAATTCATGTTATGTATTCAGCTAACCTGCTTGATGATGATAGTTCTTCAAGTTTAACAACAGGTAATAAAAAAACTGTCAAAACAGTTTATGAAAACTATTTAAAAAATGGTATATCGGAAATTTTATATATTGATCCTAAAACAGGTGAAATGAGTGTTAGTTCAACTTCTAAAACAGGTTTATATCAACTGGTGCTTGAATAGAGGTATAAAAATAATCAATTTAAAAGCTTTCGGAATTATTATTTTTCCGAAGGCTTTTTGTTTTTAGTATTAAACAATAATGTAAATTTTTAATAAAAAATAATGGTTTAAAACTATTTTTTTTAGTAAAATAATAAAATGGATATAATGAAAACATTTGAAATTTTTTTATCGTTACCCAAAAGCATTATTAATGGTGAATTAGTAAATATATTACATCTTGATAGTAATGATAATTTTTTTAAAACAAAAAATTTTATTTCTGTTGATAAAATTAACAATACAACACAAATTACTGTATTAAATAATAAAAAAGTTTATAATCTTTTAACAACAGTTATGTATAAAAGGAAAAAATTATATGAAAATAAAACAAGCCAAATTTCTTAAAAGTGCTCCGGCTTTATGTGATTGTGTTGAAAGTCAATTAAGTGAATTTGCATTAATAGGTCGTTCAAATGTTGGAAAGTCAAGTTTTATAAATACTATTTCAAATAACAATAAACTTGCAAAAACAAGTAATAAGCCCGGAAAAACAAAACTTATTAATTTGTATGAGTTTAATAATAATTTTATTATTGCAGATTTACCAGGATACGGATTTGCAAATGTTAGTTATAATGTTCAAAATATATGGGAAAAAAATCTTTCACAATATTTGCTAAAAAGAGAAAATTTAAAATTATTAATTCAATTTATTGATTCAAGACATACTATACAAAAAAATGATAAAATAATGAATAATTGGATTGAATATAATAATTTAAAAAGTATAATTATTTTGACAAAAATAGATTTAATATCAAAAAATGATATAATGAAAAAGGTTAAATATTTTGAAAAAGAGTTTGAAAAAAAAGTTTTTTTATTTTCCAATAAGTTTAAAAAATATAATGATATTATATTGTTAGAACTTGATAAATATATTGTGGAATAATTTTTTTTTTTGGTATAATTTTAACTATAAAATAAAATAATGAGGAATTTTTAATGAGTGGGTATAAAATAGTTTCAAAAGTTGAATTATGTCCTAACCAATATGAACTAAAAATTTATGCACCTTATGTAGTTCGTAATGCAAAAGCAGGTCAGTTTATAATATTAAGAAGTGAAGAAAACGGAGAAAGAATTCCTTTAACTATAGCTGATGTTGATATTTATAATAATTTATTGACTATTGTATTTATGGCAACTGGATATACAACAAAAAAACTAGCAATGTTAAATGAAGGTGATGATATTCCTGATTTAGTAGGTCCTCTTGGCAAGCCAACGCATATAGAGAATTATGGTACTGTTGTTTGTCTTGCAGGCGGGTATGGTGCTGCTCCATGTTATCTTATTGCAAAAGCATTTAAAGATGCCGGAAATAAAGTTTATATGATTATGGGAGCACGTAATAAAAATTTAATTTTCTGGGAAGATAAGATGAAAGATGCCTGTTATAAACTGTTTGTTACAACTGATGATGGAAGTGCCGGAGAAAAAGGTTTTGTTACAAACGTTTTAGATAGGCTTATGAAAAACGAGCATATTGATTATGTAATTGCAGTTGGTCCAATGCCAATGATGAGAGCTGTTGCAAATATAACTCGGGATACTGGAATAAAAACAGAAGTTAGCATGAATCCTATTATGGTTGATGGAACCGGTATGTGTGGTGCTTGCAGGCTAACAGTTGGTGGTCAAACAAAATTTGCTTGTGTCGATGGACCTGATTTTGATGCTCATCTTGTTGATTTTGATGAGGTTATTAATAGAACACAAATATATAAAGAAGAAGAAAAACGACGTGATCAAAATTGTAATTTATTACGTCAATGTTAGGAATTAAGGAGGAAAATATATGTCAAGTTTAACTGGCTCTATTCCTGTGTGTCCTATGCTTAGTGCATCAGGCGGTGTTGATATGGTATGTATGCAAGAAAAATGTGCATGGTATATGAAAAGTTCAAAGTTATGTGCTGTATACATTATAGCTCATAATAATCTGCTTGAAATTCAAAAGAAACAAGCTAATAATAATTCATAAGTTATCTTTATTTATAATTTATAAAAATGAAAAATAAAAATATAAATAATGAAAAATATGGTGATTTAAATAAAAAGATTACATCATGTAATTTAAGTCAATATGTTGATTTAGTTGCGTTACTTCAGTCAACATATTCAAAAGAAGAATTATCAAATATTTATTTATATATTTTAAAAACCCAAAAAAATATACATATTCTATATTATACAATAGTACAAATTGATAAAATTAAAGACGTTCGTGCTATTGATTTTTTAATTGATATATTACTTTTAAAAGATAATTTTATAGATTATGAAAATAATGTGTCAAATGAGTTAAATAATTTAAGATGCTTGTGTGCAAAAGTCATATCAAATTTTAAAAGTCAAGATGGTGTTTATCCACTTTTATATTGTTTAAACAATAAAGACGAAGATTACAAATTAAGACTTTCATGTGCTGAAGCACTTGGTAAAATAGGGGATAATTATGCAGTACTTCCTTTAATTGACATTTTAAAAGATGAAGATGAAAAATCTGTTTATGTTAAAGAATCTGCAGCAATAGCTCTTGGAATGTTAGGTGATAGCCGTGCTTTAAAGCCTTTAATATCTATACTTGAATCTAAAAATGGACTTTTAAGTAAATTTTCTTTTTTAAAAGAAAAAATTATAGAAGTTATATCTAAATTTGGAATTAATAATAATGAAGTTTTTAAAGCTTTAGTATTAAATTTAAAAGACGAATCACCTTTTGTGAGGATAAGTGTAGTTGAAGCATTAGTAAATATTGATGAAAGTCTAAAAGAAAATGTATTCAATTTAATAAAAAATTGTATGCTTGAAGATGATAATGAAGATGTTATTGAAGCTTGTATATTTGCTTTGGTTAACTTAAGTAGTATTTATGCAGTTATAGAAATTATAGAACAAAATAAAAACAATATAAAATTGAATGAGATTTTTAATAATTTATTGCCGCAATTGCAGGAAGGTATTGATAAGGAAAAATAAAAATGAAAACGTTTATGAATTTTGATGCTTTAATTTTACTCTCAGGCGGACTTGATAGTGTTGTATCCTTATCATATATAATACATAACTTTAAGTATGATAAAATACTTGCTTTATTTTTTGACTATGGACAAAAGGTAGTAAATCAGGAATTAAATGCTGTTCAGAATATTTGTAAATTTTATGATATTGATTTAAAAGAAATAAAATTGAATTTTCTAGAAAACTTGATAGATAAAACTGAAGCACCTAATATTAATGAAAATGATTTGGATAATGTCAATATTTGTTTAAATACTGCAAAAAGTGTGTGGGTACCAAATAGAAATGCATTATTCTTAAATATAGCTGCTACTTTTTGTGATAAATATAATATTAAAAATATTGTTATAGGAATAAATAAAGAAGAAGGTGTTACTTTTCCTGATAATAAAATTGAATTTATTGAACTTCAAAATAAAGTATTTGAGTATTCAACATTAAATAAACCTAAAATAATAGCCCCAATGTCTAATTTTACAAAAAATCAAATAGTTGAAACGGGTATAAGGTTAAAAGCTCCTTTTGAGTTTATTTTTAGTTGTTATAATTCTAAAACTGGAAAACATTGTGGTTCTTGTGAATCTTGTAAACGACTTTTGCGTGCTTTACAAATGAACAATCAAGTAAATTTAATAAATCAGATTTTTAATTGATAGACATATAAATTTTCAAATGTTATTATATATATAATTAATTAGTATGGGGAAGTAAATTGTTTAGTTATTTCTTTGAAGATAATCTAAAATATACAGGAAAAGAACTAAGTCCGCATTTTATTTATCGAAAGACGGGTAAAATGGGCGATGCTATTTTTAGTTTTATAGGTGAGTGTGATGTTCCTATAAATCATATGGTGGATATTGAAGATGTTTTAGATAATAGTCCTATTTATAGTAAAAAAATGTTGCATTTTCTTGTTGAAATTTTCAATATAGATTTATATAAAGGAGTGTTACTTCAAAGGTTACTTGTAGTTAAAGCGATTGAATTAATTAAGGAAATTTGTCCTAATATTGATATAAAGCGAGTGGGGGATGATATTTTTATTAATGAAAAAAAAGCATCTGTTTCTATTGCTTCAAAGTCTTTAACCTCAATATTAATACACTTTGCAATAAATATTGTAAGTGAAGGAGCAATTATTGAAGTAAGTTCATTTGAAAATGATACTTATGTATCTAATTACAAAGAATTTGCAGAGAAATTAATGATAAGTTATATTGATGAAATTGAAGATATAAAACTTGCAACAACTAAAGTTTTAGGGGTTTACAATGAATAATCGTGATAACAAAAATTTAAATCCTAATTTTAAGTTTAATAAAACTAAAAATGATAACTCAAAAAGTGTTTTTCTAAAGACATTTTCTTTTACTCTTATATTAATGGCATTACTGCTGTATTTTTTTACACCTAATATTGATGTACAAATTGGTGATATATCTCAAGATAATGAATTTGAAGAAGAAATTGATTATGTAAATAAAAAAAATGTTGATTACCGGCTACGTTGGATTCAGCTTGAAGATAATAATAATCAATTTCAAGATGATTTAAAGAAAAATGAAGAAAATGAAATTAATGAAAGTAAAAGTGCTAATGAAGAAGACATATCTTCTTCAGAGTTTTCAATAAATGAAAATAGTGCACATAATGATAATTCTCTGCCAATGGAGCCAAATGAAGTAGCATCACAAATTGAAGAAAGCAAAAGTGATAAGACATTAAATGAGATATATTTACCAAAAGATGAGGAACAAAAAACAAGCCAGCCTAAAAGTACGTTTTCAAAAGTTTATATTGGTTCATATAGTGATATTAATTCGGCAATTGAAGTGCAAAATAAATTAATTGAAACAAATTTGCCAGTTTCACCTTTTATAAAAAAAGTAAATACAAATTATGTTATTCAGGTTGGTTCATTTGCAAGTTTAAATAAAGCACGTGTTCTTGTTGAACAGCTTGCACAACAAGGTTTTGAGGCTAGAATAGTTGAAGAGTAAAATGAATAGTTTATTTAAAATATGAATTTTTGTTAAGAATAAAAAAAAATATCTTAACAATTTTTATTTTTAGTTTATAATATAGTTAAGCATTTGAATTTGGAAAAAAATATGAGAATAAATCAGTGTGATAAAAATTTATATGGTCGACATCGATTTAATACAATGTCGAGAAAGACACTTAGAGATGAACTGGGTGCAAATAAAACAGATAAGAATAGTGTGTCTGTGAGTAATAATGAGAATAAAATAAGTATGACAAAATCCGCCAGGGTGCTAAATTTGCGAGGCGGATTTTTTAATGGGAAAATGAAAAATTTATCTTTTGGTGGAAGTAAATGGAATAAGTTTTTACAAAGTGAAAAATTAGCTAGTTTCTTAAAAAGCATGAATGATGTATCATGGACTGAAAGTATTTTTGTATGTTTGTTATCCTTAACTATAAAACCACTTGCTGTTATGGCAACACCTGGAGCAAAAAAAGAAGATAAACAATATTCTGCAACTAAAAGTTTTGTTTCTGGTTTTGTTGATTTTGGGCTTTCTACAGCTACTGTTTTACCAATAACTTATGCTGTTAAGAAATTTGGTAAAAAATTAAATGACCCTAAATTTGCAAAAAATATTACACAAAAAGTTGGCTATTTAAAAGATGAAAAAAAATTCGATGCTTTTAAGAAAATAGTGGGTTACATGCCAAAATTTTTAATGATTCCAGTGCGTTCAGCTCTTACAATTGCTTTGATTGCACCAACTATGAAATATTTATTCCCAAATCATAAAAAAAGCAATAAAAATAAAAATGTAAATGATAATGAAGTTAATATCAAAAAAGCATTAAATGAAAATATAAATTCGATGAAACAAACTGTAAAAACTATAAACACTGGCTATTTTGAAAATGTTACAAAAAATTTCAATAATGATTATGTAGTTTCTGATTTACGCCATAAAGTTAGTTTTAAAAATCTTCAGGAGCCTTGCAATTAATGAAAAGTAATATTATAAATCCATATAAAAATAATCAATATATTTTTAAGAAAAATAATAATCAAAATATTATTAATAAATATACTTCTTTAGAAAAAAACAATATAAGCTTTAAGGGAAAAGTTGAGGAAAAAAGTTTATTTACTAAAATTTTGGAAGGTTTTCAATCTTTGCCTGGTATTAATATTTATGTTGATTGGTGCAAAAATAAATGGAATAAGCTTGATAATATGTTTGCTTCTTTGGCAGATAGCAAGCCTATGAGAAAAATTGTTAACTGGGCTTCTAAAAAATTACCTAAAAATAGTAATAAAGTATCCAACTCTCAAAAGTTAAATCAGTTTTTTATGATTGCTTTTTCAGCATGTCTTCAAGGTTGTTCTATTTTTAATATAGCAAAAGATAAAAATATTCCAAAGGAAAGAAAAGAAACTTTAATGGTAAATACAGGTTTAACTTTTGTTATACCAACTGTAGGTGCTTTGTTTATTGATAATATTATAAACAAACAATTTGATAAGTTAATTGAGCAATATAAAAAAGTTAATAAAACTAATCCTAAATTAACAAAAGAAGCTATTGATAATGCATGTTCAGGAATAAAAAACTTTAAGTCGATATTTGTTTTTACATTAATGTATAAATTCGGTTCAACATTGATTGCTCTTCCAATAGCTGATAAAGTTACTGATTATATGAGAAAAAAAGGTTATTTTAAACCTGCTGCACCAAATAAGATACAACAAGTTTAATTATATTTTAAGTATTTATTAAATTTAAATATTCTTTTAAATAAGGGTAATAGTTGTTTTCAAGCAGATAATAAAATTGCTTATAGGTTGTATTTGCAATTTTGGTTATAAGATTTTTGTCAATAATTATTCCTTCGATAAAGCGTGCAAATAATTCGTTTGGGTTGTAATAGTATTTTTGTAATTTGTTTATTTTATTTGTTATATTTGTTTGTTTTCTTGAATATGATTTTAGTTTTATATAATTTCTAAATTCTTGAGGTATATTACTAAAATCCTTATCTATATTATTTATTGATAATATTTTTTCTCGTTTTAAAAATGGCGTTATTAGTTTTATATTATCGTATTTAAGTAAATAACCGGCTTCAGATTTTTTTATGTATTTATTAAATTCGTAAAAAGGTTTTGATTTTATAAAATTTGGATATTTTAGTTTTATAGTTTCTTCAAGAATTTTTATTTCTTTTTTTAATTTATTTTTTTTATCTTTTAGAAAATCAAAAGAAGAATTTTTATCAACATAATTTGTTACGTTTATTAATTCCTCTCTTATAATATTAATTAGATTTTCATCACTATCATTAATATTAAAAATGGTGCTTAATTTTGCAGTATCACTTGTTATATTTACTGTCATTATATTATATATAAAGTGAGCAAATTCATGGGATAATACCTCAATAAATCTTTTATTAGATAATTGTGATGAAATTTGTATAATATTTTGTGTGTATGTTGTTGTTTTTTGAATAAGACAGCCTAAACGTCTTTTTGATTTTGAGTTTGTTTTAATATCAATATTTAGACTTTTGATATAATTGATTAAGTTATCTTTTGTTGTTTTTAATTCATTAAAATTTATCATAAGTTTTAATATATTTTTCTTAATTTAAATTTTAACATAAATATGAATAATTTAATATATGGAATGATTGATATATTGGCGTTTATTGCATTTAAGATTTGTTTATATTATAAAAATAAAGAGGATATTTTGATTTTGGATTAATGTTATAATAATGAATATAGTTATATATGGTGCAAATGATACCGGTAATCTTATAGCAACAGAGTTTTTTGAAGATCATGATATTACTGTTATTGATAATCAGGAAAATTTAAAAGATGACTTTAATAGACTTGATATTAACTTTGTTTTTGGTTCTGGTTCAAATATTGATACTTTAAAAAAGGCTCAAATTGAAGATGCTGATATTTTTATTTCATGTACAGATAGTGATGAAACAAATATAATAAGTTGTATTTCTGTGAAGAATATTGTGTCTGATATTAAGACTGTTTGTTTTATTTCAAATGAAGATTATATTGAATCATTAAATTTAATGAAAGGATGTGAATTTAATGAAAAAGTCTTAATTGATCATGTAATAAGGCCTGAAAACTTACTTACACAGCAAATTTTTCGATTGATTACAACACCTGAAGCTATAAATTTTGAAAGTTTTGCTTTTGGTAAAGCAGCATTAATTGAATATCGTATAAAAGAAAATTCAATAATTTTAAACAAAAAAGTTAAAGATTGTCATTTTCCTAGTTCAACATTGATTGTTGGTATAACACGTGATAATAAATTATTTATACCAAATGGTGAAACAATTTTAAAGTTAAATGATAAAGTTATTTTTATGGGTATTTCTCATAATTTAGATCTTTTGGCGGCTAAGTTTTTCATTGGCAGTAATAAAAAAATTGAAACTGTTACAATAATTGGTGGTGGACGTGTTGGTTTTATGTTAGGTCAAAATTTAGAAGAACTTAATATAAGAACTAAAATTATTGAAAGAGATTATAAACAATGTGAATTTATATCAACAAATTTACCTCAAACTCTTGTTTTGAATGGAGACGGTAAGGATGTAGAGTTGCTTAAAAATGAAGATATTGGAGATAGTGATGTTGTTGTTTGTGTCACAAATAATGATGAAAAAAATCTTTTGTGTTCTCTTCTTGTTAAACAATTAGGTGCACAAAAAGTAATTACAAGAGTTTCTGAGGCAACTAATATTGTGCTTTTTGAAAAAGTTGGGATTGATGTTGCAGTTTCTCCTAAATTTGCAGCTATTAATGAAATTAAACACACTATTGTTGATCCTGATAAAGGAATATTAACAACTGTGGAGCAAGGGCTTGGTGAAATTCTTCAGGTAAATCTAAGTAAAAAATTTCAAGATACTCTTGTTATGAACCTTAAGATGCCTCAAAATTCGCTTATTGCGGTTATTGAAAGAAAAAATACCATAATAATTCCAATGGGAAATACTTTGCTTGAAGCTTTTGATAAGTTAATTATTTTTACTACATCAGACAATGCTCAAAATGTTAAAGATTTTTTTAAGGATGATTAGTTATGAGACTTTCTTATATTCTTAATGCTCTTGGGTTAATCTGTAAATACGTTGGTATCGTTATATCCATTCCTATATTGGTTGCTTTATATTATAATGATTTATTTTCAGTAAAACCTTTTTTATTTGCTTCAATAATTTCAATTGTTGTTGGTTTTGCTTTAAATAATAAATTTATAAAGAATGATTATTTAAATGATTTAAAAAAATCTGAAGCACTTTTTCTTGTTTTATTATCCTGGGTTGTATTTTCACTTATATCTTCAATTCCATATTATTTTTATGGATTTAATTTTGTTGATTCGACATTTGAAGCTGTTTCGTCAGCTACAACAACAGGATTTACTATTTTAAATCATTTTAATTATCCCAAAGCAATGTTTTTTTGGAGGTCATTTTGTCAATGGCTTGGTGGTATGGGGATTATTGTTCTCTTTATTGCTATTTTACCTCAGTTCAAAGTGGCAGGAAGGCAAATGTTTTTTGCAGAAGCTCCAGGGCCAACGGAAGACAAGGTGACTCCAAGGATAAGAAATACCGCCACTGCATTGTGGACTTTATATATTATTTTTACATTTATTCAGATTATTATGCTTAAATTGTCCGGTATTGCTTTATTTGATGCTTGTTGTATTGCATTTTCATCTTTAAGTTCAGGTGGTTTATGTTCTAATCCTTTAAGTATTCAAGGATATGGCTCTTATAGTGTAATATGGATTGTAACTTTGTTTATGTTTATTTCAAGCATAAATTTTTCGTTAATGTATAATGTCTTAAATAAACGAAAATTAAGTTTATTTTTTAAAAATGAAGAATTTGTGTTATATATCAAAATTGTTGCAGGATTAATTTTTTTGATAACTTTAAGTTTAATATTTATTAATAAATTTACATTTTTTGAAGCATTATCCCATGGGGCATTTCAGGTTATTACTTTTCAATCAAGTACTGGATTTTCATCATTTGATTATACAAAATTTAATGAATTTGCTAAAGTAATTTTACTAATAGCGATGGCTCTTGGGGCTTGTGCCGGTTCTACTTGTGGTGGAATAAAAATAGTTAGATTTCTTATAATTTTTAAATTTATAAATACAGAAATTAAAAAAATTATCCATCCGAATGCCATTTATCCTATAAAAATAAATAACCAAATTGTGTCAAAAGATATAGTGACACAAATAATTATTTTTATAAGTTTTTATGCACTTATTTTAATAATAAGTATATTATTGGTGATGATTCTTGAGGGAAACGTGACAATAGCCACAACAGGAGTTTTGTCATCATTAAATAACGTTGGGCTTGGATTTGGGTTAATAGGTCCAAGTGGTAGTTTTGAGACAATTCATCCTTTAACCAAACTGATTTTTGCTTCTAATATGCTTATTGGAAGGCTTGAAGTCATCCCTTTTATTGCAATATTTTCAAAGGATTTTTGGAAGTTTAAAACTTAAAAGCTTTTTATGCTGATTGGGATTTGAGTTTGCTGACTTCATTTTCGCAATTTTCTACGGCTTGATTTTTTAAGAAATAAGTAGCAAGACTACTTATAGCCCCAATTGCGGCCCCTGCAATTTTATACATTCCATCTTTTGGAGTTGATTTTTCTGATGACATTATATGCTCCAAACCTATAAATAAAGCAGGCGTTATTCCAGCCAATAAGTATTTCCATGGTTTTTCTTTTTTAAGTTCTGTATTTTGTACTTTTCTTTTATATTCTTCACCATAAAGTTTAGGACCGGAAAAAGCATTTACAAGTAAAAATGGAGTCAAGCAAGCTAGATAAGTGTTTAAATTATATTTATTATCTTTTTGACTTGCATTAGGTATAAATATTGTTGAGGCGATCAATAATGTTGAAAACAAAAAATCAAACATTTTATTTGCTTCTTTTGTATTCTCCCTTATGAGAAAGATTTTTTCATTAATCTCTTTATTTTTGTTGTCATTATCATTTTGTTTAAAACTAATTTTTTTAGGAAGAGGATTATATAAATTTATTTTATTTATATACATAACATACCCCCCCTGCATCATTTTTATGTTTTTTTCTCTCTTTTAATAGTTACTATTTTCGTTATACGAAATTTCTTTAAGTAAATAAATTATATTTACTTATATAAAAAGTATAAAAATATTTTTTGCTATTTTACAAAAATAACATTTACAAAATTTAACAAAAAAAATATATCCGGGGCACAAAGGCTTTGCCTTTGTGCCCCGGATATATAAATTATAAATATTACTTCCTTTTATCTTCGCCACGTTCACGGAAAGAAATACGAAATGGCACACCAACAAAGTTAAAAGCTTCCCGCAATTGATTTTCCAAATATCTTTTATAACTCTCTTTTATGAGCTTTTTATCATTAATGAAAATAATAAATGTAGGTGGTGAATCTAAAATTTGTGTTGAATAATAAATTTTTAACCGCTTACCTTTAAACGAAACAGGCGGGTTTATAACGTATGCTTCATTTATTATTTTATTTAATAAACTTGTTGAAATTCTTCTTGTATAATTTTCATAAACTTTTTTAGCTTCGATAAAAATATTGTTTAGTCTTTGTTTAGTTTTTGCCGATATAAATATTTTAGGAACAAAATTTAAAAAAGGAGCCTCTGATTCAATTTTTTTATTATACTTTGATGTACTATAGGCATCTTTATTTTCTACAATATCCCATTTGTTTATAGCTAAAATTATTCCTTTTCCAGATTCAACAATGATTTGAGATATTTTTTTATCCTGATCTGTTAAACCAATTGTTGCATCAATAACTAAAACAGCAACATCACAATCTTTAATTGAACGTATAGAGCGATCAACAGCAAATTTTTCAATGCCATAATCGACTTTAGATTTTTTTCTAATGCCGGCTGTGTCAACAATTAAAAAATTTTCGTTTTCATATTTTAATTTTGAATTAATACTATCTCGTGTTGTGCCGCTAATATCAGAAACAATAAGCCTATTTTCGTTTAGAAGTGCATTAACTATTGAAGATTTTCCAGCATTTGGACGTCCCACTATTGCTATTTTTATAAATTTTTCAACATCTTCTTTTAAGCACTCATCATCCATATCTTCAACTATTTTATCAAGCAAATCACCAACACCGCCGCTTCCATGAAGAGCACTTAGTGCATATGGTTCTCCAAGTGCAAGCTTATAGAAATCATATATAAATGCCTGTTTCTCAATAGAATCGACTTTATTTACAGTCAAAAAAATCTTTTTATTTGAATAACGTCTTAAGTAATTGGCTATATCTAAATCAATAGGACTTACGCCATCTTTTGCATCAACCATAAATATAATTTTATCGGCTTCATCAAGTGCAAATTCAACCTGTGCAAATATATTTTGCATTATTTCATCTTCATCACCAGGAATAATTCCACCTGTATCTATAATAGTAAAATCTTTCCCGCACCAGGAGACATCAAAATATATTCTATCACGCGTAACACCTGGAGAATCATCAACTATTGATTTTCGAGCACCTACTAATCTATTAACAAATGTAGACTTACCAACATTTGGACGTCCTATTATAGCAACTACTTCACGTTTGTTTGACATTATTTCTTATTCATTTTCATTAAAAGTAGTTTCTTCGTTATCTACTTCTTCTACATCATTATCTTCTGCATTTTCACCTTCATAACGAATAGACTCACCCTTATTTTTAGGATTCAAATGCTTATCTTTATATTTTATTATTTGTCTATCCAGTTTATCAGCAAGTAAATCAATAACTGCATACATAGATTCGGCTTTTTCTTCTGAAACTATATTTTGAGAAGGCAGTTTACATATTACCTCAGCTTGATGTTTTTCATTTACAGAAGGATTTTTAACTACACTTAAAGTTAATTCTATCATTTGTATCTGATCATAATGATTTAAGACTTTTCCAAATTTTTCCTTTGCATAACTTTTTATTGCGTCTGTAATCTCAATATTACGACCATTTACAACTACACGCATATTTACTTGCCTCCATAAAACTTGTACTTTTTTATTATATAACAATTTATTAAAAATTACAAAGGATTGTTTTTTATATTTGTATAACTTCTTGGATATTGGCTGGATGTTTCTTTTAATTTTTTTATTATTACAAGATTTCTTACATAATCTATTTCAAGAGGCAATTCATAGTTTATTATGTCTACAATTTGTGAGTTTAATTTTTTTAGTGCATTTTTTGCTAAAAATATCTCATCTTTTATATGTTTACCTTTATATGCAACAAAATATGAATCTTTTTTTACAAAAGGCATTCCATATTCAAGAAGTATATTTAAAGGTGCTAAAGCTCTTGATGTTACAATATCATATTTATTTTTTAAGTCATAAGGTAATTTTTCAATTCTTTGACATTTGGTTTTTAAATTTATTATATGTAGTTCATTTATAACTTCATTTATGAAAGTAATTTTTTTAAATGTTGAATCAATAGCAAGTATATCAAGGTTGTCAAAACAAATTCCAATAGGAATTGCTGGAAAACCACCTCCTGTTCCAATATCCATAACTTTTGCTATTTTATTATAAAATAAATATTTTTTCATAAACTTAACAAAAGAAAGTGAGTCATATATATGTTTTTCAAAGATTATATGTAAATCATTTTTACTCATTAAATTTGTATGTAAGTTATAATTTAAAAATAATTCTTCAAATTTTACTAGCTTTTCAATTGTAAGATTATCAGGTGGTTTTATGCATAATCCTTCGTAAAGAGTGTTCTTTATATAAAGTTCTCGTTCGTTCATTATTTGTATCAATCCTTTAATTGTTTATTAACAATAAAATCATATTTTTTTCTGCCTAATCTTATCTTTAAATCATTTAAACGTGATTTCACATTTTTTATATTTTCATTTGAAAATTTATTTTCTTCTAATATTGACAAAACCAAAAGAAAACAATTTAATGATTTTTCATCTTCCTTTTTAAAGTAATAATAATCACCAAGATTTAAATAACCTTCTGCTATATAAAATTTATCATTTAATTTTTTTGCATATAAAATTGCATCATTAAAATATTTATATGCTTCATTATCTTTTTTATAAATAAGCATTTTACCCAAATTACATGTGGTGTGATATGCTTCTTCATAATTTTTGTTTTCTATTTCAAAATCTAATGACAATTTAAAATATTTATATGCTTCTTCATCATTATTTTCATCCAAACATATATTTCCAATATTATAATATATATTGCCTTTGTATTTTATATTTAAATTACCTTTTGCAAAGTTAATTAACTCAATACACCTATTATAATTTATTTTTGCTTTGTCTATATCATCTATTTCATCATATCCAAGTGCTAATTTGTAATAATAATCAATTTTTAAACCAATATCACCTGAATTATCAACAATATTTTTTATAGATAATAATGTTTCAATAACAGATTGAGTCGTTTTAATAACTTCAACATAATCTAATATTATTTGTATTTTTATGTTATTTGGAAGGTTAGCATTTTTGTCATTTAATATTTTTTCATAAATTTCTCTTGCTGATTCATTTTTAAATGTAGCTTTATATATTTTTGCAATTTGAGAGTATATATAATAAGCCTTAGTTATTTCATTTTTATTATTACAAATTTCAAGAGCTTTTTTATAATAATTTAATGATTTTTTATAATTTGATAATTTGTGATATAACAATCCAAGTTTTGTGTAAGTATATATTAATTTTTTATTTTCATTATCTATATCCATATTTAAAATTGAATTATATATATCAATTGCTTTATAATATTCAAGTTTTTTCTCATAATTTAAAGCACTTTCAAATAAATTATCGATTTGATAATCATTTTGTTTTTTGTCAATATTATTAACAATTTGTTCTTTTTCCGTATTAAATAAATTACTTTGTATTTTATTATCATCTGTACTTATTTTTGAAGATGGTGTCAAAAGTAATTGATGTTCTTCTTTTGTTAGAGCTAGAGGAGATATTTTTTTCTCTATTATTTTTATATCTTTATTTGAGGGAGGTATATTCTTAATATTTTTTTCTTCTATATTTTTTTTGTTATCGTCTTTTTGAATGGTATCAAATGAAGTTATAATTTCACGGCTTTTTAAATAGCTAATTGAACTAAAAGTCATATTTTTATCAATATTTATACTTTTGTCTATTAGTTTACTTAATATAGTATTATGATATTCAATGTCATTATGCAAGCTTGCTCTTGAAACCTTAATTTCACGTTTAATAGGTGTATATTCTAATTGAATTCTATATATATTTAACAATAATTTGGTTATTTCAATTTTTAATTTATCGGTTATATTGTTTAGTACATATTTTTTTACATAACTTTTTAAATAAATTATATTATTATCTTTTTTTACAATTTTGTTTGATATTAATACATTTAAATCTTCTTCGTTGATTAGATTATTTTCATATATAATTTTTATTGGAGTTTGAAGCTTGTTTAAAGTTAAAAAAATAAAAAATTCTTGAAATCTATTATAATATTTATTCATTAAATTTGATATAATAAAATCTAAGATATATAATGACTGATTTTTATATTGTTGTAAAAAGTCATTAACTGACAAATTAAACTTATCTTCAAATACTTTTATAAACTCGATATATATAAAATGACCTCTAGTTATTTTATAAAAAAAACTACAATTTTCTATGTCACATTTAGATTTATAAAAAGATTTTTCTGCAGCTTTATTCAAATTAAATAATTCATATTTTATGCTTTCATTATTGTAAGGACGAATAATGGAATTTGAATATTTAAGATTATAATTAGTGAAAATATCAAAATTAAAAGATAACGAATTGATTATAATTTTTAAATATGCTTTATTTTCTTTTTTTGTTGTTAATTCTTTAATAAAAATAAATAAATCGTTTATAATTTTATCATTAATATTTTCATCAAAATCGAAAACAAAAAGGATAGGTTGTTTTATTGATAGAATATGAAATAAAACTTTTTGAGAAAATTCTTTAATTTCAACAGTTTTCATCTTTATTTTTTGTTTTTGATGATAAAGATATAAATTATAATAAATTTGAATATATAAATCATCAATATGATTTAAGCCATTAAAATTTATTTTAAATGTAATAATATCTTCATTTAAAACATGCTCGATTATAAAATTAGTTAAACAACTTTTGCCGCATCCCATAAATCCATTAATAACCATAATTTGTTCATTATGGTTATTTAGGAAACTTAAAACATCTTTAAAATTTTCAATATTATGAGATAGAAGATCGAAATTTTCGTTATTAGAAATTAAATCCATCAAACTATCTTTTTCCAAATTTTGAATTACATTTTGTTTTAAAAAATTACAAGCCATAATTTAATCTTACAATATTATTTTAAATAAATAAATACATTAAAATTTATTTAACTAATAAAAAAGATTTAAGTTTTCGTGGTTCTTTATGACTGCTATATATTTCAAAATCTTTAAAATTAACAGATGTAGAAGGCCCTCCATCTAAATTTAATGCTTTTTCAAATCCAAAAGATATTAAGAATCTTTGCAATTGAGGAAGTGACATAGGATTATCATTAGACACTACAATAAAGAATAAGTCGTTTGTATTTTTTTTTAAAGCAACAACACTTCTTGCCCTTTTTTGTAAAACTGACGCAGATTCACGAATTATTTTTCCGTTTTTGTCTTTTAATATAAAAAATTCTTTCTCTAAATCCATGACAGGTAAAATTATAGGCCCTGCTTGTATTGAATGAATGATTGTTTCATTTTTTTCAACAGCTTCATATGGATAAGAAATATCGTATTTTATATTATTTTTTACCTTCTTTATTCTAAATTCTCCTCGATTTGAAATTTTACTTAGATAAGGTAAGATTTCATTATTGTCAAAAAGATTTTCATTTTCTTTTAAATCAGCTTCTAATTTTTGGTTTATTATAATATTTGAAGTTGTTTTTTGATTTATAGGATCAAAAAAACCAGCATTTATAACAAATTTGCTATTTGTTTTCTTAAATACTTCTCTATTTGTAATGAGTTTACTTGAGACATATGGTATAACTTCATATTGGCCGTTATTTGGAATTTTAAAAATATAGACACCTTTTACAGGTTCAAAAAGTGTAATATGCTCATTTTTTCTTAAAAAATTACCAAATGAAGGAGATATTATAATAAAAAAGATAATTAAACTTAAAAATATTTTATATTTCACTTTATAAATCCTTCATTTTTTTAATAACAAAAATCGCAACAAACACAAGAATGGGTTGAATAGTTGAAGTTATAACAGGACTAACAATTGATTTTTCAGCAAGCATGTCGAAAAATGGTAAAGTAATAAAATAAGCAAAAATTATACCAATAGCCGTTGTAAAACCTATAAGTCTTTGTTCTCTAACCTTTGAAAATCCCAATAGACATCCAAGAATGGTAAATAGAAAACACATAAAAGCATGAGAATACCTTTGAATAAGTTTATTTAAATAATAATTATACTCATCATTAAAGTTTTCTTGTTTTAATAATTTTATATAACTTTTTAACTCAGGTACTGATATTTCCTTTGGTTTTTTTATTGAATATAACATCATTTTATGTACATTAGAAGCTAAATTGCCTTCATTATAAATTTGATATGTTTGAGGAGTTTCAATTTCATCATAAACGCCCTGAGATGATATATCGTATTGTTTTACTCCATAAAGAGTCCATTTTTTTCCATCATCGATAGCATAATCACTTACTGTTATTCTTGATAAATCACTTAAATCATTTGAATTGCTACTATTTTTATAAAAATCTAAAACAACAACATTATTAATTGCATTTTTAGTATTAAAATTAGAGACAATAACTACCTGTTTTAAATCGTTATTGAAATCTTTAATATTATGGACGAAATAACCTTCACGTATACTATCTTTAATTTCAACAAGTCTTGTAGTGGAATAAGGAATAAAATAACCTTCAACGAAAAAACATATAACTGTCAAGAATAAGCTTAAAATAACAGGAGCTATAATTATTCTGTTAAAATTCAATCCAATTGCTCGAAAAATAGTTAGTTCACTATCCTTGCTTAATTTATCAAAAGTAAATAAGCTTCCGAGTAAAAGTCCAACAGGTAAGGCTCTACCAAGAATTTCAGGTGTTTTAAATATTAAAATTTTTATAGCTGTTATTGTTGTAATATCTCCTTTCATAGCTTGCCGAATTGTGTTAAATAAAGTTTCAGGAGCAATCCAAACTATCATAAATAAAAATATACAAGCAAAAACAGCTTTACAAACAGAAGTAAATACATACTTATCAAAAATACTTATTTTTATTTTCTCAAAAAAAGAATTTTTATTTTTGACAGGAATATTATTTTTTTTTATATTAATTGTTTTATCTTTTAAATTGAGTGACATATTTTAAATCCAAAATTACAACGTAAAATCTTTACCGAGATAAAATTCCTTAGCAACGGGATCAACTGCAACATCTTCACTTTTTCCGGATATTTTTATTTTTCCATCAAATATAACATAAGCTCTATCAGTTATAGATAATGTAGCTTTGGGGTTATGATCAGTTATTAAGACTCCTAAATTTTTTTCCTTTGATAATTTTTGTATGTTATCTTTAATTTCGCCTATTGCAATAGGGTCAATTCCGGTAAATGGTTCGTCAAGTAGTATAAACTCAGGACTTGCTGCAAGAGCTCTTGCAAGTTCGACACGACGTCTTTCACCGCCTGAAAGTGCTATTGATGGTTCTTTTCTTAATTTTGCAACTCCAAATTCATTTAATAAATCTTCAAGTTTTTGTTTCTTTTCATCTTTTGATAGTTTTTCATTTAATTCCAAAACAAGTTTTATATTATCTTCAACTGTTAATTTTCTAAAAATGGAAGATTCTTGAGGCAAATACCCGATACCGGCAAGAGCTCTATCTGACATTGTAACATTTGTTATATCTTCATCATCAAGATAAACCTTGCCGGAATTTGCTTTTACAAGTCCAACAATCATATAAAATGTTGTTGTTTTGCCAGCACCATTTGGACCAAGTAAACCAACAACTTCACCTTTATTCACATTAAATGATATATCATTAACAACACGTCTATCCCCGTATATTTTAACTAAATTCTGAGCTTTTATCTGCATAAACCTAATCCTTTAAAATAGTTGTTGAATTAATAATAACTATTTACTTTATACTTATCCCCTTATCCTTTACTTAAGTTTAATTTTACTTTAAAAAAATATTAAAAACAACTTTTGACGATTGCTCTAATATTATTATCTTGTATTTTATTTATAATTTCATCTTGATTAATGTTATTATCAAGTTTATTTATTTTTTTTAATGTAATAATAATTTCACATGTGATAAAATCATTTGATGTTTTAAGCATATCCGTTAGGATATCCTTAGCTTCATAAATTTGATATTCTGCAATTAAATTTAATATATCAGTTAAAAATATAGAATGAGGTTCAATTTTGTTAATAAGTATATTTTTTAACTTTGTTTGATATTCCGGTTTGATGTTTTCGAATATTTTTTGAATTTCATTTAATTCATTTTTTGTTTGTTTATTTTCGTCAAATGTATATTCATCATTTTGTGTGATTAAATCAAATTTTAACATTGTATTAAGAATAACAATAGCTTCATTTTGATTTATTTCCTTTTTTGTGGTGAGATAGTTCATTATTTGTTTTATTTTATAATTAAATACTTCACATAAAGGTAATATTTCTCCAAATCCGTTGATTATACAATTAAAGCAAAATAAAGCATCTTCATCATTATGTTTAATTTCATTGAATATATCTATTAAATACGGTATCTCACAAGCAATATTTTCTTTAAGGCGACTTTTTTTTAATGTTTGATAAAGTTGTTTTATATGTTTTTTATCTTGTGATGCAGTAATAAATTTAACTGCTTTTAAAACCTCAAAATCGTCATCAACATCAAGTTTTTTTAATGCTTTATCCAACATTGTATAATCTTGCATTTCATTTAAAGTTCCTGCACAGTTAAGCATTAATGGTTCAAAATCCGAAAAGGCATTCTCTTTTAAAATATCAAGTGCAATTGTATCGGGAATATAATAAAAATATTTTGCACAATAAGTTTTTTCAGTATCACTTGAATTTGTGGATTCAAATATTTCTAATATCTTGTCTGTTAAGTCTTCATTTGCATATTTAACAAGAATTGAAATTATAAAATTGTCAAGATTATAACTATAATATTTAAAAAACTTTAATAAATTTAAGTAATTACTACTATTTATATTATATTCAATTCTTGATTTAACATTATTTTGCACAAAATCAAATAAAAATTCAAATTTTGATGAAAAGTATTCGATAAATTTTTCATTATCATGACTATTAACAAGCTCATTTGCTGCTTTTAATGCAAGGTGTTCATTTTTGCCGGTTAAATTTTTAAATAAAATTTCACAACTATTCATTTTTTTATTATAGAACATAATTTGATTTTTTAGTATCATAATATTATATGAAAAATAAACAAAAAATTATCGATGAGGTTAATAAATGTTCTCGTTGTGCTTTGTGTTTTTCAGTTTGTCCTTTATATCAGGCAACAAAAGATGAAACAAAAAGTGCAAAAGGTTTTTTCAATATAATTTATGGTATTTTGACTGGGAAGATAAGACTTAAAAAAAATATTGATTTAATTTGTTTAAATTGTAATAAATGCAAAACTTTCTGTCCGAGCGATATAAACTTTAATAAAGTATTACCCTTATTTAAATATAACTATAAACTTTCAAATTTTAATCCGTTTATTTTTAAAATTAAATTGTATGTATTTTCATTTATAATAAAATTATATAAAATTTTTAATTTAAAGAAGTATTTTAAAAATTCTTTATTTGCTCAATTATCCGTAAATGATATTAAAATTGATAAGTCTATAAAGTATATTTCTAAAAATAAAAAAATTATATTTTTTGAAGGATGCTTTAATCGTTTTATAAATTCTGATTCAAAAAATGCTATACTAAATTTGTTGTCTAAAAATGGTTATGAAGTTATTATTCCAAATTTAGGTTGTTGTAATATTAATAGTTATTTTGAAGGTGATTTTAATTATTTCAAAAAAAGTTGGGAAAAAAAACTTAAAAAAATTTCTAAGGACGTCGATTATATACTTTTTGATTGTGATACATGTTTTCAATCTTTTAATCTTTATATTAATGAATTTGAAAATAAGTGTAATTTAAAATGTTTAACTTTTATTCAATTTATTGAAAAATATAATTTGGAATTTTGCCAAAATAAAAATTATGAAAATATAGTATATCATAAACCTTGTAAAGCAAATGAAAATAATTATAATATTTTAAAATCCAAAGTTGAAAATTTGAAGTATGTTGATAATTTTGAAAAATGTTGTGGTTTTGGATCTTTGTATGGAATTATCCGGGGTAGGACAAGTAAACAAATATCTGAAAATAAATTTAAAGATGTTGAAATAAATAGTATTAACACTATTATAACAAGTTGTAATTTATGTCGTATAGGACTTTTTCAAGGATTAATAGTTAAGAAGAAAAATACTAATAATGAAAATATAAAAGTTATTAATGTATCTGAAATTTTTTAAATTTGTGCAATTATTACTCTTGCAATGTTATTTAAATCATTAAAAGTCTGAATATTTTTGTAGTTGTTTTTTATAAATATTTTTTTAACAAGTTCAGCTTGATTTATTCCAAGTTCAAATGCAACAAATCCACCCGGAAGAAGGTAGTTAAATGCATTTTTAATAATTTTTTGATAATATTCAACACCTAAATTATCATTTGTGAATAAAGCAATATGTGGTTCAAAATTTTTGACTTCTTCCTGTAAATAATTTTTTAATGTAAGAGGAATGTAAGGAGGATTTGAAACAATTAAGTCATATTTAGAATTTACATTTTTAAATAAGTCGGAATAGAAAAAATTTACGTTTGTTTGTAAATTTTTTGAATTTAATTTTGCTATTTTTAAAGCTTCAATGGAAATATCACAACTATCAACTTTACAATTTTTTATTTTATTTAACATAATTGAAATAATACCTGAACCACAGCCTATTTCCAAAACTTTAGAATTTTGACTAATTAAATTTTCACATGTTCTTATTAATAACTCTGTTTCAACACGTGGTATGAGTGTATCCTTACTAACTTTAAATTTGTTATTCATAAATATAGTAAATCCTAAAATTTGCATTAAAGGTTTTTTTGTAAATGCTCTTTTTTTTACTATTTTATATGCTTTGTCAAAAATTTTATTATTAATTTTTTTTTGTAATATTATATCTTCATATTTTATATTTAATAAATATTTTAAAATAAAATCCACTTCAGCAGCTGCTTCATTTTTATCAATATTATTTTCAATAAGTATGTTTTTTAATTCTTTTAAAATTTCATTCAAAATTTATTAGACCTCAAGTTTTTTTAATTGTGAAATCTTATTGACTAAATCAAATTTGGAAAGTCCATTTAAATTTTCTTTGTCTATTTTATGTTTTTCACATAATTTATTATAACAATAAATTTGTTTTAAAGTTGGCTTTTCCTTTTTTTGCTTATTTTCTTTTAATTTTTTTCTAAATTCCTTGTCTTTTTTCTTTAATTTATCAAAAAAATGTTTTTGAGAATTTTTATACTCTAATTCTTTTTTTAAAGTATAAATATAAATTTTTAGTTCTTTTAGGAAATTATCATTTTTTAAGAAATCATATATCCATGTAAACTTTGGATTGCTAATTTCATTGTAATATGTTTGTTCATCAATAAAGCTATAAAAAATCTCATCTGGATTTGTATCAAGATTTTTCTTAACATAAATTTTTAAATAGTTTAACAATGATGACTTTTGAACTTTAGTTAAATTTAAAAATAATTTACTCTTAAAAACATACACAATTATACTTACCTAAATAAATCCTTTAAAGTAAACTTATTTTTATTTTCTTGCTTAAATTCAAAAAATGCTTTTAAAATAGGATTTGTTTGAGAATTTGTAGCAAATTTTGTTTTATTTTCGTTTAAATTATCTAAGTTATCTTTATTATTATTTATATTTAACAATTTAATTTTATCACTCATAATTATAATTATATCATAAAATTTATATAAATTCAAGTGAAAAGAATAGGGATTTATATATGATTCTTCATTGGATATGATTAAAATATAGTTATAATTTTGTTTTATTGATTTGTAACAAAATAGCCATTTTTTTTATATTTGTTAAAATTATATTATGATGAAAAATTTGTTGGTTATAGTTGAAGATAATAAAAAAAAGAACTTATTGTCAAAAGATATTCTAAAAATGGGCTATAATGTCACTTGTTTTGATGATGAAGCAGAAATATTAAAATTGATAAATTTGAATCCACCTGATGCTATTATTATTGATAGTGAGATAAAAAATATTGATATATCACTATTTTTAAAAAGAATAAAGATACAGTATAAAGGTGATCATTTATTAACTATAACTTTAGTTCCGAATAATTATAACAATTATGAGCTAATTAAATTATCAGATTTTATAGTTTATCCCACAATTAACAATTTGTTACTGAAGCAAACAATAAATTCTTGCTTAAGACTTAAAGGTACACTTGATAATTTATCAAAAAATAATCAAGAATTAGCTTTAAGTTTATATCAACTTGATGTTTTATATAATACATCTTCAAGACTTGCCGGAACATTAGACAAAACAAAACTTATTGATATAATGTTGGAGGGTCTTGAAAAGAGTTTAAGTTTTCAACTTTCGTATACTTTAATTTATAATGCAAAAGATGATTTAACATTAATAATTAATTCCCTTCATCCATTGTCAGAAAGGTTTGAGCATGCTATAAAATTAAGAGCTTTATTAAGTTATAATAATCTTTTTGATAAAAAAGATATAATATGTGAACTTGATTCATATAATATCAAAACAATAAAACATGTAAAGCATCCTTTTAATGAGTATGATTTAAATATATTTAATAATGATAGTTTATTTGCACCTATTGCAACTGAAGAAAAGTTTTTTGGTCTTGTTGAGGTTTTTCGTGAAGAAGAGTTTTCTCAAGAAGATGTAACTTGTTTTCAAACTATAGCAAAACAAGTTTCGTTGCCGTTGGAAAGTGCTATATTATATGAAGAAATAAAAAATGCAAATATAAGACTTGAACAACTTGAAAGATTAAAATCAGATTTTATATCCATAGTTTCACATGAATTAAGAACACCTTTAACAGCTATAAAAAATTCACTTGAAATTGTAATAAACGGAAAAACAGGTCAACTTTCTCAATCAGGATATAAATTTATGGATATGGCAAAACGTAATGTTGAACGATTGTCAGGTATTATAAATGATTTACTTGATTTATCAAAAGTTGAAGCTGGAAAAATGGATTTTTGGTTTAAAAAGGAAAATATTAATGCAACTATTGAATTTGTTAAAAATACATTTGAAAATCTTGCAAGAGAAAAAAATATTAAAATCTTGTTGAATATATTATCTGGTAATGTTGAATTATATATTGATTCTTCACGTATTGAGCAAATAATGACCAATTTGATATCAAATGCTATCAAGTTTACAAATGAAAACGGTCAAATAGAAATTGAAACTAAAGTTATTGATGGAAGTGATATTGACGAAAAATTGCTTTACAATCAAGATATTAAATTTTTAAATAAAAAAGGCAAATATTATAAAATTTCAGTAAAAGATAATGGAATTGGCATTGAAAAAGATGATATGAATAAGGTCTTTGATAAATTTCGTCAGATAGAAAATTCATTAAATCGTAAAGCTGGTGGAACCGGACTTGGTTTACCAATTGCAAAACAACTTGTTAATGCTCATTTAGGATATATATGGGTTGAAAGTGAGGTTAATCAATATACAAAATTTTCATTTTGTTTACCTATTTTAAACGATAAAGAAATATTTATTATGAACTTAAAACGTAGGTTTGATAATGCTGCTCAAAATAAACAAACTTTTGGTGTTGTCTCGATAATTGAATATAATGGTCTAAAAAAATCATTAATTGATGATATTAAAAATAAAAATTTAATGTTAATTCGTCAAAAAACAAATGAGGAAAATGATTTTTATTTTGAAGAAGGTGATAAAAAATATTATTATACACTTATAAATAATGCTGATAAATTTGCATTAGATTTTATATTAAAAAAAATTGAAACTCATATAAAAAATACGGATTTAAATTGTGTTTGTGATAATATATTATTTTCAAGCATATTATATCCAAATGAATGTGATAATATTAATGATTTATTAAAAATTATAATAAAAGATATAAATTAATTAGAAAATATAAGAAATAAAGGTTAATAAAAATAATGGGAAATGAAACAAAAAAGAAAATTTTAATAGTTGATGATGAAATTGATATTGTAGAAACGTTAAAGTTTATACTTGAGGATGCAGGTTATGAATGTTATTGTGCATTTGATGGTGAAGAAGGTTTAAATATTGCCAGAGAAATAATACCTGATTTAATGATACTTGATGTAATGATGCCTAAAATTAATGGATATAAAATAAGCAGGCTTTTAAAATATGATAGTAAATATAAAAATATTCCAATAATAATGATAACAGCACGTTCACAGGACGAAGACAGATTAATAGGAGAGGAAACAGGTGTAAATGAATATATAACCAAACCGTTTGAGCTTGATTATGTTGTTGATAAAGTTAATGATTATTTAAAGGCAGTAAAATAAAATGGATGCTTCGACAAATAAAACATTTGAAAAATTAAAATACGATTTAGTTCGTGAAAATTTGATTTCGTATGAAGATATAGAAAATGCTCAATCAATAGCTCAGGTGCAAAATATTAATCTTGGTCAGGCTCTTATTAACTCTAATTTAATTGAAGAAAGTAAACTTTTAAAGTTTATTGAATCAAAATTGCATATTCCTTATGTGAATCTTGATGATTATGATCTTGATATAAAATGTTTGGATTATATAAGTTTTAATGATGTATTGAAATATAAGGTTATTCCGCTTTTTAAGATAGAAAATTGCTTAACTGTTGCAATGAGCGATCCTTTAAATTTGTTTATAGTTGATAAATTTATTGAAAAAACCGGGTTATCAATTGAGCCTGTGTTATCGGCGGAATCATCTATTTTGAAAAAAATAGAAAAATACTATGAAACAAATAATACTATGGGGCAAATTCATATAAACGAGTCACAAAAGAAAATTAATTGGCAGGAAAGTATAAATAATCAAAACTTAAGTGAAGAGAATATACAAGTACTTATAAAAAATATTATTGAGCAGGCTCTTGTAGAAAATGTTCATGAGTTGTTTTTTGAATATACTCCAAATGGTTTAAGTGTTAACTTTAAAGTAAATCATGAAAATAAAAATATGGGAACGATACCTGAACTTTTAATTGGTTCATTTATTATGAGATTAAAAATATTATCCGGATTGGATCCTCAAGTCAGTGAAATACCACAATTGGGTAAGTTTGTTTTTAAAGCAGATGAACAACAATTAATAGCTAGTATATCTGCTTTTCCTACAATTCATGGAGAAAGAATATCTTTAAAGATATATAACTCGCCATGTTCAATAGAAAAATTACCTATTTTAAAACAAGATTTGATAAAAATAAAAAATGCACTTAAATCACCCGGAATAATATTAACCTGTGGCGGCCCTTTAAGTGGTAAAACACATATAATTTATTCTCTTTTGACTGGTATAAAAAATAGTAATAAAAATATTATGACAATTGAATCTATTGCAAAATACGATTTAGGAAACGGAATAAATCAATGTGAGTTAAATGAAAATATAGGTTTTAATTTAACAAAAGCTATAAAATTTATTGAATTTCAATCACCTGATATAATATATTTTGAAGGTATAAATACCCAGGAAGCACTTGATTACTTTAATTCACTTGTTTATAAGAATAAAACTTTAATTACTGAATTTTTGACAGACAATGTGGCTGATTTGCGTGCCAAACTTATGTTAAATGAGTTTTCAATATTTAAATCACTTTTAAGTTTAATAATTTTAATTCATTCAAAAGATAGTATTGAGGTTTTTGATAAGGATAATTTAAAAAAATTTTTGTATGATAATAATTCAAGTTGGAATTAAGATAATATTATAATAAAAGAGGCAAAATGAATTTAAATAATATAATTGATAGAATAGAAGAGATATTAAGTGATAATAATGACGAAGCTTTAAAAAGTTTGCTGGAGAAGTATCATAGTGCTGATTTAGCTGAAATTTTGCCTCAGTTAAAAGAAGAAGAACGTATAAAATGTTTTTTATTGATAGATAAGCAAAAAGAAGCTGAAATACTTGAATACTTATCCCCACAATATCAAGTGGAAATATTAAGTGGTATTGATGAAAGTCTTGCTTCTGATTTGATAATGCAAATGCCGCATGATGAAGTAGCAGATGTTCTTGGTGATATGGAAGAGGATGAGACTGAATCTTATTTAAATAAACTTCCAAGTAAACTTTCAAATCAGTTGCGGGAATTGCTTGCATATAAAGAAGATACGGCGGGTGGAATAATGAATCCGCGGGTTTTGACAATTAATCAGGAAATGAAAGTTGAAGATGCCTTATCTTTTATAAGAACAAAAGCTATTGATGATAATATTGAGTTATATTATTTATACGTAACTGATAAACAAAAGCATTTGCTTGGGGTTGTTTCATTAAGAATATTACTTACTTCAAATTTAAGCACAAAAATTGGGCAAATTATGATACGTGATATTGTGCGTCTTCATGTTGATGATCCTCAGGATATGGTGGCTGATATTTTTATGAAGTATCAGTATAATGCACTTCCTGTAGTTGATCTTTATAATAGGCTTCAAGGGATTGTTACATGGGATGATGTTCAGGATGTTGTTGAAGAAGAAACAACTGAAGAGATTTATACATCGTCAGGTATTACAACTTATGTTTTTGATGAGGACGATATATTATCAGGTAAAGTTATAAATTCGGTTCGTGCACGGACGCCGTGGTTATTTATAACATTAATAGGTGAATTTTTTGCTGTTCTGGTTGCTAACAAATTTGATGCTACTCTTGCACTTTTGCCAATAACTGCTATATTTATGCCACTTCTTGCAGGTCTTGGTGGAAATATAGGCACACAAAGCATAACCTTAATTGTTCGTGGATTGTCGACAGGGCAGGTTAATTTAAAAAAGGCATTTAAATATATATTTCGAGAACTTGTTGTAGGTCTTGCTATAGGTTTATTATTTGGTTTACTTGTTATGTTAACAACAATAAAATGGCAACATAATATAGAACTTGGTGTTATTGTTGGACTTGCAATGGTTATAAACATGACACTTGCAACATTAATTGGAACAATAACTCCTTTTATATTAAAATCATTAAAAATAGATCCTGCTATTGCATCGGGTCCTGTTATTGCAACTACAATTGATGTCGTTGGATTATTTATTTATTTTACGCTTGTTACAACGTTTTTGATAAAAGCTATGTGACCTCCGGACGGTGCAACTTTGTTTCACAATTTTTTAAAAATACTAAATAGTCGTAGAATAAAGTTAATAAATGTAACCCATACGCAGGCACGAACAATTATCACTCTCTTGAATTTCCTTCAAGCTCAAAGCACTTCGCCTGTCGCACTTCGTGCTGCCGGCTTCGGCTTTTTTCCCGCCTGTGGTATCCGCCCTCATTTCATTCGGGCGTCTTTCCTACGGCGGTCATTAACTGCTTCGCTTTATACTCGGAAGCTGGGTCGCTTCCTCGTCTAAAGCTTCGCACGGCTTACGCTTTTTCGCTCCTCGGGGCTTCGCCCGTCCGGCAGCTCCTCTTGTAGGCGAAACGAAGTTGATCCATACAAGGGAGGGTACCCTTTAGGGTAAAATTCGCTTTACGAAACAACAACAGGCAGCCTTTTGTTTGAGTGCGAAGCACGAGTTAAGGCTGCTTGGGTTGAGTTTAGTGAGAATGTGAGTGACAAGTCGGGTTACGGTTTTGGGCACTTTGTCCACACAAGCGGATTTGCGTACGGATGGAGTGAAGCGAATCCGGATAGCGAACAGAACGAGCCGACTTGAGCGAAGCTCAAAAGGTGAGACTCTGTGAGCGTGGAGCAAATCCAAGAAAAGTGCCTCCGCCTGAAAGGCTTTATATTTTATTATTATTTAAAAACTATTACTCAAACCTGCGTATGGGTTGCCATTGTTGACCTCTTTCTCCGACTTCTTTATTTTTTCTCTCCTTTTTTAACTTGATGATTGGGGTGAGGATGGCAAAATTATTAAACTTCAACAAATTAAATATTTTAATGTCCTCCGGACGGGGCAACAGTGTGTAAACTTGTATATAAGTCCCTAAAAAGATTACTTGACTTCGATTTTTTTTACTGATAATATAATCTTATGCCACAATAGCTCAGTTGGTAGAGCAAGGGACTGAAAATCCCTGTGTCCTTGGTTCGATTCCGAGTTGTGGCATATTTTTATAGGTTTATTATTGCTTTTAGATGTTTCTTTGTATTTTAAAGTCCTATTGGGTGAGAAGTGTTTTATCTGTATGTTTAGGCTTCGTTACCCAACAACACTAAATTATAGCCGTCGGAAGCCGTATGATATTTATTTTTTAATAGGTTGGAACAGGACTTTATTAGGATTAGAATATACAAAGAATACTTTTAACATTCGCAAAATGTTTACCGAAATCAAAGAATTTTAGCAGTTCGATTAATATCCGATTGTTAGACTATAAGTCCAACCTATAAGTTTGAGGCGTTTTTATATATGGGGAAACAATAAATATAAGATGCCTTTTACTATTCATCGCACAACTCTTCTGTGAAATTAAATTCTAATTTACATTGCAATATTATCTCTTGCAAAATACTATTTAAATTGTCATTCTTTACAACAATATCAAATATTTGAATCAATTTAGGGATATTGAAAATTTCCTCTATGCAATCCATGTATTTATTAACAATTGATAAAACACTATAACTATTTAAAGCACTAATTTTAATATTTTTCATTATAGTTTCTTCATCATCTTCTGATTTTATAACAAATGTTATCGGATACCGTTCAATTTTATCAATATCTAAAAAATATTTTTTAAAATCCAAAGTTTCGGTGACTTGATAAAACCTGCCTAATGGCTTCATTACAAAATCTATATCACCATCATTTGCATTTGTTCGCCCAGTTTTATACAAGTGAAGATGTTCTTTCTTAAGGTTTTCTTTGGAAAAACCAAAATACACATATTTTGAAAGATAATAATACTTCAGTATTGCAAAACTTACAATTTCAAATAATCTTGCATCCGTATGTGGTGCTAAGAGTTTTCTAATAAATTTTTCAATATCTTCTTTTGATTCATATTTGCTTATTAAATTACAAGCTGTCAAAAAATCATTTAAAGAAGCTTGTTTTGTTTCAATATATTTATTGATAATCTTTATAATAGGTTCAGCTATATTATATGTTTTATTTTTAACTGAAATTTTAATAAGATTTTCATTAAACCAATAGCGACTTGTTTCTGTATTTCGTAAAATAGGAATATAATCACAAGTTGGGAAATATCTTCTAAATTCTTCATTTAGCCTATGGTTTAAAGCATGGTTTTGTAATTTTTGTCCAAATGGCAACTCTCTTTGTCTTTTTAATAACTTTGAAAATATAGCACCTTCATATTCAGAATAATTTCCTTTGTTGTGAAAATCTTTCGAAATATAATCTTCTAATAATACATAAATTGCATATATATTACCAAAACTACCTCTTGATTTTGCTTCTTTTTCTGCAGAACGTGTTTTTATATTGATGTAATTCAAAAGCTCACTTTTATTAAGAATATCAATATACTCGCCTGGAAAATATTCTTTTAATATTTGTTCAATTATTTGAGTAAATGAATGATATTGCATGCTATGCTTCTAATAATTGCTCATTGGATAATTTATGTTCGTATATTTTGCATTCTTTTTTTAATCTTTCATTTTTATAAGAATTTACTATATTTAAACGACGGAGACCAATTTTTAAATATTCTTCTTGAATTTCAATTCCAATGCTTTTTCTATTCAATATCTTTGCAACATAACTAGTTGTAAACGTTCCAGAAAATGGATCAAGAACAATATCTTCAATATTTGAACTTGCTTTTATAATTCTCTCTAACAAAGCAATTGGCTTTTGTGATGGATGATTTTCATATTCTTCCATTCGATACCTTACTCTTGAAAAATTCCAAACATTGCCAGGTACTTTTTGCGAATTATAAACTGTTGGTATAGATTTTCTATAATCAATTAATTTTCTTTTTGCACCAGTTTTTGCTTCTACCAAAATATCTGAGGCATTAAAAGTATAATTATTCTTATCCTTCACGCAGAATAATATAGGTTCATATAGTGAACCATAATATTTTTTTGCTTGAACACCAGAACTATCATAACTCCAAACTATTCTAGATAAAATAGAAAGTTTTTTACGAATATATATATCGAAAAATGGCATAAACTGCGTTGCCGTCATGATATACATGCTTCCATTGCTTTTTAACTTACTTATACATAAATCAATCCAAGAATAGCACCAATTTAAATATTCTTCCTCAGAACCCCATTTATCTTTTAACCCGTTAAAATTCTTGCCAATATTGTATGGAGGATCAACAAAAATCAAATCTACTGATTCATTAGGAATGGTTTCAAGGGATTGAATTGCATCACCATGTATTATTGTATGTCCATCTTTCTCAAATTTTTCCATTTCTACCTCAAACAAAAGAATACAATAAACATAGCTTTGGAGCAATTTATTAAAAAATATTAATCCAGCAGCTTTTCTAGTTTTTGTAATTTTGTCAATGAATTTCAACATAGTTATAACCAAAATCCAGTTTTATAAGAAAAATCCTGTTAACTTGTTGATAATGTTAAGATGAAACTCGATTGCCAAGATATAATAGTTTATAACGACAATACAAAATAAATATATTGGATATTAATTCCGTTGATTCAAATGCTAAAACTCTAAAATATAGGTTTTAGAATAATACTCTGTATTAACAAATCTTCATAATTGTTCAAATTATATATTCTCAAACTTACTGTTACTTTTTCTCAAATCAAGTGTTACTTGACATTCTTTTCCTGTGTTCATATTAATTTTAAATTAATATTTTCTACTATTGTTTTTGCTAGCTATTGGTTATATATAAATATCTTTGAGTTAGATTTAGATGAATATAAGTAAAAAGCTTTTGTTTTTTTTATATCTTTTTTCCTTCTCATATTTTTTTGCAAACCTTATACCTCTTCTTAGTGTTTAAGCTTAGGAAATTAGAAAAGTATTCCAAACTTGTTATATTTAAATACATTATTGGTTAAATATTCTTTGAATATCGTTTTTTATGAATAATTTATAAAATATACACTTATTTATATCTGAATTTTATCTTAGATTATTAGTGTTTATGTTTTTAATATAAACTTTTTTGCTACAGAAGATGTTTTATAACAAGGTTATTTGAGCTTATGTTATTTATATAGTGTTATAAATATTATTTTCGTTTTATTATTCTTATAATTATAGAAATGTGCATAAGGCGAATTATTTTTTGCTTAAATGATTTTCAGCATATATTTTCGCTAATATTTTTTCTTCATTAATTATCTTTAATAATTTTTGTGCAGTTATTTTAATAGTTTAAATCTTTTTAGAAAATTTTTTCTTTAACAAATCTATTTTTTTAAATAATAACTAATATTTTAAGGAAATAAATCATAAAAAACATGTTAAAAAAAGTTAAATTTTATTTAATAAATTTCAAAAATTCTAATAAAAAAATTTGCGTCTGGCGCGATTCGAACGCGCGACCTATCCCTTAAAAGGGGAGTGCTCTACCTGCTGAGCTACAGACGCAAATTATTTAACTTACCTAAATACAATATCAAGAACAAAATTTAGTGTCAAGAAATTTTTATTTATTCGATAGTTTGATACACTAGTTTACGTTCGGGCTGTTTATCAGAATTAAATTCAAATGCTTCGCCTACAAGACTAATAGCTTCATCAATATAGTCTGAATTGTTATAGTATAACGTTGCTATTATATCATTATTGTTGACATTGTCATTATAATGTTTATTCAAATATATACCTGCATTTAAATCAATTTTTTCATTTTTTTTGCTTCTGCCGGCACCCAAAAGTTTACAAGCCCTCGCTATATTTAAAGCATTTATATTTTTAACATATCCTGGACAATTGGATTTTATATGATATTCATAATTTGTTTTACCAAGCAGTGAATAATCATCTATAATATTAACATTGCCATTTTGATTTTTAATCATATTTTTAAAAGCACAAAGAGCCTTGCCTGAATATATTGATTCATTTATTGCATTAATTATTTCATCTTTTGTTTTAAAATTATTGGTTTTACTTATAATTGTTGCAATTAATGAATAAGTAATTTCTTTTAAATCACAAGGCATATTACCTTTTAAAAATTCGATGGCTTCAATAATTTCAAGTGAATTTCCTACATAACGTCCTAATGGCATATTCATATCCGTTATACAGGCAATAATTTTTTTATTTAATCGTTTTCCTATTTCAACCATTGTTTGTGCAAGTATTAAAGCTTCATCTTTTGTTTTTATAAATGCACCAATACCCCATTTAACATCAAGGACTATATAATTTGCTCCGCTTGCTATTTTTTTTGAAACTATTGAAGATGCAATTAAAGGAATAATATTAACTGTTGCTGTTACATCTCGAAGAGCATATATTTTTCCATCAGCCGGCACTAGTGTTTTTGTTTGTGATGATATAGCTATATTTATACGCTTAACCTGTTCTATAAATTCATCATTTGTTAAATTAACGTTAAAATCCGGTATTGACTCGAATTTATCAATAGTTCCACCTGTATGTCCAAGTCCGCGGCCTGAAAGTTTAGCAACTTTAAAATCACCCAATGATGCAACAATTGGCATAAACATAATAGTTATTTTATCACCAACTCCACCGCTTGAGTGTTTATCTATTATATATTTACCAAGAGAACTTAAATCTAAGTTTTCTCCTGAATCTACCATAGCTTTTGTTAGATATGTTGTTTCATCTATATCCATCCCGGCGAAATAAATTGCCATAAGCAAAGCAGAAGCCTGGTAATCCTCAATTTCTCCATTTAAATATCCGTTAACAAAAAATTTATATTCTTCTTCATTTAGAGCTTTTTTTTGTTTCTTTTTTTCAATTAAGTCAATTATATTCACTAAATAACTCCAAAATGACTACATTTTATTATTGTTACCGGTTATTTTAAATTTATTTTTTTGTTGTATTTAAATATTTAATAATTTCATCAGTTAAATCAACACCGCCTATAAATATCATACGATAATCAATAACCGTATCAATTTTCTTTTCTTTGGCTACAGCTTTTGTTGCATTAATTATGTTATTATAAACTTCTTCTTCTTTTGCAACTTTAAATTTTAACACAGCATCTTCTTTAGCTTTATATTCTTTTTGTGTTTGTTCTTCAAAGTTTTTACGATTTATTGGAGATTCAATTTTTTTATATTCTTTTTCTTTTTGCATTAGAAATTTTTGCAAATCTAAAACTTTATCATCTACTTGTTTATATACAGCTTTAGCATAATTATAATTTTGTTCAATTTTTTTATAATTAGCCGAGCCTAAAACATCAGCATTTGCCTTTAAATTTAATGAGAATAATATTGCTAATGTGAATAATAACGCATTAATTTTTTTCATAAAAAACTCCTTTTAATAATCTCATAATATAATATTACCACATTATTTTACTTTTAACACAAATTTTTTATTTTTTTTGAAAAATTATTATATATTCGTGTTTAAATATATAAAACCCGCCATATAATGCACGATAACGCCACAAATTTGCATTTTTACCTTTACATTTTTCGTTGCCTTCAATATTTTTTACAATAATAGATTTAGTTTTAAAACCTATTTTGTTCATACGTGCCATACATTCAAATCCAAGCGGTACAAGTTCACCATTTGAGTATTTATCGCCTATAATTAAAGCTGCAAATCTATTTTTTTCTAAACATTCATATCCATTTTTAGCTACCTTTTCAAATAAGTCATAAAATTGAGCTGTGGACTTGCAATTTGATAAATCTTCTTTTTTATCTGAAAACTGGATAATATCATCATATGGTGGATGTAAGACAAGAAACTGAGCTTTTTCTTCACCCATTATCTCAAGTCTTGCATTTATTTTGTCAAGAACAGTTTCTGATGCACTATTTTCACATATAATATTCATTTTAGTTACTAAGTCTTTTTTTGTGAATTTTTTTGATACATATTCAACCAGTTCTTCTTTTAATTCAACGCCAATACACCGTCTTTGCATATTTAAAGCTTCAATACCGGATGTTCCAGAACCAAAAAATAAATCTAAAACAATATCATTTTTCTTGGTAAAACGTTCAAATAATTGATTGGCTATTTGAGGTATATAGTTACCATGATAATCATAACTGTGACCATTTGATTTTTCACGTGATTCAAATTCCCATAATGTATTTGTTAATACATGCGAATAATTTTTCCAATTGTTTAAATCAATGTCATTATATGGTTTTGTCAATACTTCTTTTTTTTCGACAAGTTTTAGGTTATTTGTCTTAATTTGAGCTTTTTTTAGATTCTTACCTGATTTAACCACTTAAAATACCACTTTTACTACTTTTTAAATTATAGTTATAAATTTTAACATTTAAATCATTAATATAGATGACATTTAAGAATTTTGGCATAAATCCATAAGTGTTTTTTGCCAGTTGTCTGTTTTTTCCATGAAAAAATTTGCACCTTTACTTAAACAGGTAATTTTATGTTCTTTTTTGTTTGAAGCCGTTATTATACCAACTTTTGTTTCAAGATTATTATATTTTATTATTTTAATAAGTTCATCAAGCAAAATAAATCCTTCACGTTCAGTTGGTATAAATAAATCCATTATCACTATTTTTATTTCGTTTTTTTTAAATTTATCAATAGCATCATATATTTCTTTTGATACAATAGGTGAAAAACCAATGCGTTTGAATAATACTTCAAGTTGATAAGTTATAACCCCTAGGTCATCAACTATTAAGACTTTTTCTAAATTTTGTTCTTCTTCTATTTGTGAATATTGTGAAATATCTTTTTTTTGATTCATACATAAACGTTTAATATTTTTTAATGCAATTGTAAAAACTTCCTCACGAATGTTACTGTAGTCTTTTACATCACAATCGCCCAAAGTAAGAAATTCTTTTAGAAAATTTTCATCTAGTTCATAAGTATATTTATTTGACATAAATTCCTCAAATAATATAATATACTTATTTTACTTTATTTTAAAAAAATGCCACCATTTTTTTGTTGTATTTTTTTTATTTAAATTACGGCTTATTTGATTTAATAGCAAGCTTAACTCACGTTCATTTATGTCAAAATGAAACATTAAATCATTTAAATATTTTTCAATGTACTTTAAAACTTTTTTTGAGTTCTCACACTTTTTTAATGGTTTTAGTTGTTCATCTTGCATAAAATTTTCTCCACTTTTAATATAACTTGCTAATATTAAAAAAACATTACTAAAAATGGTAATTATTTATTTTAATAAAATTTGTGCTAATATTAATTTATGTTAAAATCTTTACCTATTTGGCAGCAAAACCACCTGAATGAATGTATTAAATTAAATCTTTTTGCAAATAAAGATGTTTTGGAAGTTGGCGGAATGACAAATTTTAAAATCACTTCTGAAGTGTTGAATGTAAAATCTTGGATTTCCTTTGATCCTGTTTACAAAACCGATTTTAAAAATGAGTTTTGGGAACACAAAAATATTTATGTTCAAGATTTTAAAACTAATAAAAAATATGATTTTATTATTGCAACAAATTCTTTTGAACATATTCATAATCTTGATATAGTGCTTGACAAATTATATGATTTATTGAAACCAAAAGGCAAATTATCAGCTTTGCTTGGGCCTATTTGGTCTTGTTACAAAGGACATCATGTTTATGTGAATCCTGATGTGTATTTTAATAATATAAAAATACCTTATTGGGCACATCTTTTATATTCCGGTGAAGAAATAAATGATATTTTAAAACAAAATTATAATGATGATATTGTTAAAAAATTAATGCCACAATTTGATAATTGGGATTTTTTAAACCATATGTTTTATGATGATTATTATGATTTAATACATAATTCCAAATTCAAAATTTTAGAATTTAGAAATTGGCACACATCTATTTATCCTGATAAAAAAACACAAAAAATACTTGAAGAAAAATATAATAGAAAAAATTTCTCAACAGTAAGTATAAAAATGCTGCTTGAAAAATAATATACTAGAATAATTTATTTTTTATTAATTTTTTATTTTTTTTCCAATTTTTTTCAACTTTGACATTCAAATTCAAATAAACTTTTTTATCCACCGTATTTTCAAGTTCGCATCTTGCTTCTGTGCCTATTTTTTTTAGCATACTTCCGTTTTTGCCAATTAAAATTCCTTTTTGAGAATCCTGATTAACATAAATTATTGCAAAAATTCTATCTATATCATCATTTTCTTCGTATTTTTCAATATTTACAAAAACGCTATGAGGAACTTCATCTTTTGTATTATTCAAAACTTTCTCGCGGATAATTTCACAAGCAATACAACGCATTGTTTCATCAGTTATATAATCATCAGGATAAATATTTTCTCCAATTGGAAGTTTTTCAAAAAGAATTTCAAGTAAGTTTTCAATATTTTTTTTATTTATAGCTGAAATTTGAACAAAACATGTATTTTCATTAAAATATTTTTTATATTCTTCAATATTCTCTTGTAATTTGTTTTCATTTTCAACCAAATCTATTTTATTAAAAACAACAATGATATTTTTACTTTTAATAATATTATTAATAATCCATCTGTCACCATTTCCTATTTTTTGAGAAGCATCTATCAAAAACATAATTAAATCCGCATCATTAACACTTTCAATCACTTCATCAATTAAAAATTCACCCAAATTATCAACAGGCTTATGCACTCCAGGAGTATCAAAAAAAACAATTTGACCTCTTGTGTCGGTATAAACCCCTCGCATACGTTTGCGTGTTGTTTGTGCTTTGTTGCTTGTTATAACAATCTTTTGTCCTAAAATAGCATTAAGTAAAGTGCTTTTGCCAACATTAGGTCGACCGACAATTGAGATAAACCCGCATTTATTTTCCATAATTTAAAACCTTGAATATTATTCTTATTTTGTTTATCGTATAAAAAGTCAATATATATGTCAAATAGAAAATAAAAAATGCTTAATCAATATAAAAAGTTAATAAGTTTTTCAAGAAATAATATAGAAGAAGAAAGTTTTTTTGGTTGCATTTTGGTTCTTGATAAAAACAACAACATTTTATATCAATCAAACGATAACGTTGCTGATTTTCAAATATGTCATCGTTCTTGTGCAAAACCAATGCAGCTGAGTGTTTTGTTTGATTTAGGTTTTGATAATTTATTTAACGATGAACAAATTGCAATTATGGCAGCTTCTCATCAGGCAACAGATTATCATATAAAACTTGTTAAATCTGTTTTAGATGTAAATGATATTGATGAAAAATATTTAAAATGTCCTATTCATTTACCATATAATCAAAACGTTTTAATAGATTATATAAAAAATAATATAGAAATAAAAAATATACATAATAATTGTAGTGGCAAACATGCATTTATGCTTACAATTTGTAAACTTAACAACTGGAATATGGATTGTTATTGTGATTATAATCATCCGCTTCAAAAATTAATCATAAATAAACTTATTGAATTATGTAATATAAAAGGTCAAGCAACACTTACAAAAGATGGATGTTTAGCACCTGTTATTATTTCAAGTCTTTATGAACTTGCATTTGGATTTAAAAATCTTTTCCAAAACAAAAAATATAATCGAATAAAAGAAGCCTATAAAAAATATCCCAAAGTTATTGGTGGGGATAACAATCTTGATAGTGTTATTATGGAAAATACAAAAAATCTGGTTGCAAAAAATGGAGCAGGAGGTTTGATTTGCATTTATAATGACTTTAATAACGAAGTTTTGTCAATAAAAATGGCAAATGGAAACAGTAAAAAAGCAAGAAATCTTATTGCTTTAAAAATGATAAAAAAACTAAACTGGATTAATGAAATAGAATATAAAAATTTAAAATCACATCCTATTTTTGATGAAAATGTTATAACTTTAAATGGCGAAATTGTTGGAAAAACTATTTATCATTTTGATTAGCTTCTTCATAAATATTTGCATTGTTTCTCAATATTCCAATTGAAAAACCGAGTGCTTCTTTTTCATATAAAATTAGCTTCTCAAGTATTTTTATTTCTTTCATACTTAAACCATTTAAAATATTTCTATTTGATTTTGTTAATAATTTTATAAATTTTATATTTTTTTTCTCGTTAATAAATGGGTATTTATTTTTATATTGCAAATAAGTGTACAATTTATATATAAAAACATGATATTCTGAAAAATCATCATATAAAATCAAATCATCATTTTCAAAATTCAAATTTACTTTATTGCCATTCAATAATAAGATAATATTCAAAACAAAAGACCATAAGCCTTTATTTTTAGGTATAAATCCTTGATACAAATGAAGATTTGTTTGTACGATATTATTATAGTATAGTTTATAGGTTTTTATATTATTTTTTTTTAGATATTCAAGTATAAAGCTTTTTTTTACATTTTCATTTTCATTTTCACTATTATCATTTTTTTCATCAAAAGATGATAATATTTTTATTATTTCATTTTGAATATTGTTTTGTTTTTTTTGATAGTCATCATTAAACGCTTCCTCATCAAATTCAAAAGTATACTTTTTCTTTAAAAAAGGAAGTTGACATGCCCAATATATATCATGAATTAATAATTTTAATTTGTTTATCATATTACTATTTAAAACTATATCACATTTTTTAACAAAAAATTAATAAAATGTAACAATTAAATAACTTAAAAATTTTGTTTTATAATATAAAAATAAGATATTTTTTTTATAGAGGAAATTTTTCATGAATAAAATGCAATTCCATTTTATTGCAATTGGCGGCATAGGTATGAGCGGATGTGCAAAATACTTGCTTAAAAAGGGATATAAAGTTTCAGGTTCTGATATTGAAGATAGTAAATATTTAAATCCCTTGCGTGAAATGGGTGCAGAAATATTTATAGGACACGATGAAAAAAATATTAAAGATGAAAAAAACTTGGTTGTTGTTGTTTCAACAGCAATACATAAAGATAATCCCGAGTTAATAAAGGCAAAAAAACTTGGTTTAAAGATATTTCATAGATCTGATTTATTAAGCTATATAGCAAAAAAAACACAAGATGAAGAAAATACAATATTCTTTGGTTTTTCAGGAACACACGGCAAAACAACTACATCAGGATTATGTTCTTATATTTTAAATAAAGCCAATCAAAAATCATCTTTTATTGTTGGTGGTATAGTTCCTCAAATTAATACAAATGCTCTTTATAATGGTGATGATTATTTTGTTGCGGAGTTAGATGAATCCGATGGTACAATTGTTAAATATTCACCAAATATAAGCGTTATTAACAATCTTGAATTAGACCATATTGACTTTTATAAAGATGGTCTTGCTTCTTTGTTTGAAACTTTTGATATTTATATTTCAGGTTTAAAAGCAAATAGTGTTGTTATTATAAATAAAGATAATGAAAATACAATGGAATTGTTGAAACGAAATAAAGATAAAAACTTAAAATTCGTCACATTTTCATTATTTGATAAAAATGCTAATTACTATGCAGGTGAAATAAATTATATAGACTTAGGTTCAAAATTTAATGTATATAAAAATGGACAGCTTCTTGGAATAATAGAAATGAGTATTCCGGGGGAACATAATATATATAATGCATTAAGTGTCACAAGTGCACTTTTGGAAGCAGGTTTTGAATTTGATGATATAAGCAAATATTTTACAGGTTTTTCCGGCATGGGAAGAAGGTTTCAAAAAGCAGCCGAGTTTAATAATATTATAGTTATTGATGATTATGGACATCATCCTACAGAAATAAGTTCCACTTTAAAAAGTATCTCTAATTCAAAAAGGAGAAAAGTTGCAATATTCCAACCTCATAGATATACAAGATTACAGGGGCTTTGGGATGAATTTATTGAATGTTTTAAAAATAACAATATTGATTTGCTTATTGTAACTGATGTTTATGCTGCAAGCGAGTTTGAAATTCTAAATATCAATTCTCAAAAATTTGTTGAAGATTTCAAACATCAATCAAATATTGAAGCAATTTATATAGATGGAACAATAAAAAAAGCATCAAAAGATATTTTGCCGCTTTTAAAACCAAATGATCTTGTATTGACCTTTGGTGCAGGTGACATTACTAAAATGGGGGCATATTTAGAAGAAAATTATATAAGTTTAATAAAAAAATAAGGCATAAAAATATGATTATTGAAAAAAATTATAATTTAAAAAATTTAAATACTTTAAAAATAGATACGATTGGAAAAAATGTTTATTTTCCTGAAACTGAAAATGAACTTGTTGAAATATTAAAAAACAATAAAAATGTTAAAGTTTTAGGTAATGGTTCAAATGTATTAATTTCAAGCTTTAATCCAAATTGTGATTTTGTTATTACATCAAAATTAAATGAAATTATCTTTGAAAATGAAAATACAATAAAAGCACAAACCGGAGCATATGGTGCTCAACTTTCAAAATTAGCCTATGAAAAAGGCCTAAGTGGGTTTGAATTTTTAATAGGTTTTCCTTCAACTGTTGGTGGAGCAGTATATATGAATGCCTCTTGTCATAATCAGTTTACAAGTGACAATTTCTTTTCTTGCCTTGTTTATGATATTAAAAATGATAAACAAATTGTTTTAACAAAAGATGATATGCAATTTGATTATCGCAAATCAATTCTTCAATTTAGAGATTATATTGTTTTAAATGCAACGTTTATTTTAAATCAAGGGGATAAAAATCAAATTAATGAAATAATGAATCGTAATTTGGAATTTAGAAAAACACGTCAACCAAGTTTAAAACTACCCAATGCAGGAAGTATTTTTAAAAATCCACAAGGTGATAGTGCCGGAAGATTGCTTGATTTAAGCGGGGTTAAAGTTTTTAGTGTAAATGGGGCTAAAGTTTGGGAAAACCATGCAAACTTTATAATTAATGAAAATAATGCAACATCTATTGATATTTTAAAATTAATGGAACTTATGAAAAATGTCGTTTATGATAGATATAAAATTAATTTAGAGCCTGAAATTGAATTTATTGCGGGTATTAATGAAGAAGAAAATAAGATTTGGACTAATTTAAAAAGTAAAAAAGAAGATTAAAATTATATTACTATATAAAATGGGTGATGGGTGGAAATATGATAGATATAAAAAATAAAGAAATAAAAATTGGTATACTTTATGGCGGAATGTCAAACGAGCGTGATGTATCTTTACGTTCAGGCAAAAAAATTTATGAATCTTTAATTAAACAAGGTTTTAAAAATACTATTCTTATTGATGTTGATGAAAATGTTACAAAAAAACTAAAAGAAGAAAAAATAGAATATGCTTATAACGCTCTTCATGGAAAGTATGGAGAAGATGGTTGTATTCAGGGGTTGTTGGAAATATTAAAAATTCCATATACAGGCTGTGGAGTCTTATCAAGTTCAATATGTATGGATAAAGCATGCACAAAACTTGTTTTGGCTCAAAATGGTGATATTCCGTTAATTAAATCTGTGTTGGTTAACAAAGATGAAAAAAATATTGTTGAAAAAGTAAAGGATTTAAAATATCCGCTAATGCTAAAACCTGTGTGTGAAGGTTCAAGTATTGGAATGTTTTGCGTTATGAATGAAAAAGAATTGATTGAAAAATTTAATGAATCAATAAAATGTAATCAGGACATTTTAATTGAAGAATATATTGAAGGCACAAGCTGCACTGTTGGTGTTTTGGAAATAGACAACAATCTTGTAGCAACCGAAGTTTTAGGATTCGAAACAAAAACAAAATGGTATGACTTTGAAGCAAAATATACTCCAGGGCTTACCAAATTCATTATGGGTGCAGGCTTTGATAGTGATTTAAAAGAAAAAATTAAAAACATTGCAATAAAAGCGTTTGTGGCTTGTAAATGTAAAGATGTATCTCGTGTGGATTTTTTAGTGGATAATAATCAAATACCTTATGTTCTTGAGATAAACACAAGCCCAGGAATGACTGATTTAAGTGATTTACCCGCACAAGCTATTGAAATAGGTTTGGATTATGATAATTTAGTTTTAAATATTTTAAGCGGTTGTAGTTTAAATAAATAAAGAAATATAAATTTAATGGAAAATAACGGTCAATATAATAATCATATAAGTACACAACAAATAAAGCAAATGAGAAAAAAAAGACGTAGGGAAGTTTTTTTTAGCCGTGTTCGTGCTTTATTTAATTTTTTATTTGTACTATTTTTAATATTTGCTTTATATAAATCAGTAACTTTAAAACAATGGTACTTAAACAAGGATGTATTTAAAACATCGAATAGTAAATATTTGAAAATATTTGGTAATACTATTACACCTGATTATCAAATATTAAATTCATTAAGATTTATTCAATTGCCTCATAAACCCATATATTTATTAAAAACAAGTCAATTACGTGAGCAGTTGTTAAAACTTTCACCTGTGAATGAAGTGCATGTGTTAAGATACTGGTTTCCGGCACGGCTTGAGATATTGATTGAAGAAAGAATTCCCATATTAACTATAGCACCAAGTGAAAAAGTTGCTCCGATTGCTTTTTTTACTCAAGATGGAAAATTAATAGGACGGGAGTATTTGCCGATTCCTAAAGAAATTAAAACCTATAAAATTTTAAGCTATGGAACAAAAGGTGATGATTATAGAAGGTGGGATATAAAAAAAATTAATGAACTTGAAACTTTAGGACGTACCATTGAAATATATTCAAAAGAGCCTGTTGAGTATATTGATCTTAGAAATCCAAAAGATGTATATGTTAAAATAAAGAGCAATTTTCTTCGTATAGGCGAAATAAACGATACAACTTTAAATCGTGTGAAATACATTCAGTCAATATTACCTGAAGCAAAAACTTTAGAAAATAAAATTAAGTATATTGATTTAAGATGGGAAGAAGCCTATTATATAAAACTTGAAAGTGATAGTGAAAATGATATTATTGAATAATTGATGATTTCATTTTTAATCAAATAAATTTTTAAGTCTTGATATAATTTCATTTTCATCCAATTCTTTAGTTTGACGATTGATTTCTAGGGCTTTTTGGTAGTAACTTATAGCATCATGAGTTGATAAAATAATTTCACAAGCACGGGCAGCATTAAAATTTGCAAGAGCATAATTTGGGTTTATACTAATGGCTTTGTCAAAAAGTCTTAATGCTTCTTTTATATTACCAATACCATCTAAATAAATTACACCTAAATTATTATATGCAATATCATAATTTGGATTTAATTCAATAGCTTTATTATAAGCAATAATTGCTTCTTCAACGTAATCGTGTTCCCAAAAAGCAATACCGCATTTTCCATAAATTCGAGGATTATCAGGATTAATATTTAAAGCTTCATTATAATATTTCATAGCCTCATCAATCTTATCCAAATTTGCATATATATCGCCTAAACCAACATAAGCTTCTTCACAATTTGGATTTAATGCTATGGCAGTTTCTAAAAGAGAAACAGCAATTTCATTATTATTTTTTATTTCAAAATATATAGAAGCAAGTGCCTGACAAACAATAGCTGTCCACTCATTATCAGGATTAATACGAATAGCTTCTTTATAATGTTCAATTGCTTCATCATATAACCCCAAATTTACATATGCAAAAGCTAGTGAATTGTGATAATAAGGATTATTAGGACTTTCTTTTAAAGCAAGTTTGAATGCGTTACAAGCATTTATTCTTTCTTCTTTTTGCAAATATAAATGCCCTAATTGAAAGTATATCTTATCATCAATTTCGCCAAGTTCAAGCAATCTTGTATATAAACTAATTGTTTCATCTACATTTTCCTTAAAAAATGATTGATTTAAAGTTGCTAGTTTTATAATATTTGATGTGTCATTTGGATTTATTTCAAGAATTTTATTATAATATTTAAGTGCCTCTTTTATGTTTTGTTGTTTTATAAGAAGGTCACCTTTTTTTGAATAAAATTCACAATTTTTATTATCTTTTTTAATAGCTCTATCATAAACCTTTGATGCCAGCATATTAGCTTTAATTTTCTCAAAAAAATCACCCCAGAAATTCACAAGAAATCTTGTAAAATCTTTTTGTAAATGAGCCTGAAGCATACTCAAAGAAGCTTTATCTGATATCAACATAATTGAGCCTGAAATGAAATAATAAAGAAACTTTGAAAATTTTATAAATGAAAATTTTGTTTCATTAAGTTCTTTTAAATAATTTAATGATAATATTAACCTTGGGCGTGATGATAAAAACGGACTTAATTTTATTGCATTTTTAAATTGTTCTTTGGCCTTTTCGTAACTTCCCATAAGTTGAAGAAAATGACCATAATATAATTTTGCATTAATATTATCAGGTTCCATATTTACAGCCACCAAGCACTGAGAAGCTGCAGTGTCAAGTGAAATTTGTCCATCTTCGTAAAGTAAACATGCAAGACGGTAATAACTTTTAGCAACATTTGGATTTAGTTTAACTGCAGTTATATAATGCTCAATAGCCTCTTCAAGATCACTTGGATAAGAATTAATTATATACCTTTGATGAGCATTTTGTGCTTTTTCTAAATTTTCACGTGCTTCGTTTTCTTTTTTTGTTGAATTATTATATTTATGATTGTTTAACATATTATTTATACCCTGCATATAGAGCACAGTTTTTTTGCTTTTTTTATTTAAATCGTGTGTAAATTGGTCTTCTTTAATTATTATTGACAAGTTCGTCTATATGTATGAATTATAAGTTTTATTATAAAATTAAATTATACCCAACCAGGCTATAAATAAAAAACAAGTGAAAAAATACATTATATGATGTATAATAAAGATAATTTTAGGAGAATTAAAACTTATGCGACTTTTAACACCACATGAGTATCCTGGGACTTTAATCTGTGTAGAAGGTATTGATGGGTCAGGCAAATCAACACAGATTACAATGCTTCGTGATTGGTTAAAATCAAAAAATGTAGATGTAATTCATACCGAATGGAACTCTTCAAATTTAATATGCAAAACAACAAAAATGGCAAAGAAAAAAAATCTACTTAGTCCACGCACATATTCTCTTCTTCATGCCGTTGATTTTGCTGATAGACTTGAACAGATAATAAAACCGGCGTTGAAGGCCGGATTTGTAGTTTTAGCTGATAGATACGTTTATACTGCTTTTGCCCGTGATGCAGCTAGGGGTGTAGACAAAAATTGGGTGCGAAATATGTATAGTTTTGCAATACGACCTGATATGACTCTTTATTTTCATATTGATGCTGATATATCTTTAAATCGTATATGTTATAATAGGACTCCTAAGTTCTATGAAGCAGGGATGGATATGAAACTTGCTGATGATCCTTTTAAAAGTTATAAAATATTTCAAACCTATGTGAATGATGAATATTTAAAAATGGTTGATGAATTTGATTTAATAAAAATTGATGCCAAAAAATCAATTCATGAAAAACAGGTTTATTTTCGAGAACTTGTTGTTTCAATGCTTAAAAATAAAGGTATTATAATTGACTAAATAATTATTAGGTATAAAAAAATGACAAAGAAAAATCATGAATATCAAGGACTTTTAATTGTTATTGAAGGAACAGATGGTTCAGGTAAATCAACACAGATTGAACTTTTAAAGCGATATGTTGAAGATTTATCCTATGGTACTTTAATTTCAGAATGGAAAACGTCAACTTTAATAGCTAAAGCAATTGATGAAGCAAAGGATAGAAATTTATTAAATGCAACTACTTTTTCACTTCTCTATGCTGCTGATTTTGCAGATAGACTTGAAAATACTATAATACCAGCATTGAAAGCAGGATTTGTTTGTCTCCTTGACCGATATACTTATACTGCATATGCTCGTGATGTCGTTCGTGGGCATGATTATGAATGGGTTAAAAAACTATATGATTATGCACCAAAACCAGATGCTGTTTTTTATCTTGATTTACCGGTTGAAACTTTGTTAAAACGAATAATAGGAACAACAGGACTTGATTATTGGGAATCAGGACGTGATATCGGGTTTTCAAAAGATTTTTATAAAAGTTTCCAGATTTATCAGACAAAAATTTTGGAAGAATATGAAAAAATGAAAAATGAATACAATTTTATTACAATTGATGGTAATCAATCAAAAGATATCATTCATTCTAAAATTGTTTCACATATGGAGTCAACATTTTTTAACTCATAAACTAAACATTTGTAGAAAGTTTTATCTGATTTTCTATTTCACTAATAATTTCACTATGGTCAATACTTTTTTTGCATAATTCATAATTTTTGTTATGACGTTTGCATACCTTTTGATGACATGGATAACAGCTTATATTAGGGTAAAATACTTTAATGTTTTCTCCATATGGTGCAGTCCTTTTTGCTGATGTTGAAGTGAAGATTGAAATTAAATATGGTTTTTGTGTTGCCCAGGCTATTTGACTTGAACCGCTATCAAGAGAAACAACAACATTGCTTCGTTTAAAAATTTCTGTTAATTCCAATAAATTTGTTTTACCACACAAATTAATTATACTATTTTCAATATTTTTATCATTTATAAGTTTTAAGATATTTTCTAATTTTTCTAAATCATTGGCTGTTCCTGTTATAATAATATTTGTAATGTCTTTAAATTTTGAAATAACATTTGACCAAAATTCATCATTAAAGTGTTTTGTTTTCCAGGTTGTAAAAGGGGACAAAATAATTGTCTTTTTTGATGTATCTATATTTTTTAACAAATCGTCAACTTTAGCTTTAGTTTCATCTAATATAGGAGGCAAAACAAATACAGGCTTAAAGTTTTGGTTATAGTCTTCGCCTTTAAGATATGAAACAATCTCAAGATTTCTATTTACAACATGATAATTGGGATCAAAAAGCTTATGTTTTGCTTTTATAATTTCATTAGCAAAAATAAACGAAAATTCTCGTCCACCTGAGAGCATAATTTTTCGTTTAGCCCTAATCATATGTAAAAAAGCCCCGCTTTTAAAAAGCTGCTGAGTATCAATGGCTATATCGTAAATAGTTTCACGAATTTTTTCAACAACTGATTCAACTTTTGAAAATGTTTTTAAAGACAATTTATCAACAACATAAACGTTATCAATTAAGGGATTATTTTCAACAAAATGTTTAGCTTTATTTTCAACAATCCAATCAATTTGAGCATCGGGATATAACTTCCTAAGTTCATACACCATAGGAAGTGTGTGTATTGTATCACCAATAGCAGAAAGTCGTATTATTAAAATTTTAAGCTTTTTGTTTTCATCTTTCATATTAATTTTTTCCAATTATACCTATAGTTGGAGAAGAAGCTTGTGCTACATCTTTTTTAGGGATTCTTCCTGCTTCATAGCTTAAGCGGCCTGCTTGAACTCCAAGTTTAAAAGCTTCAGCCATTTTTACAGGATCATTTGCCATAGCTATAGCTGTATTGATTAAACAAAAATCAGCACCTTGTTCCATAACACTTGAAGCATCAGATGGAACACCGATACCAGCATCGATAACAACAGGTATATTAGCTTGTTCAATGATAATTTTAATATTTTCCATAGTCTTAACACCAAGTCCGGTTCCAATAGGTGATGCAAGCGGCATAACAGTTGCACAACCGATTTCTTCAAGTCGTTTAGCAAGAATAGGATCTGCATTTATATATGGTAGTACAGTAAAACCTTCATCAATAAGTATTTTAGCAGCCTCAAATGTTGCAATTGGGTCTGGCATCAAATATTTTGGGTCAGGAATGACTTCAAGTTTTATCCAATTATTTATTCCCATAGCACGACTTAATCTTGCAACACGAAGTGCTTCTTCAACATTTTGGCATCCTGCTGTATTTGGCAATATCCAATATTTATTTAAATCAATATTTTCCATTAATCCAACATGTCCTTGAGCTTTCATGTCCACTCTTCTTATAGCGACAGTAACAATTTCAGCACCACTAGCTTTATGTGCTTGTTTCATAGTTTCAAAATCACTAAATTTTCCTGTTCCCACCATTAAACGTGATGAAAACTCTTTATCAGCTATTTTTATCATAATTTATTACTCCTTTTTTTTAAATTATATCACTTAAAATTTTTTGCATTAAAAAAATGTAAAATTTTGTAAAATTTTAGTTATTATGTAGCAATATTTATTTTTACCAATGTTATTATATATGAGTAAAAATAAAAAATTAAAGGAGAAAAAATGAATATTAGTTTTGGTACACCAAATTATAAAATACCACAAAATATACAAAATAAACCTCAAGCGGATAAAATAGAATCAAAAGTATTGAACAATAAATTAAACAAAGACAAATTTTTTCGCAGCAGTTTTGTGAATAATAATGACAACTTAAAATTTAAGACACAAAAAATTAAGTTTTTTAAAGAAGATGAAGAAAAAATGGCAAATATGACATTAGAAGAACAAATTAATTATAAAATTAAATTAAAAAGTGAAAATAGATATACAATTGTTTAACATTTTTTATTATTTGGTAAGTTGTTATTATAATTGACTAATTAAACAATAATCTTAGTTTTTAATTAAAAATACAGTCTTTTTTAGACTGTATTATTTATTTTGAAAATTTTAATAACAATTTAGTTTGTATATTATAACTAAATATGAATATATATATTATAAATTGGATAAATATTATAGTATAATTTGTAGTATATAAAAATAGAAAGGATAAAATATGAATCAAACACTACAAAGATTAAAAGAAGTTCGATTAATTTTGAAAAAGAGTAAAGCTGCTTTTGCAAAAATGCTTGATATACCGCAACCTACTTATTTGCGTTATGAAGCAGGTACTCAGAAACTATCTTCAAATCTTATTAAAGCATTAATATTAAAATGTAATCTAAATATAAATTGGTTATATACAGGTGAAGGAAATATGTTTATAAAGAAATATACGTACACAATAAAAGAAAAACCAATAGAAAATTTATTTAATATTAATGAAAAGATTAAATTTTTAATTGAGAAAAATCAAATGAATAAATTACAATTTGCAATGATTGTGAATTGTGATAAAGATAGATTAGATGAAATATTACAAAACAAGTCTCTTCCAACAACTGAAGAATTATTTAAAATAAGCCAAAATTTTGATATTTCTATTAATTGGCTTTTAAATTATGATAATAAAATGTAAATTAAAATTGGAATAGATATTTTTTTAATGTAACATAAACTTATATTTATATTTTTTGTTATAAAATGTTTTTAAGCTTAAAAAAATAACACAATGATTAATGAACTTTTTTATATATTTATTGATACAATTTAAAATATAAGTTTTTGTATTCAAATTATTATTCTATTGATTTTAAATGTAAAAAAAATATTTAAAATCAATAGAATAATTTAAAAAAGAAATTAAAATAGTTATATTATGATAAATAGCGGTAAAATAAAATCCATTTTAGGTTCTACTATTAAAGAGTTGAGAAGACAAAAAAATATAACACAGGAACAGTTGGCTGAGTATATAGGGTTACAGCCGCAAACTATAGCCACAATCGAAACCGGCAGAACTTTTATATCAAGTGAAGTGTTGGCAAATCTTTGCAACTTTTTTGATGTTGAACCTACAATATTTTTTTCTAGAAAATTAGTTATACAATCAGAAGAAGATATAGATTATATAAATGAAATAAAGAAAATGTTGAAAAATTTTAATTCAACAAGATTAAGAGAAATTTATAATATTTTAATTGCTATACAAAAATAGTATTGTTTTAAGATATTTTATGATTTTACTTATATATTTGGCATATTAATTTGTATATTGTTAATAAAAAGTATTTATTTTGTAGATTTGCATTAAAATGAGCTTTTGCAATATTTTATTAAATTGATTCATAAATAAAAAGAAATATTTCTTAATAAGTTATTGACATTATATTATACTACCTATATAATATTTTTGACTTTACTGGAGGAAACATTATGAAAGTTAATTTATTTTACACTGGCTTGGAAAAAAATTATAAATTAAAAGACAACAAAAAAACCACGAATGATATAAATAAAACAAACACAAACATAAAATATAATAAGTCAATTAATATTGATTATGTATCATTTGGTGGGCGAAAAAATAAAAAAATCGTTCAAAAATTAATAGTGACTCCTTTAGTAAAAGGAATTTCTAAATTAGCCAAAATTAATAATTTGGTAAAGGAAAACGCAGCTATATATAATGAATCTATGTCAAATCAAATAAGAAACAGTAACGCTCAAAAAACTTCCGAAATAACAATAGATGGATTAATATTTTGTAATAAAGATGAAAATGCACCTGTATATTATCATGAAAATAGTGATTTTAGTAAAGAAATTGAAAATCCGGAATTGTATGAAAACGGATACTTAAAATCAGCTTCAAAATATACATTATGTATTGCTGATAAACCACAAGGATTAAGTTATTCAACATATAAAGATGTTAAATTTGATGAAAATGGTGAAATTATTAATTATGGCATGCTTACAAAAAAATATGAAAACGATAGAGTTACAAAAGATAATGTCAAAGATAATTTAATAGAAAAATGCATTTATAATATGGCATTGGATAAAGATAATAAAACAAAAAATTATAAAGTATTAGTAAAAAAATATAATAATAGAAATGACAAATTACAAAAAAAATTATACCAGGGTTGTTTAATTAATGATGAAAAACAAACTAAAGATTATGCTAAAATCGTAGAAAGCTATGAAGGTCGAAATGATAAGCTAAGCAAAAAAACATTCTTCAATGGAAAAATAGATAATACAAAGAAAATTGAAAAATATAGTGAGATTGTAAAGGATTTTGGTAAAGGTCGAGATGATAAGTTAAGAAGACAAACATTCTCCGGTGGAGAAATAGATAATACAAAGAAAATTGAAATAAATAGTGGGCTTATAAATGAATATGATGAAGGTCGAGATGATAAGTTAAGAAGACAAATATTCTCCGGTGGAGAAATAAATAATAAAGATCAAAGTAACAAATATAACGAAGTTATAGAAGAATATGAAGCTCGAAATGATAAGTTAATAAAAAAAATATTTTCCAATATAGAAATAGATAATACAAAGAAAAAATATGATAGGCTTATAAATGAATATGAAGGTCGAAATGATAAGTTAATAAAAAAAATATTTTCCAATGCAGAAATAGATAATATAAAGAAAACTGAAACGTATATTAAGGTGGTAAATGAGTATGATGCAGATCGAGATGATAAATTAAGCAAAAGAAAATTCTTCAATGGAAAAATAGATAATACAAAGAAAATTGAAAAATATAGTAAGGTTGTAAAGAAGTATAATAAAGGTCGAAATGACAAGTTAAAAAAACAAACATTTTCCACTGAAATGATAGATAATAAAAATAACATTGAAAGATATGTTAGCTTGTTAAATGAGTATGATGCAGATCGAGATGATAAGTTAAAAACACAAACTTTTTCCAATAGAACAATAGATATTAAAAATAATATTGACAAATATGCTAACTTGTTAAATGAGTATGGTAAAGGTCGAAATGATAAGTTAAAAACACAAACTTTTTCCAATGGAACAATATATAATAAAAATAAAATTGAAACGTATAAGGAGACGGTAAAAAATTATGATGCAGATCGAGATGATAAGTTAAAAACACAAATATTTTCCAATGTAACAATAGATAGGGAAAATAAAATTGAAACATATAGTGAGCAGGTAAGTGAGTATGATAAAGGTCGAAATGATAAGTTAAGAAAAAAAACATTCTTCAATGGAAAAATAGATAATGCAAAGAAAATTGACACATATACCGAAGCTATAGAAGAATATGATAGTAAATCTAAAACAGATATAAAACAGCAAAAATATTATGATTTTACAGTTGATTGGGGCAATAAAATTGATAAATTTAGTAAAAAAATACAAATATTTTATGAGAATGATCAAAAATTAAAACAATTAACATTCGAACAAGGTAAAATAAATTATATAAATAAGATACGTAGATATAAAAAAATTGTAGATGATTATGCTGATGGTAGAAATGATCAAATTAAACAAATAATAAAGAAAGGTTGTATTTTGAATTATCAAGATCACACTGCACATTGTAATTTAATGAAAATTATATTTGAAAATGAAAAAAATGGATTAAAATCAAAAACATATGAAAATCTAGAAACAATAAATAATAATATAATAGATAAATCTGAAAAATTTACTATGTTTTATGAAAACAATGATTTAAATTCAGAGTTAATAGAAAGTAAAATATATACAGATTTAACAAGAATCAGTGATAAAGAATACAAATGTAAGAGTCTTACAATAAATTATTATTCAGGTAGAGAAGATTTGCTAAAAACAGTAGAATATCAAAATGTTATTTTGGATAATAATTATAATATAATAAATAATGATAGTAAAACAAAAGAATACTATAGTGATAATAGTGAAAAACTTGATTCTATAGACATTAAAAGTAATACAGGTGATATAGAATTTACGGATAATTCTAATAGTATAAGTAAGCTAGACAACGAAAATTATGAAGATTATGAAAATGACGATAATGTTTTAGAGCAAGAAACAAATGACAATAATTGTTATTTAAATGAAAATGAGTTATTTTCAATTGACATAGCATTAAACGGTGATTTTGAATTAGTTGGCATAACAGGTGATAATACTTTACAAGATTTAGGAAGCAAACAATTATTTTATAAGCAAGATTTCAATAGTAAAGATTTTCATGAAAGATTTTACGCTAAAGAAAATGTTGTTAAGATATTATATGACACTTTGCTAAATAATGATAATTTAGATCCAACTATAAAAAAATATATGCAAAAATATAATAGTAGTAAGGATTATGAAAAACATTTTACAGGGGCTTTTTTAACAAGGATGAAAGATATACACCCTGATTATTCATTGAATAACTGTGCTCAAATATTAACGGATATTTTAAATGACGGTATATTATTAAAATCTAAAACAGGATATTATAATGCTCCTTATGATATATATTCTCAAAAATATGAGATTATGATTCCATGCTATGTAGATAAAGAAAAAGAAACTATAACTTTAAAAACAATGTTGAACTTTAAGGATAATGATACAAAAATGAAAAGGTATGTCCTTCCGGTTGATTCACAAACAACCGAATTTATGAGTTTAGAAGATATACATAATATGCTAATTAGTCAAAATATGGATAATAACTATATTACGTTAAAAAAGTTTTTATCTAATGTCTAATCATTATTTCACAAGTGGAAGTTTTTCAAGCATGTTTTTTAATTTTATAGCAACTTTTGGCATGGGTTCAGCAATAGTTAAACCGACAATATCATATTCTTTTTGAATATCATTTATAATTCTTACAACTTCATCAATTTTCATGCCTTTTGGAACAACACCAACAGCAGCTATAATTTCTTGAGGATCCAAAACATCAAGGTCGAAATGAATTACAACATGTTTTACATTTTTAGATTTAATCCAATCTAAAACTTTAGAACTGTTATTTGATACATCTTCACAGGATAAATGTTTAATATTATATTGTAATTGACGTTCTTTAATTTCTTTTCTTTCCCAATCTCTAAGTCCCACAAATAAAATATTACTTTTATCAATTTTTGCAGGCAAATGTGATATTATACCTTTATCGCCTTCTCCCATAATTGCAGTAACCGCCATTGCATGATAACCATTGTACGTTTTATCACAAGGTAAGGTTATATCAGGGTGTGCATCAATCCATATCATTGCAATATCATTTTTATATTTGCTTGCAAGATAAGTAAAAGGAACAACACTTACTGAACATTCCCCTCCTAAAGTTAAAATTTTATCAGGACTTTCTTCATTTATCATTGATAAAGCATTTTTAGTTTGTTCTAAAATTTCTTGGTAGCCAATTATACCATTTTTTTCAACCCTTTTTATATCATTTGAAACAGGAATTGTTATTATTTTATTATTAGTTTTAGGTGCTAAGTAATTTAATAAATATGCACCCAAAATATAACCCTTAGAGGCATCTTCAGAATTTAATTCAGGCACAATAGAGGCAATATTTCCTCCTTGCCATTGAGGATAGACTAATCTTATTGTTTTTTTTGTTTTATCCATGTCATTCTCCTGATTTGCAAAACAATAGTTACAATTATTACTTATAATAAATAACCATACTATAATAAATATTATTATTTTAAAATACTTCATAATATTCCTTTTTTTTTTATTTGAGTATAACATAAATAATTTTTATTAAAAGTTATAATATAAAAAAAGGAGAAAATATTTCTTATGAAAATCACTTGTATAACCGGAAGCCCGAATAAAAATGGAACATCCTCATTATTGGCTTACCATTTTATTCAAGGAGCCATTGACAAAGGTCATAAAGTTTTTAGATTTGATGCTGCATTTAAAAATGTTCATCCTTGCATTGGTTGTTTAAAATGTAAAAGGGGAGAAAATGAGTGCATTTTTAAAGATGACATGTTTGAACTTTATCCAAAGCTTCTTGAATCAGATGTTATATGTTATTCAACCCCGCTTTATTATCATACGTATACGGCACAATTAAAAGCAGTTATTGATAGATATTATGCAAAAGATAAATTTTTGAAAGAAACATTAAAAAGAACAATACTACTTGTAAGTGCTGCTAATCCTAATGATTGGGTAACTCATGGTATTGTTTCAACTTATGAAACAACTTTAAAATATCTTAAATGGGAAGATGCAGGAAAAATACTTGCTATAAATTGTGAAACAACCGATGATATAAAGAAAACTTGTTTTCTACAACAAGCGTATAACATGGGTTATAATTTAGGTTGATGAAAAATAAATTTTAAAATTATTCTATAGTCGAAATTATTTAACTTTAGATTATGGAAGATTTATATTTAAGCTCATAAACTAATATTATGAACGATATGGAATTATTAAAGATTTTTGGATTTAATTTTAAGATTGAAAGACTTAGGTTAAAATTGTCACAAGAAGATGTTGCTTTTAAAACAGGTTTTAGCATTTCTTATATTAGTAATATTGAAAATGCAAAACACAATATTTCTCTATGTAATGCTGTAAAACTAGCTAAAATAGTGAATAAAAGTATAGATGAAATGTTAATATCAAAATAATAAAAACTAATTAAAATTGTTTTTGTTATATAATTAAAATATGATTAAACCTGTAATTCCAATATTATTATTAACAATTTCTAATATATTTATGACATTTGCCTGGTATGGACACTTAAAATACAAATCAACACCTCTTTTAGTGACAATATTAATAAGTTGGCTTATTGCATTTGTTGAGTATTGCTTTCAAGTGCCTGCCAATAGGTTTGGTCATGAAATTTTTAATGCCGTTCAACTAAAAACAATTCAGGAAATTATAACTTTAGTTGTTTTTAGTGTTTTTTCTGTTTTTTATTTAAAAGAAGAATTTAAATGGAACTATTTGGTTGGTTTTTTATTTATAATAATTGCTGTATTTTTCATATTCAAAAAATAACTTTAATTAATTATACATTTGCATAATTTCTTTAACATTATCAAGTATTTTTTGATTTTCAATTCTTACTTTTTTATTGCCTTCATCAATAATTTGTTTTAGGTCATCTTGATTTAACGATAAATTTAATCGTTTTTCTCGTATGGGTTTAAATTTTTCGTTAATTAAATTAGAAAGTCTTTTTTTGCAATCACGACACCCTATTTTTGCATTATGACATTCACATTTTACCTGATTTAATAATTCTTCATCATCTTTTGCAAATGCAAGATAATATTTAAAAGCAACTTCACAATTATCAACATTTCCGGGGTTAGTTTTTCTTACACGGTTTGTATCTGTTACAGCTTTTAAAATTTTATCTTCTGTTGTTTTTTCATCATCTGAAATTTTAATGTCGTTGTTAAATGATTTTCCCATTTTCTTTCCATCAATTCCAGGAAGCATAGGCATGTGTGTAAGAAGAGGTTTTGGCTCGACAAAAAATTGTGTATTATAAATATTATTAAACCTTCGGGCAATATCACGGGTAATTTCAATATGTGCAACTTGATCAATACCAACAGGAACATATCCTGCATTAAAACTTAAAATATCAGTTGTCATTAAAACAGGATACCCCATAAGCCCATAACTTATTGTTGATGTTTTTTCTGATTTATTTCTCAATATTTTAGCCATATCCTTTAAGGTTGGATCACGTTCCACCCAATTTTGAGGTGTAATCATACTTAAAAGCACATGAAGTTCACACACCTGCGGGATTTGAGATTGAACATAAATTGTTGAAATATTAGGATCTATACCACAGCTTATCCAATCAAGCACAACATCTTTTATATTTTGTCTTAAAGAACCTGTCTCATCATATTTTGTTGTTAAGGCATGTAAATCTGCAACACAAAAAAAGCAATCATATTCTCTTTGTAACTTGACCCAGTTTGATAATACACCAATAAAATGTCCTAAGTGTAACTTACCTGTAGGCCGCATTCCTGACATAAGTTTTTGTTTCATTATTTACCACCTTAACTTTAAAATATCCATTGTAAATATTATACATCGGATAAAAAATTTATTGTATAATTTTATTATGATAAAATTTATAAAAAACTTGCTTGTAATATCAATTGGTGCGACTCTTGCAGCTTTTTCACTTGAATGTTTTTTAGTGCCTAATAAAATTATTGATGGTGGTATTGTAGGTGTTTCAATGATGTTAAGCACGATTACAAAATATCCGCTTGGCTTATTTACGTTTTGTTTAAATTTGCCTTTTATCTTTTTGGCTTTACAAAAATTTGGAAAAACATTTGTAATTAATACGTTTTGGGCTATTAGTATTTTATCTTTGTCCTTATCTTTATTTCATCATCATATAGCAACAAATGATGCTATACTGGCTACGGTTTTTGGCGGTATAATATTAGGTTTAGGAGTAGGTTTAATTTTAAAAAGTCATGCTGCGGTTGATGGAACAGAAATAATTGCTATTCGGCTTACTAAAAAAATCGGTTATTCTGTTGGTGAAATAATTATGTTTATTAATATATTTATCTATACATTATCAGGTTTTTTGTATGGTTTTGATAGGGCAATGTATTCAATTCTTACTTATTTTATTGTGTACCATATTATTGATATGACAATTGATGGTTTTAACGAAGCTAAATCAGTTTTTATTGTTACGGATTATGCAAAATTAATAGGGGATGCCTTATTAAAAGAACTTGATAAAGGTGTTACATATATTGATGCAGAAGGTGGATATTCTGGTAAAGCAAAGCGTATCGTTTATTGTGTTATTTCTCGTATGGAACTTGTCAAGTTAAAATCGCTTGTTCATGAAATTGATGAAAATGCATTTATTGCTGTTGAAAATGTTCATGAATTTGAAGGTAAAAGGTATCGAAAAAAATAAGTTTATTTTGTTATGAAAAAAAACAGTAAAATATTAAATTATTTTTCAACTTTTGTTAAAAAGTTTATAAAATTAATTTGAAAATTTGTGTATTTGTAATAAAATAAGATGTATTGTAAAATTAAAGTTTAAAGTGGGAAAAAAATGGCATTAACTTTTCAGGAATTAATATTAAATCTTTCAAAATACTGGAGTGATTATGGTTGTATAGTTCAACAACCTTATGATATTGAAAAAGGTGCAAGCACTATGAATCCTGCAACTTTTTTACGTTCTTTGGGGCCTGAACCTTGGAATACCGCAATGGTCGAACCATGTCGTCGTCCTACGGATGCAAGATATGGTGAAAATCCTAATCGTTTAGGGCATTATTTTCAATATCAGGTTATTTTAAAACCATCACCAGATAATGCACAAGAATTATATCTTGATTCTTTAAAAGCAATGGGTATAGACTTATTAAAACATGATGTCCGATTTGTTGAAGATAATTGGGAATCACCAACACTTGGTGCAAGTGGTGTAGGTTGGGAGGTATGGCTTGATGGTATGGAAATAACTCAGTTTACATATTTTCAACAAGTTGGAGGGCTTGAAGTTAAACCTGTTGCACTTGAATTAACATACGGGCTTGAACGTATTGCTATGTATTTACAAAATGTAAATTCTGTTTTTGATGTTTTATGGAATAAAAATATAAAATATGGTGAAATATACTTACAAAATGAAATTGAACAATCAAAATATAATTTTGAAATTTCAAATGCAAAAAGTTTATTCCAAATGTTTGATTTATATGAAAATGAGGTTAATAATTGTCTTGATGCAAAACTTGTTTTACCTTCTTATGATTACACTTTAAAATGTTCTCATACATTCAATTTGCTTGATGCACGAGGTGTCATAAGTAAAGATGAAAGGGTAAATTATATTAATCGTGTTAGAAAATTAGCTTCAAATGTGGCAAAATTATATGTAAAACAAAGAGAAGAACTTGGATATCCATTATTAAAAAAATAAATATGAAAGTGAGTTAAGATATTGATAAAAAATATATTCAGAAATATAACAAAAGTAAAAAATCCCGATGAAATGATTGAAAATGCTAACAAAGCAGGTTTAAATAGAACATTAACTGCGTTTGACCTGATAATGTTAGGAGTTGGAGCTATTATAGGTTCAGGAATTTTCACTGTTGTAGGAATAGCTGCAGCAGGTGGTTCTCAAGGACCCGGTGCTGGACCAGCGCTTGTTGCTTCAATGGTTATTGCATCAATAGCTTGTATTTTTTCAGCTTTATGTTATTCAGAATTTGCTTCAATGATACCTGTAGCCGGTAGTGCATATACATATACTTATGCAACAATGGGTGAATTTGCAGCATGGATTGTAGGTTGGGTGTTGCTTTTGGAATATGCAATAGGCTTTATTGCTGTTGCAAGTGCATGGACAGGATATCTCATCCAATTTTTAAAAGGGTTTCCGTTTTTACCTCAATTTATAACCAATCCTCCAATATGGCTTGTAAATGATTATCAAAGTGCATATTTAATATGTCAAAAAAGTGGTTTAAATCCGCTTGAAGAAATTCCACATATTGGTAATATTCCCATATCTCTTAATTTACCGGGAATTCTTATGGCACTTGCTTTAATGTGTATTTTGATTAAAGGAATTAAAGAATCTACAAAGATGGCTTCTTTGATGGTGATAATTAAAATAAGTGTTATAATGATGTTTGTTATAACAGGTGCATTTTATGTTAAGCCTGAAAATTGGACACCATTTGCCCCCAATGGTTTTAGTGGAATATTTATGGGTGCTTTTATTATTTTCTTTGCTTATATAGGTTTTGATGCTATTGCTACAACAGCTGAAGAAGCTAAAAATCCACAACGTGACTTGCCAATTGGAATTATAGGATCATTGTTATGCTGCACTATTGTATATGTGCTTGTTGCACTTGTTTTAACAGGTATGGTGCCTATAAGTCAAATAGATTTGCATGCTCCCATTGCAGCTGTTATGCGTATGGTTGGTCAAAATTGGGTTGCAGGGTTAATATCACTTGGTGCTTTAACCGGGTTGTCGTCTGTTTTACTTGTTTTATATTTGGCAACAACACGTGTTTTGTATGCAATGAGCCGGGATAATTTTTTGCCGAATATTTTTCAAAAAGTTCATAAGAAATATAAAACACCACATATTATAACAATATTTGTTGGAGCTTGTATTATATTAGGTTCTTTATTATTCAATATTAATATAGCGGCTGAAATGTGTAATTTTGGAACATTTACATCTTTTATTATTGTTTGTGTAGCTGTATTAATTTTAAGAAAAACAGAACCAAATCGTCATCGTCCATTTAAAGTTCCTTGTTCACCTTTATTTCCGGTGCTTGGTATATTATGTTGTTCAGGATTAATGCTCTATTCAATGAAATTTTTAACAACTTCACGTTTATTATTTCCGGTATGGCTGCTTTTTGGAGCTTTAATATATTTTAGTTACGGTTATCAAGTCAATCGTAAGATTGAAGCGAATAGTTTAGATAATAGCAGCAATGCAAAAAATAATGAAATAGAGTCAAAAGTATGAAAAATTTAAAAACAATAATAAACAATTTACTTTCAAAAAAAACAGCTGATGAATTTATACATGAATCAAATAATTCAAAATTAAGAAAAAATTTAAATGCTTTTGATTTAATAATTTTAGGTATAGGTGCCGTTGTTGGGACAGGAATATTTACAATTATAGGCATAGCTGCTGTTGGTTCAACGCCGGAATTTGGAGCCGGGCCTTCTGTGGTTTTGTCTATGATACTTGCTGCCGTTGCTTGTGTATTTACGGCTTTCTGCTATTGTGAATTTGCTTCAATGATGCCGGTTTCAGGTAGTGCATATACATATACTTATGCAACAATGGGAGAATTTGCAGCATGGATAATAGGTTGGATTTTAATGCTTGAATATGCAATTGGAAATATAACCATTGCATGTGCGTGGACTGATTATTTTCTACAATTTTTAAAAGGTTTTCCATTTCTTCCAAGTTGGCTGCTTAATCCTCCAATATGGCTTGTTAACGATTATAGAAGTGCTGTTGAGGCTTGTAATAAGTCAGGTTTAGATCCTGATTTAATTATTCCAAAATTATTTAATGTTATACCTTTATCACTAAATTTGCCTGCCATAATACTTCTTCTTGTTGTAACTTTAATACTTGTAAGAGGTGTCAAAGAATCTACAAAAGTGGCCGGATTGATGGTTTTTATAAAACTTGCTGTTATATTTCTTTTTATTGGTGTTGGTATTTTTTATGTAAAACCTCAAAACTGGGTGCCATTTTGTCCGAATGGTTTTGGTGCTGTAACAATGGGTGCTTTTATTATTTTCTTTGCTTATGTCGGTTTTGATGCTATTTCAACAGCTGCTGAGGAAACAAAAAATCCTCAAAAGAACTTGCCAATTGGTATTTTAGGAACTTTATTTATTTGTACAACAATATATGTTCTTGTTGCACTTGTTTTAACAGGTATAATGCCGCAAAATATGATTGATATTCATGCTCCAATTGCAAAAGCTATGATGTTTATTAATCAAAATTGGGTAGCTGGGTTAATTTCAATAGGAGCTTTGACCGGCTTAAGTTCAGTTATTATGGTTTATCAACTCGGTACAACACGTATTATATATTCAATGAGTCGAGATGGATTTTTGCCGCCTTTTTTAAAAAAAATTCATCCAAAATTTCATACACCACATATTATTACCTACTTGTGTGGTTTGTTGGTTATTATAGGCTCATTGTTTATGGATTTAAAAGTATCGGCTGAGTTATGTAATTTTGGAACATTCACATCGTTTATAATAGTTTGTATAGCTGTTTTGATTTTAAGAAAAACAGAACCACAACGCCATCGTCCTTTTAAAGTTCCTTTTTCTCCGTTATTCCCTATATTGGGTATAATTTTAAGCGGCGGGTTAATGTTTTATTCAATGAAATTTCTTGAAATATCATCTGTTTTATTTCCTGCTTGGCTTTTAATTGGGGTTGTATTTTATTTTTCATACTGTTATAAAAATAAACGTAAATTTATAAATAATCAAAATGAATGTAACATTTTGACTTCAATTAAAAAATAGATGACAATATTAATTATAAAAACTTTTGGGGATTTTATATCATGATATTAAAAAAAATAACAAGTTTCTTTATATTTATTGTTTTTTTTCTAAATTTTACATCCTATGGTGGATTTATATGTTATGGAGAAGAAAATTCATCTAAAAAACTTGAAGGGCATGCTCAATTTTATGAATATAACGATAATGAAGTAAAAAATATATTTACAGGTGAAACGCATAAAATAAAGACACGTGATGTTATAAAAATGACGGTTTCTGAGGTTTTATCATCCGGTTTTACACAAGAAGGAGATGAATTTTTTGCCCAGATAACAGAAGATGTTGAAGGGAAATCAGGTGTTGTTTTGCCCGTTGGAACAGTGGCACATGGGACAGTGAAAGAAATGGAAGATTCTAAACGACTCGGGCGTGATGCATGGATTGAAATTAATTTTGATTATCTTGTTACACCTGATGGAAGACAAATACCAATTGAAGGCAAAATGTCCACAAAAATGCATCCTGTAGCTGGAGTTGCAAAAACTGTTCTTGTTGATACAGGTTATACTCTTGCTGGCGGTGTAATTGGAGGTTTTGCAGCTTTAAATTTGCTTGGTATTGAAGCAGCTATTGCTTCTCAAGGATACACTTTAGCCGGAGGTGCTGCTATTGGAGGTGCCATTGGTCTTGGTATAAGTTTATTTAGAAAAGGAAAGGATGTTTTAATTTCCCCAGGAGATGAAATAAAAGTTAGGGTGCTAACTCCTATTGATTTGCCCGTTATTGCCGATGAAGCTTTAATGGTTGATGAATTAAAACTTGAAGGACTTGATGTTAAGATAACAAATATAAAGCTTGAAAAAGATCCTTTTGGTGAAATGAACACTTATAATTTATCTTTAATTATTATAAATAACACCGAAAAATCTTTCTCAAGTTTTGACCTTGCTTTAATGAGTGATCTAAATAGAGTTTTTTATCCTTCTGTTTTTGGTGATAATACTCTCCTTATGAAAACAATCAAACCGCAGGATAGAGTATCCGGAAAACTTTCATTTGCTGTTGATAATCCTAAAAATAATCACTGGCTTGTGTTTTTTGACCGACGCACACGTAAGCCGGTTGCTAAAATATCAATTAATAATGCAATAAGACTTGCAAAACAGAAAGAGCGTGAGAAAAAAAATAATTAATTTTATTATATATTTATAAATTTTTATGTGCTAAAATTTATAAATACATAATTAAAAAGAAAAAGTTTATAGGAGATAATCAAATGGAAATGACTCAAATGAAATGTGATATAGCTGATATAAACCTTGCTGACCAGGGTAAAAGACAAATAGAATGGGCATTTAAGGACATGCCTGTTTTAAGAAGCATTATGGAACGTTTTGAAAAAGAAAAACCATTTGCGGGATTGAAGCTTACAAGTTGTGTCCATGTTACGAAAGAAACAGCTTGTTTATGTATAGCAATGAAAGCAGGCGGAGCTGATGGTATTCTTGTTGCTTCAAATCCTCTTTCAACACAGGATGATGTGGCTGCAGCACTTGTTAAACATTATGGTATTCCTGTTTTTGGTTATGCAGGCGAGTCAAAAGAAGTTTATTCGCAACATGTCAAAATAGCTTTGAATCATAATCCCAATTTGATTATTGATGACGGATGTGATCTTGTTGCAACAATCCATAAATCAAGAACAGATTTGATTCCGAATATTATTGGCTCAACTGAGGAAACAACAACCGGTATAATTCGTTTGGAGGCTATGGAAAAAGAAGGTGTTTTAAAATTTCCTTCGTTGGGTGTAAATAATAGTTTAACAAAACATCTTTATGACAATCGTTATGGTACCGGTCAAAGTGTTATTGATGGAATATTAAGGGCTACAAATATTCTTCTTGCCGGTAAAACATTCGTTGTTTGCGGTTATGGATGGTGTGGTAAAGGTGCTGCTTTAAGAGCTCGAGGGTTAGGTGCTAATGTCATTGTAACAGAAGTTGACCCGTTAAAAGCACTTGAAGCTGCTATGGAAGGCTATAGGGTTATGCCTATTGCCAAAGCTGCTAAAGAAGGTGATATTTTCTTATCTATAACAGGCGATATTAATGTTATTGATGTTCATCATATGCTTGAAATGAAATCAGGTTCGTTTGTTTGTCAGGCAGGGCATTTTGATGTTGAAGTTAATGTAAATGGACTTAAAAAAGAAACAAAAGAAATAAAACAAATTAGACCATCTTTGGAAGAATATGTATTGAATAATGGTAAATCTATTTATGTTCTTGCTGAAGGACGCCTTGTGAATTTAATTGCTGCTGAAGGTCATCCTGCTTCTGTTATGGATATGAGTTTTGCAAATCAGGCATTGGGGGCTGAATTTATAGTTAAAAATAAAGGAAAGTTGGAAAATAAACTTTACACTCTTCCTTATAATGTTGATGTTGAAATTGCAAATATAAAACTTAAATCTATGGGAATTGAAATCGATACATTAACTGATGAACAGCAAAAATACTTAAATACCTGGAATGAAGGAACAGTTTAAAATGTATTTCAATTTTTATTGTAACTCTATATGAATATATTATTGACAGGGTCGGGCGGTTTTGTCGGACAAAATTTGAAAAAATATTTAAAATCTTATTATAATATCCTTTCACCTAGAAGTTTTGAACTCGATGTTACATGTTTTAATGAAGTCAAAGAATATATTAACAATTATAAAATTGACTTGATTATTCATTGTGCTTCAATTGGCGGTGTAAGAGACCAAATAGATGCAAAAGATACTTTAAGCCAAAATATACTTATGTTGGATAATCTGGTTAGATGTAAAACTCCAAATACAAAAATTATTACTTTTGGCTCAGGTGCTATGTATAATAAACTAAGAAACCTTAATAAAGTTAATGAATATGAACTTGGTTTAAGCGAACCTAATGATTTATATGGAAAATCAAAAATGCTTATTGCAAAAAAAATTAAAGGTCGTTTAGATGTATTATGTTTAAATATTTTTGGATGTTATGGATACAATGAAAAATCTTCAAGATTTCCTAGTTATGCTATAAATCAAAACTTAAAACATGAGGATATTGTTATTAATCAAAATGTTGTTTTTGATTATTTGTTTATTGAAGATTTAAATAAAATTATAATGTATTTCATTAAATTTGGATGGAATAAAGACAATATTATAAATGTTACTCCAACTCAAAGTATAAGTCTTTATGAAATAGCATCTATTGTTAATGAAATAAGCGATTTTAAATCAAATATTCAAATAAAAAATAAAATTTTAAATTATGAATATACAGGCAATAATTCTTTACTTTTAAAGTATATCCCTTCTTTTAATTTTACAACATATAAAATTGGTTTAAAAAAACTTTTTAGTTATATAAAAAATGAATATATTGAGGTAAGATGAAATAATGGATAAAAATATAGAAAGTTTAAAAGATAAGACAATTCTTATAGGTATAACAGGTGGTATTGCTGCTTATAAAATGCCAAATTTAATAAGACTTTTAAAAAAAAGAGGGGCAAATGTTATCGTTGTTGCAACTAGTAATGCATTAAATTTTGTTACAAAACTTACTTTACAAACAGTTTCGCAAAATAAAGTTTATATTGATGAGTTTGATACTAAGAATTTTGATATTGAGCATATTTCACTTGCAAAACTTGCAGATATGATGCTTATTGCTCCATTAAGTGCAAATACTTTAGGAAAAATAGCAAATGGTATAGGCGATAATCTTTTGACTTCAATAGTATTAGCATTTAATAAGCCTATTTTAGTTTGTCCTTCAATGAATACAGCCATGTGGGAAAATAAAATTGTTCAAGATAATATAAAAAAAATTGAAAATATGAATTTTAACATTTTAAAACCCATAACCGGCAACCTTGCTTGTGGTGATACAGGTGTTGGTAAAATGAAGGATGAATTTGATATTGTTAATGAAGTAGTTTCTATTTTAAATTATCAGGATAAATTTTTGAAAGGTAAAAAAATATTAATAACTGCAGGCGGCACAAATGAACCTATTGACTGTGTGAGGTATATTACGAATAAAAGTTCTGGTAAAATGGGACTTGCACTTGCATATAAAGCATATAATCTTGGTGCTTGTGTTCATTTAATTACAACTTGTAAAATCAATAAATTGCCTTTTAATGTAACATACGTTGAAACGGCAATTGAGATGGAAAAAGCTGTTTTTGAGTGTAATTATGATGCTGATTATATTTTTATGACGGCAGCTGTTAGTGATTTTAGATGTAAAGAAATAAATAAAAATAAGATAAAAAAAACACAAGAAAATTCTTCTTTAACTTTAGAGCTTATTAAAAACCCTGATATTTTGTTAAAGTTATGTCAAAACAAAACAACATCACAAATTATAGTTGGATTTTGTGCTGAAAGTGAGAATTTAATTCAAAATGCAAAAGAAAAATTAAAAAACAAAAATTGCGACTATATTGTGGCTAATGATATTTCAAATGATAAAATAGGTTTCAACTCGGATAATAATGAAGTGTTTATAATTGATAAAAACCTTGACATTAAAAAAATACCATTTGATACAAAAGATAACATAGCCTATGGTATCTTAGAATATATTTGTCATTTACAAACTTAATAAGTATCCCGCCAATTACTATAAAATTTTATCTCACGCAATCCAAACTCCAAACCATCAGTTCCAGGGTTTAAATATTTATAAAATTTTATATAATTTTTTTCATTTTCAACTTCAATAGGTTCAGCAAAAAGATTTGTTGTTTTTAATTGTATTAATCTTATTGTTTCATCAGAATACCTTAAATTTTTTAAAACAGTTGTTGAAGTCATATCAGCACCTGTCATGGAGGCATTTGCTGTATTTATTCCTAATATAAATATAAAAAGTGTAAAAACTATTTTATTCATTTCTTAAAACTCCCGACTTGTATAATATTATTTTAATGTATTTTAAAAATTATTGCAAATTTTTGTAAAATTATTGCACAAAAATTATTTTAGTATAAAAGTGAAAAAATAAAGAATATTTAATATTGTAATTTAACATACAGTACAAGATTTAATTAACTATGAGATGGAGATGAGCTATTTATAATAAAATTACATGTCAATAATCTCTTTTTCAGTAAACCATTTTTTTACTAATAGTTTTTTCTTTAATTCGTCTGGATTATTTGTATATACAACTATTGCAAGACTTTCTTTTGCCCTTGTGCAAATAACATAAAATAATCTTTTGGCCTATCAATACTAGTTTCTTTACCTTCATTTTGATTCTTTATATCAGCATCTGAAAGAGGATTTATACCAAAAAGTTTGTCATATTTGAACATAAAGCCTCTACTTTCTTTATCATCAATAATAGCCATAACTTTCATTATTTGCATCCGAAAAGCCTCTATTTGCATCAATTATGTCTATTCTTATCAACTCATCAAAAGGATATTGGTCTGCTTCATTTTCGTAATACTTTTTGATGAATTCTTCTTCTGAAGTATCATATAAGTTGGTTTCTATTATAAATGGTTTTATTTTAAAATAAGATGCACTTTTATTGTCTAAAAATTTTTTCATATTTTTAGGTTTAATTTTTAATCTTTCATCTTTTTGATTTAATATATTAGATTTCTCATATTCTTTCTTGAAGTTTTTGTATAAATTTTCAATATTCGTAGGTTCAAAAGATAATCTAATACCCAATAAACCTAGTTCCCAATCAAGAGAAGGTATTATATTCGCAACATAATGTAATTTCGCGTCTTTGACATCTAACCATACATCTAGTGTTGGCAAGTATTTTCTTAAATTTTTAATGTCATCATTTAAATTAATGTTATTTTTAGTACTTTCTCCATTTTTAATCCATTTATCGCAAATTTTATTTATTTTGTAATAAAGGATTCATATAAGTTTTGGTTTTGTAAGTTCTATTTGTTTACATTTTTTTGTGTGGAGTTTGTCATACTAAATTACCTTATCACATTCATCTCTCACCTCTCTGCACAAATTAAATCCTAAATATCAATCTCAGAGATATTTCAACACATATCAAAGTGCTAGATACGTTATTTTTTGCACTATCTTACACTTTGTTGCATGGGAAAATGTTCAAATATATTCGAAGTTTAAGGCATCAAAATGACTAAAAAACGTAAATATAAGTGCAATATAATGCAAAAAATAGGACAAAAGTGCAAGAAAAGTCTAACAAATCTTTACAATATAAACCTGCCTCAACCACCCTAAATATCGGCATACTTGTGACAAAATTCCAATTGCAACTGTCCGGATAAACTATAAATATCTACTATATTATACTAAAATCTACAACAAAACTGGAACATAGGGGATTTGAACCCCTGACCCCAACACTGCCAGTGTTGTGCGCTACCAGCTGCGCTAATGTCCCATATAAACTATAATTTATTTTATTACAAGAAAAAAAATATTACAATATGGTAAATTGGGGACTTATATACAACTTTACATAAAACTTAGTGTAAACTGATATATAAATCCCAAAAATAAATATATCAAATTGTTCGTAATTTTTCTTTATGATAAAATTTGAGTATAAATTATTAGATATTAAAAGAAATTTTTTATGAAAAATTGGGATGAATATTTTTTAGAAATTGCAAAAACTGTTTCAAGTCGCTCAAATTGTATAAGAGCACAGGTTGGTGCGGTTATTGTTGATAAAAATAAAACAATTAAATCAACAGGTTATAATGGAACACCAAGTAAAGTTGTTTCGTGTATGGAACTTGGTTATTGTTATCGTGAAGCTAACAAAATAGAATCAGGCACGCGGTATGAAACATGCAGAAGTATCCATGCCGAACAGAATGCAATTATTCAAGCAGGTATGGATAAATGTAGAGATGCAACTATTTATATATATGGACATAATTTTGTTTGTATTTTATGCAAGCGGTTTATTGTTCAATCCGGGATTAAAAATATTGTAATTCAAAAGGATCAAAATTCACCTATTTTAAGATTTGAAGTTGAAAATTTTATTGATGAACTATCTAAAAGTACTTTAAAATTATGATAAATATTGCAGTTATACCAATTGACAATCGACCTGTTTGTTATGATTTAATTTATGAAACGTTATCTATAAATAAAAATATAAACATTTTTATGCCTCCAGTTGAGTTCTTGGGTGGTTTAAAAAAAGTATCAAAGATTGGCAAAATATTGTCATGGCTTAAAAATTTAAATAATATAGATATAGTTATTTGCTCACTTGACACAATAGGATATGGCGGACTTATCCCATCAAGACGCACTTGTGACAGCTTTGTTAAAATAAAAAAACGTATTGATAGATTTTTAAAAATTATGAAAAAGCATAATGCGAAAATATATGCTTTTTCTAGTATTATGCGTATTTCAAATAATAACATTAATGAAGAAGAAAAAGTATATTGGGATAAATATGGCAAACTTATTTTTGAATATTCAACAATTGTGCATAAGATGATAAACCAAAAAAATTTAACCTTAATACCTAAATTAAAAGAGTTGAAAAAACAAATCCCAAAAGATATTCTAAAAGATTATATTCAAACAAGATTACGTAATTTTAAAATTAATAAATATTATTTGAATTTACAAAAAAATAAAATTTTTAATACACTTATTTTCTCCCTTGATGATTGTAGTGAATATGGATTAAATATTTTTGAAAGTTTTATACTAAATAAAAAAGGAAAAGGAATAGATAATTTTTTTATAAAAACAGGAGCTGATGAAATACCTTTTATACTTGCAACAAAAGCTTATAATGATATTTTTAATAGAAATAGAAATAAAAAAATAAAAATAGCTATAAATTATGCAAATCCATTATCTATAAATAAAGTTTCAAAATACGAAAATAAATCTGTCAAAGATTCAATAAGTGAATCTATTATGATTTCTGGATGTGAAATTACAAATATAGCTGATGCTGATTGTATATTATTTGTAAATAACTTTACAAATGAGCAAGGTGAACTTGTTATGGGCATTTTTGAACAAACATCAAAATATATAATTCCTTTAAATTCAATAATAAAACCTTTTTTTGTAGTTGATATTTTAAATGCAAACGGTGCAGATTTTGATTTTGTTAAAAATAATAAAAAAATATTTAAAAATGAAAAATTTTTAGGCTATAGTGCCTGGAATACATCATCAAATTCGCTTGGTTCAGCTCTAGCCTGTGCAATAATTAAATATTGCTCAAAGGAGGAAGATGCAAATGAAAATATATTTAAAAAAATACAAGCAAAAAGACTCCTTGATGATTGGATATATCAAGGCTTTGTAAGACAAAAACTAAAAAGTAATATTAAAAACTTAAACAATAAAATTTTAAAGAAATATATGGACAAATACCAAAAACAAATAGAAATTATGTTAAACTATAATTTGGATAATATTTACTATACATATCCGTGGAAAAGATTTTTTGAAATACGTATAGAATTATGAAACAATTAGCATACAATTATAAAGAAAAATATATAAAAAAATTATTTGATGAATATTTTAGATATATTTTAATAGGAATCTTAATAACCTGTTTTGATTTTATACTTCTTGCATTTCAGGTAGAAATTTTACATATTTATTATTTAATTTCAGTAAGTATTTCATATATTTTAGCCAGTATATTGCATTTTATTTTATGTGAAAAATTTGTTTTTACAGGCAAAGGTAAAAAACAAAAATTGTTAAATTCATTTTTAATTTTTTTCTCAATAGGAATAATAAGTCTAATTATTCTTGAAATTTGTATGTTTTTATTTACTCAGTGTCTAAACATTCATTATTTAATATCAAAAGTAATTTCAACAGGTTTTACGTTTACCTTTAACTTTCTATGTCGTAAATTTATATTATATAATTGATTAATGGAGATATAATAGTGATAAATATCTATACATATGAAACAAAAATAGGTTATATTACTCTATATGAAGAATTTGGTCTTTTAACCAGATTAGAATTTGGAAGAATTACACCAGATGAAAGTAAAAATGAACAAATAAATGAAACTTTAATATTAAAAGATGCAAAAAATCAACTCAATGAATATTTAAACAAGAAACGTAAATATTTTGATATAAAACTTAATCCTAAAGGTACCGGGTTTCAAAAAAACGTATGGTATGAACTTTTACAAATACCCTATGGAGAAACAAGAAGTTATTGGGATATTGCACAAAATATAAAAAATCCAAATAGTGCTCGTGCATGTGGTCTTGCAAATAATAAAAATCCAATCCCGATATTTATTCCATGCCATAGAGTAATTGGTAAAAATGGTAAATTGACAGGATATCGGGGCGGATTATATTTGAAACAATTTTTAATTCAACTTGAAAAGTAAATTAATAAAAACTAAAAATGTTTTTGTATATTTTCAATATAATATTTAGTTTGTTCAATTATACTTAGAATAGAGCATATTTTGTTATTTTCAAGATTATAATGACAATAATCCTCAAGAATGTTTAAATTGTCTCTAATTTTTCTTATTTGTATTTCAATATCACACAAATTTTCACATGATTTTAATTTAACTTTTTTCATAGGTCCTCCTTGTAATCATTAATTTAAAATAAATGAATATTATACAATATTAAGAAGAATATGTTATAATTATAAAATCCAATTAATTTACGAGGTAATTTATGAAAAAAATATTAAAAAGTTGTTTTAAATTATTTATAACTTTGTTATTTTTTAATGTAACAATAATAACTTTTGCAGCACAAAATAATGACTATGAAGTATATGAAATGCTTGATGATAAACCTCAAAAACAATTAAGAATACAAAAGGGTGCTTTTTTAAATGCCATAAATCAACGTGAAATATCAACCCAAACTGCAGATGAGGGAGATAGAGTTACATTTTTAAATCCTCAAACGATGTATATTGAAGATGAGGTTGTCCTTCCTGCAGGTTCTGTTTTTGTAGGAGAAATAACAACTGTTCGAGAACCTGTTCAGGGAACAAATGGTGTTTTGAAAATAAACATAACAAAAGTAATATTCCCTGATAATACAGAACATCCAATAGATGGATATGTAGGAAACAAAGATGATCAGATTATAGGTGGAGAAATGACAGCACCTTTATATTACGATAAAGTTCCTCATTATCCGTCCGGATGGAATAAAGGGGTTTTACAGTTTTGTCCTACAAATGTTTATCATCATGGTAAACATACTGTTATGAAAGCCGGAAAAGAAGTTACGATTCTTTTAAGACAAGATTTTTGCCCGTAAATAATTTACTTTTAAAAATATCTTAAGTTTCTTTTATTTTAATATAGATACACATTATGAAAAAGAAAAATATAGGTTTTATTTATGGAATAATTGCTGCAATAAGTTATGGAACCAATCCTTTATTTGCATTGCCACTTTATATGTATGGCTTAAAAGTGAATTCTGTTTTGTTTTACCGTTATGGAATAGCTTTATTAATTTTTGGATTATGGCTCAAACTTTTAAAAAAACAATCATTTAAAATACCTCTAAAATCGGTTGTACCTCTTTTTATTATAGGATTATTTTTTTCATTATCATCTCTTTTACTTTTTGAAGCATTTAATTATATTGATGCAGGAATTGCCTGCACTATACTTTTTATATATCCTGTGTTTGTTACTATAATTATGTCATTATTTTTCAAAGAAAAAATAAATAAAATAACAGTTTACTCACTTTTATTAACCTCATTTGGCATTACACTTTTATACAAAGGTTCAATTTCAGGAATAAATTTGAAAGGAGTTATAATTGTTTTACTATCAGCTTTATTTTATGCATTATATTTAGTTGGTGTAAAAAAAATAAAAGTTTTAAAAAAACTTAAACCGAATATATTATCATTTTATGTTATGTTATTTGGCTTAACAGTTTATATTATAAATCTTAAATTCTGTACAGAATTACAATTAATAACTAAACCAATATTATGGTGTTATGTGCTGGGTCTTGCTATAATTCCTACAATTATGTCACTTGAAACAATAACATATTCAATAAAACTTATAGGTTCAACCAAAACAGCATTATTAGGTTCTTTTGAACCATTAACTGCATTATTTATTGGTGCACTTATTTTTAACGAACAATTAACTTTTAGAATAATTTTAGGTGTTATATTTATTCTTATAGGAGTTTCACTTATAATTTTAAAAAAACGAGATAATGTAACTATTAAAAATACGCCCGACGGGAATTGAACCCATGACCTTAGGCTTCGGAGACCTACGCTCTATCCTGCTGAGCTACGGGCGCTTGAACAAATCCTATAAAAGTTATTAAAACATAAACAAAAATATTTATAAACAAGCATAAATACTTTCCATAATTGCTTTATAATCATTCTCACTTAAAGTAGATATTGCTTTCATTGCAGCTTGTAGTTTATAAGACTTATTATCATACCATCTGCGTTTTTTCTGATAATTATATAACCCTAAAACACGATTTAATCCTAAACTTAATTCAGGTTGCGGTTCTTCTTTATGAAATTCTTTTAAAGTTTTTGCTGCTTCCAATATATGTCCGGCAATTTCATTTTGAAGTTCAATACTTAAATTACTCATAATTTCAAATGTTTCGGATATTTTATCATGCTTATCGTACCATCTTTTTTTCTGCATAAATAACACGCTCCCAGCTTCTTTGAATTTAAGGTTATACTTATTTAAAGTATATTATATTATTTGTTAGAAAACAAAATGTAAATTTTTGTTAACTTTAGTATATAAAAAGTCAATATTTTTTAACGAAAATACTTTATAATATTAAAGGTAATTTGAAAAAATTGCGGAGTAAAAACACATAAAATGATTGACTTAAACATAAATTTATACATGTTAACTCAGCTTTTTAATATTCCCGCTTCACGCTTAAAAGCTTACGAAGATAAGCCTATTGAGGAAATTATTGAACTTGAAGCAGCATCAGGTAATAAAAAAGCTCAAGAATTTGATAAAGAAATTTTACAAAATCCGCAAAAAATGATTGAGTTTTTTAAACTCGATAATTATGAAAATAAAACGGCTATATTAAATAATATGAACACAACAGATTTAATAAATTTACTTCCCTTGCTTGAAAATAACGAACTTACAGTCGGGTTGAATTTTTATACACAGGACACCTTGATGGATTTAATGAAAGATTTGCCAAAAGAAGAATTGACAAAAATGCTATTTAATAAGTTTTCACCTGAAAAATTTCTAACTTTAACTAATGAAAAAGAATTAAATAAGTTTTTTGATAGTTATAAAGTTAAAAAAGAAGATATGGTCGAACACTTAGATAAAATACCAGATGAAATATTATTTCAAATGTACGAAACAATAACAGGTATGCCATTAATGGAACCAAATAAAGATGAAGTAATAAATAACATTTCATCTTTAGATGATAATGCTTTTAAACGTGCTATGAAAATTATGGAACCTGAAGGCAAAATGATGATGATTTTTCAAATGGGACGAGAAAAACCCGAAATTTACGAGGAATTTTCTCCTGAAGCTTTAACAAATCCATATCGAGAGCTTGACAAGGAAGAAATAATAGCAAATATGGAAGTTCTCGAACAAAAAAATTTAATAAATATGGTTTCAAGACTTCCTGACAATTTAATGGCAATTGTTGCTTCACAAATTGATACTACTCAATTTGCTAAACTTTTGTATGAAGATTTTAAAGAAATTTTATCAAAAATTGCAATAGGCAATGTATAAGTTTATGAATATTAACAATAAACAACCCGTTATCTTGTTTAATCCGCTAAAATTTGTTAGAATAATTAAAAATGAAGTATAGCGGAATTTTAAAATGCAATTAAAAAAGTTTAATATTTTGGATTTTGATATTGATATAATTAATTTTAATGAAGCACTTAATTATACACTTAGCCGGCTTGAAGAGAATAAAAATACACATATTGTGACAATAAATCCTGAAATTATTGAATCAGGCAACAAAGATAAATGTTTAAAATCCATACTACAAAGTGCTGACTTAACTATTCCGGATGGTGTCGGTGTTATGCTTGCTTTAAAGCTAAGCGGGATAAAAAATGCAACACGGATTCCGGGTGTGGATTTTGCTTTTAATCTTTTAAAAGCATCAACTAAATATAATTATAAAGTCGCACTAGTTGGTTCAGAAGATAAAATTATAAATAAAGCGGTCGAAAACTTAAAGTTCAAAATACCTAATTTAAATATTGTATACTGCCACAATGGTTTTTTTGATGAAGATGAAAAAAAAATTATTCAAAACGAATTAATAAATTTAAATCCTAAAATATTGCTTGTTGCCATGGGAGGCAAAAAACAAGAAATGTTTATAAGCGAAATAAAAGATAAATTGAAAGGATGTATTTTTATAGGAGTTGGGGGAAGTTTTGACGTTTGGTCAGGTTACGTAAAAAGAGCTCCTTTGATTTTTCAAAAATTTGGGCTTGAATGGTTTTATCGTCTTATAACACAACCTTGTAGATTTAAACGTATATTTCCAACTTTGCCTTTATTTATGATAAAGGTTATAATAAGTAATATATTAAAAGAAAGTGATGGTAGTGACTAAATGTTAAAAAATGAAGTTTGTTTAAGTGTTGAAGAAAAACAAAAATTAAAAATGATGGCACGTTGTATTCGTCTTGATATTTTAAAAATGGTGTATAGTGCAAAAAGTGGTCATATAGGTGGTGCTTTTTCATCTGTTGAATTGTTGTTAACTTTATTTTTTAAAAGCCTTAATCACAAAAAATGTGATGATGAAAGTTATAAAAAACGTGATAGATTTATTTTATCTAAAGGACATGCAAGTGCTTTGTATTATGCTGTTTTAGCACAATTTGGATATATATCAAAAGATGAACTTTTAACATTTAGGCAACTTGGTTCAAAATTACAAGGACATCCTTCAAAAAAATTTTTAAACTGTGTTGAAGTTTCAACAGGTTCATTGGGGCAAGGATTATCAATAGCCAATGGCATAGCTTTAGGGTTAAAACTTGATAAAAATGAAACATCAAAAGTTTTTGTTTTGCTTGGTGATGGTGAACTTCAGGAAGGTAACATTTGGGAAGCTATTATGAGTGCAGGACATAATAAGCTTAATAATGTCATAGCCATCGTTGATAAAAATGACTTGCAAATTGATGGTAAAACTGATGATGTAATGTCTTTATCAGATTTAGCCTCTAAATTTAAAAGTTTTGATTGGAATGTTTACGAAATTGATGGACATAACTTTGATAGTATTTACAATGCATATGAAGAAGCAAAGTTATCAAAAGAAAAACCCTGCTGTATAATAGCAAATACAAAAAAAGGTTATGGTGTTTCATTTATGAACAATAACAAAGATTGGCATGGAAAAGCACCTGATGTTAATGAATATAATAAAGCAATTGAGGAGCTTAAGTAAAACAATTATGAAAAATATTTTAGACAAAAACAAGAAAAAGCAATCAATGCGTAATGTTTATGGTGAAACTCTTGCATTATTTGGCGAAAAAAGACAGGATATAGTTGTCATGGATGCTGATTTATCTTGCTCTACTAAGACAAATATCTTTGCAAAAAAATTCAAGGAGAGGTTTTTTAATGTAGGAATAGCTGAGCAAAACTTAATAACTCAGGCATGTGGTTTAAGTTTGGCGGGTAAAAAAGTATATGTGTCATCATTTGCTATGTTTGCAACCGGAAGAGCATGGGAACAAATACGTAACACTTTGTGTTATAACAATTTGGATGTAAAAATTGTTGCAACACACTGTGGATTGACAGTTGGTGAGGATGGAGCATCACATCAGGCTTTGGAAGACATTGCTATTATGAAAGCTATACCTAATATTATGATATATTCTCCAAGTGATGCTTATGAAACTAAAAAAATACTTGAATTTTCGCTAACTTATGATTTTCCTATGTATATTAGGCTCTCCCGGTGTGATGTTTATGATGTTTTCACTTATGAAAATATTAATTTTGACCCATATAAAGCACAGATTATAAAGAAAGGAAATGATGCAACAATCATTTCAACAGGTGAATTTACTTATAATGCTCTTGAAACGGCAAGTATATTAAAAGAAGAATATAATATTGATCTTGAAGTTATGCACATAGGAATGTTAAAACCAATTGATAAAGAAAGTATAATTAATTGTGCAAAGAAACAAAAAACTATATTTACACTAGAAAACCATTCTATAATAGGAGGTCTTGGTTCATCAGTTTGTAATGTTGTTTGTGCTTCGGATTACCCTTGTCGTGTTATAAAATTTGGAGTTAATGATACTTTTGGACAATCAGGAACACCTGATGAACTTTTAGAATTTTATAATTTAACTCCTGGACAAATTGCAAATGAAATAAAAAAATATTTAGTATAAAATATAAGTATATATTAGTAGTGAAAAATAAAAAATATGATAAAATTAACAAATGTAAGTAAAAAATATAAAAATACATATGCATTAAAAAATGTAAATTTAGACATAAATGCAGGTGAATTTGTATTTTTAACCGGTGCTTCAGGTGCGGGAAAATCGACATTAATGAAACTTTTGTACCGTGAAGAGACACCTACAAACGGCGTTGTAACGATAGGGAATGTTAATGTGGCTAATTTACCAAGTTATAAAGTTCCTAATCTTCGCAGATGTATGGGGATTGTTTTTCAGGATTATAAACTTCTTCAAAATCAAAGTGTCTATGATAATGTGGCTTACGTCATAAGAACACTTGGTTATAGTTCTCGTGAAATAGAAGCCCGTGTTTTAGGTGCTTTAAAAATAGTTGATTTAGATAATAAAATAAAAGCAAAAGCTAATGAATTATCAGGTGGAGAACAACAACGGGTATCAATTGCCCGTGCAATTGTTAATGGACCTCCGCTTTTGATTGCTGATGAACCAACTGGAAATTTAGATCCAAAAAATTCCCTTGAAATTATGCAAATTTTAGAACAAATAAATTTAAAAGGAATAACTTTAATTATTTCAACACATGATAAAGCAATGGTTAATCATTTTCGTAAGCGTGTAATAACATTAAATAATGGAGAAATAATACGTGATGAGTTAGGCGGTACTTATGAGTAATACACGAAATACAATAAAAAAACACGTAAAACCTCACATTCCCAAAGATATTATAACTGAGTTACGTATAATATATCGTATTGTTATGGAAGCGTTATATAGTATAAAGCGTACTGGGTGGGTAAATTTTGCTATAGTATCGACTCTTGTTGCTATTTTAACAATTTTTGGAGCATTATTTAGGACTTCAATATCTGTTTCAACTTTTGCTCAGGCTATTGGCAGTTCGCTTCAGTTATCTGTTTATGTAAAGCCGCAATATGATACTAATCTTTTAGCCCAGTCAATTTCTCATATTAATAATGTTAAATCCGTCAAAATTACACCTAAGGAGATTTCATGGAATAAACTTAAAAAAGAATTAGATATGCCTGATATAAAAAATCCGCTTCCTGACACCATACATGTTCAAATAGATGAACCTAAAAATCTTGAGACTGTTTTTCAACAAATTAAAACACTAAATGGTGTTGAAGATTTAAATTATGCAAAGGATATTGCAAAGAAAATGGAAATATTTAATTCTGTTGTTCAAACAGTTACAATTATTGTCATTATTATAGCTGCTATTTTAACAATAACGATAATTAATAACACAATTCAACTTGTTATTCAATCAAGAAAAGATGAAATTGAAATTATGCGTTTAATGGGAGTAAGCAATTGGTATATACGAACACCTTTAATATTACAGGGTGCTATTTATGGTTTCTTAAGTGCAATTATTTCCCTTTTGCCTATGTCTGCCATACAAAACGGATTGAATAATGTTCATCATTTCTTCATGATTCCTTCTCCAATATTTGCTGATAAATTAGTTTCGGTTGCTATTTTTATATTAGCTATTATCTTTGCTTCAGGTGGTAGTATTTTATCTATAAAAAAACATATTCAGGTATAAGTCAAAATGAATAATAATATGCAAAATATGATAAATAAATATGATGCACTTCCTGCTATGCCAAATGTAGTTATGAAAGCATTAAATATAATAAAATCTGAAAATTCAGGTTTAAAAGAACTTGCAAAAATTATTTCATATGATCAATCATTAACAACCCAGGTGCTAAAACTTGTAAATTCTGCATATTATGGATTACCTAAACAAATAACGTCAATACAAAATGCAATATCATTATTGGGTTTTAACGAAGTACGCAAGACAGTTATTGCAATAACTTTAAAACCAATGCTCACTTCTCGTGGTGGACGTGACTTGTGGGAACATTCTATAATCTCTGCAGTTGCTTGTGAATTTCTTGCAAAACAAGTTAAAATATTAAAACCCGAAGATGCTTTTATTGTTTCTTTTTTGCATGATATTGGCAAGATTGTTTTAAATCATTCTTCACCAATTGCATATAATAAAGTAAAAACACTGGTAAGCGAAGGAAATAATATACTTGAAGTTGAAAATTTGTTAATTGGAGCTACACACACAGATGTTGGTTTTAAACTTGCAAAAAAATGGCAATTGCCAGTTATTATAGCAAATTGTATAAAATATCATCATAATCCTGGTCAATCTTCAATTTCAAATGTTGTTGGGCTTGTTTCTTATGCTGATATTATTGCACATTGCGATTATGCAAATAAAAATATTAATACTGTAGAAAGATTGACAAGGATTACAGGTGATATTGCTGAATCATTATCCGATATGATTTTTGAAACTGCTTCATGTTTAATAGATAGTCTTAATTAAGTTTCTTTATTTTTACAAATTAAAACTGGCTAACTTTTATTTGATACTTGTACATTTTCGTCAAGCATTTTTCTTACAGTTTTTTCATTCATTTTAGGTAATCCCACACCTAAAAAGAAAGGAATAAATAAAAATGTTGACAAAAAGTCAAAAAAGCTATTCATAAATTTTGCTTTTTTAACAAAACTATTATCAGTTTCTTTAAACAATTTTGTTAAGTCTTTCAAAATTTGTGTTTTCTCGCTTGAATTATTTATATTTTTAAACATTTCTGCTATATCATTTTTATTTGCATTTTTAAACTGGGATGATGCATTTTTCGGTTTAAATCGCATATATAAATCTTCAGTTATACTTTTTAATTTTTTATTAGATGAAAAGAATTTTTTTGCATCCCCGCCATTTTCATTTAAAAACTTTGCAAAACCATAAAATCCTTCTTTATAGTCATCAATTTTACTGTATTTAGAAACAAGCTGTGAACTTGATAGTATATTTGTAGAACTTAAAGGATTAAACAAATTTAATGTTTTTACAAAAGGATTAGCTTTATGATTACCATTCATTAAAGCATAACCTGATTTTTTGGCACATAATGTTGACATAATGTTTCTTAGTGAAAAAGAACCTATCATCATAATAATAATTGTTGTTACATCACGTTGAAGAATTTCTGCACGTTCTGTATTATCTCTTGCTTTTATTAAACGTGGAAGCAAAATTGCACCAAATGATACAATTCCAAGTGCCAAAACAGGCATAGAAACACCTGAGTATTCTAGTTTTTCATTAAGTTTGTGCAAAAAATTATGAGGACTGGCACCAAAAGCTATTTGTGATTGCTTTTTTGTTATTTTAGAATTTATATTTTTATTATTATATATATTTGTTGAAATATTATTTATTTTCATTTGTAACCTCCTTCTGAGAAGCAATATTATTTATATTTTCAGATTTAAGACCTGCAAGTGCAGGATTTTCTTTACTTCTCATATATAATTTTGGAACAAGTGAAACCACAGCCATTGTGCCTACTGTCATAAATATATTTAATAATACTCTAAATGTACTTCTTGTTTTATTAAACTTTTTTATAAATTCTTGATTATTTGATAACTTACTTGACTTTTTCATGCTACTTGACAAATCATTTGTATAATTTGCAAGTTCTTCAAAAAATTTATAAATATTTCGACTAAATTTATTTGTTTTACCAAATGTAAGCATTGTAAAATCTTTTGAAGCATCATTAGAGTTTTGTTTTATTATTTTAGAAATATCATTAGCAAGATTATCTAAAAGATCATCTTTTGACCCCGGTTGAGCTTTATTTAAAAGTTTTTTAAAAAATCCTTTTTTAGGCAATTTTAATGCTTTTTCAAATGTTTCAGCAAAATTTTTAGCCTCTTTATCTAAATCTCCTTTGTAAGCTGCATTTTCAAGGATATTTTTAAAGATATCATTATAAATTTTTAAATTTAAATTTTTTTCATTTTTTAAATCTTTAATTGATTTTAAAGAATCTGATAAAACGTCACTTAATCCGTTAATTGTGTTTAAAGAAACTTCACCAGCTTTATGTTTTATTGTTGCTGTTTTTAAAATAGCTGCAGGGACTAAAAATAACAAAGGTCCTGTTACAAATTCCCTAATTGCAACTTCAGATGCATGTGCATAATTAGGATGCCCTAATTCCTCACGATTTCTATCAAGTGCTGTGAGTGTTCTTGGTATATTTGTACCAAGCATGTCTTGAATAGTAAATGACGCTGCCATGCCACCACGCTCTATCATATCCATTGTCGTGACAACAAAATTATCCAAACCTTTAAAAGATGTCTTATCTGACATACTTCGCTTGGATGTTTTGACTTGATTACAATTTAAATTCCCGTTAAAATTATTTCGACTTATTTCCATAAACATTCCTTTACTTTTATTTTAAGTACCCTAAAAAAAAAATTTGCTAGTAAATGAGGTATTTGTTAATATTTTTTTACAAAAATTTACAGTATTTATATATCAGTTTACACTAAGCTTTGTGTAAAGTTGTATATAAGTTCCAATATTTTAACGTCCTACGGACGGGACAGCTTTGTTTATTTTTTTAAAGAATTAAACAATTGTAGAATAAAGTCAATAAATGTAACTCATTCGCAGGCACGAATAATTATTTTTTTAAAATTATTTAAAATTAATTTAATGTCTTCCAGACGGGGTTACTTTTGAAGCCAAAAGTAACCAAAACCTTTCAACCCACTTGGTTTTCGTATATTCACACGACTCAACTTAAGCCTCCTTAACTCGTGCACTTCGTGCACTCAAACAAAAGGAGGCTTTGACACTGTTTCGTCTGTGACTATTACTCAAACCTGCGTATGGGTTGCCATTGTTGACCTCTTTCTCAAACTTTTTTATTTTCCACTTTCCATTTTAATCGTAAAGTTTGGGGTGAGGGTGACAAAATTGTTAAACTTCAACAAATTAAATATTTTAACGTCCTCCGGACGGGACAGCTTTGTTTATTTTTTTAAAGAATTAAACAATTGTAGAATAAAGTCAACAAATGTAACCCATTCGCAGGCACGAATAATTATTTTTTTAAAATTATTTAAAATTAATTTAATGTCTTCCAGACGGGGTTACTGTCTTGGATTATGCAGCGTTCGGAACTATGCAACTCCGTTTCACAATTTTTTTAAAATTGT
>CALUPO010000001.1 GCA_944322675.1 Candidatus Gastranaerophilales bacterium | reverse complement strand
AGAAATGTTAAGAATATCTTTAGACTTGTTCTTTCACAAAGACCTGATCCTCAACGCAATGAAAAGTTAACAATCTCGTCCGGAGGACGTTAAATTAATTTTAAACTTAACAATTTTGCCACCCTCACCCCAAACTTTACGCTTAAAATGGAAAGGGGAAATAAAAAAGTTGGAGAATGAGGTCAACAAAGGCAACCCATACGCAGATTGGAACAAGCAGTGCTTAATGAAACATTGTAAAACAGCCGTCTGTTTGAGGGCGAAGCACGAGTTAAGGCTGTTCGGGTTGAATTTAGCACAGCTGTGACAATCAAGTGGGTTGCGGTTTTGTGCAACTTTTGCGTAAAAGTTGCCCCGTCCGGAAGACATTAAAATATTGAAATTTGTATACAACTTTTCACAAAACTTAGTGTAAACTAATATATAAATCCCTAAATTTATTAATTTTTATTTAAATAGATAAATCTCAAGATTAATATAAATCACAATAAATTCAACCATAGGGTGGATGCTTCAAATCATACAAATATTGTATTTTATTAATATAAATTAAAGCTGGGGAATTGGCAGGTAAAGTTTTGAGTATAAGTGGATTAGATTCAATAATTAATAGAATGCAATATCTTGACCGTCAATTTGATGTGTTAAATAATGCTTTCAATAATATTTCAGGTGAAAATGATGCCTTTAATGTTTCAAATGCACATGAAGTGCCGGATAAAAATAGTTTTCAGACAATATTAAATGCAAAAGAATTAATAAAAGAGGCAGAAAATGAAGATAGTTATTTAAATATTGATTCTTTCTATGAAACAAATAATGTTCAAAGAAGCGGTAAAATAACAAGTAGAGATGAAATTAATGAACTTATTGAACAATACTCAAGAAAATATGGACTTGACAGTGATTTTGTTAAAGCTGTTATAAAACAAGAATCAGGATTCAATGAAAAAGCCACTTCAAAATGTGGTGCTATGGGATTAATGCAGCTTATGCCCGGAACAGCAAAAGCTTTAAGTGTCAATGACCCATATAATGCACGTGATAATATTGAAGGCGGTGTAAAATATTTAAAAAGCTTGATGGATAGATTTGGAGGAGATATGAAACTTGCTCTTGCTGCTTATAATGCAGGACCAAATGCTGTAAAAAAATATAACGGTATTCCTCCATATAATGAAACACAAAATTACGTCAAAAATATAATGTTAATGTACGAAAAAGTGCAAAACGGAGGAGAATTATGATATCAAAAGGCATGGAAATAGCCTCAAAAGGAATGAATGCATTAATTGATTTTAATGATACAATTGCTAATAATATAGCTAATGTTAATACTTCAGGTTTTAAGCGTGCCGGATTAACTTTCAAAAATATATATGATAGTGCTGTTGAAAAAATCAATCTTACACAAAATCCAAAATATGCACAACATACACATCTTGGATACATATCTATGGGTTCTTGTATGAATACTTTGACAAATGAATTTTCTCAAGGTGCTTTAAATAGAACCGGCAATCCACTTGATATAGCCATTGAAGGTGATGGTTTTTTTAAAACTATGAGTCCTGATGGCAAAATTACATATACACGTAATGGTGCATTCAATATAAATAATAAAGATATGCTTGTTGATGAACAAGGAAATTACGTTTTAGACGTTAGAAACCGACCGATAAAAATAGACCTAAAACAGGGGAACTTACGCACTCGCGGCGATATAATCGTTGGTGAAGATGGGCAGATAGAATTAAATATGGATAACACAAGAATGCCTTTACAAAAACTTGCCATTGTTGACTTTCAAAATAAAGAAGATTTAATATCCGTAGGTCATTCACGTTATATTCCAAATGATATAGGAATTAATCCTGAGTTACAAGCTGAAAAATTTACAATACAACAGGGTGCTATTGAATCTTCAAATAGTAATATTATTCGTGAAATGGTTAATATGATTAATGTTTCACGTAATTATGAAAGCTTGTCAAAATTTATGAAAACAGAATCGGATAATTTAAGCCGAGTTATAAATTTGGCAAGGGTTAATTTGTAATATTTGTTAAATAATTTGCTTGGGGTAAGAGAAAAATATGAAAAAAATTAAATTAAAAGTTAATTGTAGATAAAAACACATTTGTTGCATCCAAACCAACAAAGAATATAAAAAAGGAAAAAATGAAAGGTTAAAAATAAAATATGTTAAGGTCACTAACAACAGCAGCAACAGGAATGATAGCTCAACAAAATAATCTTGATATTGTAGCAAACAATGTAGCAAATGTAAACACAACAGGATTTAAAAAAGTACGTGCAGAATTTCAGGATTTATTATCAACAGCACAAAAAACCCCCGGTGCAATGTTAACACAAGGAACATACCAACCTGTTGGTGTTGAAATAGGTTTAGGTGTAAAAACAGCTGCAACAACACGAATATTTACACCGGGTGTAATACAAAGTACAGGCAACTCAACAGACGTTGCCATTGAAGGTGAGGGTTTTTTTCAAATAGTAAGAACAGACGGCACAATAGCTTATACACGTGATGGCTCATTTAAAATAGATGCACAAGGTCAATTTTGTACAGCTGACGGCTTATTAATACAGCCGCAAATAACAATACCACAAAATTATAATGAAATAACTATAACACCTGATGGCAATGTTTGTGTAAAACAAGGCAACGAAAATGAACAAACAATTGTAGGACAAATACAAATTGTCAAATTTCAAAATCCATCAGGATTGTTATCAATAGGTCATAACCTTTTTGTTGAAACACCGGCTTCAGGCACTCCTGTGGCAGGAACACCAGGAGAAGACGGTCTTGGTTCCCTACAACAAACTTATCTTGAAGGCTCAAACGTTCAAATTGTTGAAGAACTTATAAATCTTATTAAAGCTGAAAGGGCATTTGAGTCAAATTCAAAAGTTATAACAGCTTCAAGCGATATTCTCCAACAAACTAATCAAATTGTATAAAAGGATTTAAATATATGATTAATAAGAAAAAAATAAAAGTTAATATTTTAGTTCTTACAATTGTGATGTTGTATTTGTTGTTTTCTTCACATAAATGTTATTCAAATTCTTTAACTGTTGATGATATAGAAAACAAAATAATACTTGCTGTTACAAAAGAATTACAGTCAAAAGGATATGATGATGTAAAAGTTGATGTTTTAAATATGCCTTTATTTTCTTTTTATAGTGCAAATGGTATTTATAAAGTTGAAGTATCAAAAGGAAATAATGGATTAAATCAAAGAGAATTTAGACAGGTCCGAATTCTTAAAAATGGAATGCCTGTTAAAACTTTTGGTGTGCCTCTTGAAATAAAAGCTTATAAATACGTGCTTTGTGCAAATGATGTAATAACAAAAGAAAGCCCTATAAGTTATAATAATGTTTATATAAAACGGGTAAATGTAAGTAAATTGCAGGATAATGTACTTGATAAAAAAAGTCTAAATGGTGAAATAATAGCAAATAAAATGTTTCGTCGTGATGAAATTATTGATAAACGTTTTGTAAAGTATAAACCGGATGTTTCAAAAGATGATAATATTGAAGTAATATTTAAAAATTCAAACGGTTTATTTATTAAAGTTGATGCAATAGCGTTAACAAACGGCAACATTGGTGATGTTGTTAATGTAAAAAATAAAACTTACAACAAAATTTATACAGGAAAAGTTATAAGTAAAAACAAAGTTCAAATACAAATATAAGTTTATAAGGGGTATAAAGGGGTATAAAGAGGAATATGTTAAATAGAAAAATAATATTAACTTTTTTGGCAGTTAATTTGGTTATATCAAATTTAACTATGGCAAATGCTGAGTCATTGTATTATATGCAGGCAAGTCAAACTGCAGGATATGCTGAACCAAAATCTTTATATGGAAGCGTACGTGCAAGAGCTTTAGGCGATTTATTGACAATAGCATTAGATGAAAGCGTAACAAGTTCAGATAGTTTACAATTTTCATCATCAAGAGATTCTACAACCGTTGATAATTTTACTAATTTACTAAATCGTTTATTGCCTGGAAAAGTTTTTAATAATAACATAAACAACTATGGTGGTTCAAACGATGTATCAAGCAATACATCGACATCACGTTCTTTAAATTTTAATAATAATGTTGCAGTTCAAGTAGTGCAGGTTATGCCAAACGGCAACCTTGTAGTTCAAGGTAAAAAAACAATAATGAATGCAAATGAACGTATGGATTTGCTTGTAAGTGGTATAGTTGATCCTCGTTGGATAAGCAATGCAGGTGTGGTAAATTCTAGTAATGTTGCTAATTTACAATTTGCTATGTCATCTCAAGGTTCAACATCTCGTGCCGGCAACGAAGGTATTGTAAATCGAGTTATACGTTATTTGTTCTAGAATATTACTTATTTCACATTTGTGAATATAAAATTAAATATTTAAAAAAGGAAATAAATATGAAAGTAACTATAATAAAAAAAATAATAAGTATAGCATTAATATCACTAAACGTACTTATAATAAGCGGTATAGCTTCATATACTCAAAGTGCTACTGTAAGAATAAAAGATGTAGCACATGTTCAAGGAGTTCGTGATAACCAGCTTGTAGGATATGGTATAGTTGTGGGACTTCAAGGAACCGGAGATAATTCCCGTTCAACACAAATAACAAATCAATTAATGTTACAAAATTTAGGAACTGTAATTGAACAATCAAATTACATTCAAAAAGGGTCATCTGCAGCCGTAATGGTGACAGCAACAGTAGGGCCTTTTGCAAAAAGCGGTGATAAAATTGATTTAACTGTTTCCACAATGGCAGATGCAAAAAGTTTAGAAGGTGGTGTTCTTGTTATGACACAACTTCGTGCACCAAATGGTGAAGTTATAGCAACAGGTCAAGGGCCGGTTTCAGTTGGAGGAACCTCTGCACAAGCAAACGGATCATTTAAGCGTACATCAATAACAACAACAGGACGTGTTCCAAATGGTGGTATTGTTGAGCGTGAAATATATACTCAAATCGGTGATGATTCAAGCATAACATTAACATTAAATAAAACAGATTACACTTTAACAGCAAGGATAGCACAAACAGTTAGCGACCTTTTAGCACCAGCACGAGCTGTTGACGGTAGCAGTATAAGAATAGAAGTACCTGCAAAGTTTCAAAATAACCGTGTCGGCTTTTTGTCAATTATTGAAAATCTTCGTGTTGACCCATCAGTTGAACGTGCCAAGGTAGTCGTAAATGAACGTACAGGTACAATAGTCATTGGTAATGAAGTGAAATTAATGCCGGCAGCAGTTGCTCATGGTGGTATAACAGTTTCTATATCCACATTAAATGAAGTCGTTCAACCTAATCCTTTCACCATGGGAGGAAGTGCTGTTGGTGTTTCCAATTCAGAAATTGATATTGAAGAGCAAGGTGGTAATGTAGTTGAAATAAAAGCAAATTCAACTTTAAATGACCTTGTGAAAGCATTAAATACAATTGGTGTTAAACCTATTGATTTGATTTCAATACTTCAGGCTTTAAAAGAAGCCGGCTCATTAAAAGCAGATATTGAAATAATCTAAAAATTAAAAAATATAAGGACAAACAAATTGAATAATTTTACAACACAAATTACCACATCAAATAACAGTGTAAGCATGGAAAATGCTGCTATTAATAAAATTACAAAACTTAATTCCCAAAAAGAACAATTAAAAAAAATAAGTGAAGAATTTGAAAGTTTATTTATTTCTAAAATGCTAGAAACAATGGATAAAACCATTGAAAGAGATGAAGGCTCTTTTGGTTTGGGTGGAGGAGATTATTTAAAAAATTTTAAAACTTATTTTCATATGGAACTTGGACGCGAAATGGCTTCAAATGAACACACAAGTTTTGGATTTGCAAAAGAAATTTATAATAAAATGGAAAAATATGTTAAAGATAGTTCTAAAGAAGAAATTATTTAATAAGTTTGTTTTATAATTAATAGTATTAAAAAGTAAATATTTTAAATTCATGAAAATGAAACTAATCATATGAAATTTATAATAGAAAAATAAGAGGAAAATATTTATGTTTGATGAAAATGAAATAGAAAATAATATTGATGAAAAAAATGAAAATGAAAATGAAAATATAATTAATAACGAAAATGAAGAAGAAATAAATAATTTAAATAATGAAGATGCTGAAAATGTTAAAGAAAATATTGACATGGAAGATATAGAATCATTGGCTCAAGATGATGATATAAATGAAAATAATATTGAAGAAGATGATAATAATTTAAAAAACAATGAATATAAAGATGATGATAGCACCCCCATAACAGTTCAACCTGTTAAGTTTTCATCTTTTGATAATATACAACAAACTTATGGCGAATCAAATAAGAATTTGGATTTGTTACTTGATATAAAATTACAACTTGCAGTGGAACTTGGTCGTTGTGAATTGCCTATAAAAAAAGTTCTTGAGTTGACACGCGGGTCAATAATAGAACTTGATAAAGTGGCAGGTGAACCTGTTGAATTGTTTGCAAACGGTAAACTTGTAGCCCATGGTGAAGTTGTTGTCATTGAAGATAATTTTGGACTAAGAATCACATCAATAACTGAACCTGAGGAACGCATAAAAAATTTATAAAAAATTCATCAAATAACTAACACGCCTTAAAAAATCTAGCACTTGTTCCAGCTTCACCAATTTTAACACGTACTGATCTCAAACACTTAGGACATCTTCCAACGTATGCCGTTTTATCCTTATTTTCATAAATACGACCATAAACATTACAACATTCAAAAAATATACCCAAAAACTTTTTTTTATTATTTTCCATATTTCTATCCATTAAGAAATAACTTTCTACATTATTAAGTATAGCATATTTAATTCAATATATTATCAATTATTTAAATTTTTGGGGTCTAATATTAGTTTACACTAAGCTTTGTGTAAAGTTGTATATAAGTTACTAAATTTTTTATTTGTATTTATATAAAATTTGATTTTCATTGTTATAAATTGTATTATAATTAATAATGGATAATTAGTGGTAAATAATTAAATGAAAAATTATAAATTGATACATATTATAAAGAACGCATTAAATACAAACAATTTTAAAAATATAATATTTTTTATCTTTTTTGCAATTATATTAACTTTAATCCTTGCATCTAAGTATATATTTTTTCAAAATTTAATAAATAATGATGGTTTAAGCAAACGAGAAATTGTTGCAAATAAAACTATTGAAGTTGTAGATGCCTTTAAAACAGAACAATTAAGAAAAGAAGTTGCTCAGAAAGTTGACCCTATTTTAGTTCCTGCTGAAGATACATACATAATGAGTAACTTGGTATCACTTATTAATAATATCAAATTAATTCGTGATAATCAGGATATAAATGAAGCAGAAAAAAGAACAAGAATTGATATAATGCTTGATTTATCAGATGCAGAAAATAAAAATTACGTGATAAATTTCTTTATATCTTCAAGTGATGATATGTTTAATACTGTCACAAACTGGTCAAAGAATGTATTGAATAGTATTTTAAAGGAAGGACTAAGTGAAAAAGTTTTTGAAAGTAATAATATAAACAAAATTATATTCAAACATACACAGCAAAACTATTCAAAAATTCAATTGAGAGTAATAACAGCATTAATAGAACAGGTAATACGTCCAAATATGATAGTTGATGAGCTTGCTACTGAAATTGCAAGAAAAAATGCATCAAATTCGGTAAGCCCCTATATTGTAAAATTTGAACGTGGAGATAAAATAGTTTATCAGGGTGAACCTGTTACAAAGGTTAAGCGTGATGCTTTAAGAAAAGCCGGTTATAATGTTCTTGAACTTAATTATATTGGTCTTTTTGGAATATTTACTTATGTTTCAATCTCTATCTTTATATTTTTATATTATTTATATACATTTGATAAAAAATTTGCAAAAAGAAGTTATTTTTTAATAATAGGAATGTTATCAATTGTATTATCAATTATTGGAACTATAATACCTGATAATTTTTCTTTTTATTATTTACCGGTTCCGGCTATAACATTGTTACTTGCCATATTTACAAATGGGCGTGTTGCCATGTTTGTATCAGTGCTGTTAATAATGGGCTTAGGTATTACACTTCAATTGCCAAGTGAAAATCTTGTATTGTTTACCTGTATATCTCTTATATCAGCTATAGCCATAGCAAAAATAAAATATTCCCGTCGGGTTGATTTGATTAAATCAGGCTTTGAAATAGCAGCAAGTATGATTGCTATAGTTTTTATAATAAATTTGATAGAAAGATGTGTGATTGATATTTCACCAACAATATTAATAAATGATTTAATAGCCTGCACAATAACCGGAATTTCAAGCGGCATCTTGGTTTTAGGTTCAATTCCGATACTTGAAAGTTTATTCAAAGTTATAACGCCTTTTGGTTTATCAGAACTTGCAGATCACAACCAACCGTTATTAAAAAGACTCCAATTTGAAGCACCCGGGACTTTTGCTCATTCCCTTGCATTATCAAATATGTCAGAATCCGTAGCGGAAGCAATTGATGCAGACCCTGTTTTGACTCGTGTTGGAGCATTGTATCATGACATTGGCAAATTAAAACGACCATTATTTTTTATTGAAAATCAAACTTATTTTGGTATTGAAAATCCTCACAACAAGTTAAATCCAAGATTAAGTAAAATGGTAATAATGGCCCATCCACGAGATGGACTTGAACTTGCAAAGGAGTATAATTTGCCTCCTCAAATTCAAGATTTTATAACCCAGCATCATGGAGAAACTCTTGCCGCTTATTTTTATAATGAGGCCATTAAAGAAGAAGGTGCTCAAAATGTATCAAAAGACCAATTTAGATATTCAGGCCCAAAACCAAATTCAAAAGAAACCGCAATCGTTATGATAACTGATGCTGTTGAATCTGCATCAAGAACTTTAAAAGATTATACTGTTGAAGAAATAAATAATTTAATTCAAAAAATTATTAACGATAGACTAACAGATGGCCAACTTTCAGATAGTCCTTTGACTTTAAAGGATTTAAAAACAATATCTTCAACACTAAATAGACTTCTTCGTGCTGCACACCATAAACGCATAAAATATCATGAAGATATAATTAATGAACTTGAAAAAAAAGAAAATTTTAATCCAATACTGCCCGATTTTGAACAAAATAATAATGAAAGCAAAAAAAATGACAAAACTTAATATCTTTATTGAGACAGATTTTAATGATAACACTACAAAATCTTTGGAATTTGATAATTTCGATTTAAAAAAAATATTAATTAATACAAAAAAAATAATGAAATTTATATTGAATCAGGAACAAATTATAAAATCAAGCTGTCTATATAAAGAAAAGTATAATATATTAACTTTTGATATTGTATTTTGTAATGATGATAAAATAAAAGAAATAAATAAAGAATATCGTAATATTGACAAAACTACTGATGTAATTACATTTGCATTATTTGCTGACACAAACGAAAATGAAAGATTTATTTTTGATAATGAAATAAATTTAGGAGAAATTATTATATCATTTGATACAATGATTCATAACGCACATAATGAACCTCATTTTGAAGACAAATTTGAAAATCCCATAATGAGTGAATTATATTTTTTAATAAGCCATGGAATATTGCATCTTTTGGGATATGATCATAAAGACGAAAAAAGTTATAAAAAAATGATGGATTATCAAAATAATATAATAGAAAATCTTCTTTTCTCGAAATAAAAAAATAAAAGTGTTAAAATATAAATTGTGGGAGTTCAAATTTAGGATAGATAATGTCAAAATTTTCAACAAATAATTTTATAAAAAGTATAAATTATGCTATACGCGGCTTAAGATTGATGTTTAAATCACAAAAAAATTTTCGCCGTCAGTTATTATTTGCCGTTATTGTATTTTTATTTGCCTGGTTTTTAAAATTTAATTATATTGAATTTTGTATAGTTATAATTTCAGTTTCACTTGTATTGCTTGCTGAAATGTTAAATTCAGTAATTGAATTTACAATTGATTCTTATACAAAAAATAAATATTCAAAACTTGTTGAAATGGCAAAAGACATGGCAGCCGGAACTGTTTTATTTGCAACAATGATTTCTACTTTGTTAGGAAGTATTTTATTTATAAATAAAATTATTTTATTACTTGCTTAAATATTATATGTAACAATAATTTAACATTTACTAAAAAAATAGCAAATATTAAATTGTTTACACCTTTTATTATATATATAATAGTAAATATTTAAGAAAGGATATATAATGGGTAATATTCTTACAGTAATACCAATCTGGACTCCTAAAATCAAGTTTAATCAATTTTCACATAAACGTGAAATACCTTTTTCATATAGATATGGAAATTATGATATCTATGAACGAACTCATGAAAGACCGGAGCATCCAGTTAAAAAATCTAAAGAAATCGAAAAAATATCTAAAACAATCAGAACAAGATGTAATCAAGAAATCAAAAACAAATCCCTGAAGCAAATTAACCCTGAAAAAATTTTTGCATTAGTTAAAGAAATTCAGGCTTTATATAAGCTAGACATGACACAAGTTGACTCTTATATGGTTAACTGCTTAGCTAAAGGAATTGAGGCTTTATCTAAAAAAATCAATACTTTACCCAAGAAGCAAATTCACCCTGATATGATTAGCGGCTTCGCTAAAGGAATTAAGGTTTTAAATAGTACAAACCCGAAGCTTATTGAACCTGATATGATTAGCGGCTTAGCTAAAGGAATTGAGGTTTTAAATAGTACAAACCCGAAGCTTATTGAACCTGATATGATTAGCGGCTTAGCTAAGGAAATTGAGGCTTTACATAGTAAAAACCCGAAGCTTATTAAACCTGATATGATTAGCGGCTTAGCTAAAGGAATTGAGGTTTTAAATAGTACAAACCCGAAGCTTATTGAACCTGATATGATTAGCGACTTAGCTAAAGGAATTGAGGCTTTAATTAAAAATGATAAAACAAAGAAAACTGACTTTTCTTCTGAATTAAAAACTTTGTCAAAAGGGCTATTAGAAGTTATTAATAATAATCACAAAGAGAATAATTTTAAAGTTATAGTTTCCTCACTTTATGACGATTTAGAATCTCTTAATAAGGAAATAAACAAATCTACCACAGTGGAGGATTTTTATGTTAAGCCTGAAGAAGGCTGCTCTAATAGCTGGTTAGAACAAATGCAGAAAGATACAACAGCTTATGGCAAAATTATTAACGAAAATGTCAAATATGAAAGAAGATCAAGTGAAATATTTAATTTTATGCAAGGATTTGTAGTATTAGAAATTATACATGATAGTCAAAAAGATGATCTGAATGAAGAGCAAAAAGCAAATGCAGAAAAGCGAGCAAATCAAGCTATAGAAGATTTAGATATTTACAAGATAAAATTAAAAGACAAAAAAACATTTGAGGCAAACAAAACGATAACAATTGACGATATTGTTAATGAATATGGAGTAAAAAGTCAAAAAGACGTTGGTGTAAAAAACTCAGATATTATGATATATAAAGATAAAGATAAAGATAAAGAATTTATTTACATTTATACCCATCAATATAATGCTAGTTTAGCAGATACAGCAAAGCTTACATATGGTGACCAGTTCGTTTATGTAAAAGAAGGACATACATTACAGATAGAAAATACAGATGAAAATAAAAAGGCGTTAAATAATTTAATTAAATTACTTAAACCACATTGCCATGAAAATAGTTATGCTATTTTAACACATTTAGTTCATCGTGCTATAGAACGTTTTGGTAAATCTGATAATGGCTATAATTTAGGCCAAACAATTGACTCTATAAATGAATTACTTCAATTAAAAAATGATATATTAAATTGTCATAATTCCATGACAACTGTGTCAGAAATAGACAACCTTAAACTTTTACATACTTTAAGTAAAGATATTAATTCTTCTAGTGAAAAAAATGTTAAAACAAATGATATAATTAAAAACTTGCAAGAATTTTATAAAAAAATAGAGAATAATGATGAATATGAGAATTGTCAGAGTAAAGTTAATACACTAATAGAAAAAATAAAGAACTCTACTCCATATAATGAATTTTCTAAATATGTAAATAAAAAGAAATTATCCGTTAATAAAAAAAAGTTAAATACTAGTGATTATAAAGAGAAGAAGAATTTCATGAAATATGTGCAAGACTTGCAGAATTATATAATTAGACAAATAGAGCAAAATAATAATAATAATAATAATAATAATTTCACCATAGAAGACTTAGAAAGTTCTTATGAAATAAAATACACGGATAATATTTCACATGATGACATGCGAAGATTTATAGAGCAGGTTAAAGCTGAATTTGAGGATTTTAAAAAATTAGTGCCTATCACTAAGGAATTTATTGAAGATATACAGAAAAATTTTAAAGACTTATATGATACATATAAAAATAGTAAATATCTATTCACTTTAGAATATTCATCTCAAGGCAATAAATACAATTATAATGCTTATGAATTAACAACAGAACTTGGTACATTAGTTTTAGATGATAAAGGTAAGATGACAACGATCATTGCAAGCAACTTGACAAATAAATAAATATAATATAGTATATTATTGGTATAGTAATTATGTTGTTTAAAATAAACTAGAAAGGAATAAGAACATGTTTCCAACAATAAAAATACAATCCAATAATAACGTAGCACCTAATTATAATAAACAATTAAAAGATTTTATAAATAAAGTAAGTTATAGTTTAAAAACAGATAATAATAAGGATACTTTTAAAAAAGGACATATTATGAATAATGCAGAAAAACAAGTTAAATTATTAAATGATTATGTAAAATATAATATAAACTTTGATGAGCTTATGGCAGGTCGCGAAAAATTAAAAAATACAAAAGATAATAATGATGATAGTGTAGATGAAAATATTGAAAATTTATTCGCCAACTTTGACGATGACCCATACTACACTCAAACAGATTTTTCATACGATTCACGTGAGCTTATTAATATATATTCTAAAAAAGGTAAATATTCTAATATTTTAAATGATAAAAATTAGTATTTTTAATTTTCTTGTTAAAACCGGTCATTTAAGTTACAATAATAAAAATATTAATATTATTGAGGCATAGTTAAAAATGATAATACCAAGTATTGACTTAATGAATGGTAAAGCTGTACAGCTAAAGCAAGGACAAGAAAAAGTTTTAGAAGCAAAAGAAGATCCTGTTGAGCTTGCAAAATATTATGCTCGTTTTGGTGATGTTGCCGTTATAGACCTTGATGCTGCCATGAATAAAGGTAATAATGAACAAGTTATTAAGAAAATTTGTGAAGCTTTACCTTATGCAACTGTACGTGTTGGCGGTGGAATACGCGATGTTGAAAAAGCAAAACGTATTATATCATATGGTGCAAAAAAAATTATTATAGGTACAGCTGCAAATGTTGAATTCTTATCACAATTACCAAAAAATATGATAATTGTCGCTATTGATACAAAAAATGGAAAAATAGCAATTGACGGCTGGGAAAATACCATTGATGCAACTGTTGAGGATTATATACAAAAATTTGATAATTTGTGTTGCGGTTATCTTTATACTGTTGTTGAAAAAGAAGGAATGATGCAAGGCTGTGATATTAATAGTATTCAAAAGGTCAAATCTCTTACAAAAAATGATTTAACAGCCGCAGGCGGAATTTCAACAGTTGACGAAATTGTAAAACTTCAACATTTAAATATAAATACTCAACTTGGTATGTGTATTTATACAAAAGCTGTAAAATTAGAAGATGCTTTTATACAAACTTTAGATTTTAAAAAACAAAACGGATTAATCCCCACAATAGTTCAAGATTACAAGACAAAACAGGTTCTTATGCTTGCATATTCAAATGTTGAATCTGTTAAAAAATCTTTATGTGATGGTGTTGCAACTTATTTTTCACGTTCACGTAATGAATTATGGACTAAGGGAAAAACATCTGGCAATATTCAAGAATTGTTAAAAGCTCGATATGATTGTGATTGCGATACACTTCTTTATATAGTCAATCAAACAGGGAATGCTTGTCATTTAAATCGTTTTTCTTGTTTTGATGATAAAAACTTTAATCTTCAGGAATTATACAATTTGCTTCTTGAAAGAAAAGAAAAAATGCCAGAAAAATCTTTTACTACAAAACTTTATAAAGATAGGAACTTTCTTAATTCTAAAATATTAGAAGAAGCAAATGAAGTGACATCTTTTGAAAAAGGTGAAGATACTTTATCCTGGGAAGTTGCTGATTTAACTTATTTTGTTTTAGCTTTAATGGTACAAAATAATGTTAAAATTGAAAATATAATAAGCGAACTTGCCTCAAGAACAAAATAAAAAGAAATAAAGATAATTTTATATTATTTATTTACATTATCTTTATTTTCATAAATATCTTCAATACAAACTTTTGGGGGAACAATATAATTAACTAAGGCACTATATTCATTAATCAACCCAGAGTCAAAAAGCAATTGAGCTTGAGCTTTATTATAGTCTATTATTGCAAGTATCAAGTCACTTCGTGCCTGTGTTTTTATTTTTTGAGAATTTAAAACATCTAAAAATGTAGCTTCTCCAATGGTATATCTTGCAAGAGCATTTCTTAATCCTTCATCAGCTGCTTTAACTGCAATTTTAGAATAATTAATTTTTTCCAGATTAGCTTTTGAGGTATAGTATGAACTTATTATACTTTCCTTAATACTTCGTTTTAAAGTTTCAAGTTCATATTTAGCACTTTTTATTTGTGCATCATAAGATTTTAATTTACTATAAGAATTAACACCTAAATTTCTTCCTAATTGCCATTCTGTTTTTAAATATAAGGTATCATTTTGTCTCAATCCAAGACGAGCGGTTCCAACTTGACCACGGTCAAACTGCAAAGCCAAATCAGGGATAAAGTCGCTGTATACGGTTTTCCGCTCTTCTTCAAGAGCTTTAATATTAAATTCTTTTTCCTTGACATCTTCACGAAGATTTACTGCGTAATTATATAACATTTTTACACTTAAATTTTCATCAATCAAAGTCACAGTATCGATAAATAACTCAGAAGGATAAACACTTAAACTTACATCAATACCCATTATATTGGCTAAATTTGCTTGTTTTAAACGTAAATTATTTAAGTTTATAACAAGATCACGATTTGCATTAGCCACTTCAACTTCAGCACGAAGCACATCATATTTTGTTCCAAGCCCCAATTCGTAAGATGTTTTTGTATAACGAAGCTGTTCTTGAGTTTCAACTAGATTTATTTTCAATATTTCAAGTTCAAGCTTAAGCCTTAGAAGTTCATAGTAGTTTAACATTGTATTTAAAATTATTTCTTCTTTTGTATAATCAAGTTTATGTCCGGAGGCTTTAAACAAATCATTACGTTGTCGGCTTTCAAATATTGTTCGACCTTTATTAAAATTCCACAAGACACCATAATTTATTTGAATTGGTATTTCATGTATTTCACGTGGTAATATATCCCCAACCAGATAAGTTCCACGAATATCTGACATCATATAGGAAGCATATATATTTGGTAAAAATTCTGCAAGTTTTGCTCTATATTCCCATTTATTCATTTCTTTATTTTGCCCGTAGATTTTTATTTGAAAGTTATTCTCAAGTGCAACGCATAAACATTCTTGCATATCTGTATATATTAAATTATAATCGTATTTTCTTTCGACACTTCCATCAATAATTTTTTGTTTTTTGCTACAATATTTTGGATTATAATCTTCTTCAAGTTCTTTTAAAAAAGTGTCCTCCGTTCTATCCCACAATTTATACCAATCTGAATCATCATAGGCATCACTGGTTTCAGCATAAATTAAGGATGGATAAATTAAATTTATTATTATATATAATATTATTAGTGCTTTTTTCAAATATTTATACATATTTTAAAGAATATTGCAAATCTCCTTTATGTATCATAGTCTTATTGGTAATTTTTTAGAATAAAATTTATATTGAGTCATAATATTAAAAAATGTTTGTATTCTTTTTATTTGATTTTCTATTTAAAAAAAATATTTTAAATAATAATCAACTTTTCAAATATCATAATTTAAGTGAACAAATTGTAATAAAATTCGTTTAAAATTATAGTTATGTTATAATATAATTAAAAGTATAAAGTCCTAAGTTAACAGTTATTTTAATAGACTACAAAGAATTGTAATTAAAAAAAATTAAAATTAAAGAAATAAAAGTGGAGGGTTGTATTATGAGTAAAAAAATATATAGTATAATATTATTAAGTGCTTATATTTTATTTGGCACATGTTTAATAAATGAAGCATTTGCAAATATACCATCAACTTCTCAATCATCAAATGAAGCATCGCTTCAAGGTTCGGTAATGGTAATCCCAAGTGGTACAACAATAACCGCAGTAACTCAAAGTGAGTTAAGTTCTGCAAATTTAACACTTGGTCAGGGTGTTAATCTCACATTAAATCAAGATTTTTACTATGGTGGAAAACTTATTGCTCCATCGGGTTCTCTGGTAAACGGGAATGTAATTCAGGTAAAAAAAGCAACACATGCAGGAATAAATGGAAATTTAAAAATACGGTTTACTCATATGACAACAACAAGCGGACAAATTATACCTTTATCCGGTATTATAAAAACCGATGACAATACAGGCTTGCTTGTCGGCTCAACAGCAAAAGATACGGCAATTGCCTATACAAAGGATGTTGCAATAGGTGCAGGTGTAGGTGCACTTGCAGGTGTTATTATTTCACCAATGTCAGGCGGTAAAATAGGTAAAGGAACAGCACTTGGCACGGCTGTTGGTGCAGGAAGCGGTTTGGTAAAATCTGTTTGGGATAAAGGAGAAGATGCTATAATACCAGCCGGCTCTCAAATAAGTATTATTTTAGATCAACCTGTTACTTATGCTTCAAGTAACCGATACTAATAATACAATCGGGTGATTTAAAATAAGGTTTGTGTTATATAAACTTAAAGTACTATTATAAATTAGGTTAGTATATGTTTTTACCAAAAAATGAACTTCAAGAAAATACAACAAAAAACGAAAATCAGAAAAGCGGGAATGTGACTATAATTGTTAAACCTGAAAACAAAGAAATTTCGTTAAAAAAATCAATTTTAATATCAACAGTGTTACATCCGCTTGTTGTGTTTTTAATATGGGGGTTAACAGCTTTACTTATATTATTGGGTATAATTGTTCCTATATTTAACAAGCCACAGTTAAAAAAAGATATAACATTTACCCTTGTAACTAATCCTGAAGCCACGCCTATAAATAAAAATACAAAAAACAGGTCAGATAGAAACTCACGTGCAGGCGGCAAACATGATCCAACCAAACGTGAATCTGAACCAAGGCCTCAAGCTTCATCAGCAAGACAACAGCAACAGGCATCTCAAGCAAATAAGCCAAAAACTGTTCAAAAGCCGATGGCAAAACCTCAAACAAATAAACAAAAGACTCAACAAGCAAAACAAAATAATCAACAAAAACAAATAAAACAAACAACAAAAGAGGTAAAAAAAGAAGCACCAAAACCAAATAAAGTTGCAATGTCGCCGCGTCCTACAACTACGCCTAAAAACAAATTTGCTATTGAAGTACCGAAAGCAAATCAAAATAGCAAGCCTGGAAGTCACAGTGGTCCTGTTGCATCAAACAATAATAATGCCGGAAAGTCTTCATCTGCAAGCGGCAATAAAACCGCATCAAGCGGGTCAAATGTTGGTCCTGTTTTAATGCCAAGTCAGGGAAGTAGCTCGTCAAGCGGAACAAGTGCACGTGGAAACGGTCGATTTAATTCTTCAGGAGCATACGGCAGTTCTGGTAACGCAGGCAATCCAAGTCCTGGAAATCCAAAAGGAGCACCTGGAATTGATGCAATACGTGAACCTGATTTTGGACCTTATATGAAGGAAGTTGAACGTAGAATTAAAGCTAACTGGTCACCACCAAATGGCGGACAAAGTAAAAAGGTTGTTTTGTTATTTACAATAGCTAGGGATGGAAGATTATTGTCATTGAAAATAGCAAAATCGTCAGGTTATAAAGCTGATGATGATGCCGCAATAAGTGCAGTTAAACTCACAGCTCCATTTAAACCGTTGCCACCTGAGTATAAAGGATCAAGCGTTGATATCAACTTTACTTTTGACTTTTATGCCTCAAGTGCCAGAAGATATTAATATAATTTAAATAAATATAATTAAATAAGTTTATAAGACAAAAAGAAAGAAAGAGGAAAATATTATGGAATTATTATTAAAATCAATTGAGATGGATTGGCCGGTATTATTGCCTATATTCATTTGTTCAATTTTAACGGTAGCTGTTGCAATAAACAGGTTTTCATACTACAACAACAATAAGCGTGATGTTGTTCAGTTTATACCTAAACTTCAACGTGAACTTGCCAAAAATGATCTAAACGGTGCACAGAATTTAAGTATACAACTTGGCGGTGTATTAGGTGAAGTGACTGAAGAAGCGATTAGAATTTTTAAAGAACAAAAAGAAGGATTTTCTCGTTCATTTGATATAGCATCAAGCCTTGCAACACGAAAACTTGAAAATCATTTGACAATTCTTGGAACTATTGGAGGTGTTGCACCATTTTTAGGTTTATTTGGAACTGTTGTAAGAATTCTTTTTACATTTCAAGACCTGGCTTCTGCAGGAAACCAATCAGCTGAAGTGGCTATGGGAATTGCATCAGCACTTATTGCTACAGCTTTTGGTTTGGGAGTTGCTATTGTTGCAGTTATATTATTCAATTTATTCCAATCAACAGTAAAACGATATGAGGATGATTTTCAATTAATAAAGCTCTTATTTTTAAGCTTTGTTGACCAAAATGATGATAAAACAAGTAATAAAACTGCATTTGAACGTGCATAATAAGTCGGAAAAAAACAGGAATAATTAAACTATGGCTTTTAAAAGTTCAAAAAACGATAAAATGTTTAATGAAATAAATATTACACCTTTAACTGATATATTTTTGGTGTTATTGATTATTATGATGGTTGTTGCACCTACATTTCAATCAAATGATAATAGTATTGAAGTGCCTAAAATAAATAGCGGTTTATCGGTTGAAAATAGTATTGCAACTATTGCCATAACAAAAGACGGAAACTTTTTCATAAATGGAAACTCAATATCTGAGGAAAATATTCAATCCGAACTTGAAAAATTAAAACCGGAACTTGTTAAAAAAGAAGTTATTGTAAGAGCGGATAGTAAAACAAAATCAAGTGAAATTATGAAAGTTATGAGAGCCGCAACAGCCGCTCAATATGAAAAACTTACCGTTGCAGGTGAACCTCTTTCCAAAAAAGAACAAAATGAGCTGAATCAAAGTGCAAGAAATAATGACAATACACCTGATAATGAAATCATAATACAATAAAGCAAAGGAACTAATAAAAAAAGATGAAAAAACGTGAAACATTTAATGAAATAAATATTACACCTTTAACTGACATATTTTTAGTGCTATTAATTATCATGATGGTTATTGCACCTATGCTAGATACTCAAGGTTTGAGTTTAGAAGTACCTGATTATGTTGAATCAAAAAATATAAGTAAAGATACAAATATATTAAATGTTTTAGTTAATAACGAAAATCAAATTATAATTAATGGTGAAATCATTGATGAATTACATTTGCAAGAAAAATTGAAGACCCTGTCAAAAGAATATAAAGATGGTATGCTCATTCAAACTGAAGATGAAGCAACTCATGGTGTTGTTGTAAAAGTTATGGATTGTGCACGCAATAGCGGTATAGTTAATATTTCCTTAAGTGAAGTATAAGTTTTCCATACTTCAATATATTAAAATAGAGATTTTTTATATATTAGAATATCAGAAAGAACGTAATAAACTAAATCTAACATTTTAATGCAGATTATATTATGTTAGCTTTATGCAAATACAAAAAAATTTATAATAAACTTCATTAATATTCTGTCAAATCTCGTTTTTGCAGATATTCACGTATATGGTTTAATGAAAACTGAACAATACGTGTTATACGTGAAGACGATAATCCCATAGCTTTGGCAATTTCTTTAACCTGCATACCACGGTAAAATCGATATTCAACAACGGTTCTTTCTTTTTGAGGTAATATTGAAATTGCTTCACGAATGAGTCTTGATAATTCTGATAATTCCGCAAGCTCATCAGGCATTGCACCTTTATCTTTAACAAAATCAAAAGGAGAATCATTATCAGATGATGCTGCAGCAATACTATCAATAGACAAAATAGTTTCATAAACAGCCTCACGAACTTTACCTGGTGAAATATTTATACCACTATTATTACCTTCTTCACTATCAAAAGCATCATAACTTTCCAAATTATTTTCCAAACCAGCTTCATTATCTTTTTTAGTATGTTTTAAAGAATACCACTTATATCTATTACGAAGCTCATTACGTATTGCCCACCTTACAGCGGTTGCAATATAAGCACTGTTATATTTTTGCATTTGCTCTTCGGTTTTGTCCTTAAACAAAGTTTGTATGGCAATGATTCCAATACTCATCAATTCTTCGCAATCAACCATATGATTTGGTATACGTCGATGTTCGACCCTGGCAACTTTTTCAACTATATCAATATAATTTTTGGAATCAAATTGCATTTTTATAAAATACACTCAACTAATTTTCTATCTTCTTTGTCTTCTTACTTATAATATTACCTAATTTTTTATCATTATGCAAGTTATAAACAAATAAAAGTATTTCAGCAACAGCTTTATAAAGTTCAGGAGGTATAATCTGGTTTATTTCTACCATTCTAAACAAAGCACGAGCAACCGGAGGATTTTCGACAACAGGTACATTATGTTCTTTTGCTATTTCAATAATTTTTTTGGCAATAAGTTCTGTTCCTTTTGCCATAAGCATAGGTGAAGGCATTTTATCAGGATCATACTTTAAAGCACAAGCAATATGTATAGGATTTGTTACGACAAAATCGCAATCTTTAACAGAATCCATAGCACCTTGCTGCAACAATTGTTGTCTTCGTTGACGTAGGGCACTTTTCATATGCGGATCACCTTCTGAGTTTTTGTATTCGTCTTTTACTTCTTTAAATGACATTTTTTGGTCTTTTAAAAACTTCCACTTTGTAACACCATAATCTGCTGCAGCTATTACAAAAAAAGCAACCATAGCTTTTGTTATAAAGTCCATCATTAAACTTCCCCATTCAATCATAACAGCAAAATTATTATCAACTGCAGCAAGTGAAAGTATAGCCGGCAAATGTGCTTTATAAACAATAAATCCAATAACTCCAAGAATGGTTACTTTTATTATATTTTTAAAAAATTCAAAAAGTGTCTTTATTGACATTAAATTTTTAAAATATTTAGTAGGATTTAACTTATCAAGTTTAGGTGACAAAGGTTCCATTGTAACAAGAGGTCCAACTTGAATTAAATCACCAAGTATAGCAAGGCACCAGGCAAGAAATAATATAGGACCTATTATTAAAACTGTTGGTAAAATGGTTATAAAAAATAAATAAGGCAGTCCTATTATTTCAAGATGCTGATTTGGTATTTGTTCATAAACAAGTATAAAAAGTTTTGTTATCTGGTCCCATATAAAGGGTGAAAGTTTTGATATAGCTGTGCACATGACAAGAAGGAATAAAGCTGTTGAAAAATCTTTGGATTTTACAACTTGACCTTGCTCTCTTGCTTTTCTTAGCTTTTGTTGGCTTGCTTCAAATTGTTTATCTTCATCACCCATATTATTATTTTACCAAATTTAAATTGAATCTGTTTTTTCTTTGATTTTTACCTGTTTATAAGTCGTTTAATATTTTTTATTTATATAAGGTAAAAGCTTTTCTTCAATTATTGAAGTATGTTCTTCCATATAAATTGATATTACACCATGAAGTATCATTTGTTTTGCCATTATTTCTTCTCTTAAGTGAAGTTTTAAATTCCCGGCAATAGGCAAAAACACAAGATTTGCGACACCAACTCCATATAAAGTTGCAACAAAAGCCGTGGCAATGCCTGAAGCAAGAAGAGTTAAATCTTCTACATTTGACATAACTTGAATTAATCCCATAACAGCTCCAACTATTCCAAATGTAGGAGCATAACCTCCCATAGCTTCAAAAACACGTGAATGAATTAATTCCCTTTCCTCTTCATAATCAATTTCAGATGACAATATGTCATAAAATGACTGAAGATTATTTAAATCAAGTATTAATTTGATAGCACGACTCAAAAAAGGATCAGAAATATCATCCTTTATTTTGTTCAACTCAAAAACACCATGCCTTCTTGAAAAATCAGATAAATAAAGAATTTCGTCCATTATTGCCTTAGTGTTTGGAACATTTGAACTTTTAAACACATTTATTGATGACTTTATTGCATCAATAACAAACCGACTTTTGAAGTTTAAAAGTGTTGCACATAATGTACCGCCTATTACAATTAAAAAAGCATTAAATTGAAAAAGTATTTTTATTGAACCAGTTTCCATATACTGAACAATAAATAATATTAATAATGCAAAAATAATTGATATAGTTGCACTTCTAAACACAACATTTCCCCTTCTTTAACACCAATTTAATGGTTTTACATTCTTTATTATGACATTAAATTAACTTTAAGTCCATATTTTATTAATAGAGTCAAAAGAAAAGGATATTTTAAAATATTTTAAAATACCCTAAAGTATGAAAACATCATACCACCAACTATGGAATAATGCTTAATTATTATATAATTAAGGTTATTCTTTTGTATATATTTACCTCTTTTGTGTCTTTACAATTTTATTTGTACTTATTTTATAAGTTAATTGTAAGTACATTTATCATATATTAATTACTATACATTATATTTATAATTATGTCAATACTTAACTTATAAAATAAAATTATACATGTAATATATAAAGTGTAAATTATCTTATAATAGTGTCTCTTAGGCAATTATATACCCTCAAAAAAATATTCAATCATTAAGTTATATATTCCATACAAAAAATCACATTTAAATGTGATAATTGTTCAAAATATTATATTAAAAGTAATGTAGAAGTTATTTGTAGGTATTTTATAAGTCTAATATCAATTTAAAATCAGGTATTTATTAACATTTAAGATTTATATAATTTATTATAAATAAAGAGTCGGAATTTAAATATCAGGACAAATAAATGAAGAAAAAATTAACTACATCAGGTAGTGGTTGGGAATTATATCTAGCTAAGCCAATATTAAAACTTATGGGTATTGACCCTAAACTTTCAAAAGTTTTATTTAAAATTGAGAAAAAGGTTCTTATAATTCGTGAAGTTAAAGCAGATGAATCTGATAATGTAAAAAACTTTATGGTTCGTAAATTTACAAAAAGCGGAAGCGGATGGGCTCTTTATATACCTAACACTATTATTGAACTTCTCGATATAAATCCTGCTTATGATTTTATTGAGTATGAAATTAATGATAATCTTTTAACAATAAGAAAATCCAAAATTTAATTTATTTATATCATTAAATTTACCCATATTTATTCTATACTTATTTTCACTTTCCTCTTGTCGGAAAATTGTATAAATGATAAAATAAATTATTAGAGTTATAAAAAAAGGTATACGAGATTGTGGAATCATTAAAACAAACAGATACAATAACAACAAGTGAAAAAACTATTGAAAATGCAAGTTTTGAAAAAACGTATATAAGTCCTATATTTAAGGATATTCTTAAATATTCTCCTTATAAGCTTGTTGCCCTTGTTTTAAATATAATAACCGTTCCTATTTATACATTGTTTCTGTCACCAAGTGATTATGGATTATATTCAATATCAATAGCGACTTTAAGTTTTATTTGTATAATATTTTCAGATTGGATCGGACTTTCTGCATTAAGATTTTTTGAAGAGCAACAAATAAAACATAATGTTGCTCAATATTTTGGAACACTTGTTACATTGTTATGTGTAAATCTTCTTATGATGTTTAGCTGCAGTTTTGCCTTTCGTGATGTTTTATGCGATTTTTTCCATATACCGCAAAGATTTTTACTTATAATTACAATACTAATTATACCGATAGCTGTCCGAGCTTTATTACTTCAAGTGTTACGTGCACAAATTAAACCCGGGTCATATAGTTCTTCAATGATACTTAACCAAATTTTTACAATGATTTTTGCCGTTCTATTTATAAAATATTTTGCACTTGCACCTGAAGGTATAATTTTTGCTATGACAGTTGTTGTCACATGTATTGACTTCATGCTTATACACCAGACAAGAATACTTAAAACAATAAGCTTTAGAGGTCTTAAAAGTTCGACTTTATTAAAATTATGTCAATATGGTATTCCATTGGCCGTTGGTCAATTAAGTTTGTGGATTATGACACAAAGCAACAAATTTATACTTCAACACTATAAAGGTTCATTTGCAAATGGGATAGTTGGTGTTTCATACAATTTGACTTATTCTATCATATTGTCATTATTTTCAATATTTATAATGGCTGCAATGCCAAGAATAATTAAAATGTACGAAATGAAACAGGATGTAACAAGAACAATATCAATCATTTCAGGACACTTAATTGGTGCAACTATGCCTTTTGTTATTGTTTTTTCATTGTATCCGCTTGATTTTGTTCACTTACTTGCAAATAGCAAATTTTCAGAAGCTTATATAGTTATACCGGCCATGTCCTTATCCGTTATGTTTATGTTGCTTGCCGAATTTACAACAATACAATATCATCTTGTAAACAAAACCTACATTGATACAATATTGAAACTTGCAGCCGGAGGATTTGGTATTGTTTTAAATATTTTATTTATTCCAAAATTTGGTATTGTGGCTGTTGGATACACCGCTTTAATTGTTAATGTATGTTACTTTATACTTAGTCTTTTAATTGTTGTCGATAATATAAAATGGAAATTTCCAAAAGCTCAATTTTTAATATTTATATTATCATCTATACCTCTATTTGCTTCATACTTTGTGTTGTCACGTATTCATACACCTTTTATTTTCAATATGATTACCTTATTTGTTGTTTATTATGCAACTTATTTTTGGTTGAACAAAAAAAGACTACAAAAAATTAAAACATAACAATTTTTTTGTTATAAAATATAAATAGGAATTATATAAAATGAGGTTATAGTAAAAAGTGCCTGAATATGTTAAAAAGAAAATACGAGATATAGTTGACTTTCCTAAAAAAGGGATAATTTTTAGAGATATAACAACGGCTGTAAAAGATAAAGAGGCTTTAAGACGTATTGTTGATTTTTTAACACAAAAATTTAAGGATAAAAATATTGACTACGTTGCAGCAGTTGAATCTCGAGGTTTTATATTTGGTTCAGCTCTTGCATATAATTTAAATGCAGGATTTATACTTGTGCGAAAACCAGGAAAACTACCGGCAAAGACAATTTCACAAGATTATAGTCTTGAATATGGTCTTGATAAAATTGAAATTCATGAAGATGCTATTGAGAAAGGCAAAAATGTCCTTGTAATTGATGACCTTCTTGCAACAGGAGGAACGGTTAATGCTTGTTGTAAGTTGATTAAAAAAGCACAGGCCAATATAGTAGGATGTGCTTTTGTTATTGAATTATCAGATTTAAAAGGACGTGAAAAACTTCCTAAAGATGTTGAAGTCATTTCTATGATAAAATATTAAATTAATTAAAATATTATTTCTTTTTTCTAAAATAAAGTTTTATTTTAGAATAGTTTTTTATATTGTTTTTTTGTTGTTTATTCAAAGCATTAATCTTTAAGTTTATTTTAACTATATATAATTATAAATTAATTACTTAATTTTTGATTATTATTCTTTTTTTAATGTGTAATATAAAAAAGGGTAATAAAATTTGTCATGAATCCTTTTATTATGCTACCTTTTCCCTTTATAGAAGAAGGAATGGGTAAGAATGATTTTAATAAGACTTGAAAATATATAAAAAATGATATAATAAGAAAAGGATGAGTGGTTTGAGACTCGCTCTTAAATAATAATAATAAAAGTAACACTTTTGTATTAATATAAATCAACATTACTGACATCACCTTCTTTCATTGCATCAACTAAATCTTAAAATTTATTCGTTTCATGCAGCTTTGGAAAGTTTAGTCACATTATTTACCCTATTTTGTTTTATTATACTGAAAATATATACTTTTATAAATTTTTAACTTTTTATCTTTTCCTTTTTGAGCATGAGGGCAGGGTGAGGGTCGCAAAATGATAAATTTAGTCCTTACTTTTTATACTTTTACTTAAAAAAAGAAAAAATAAGGACTAAATAAATATTGAAAAAATAATATGTTTATTATAGTATAAAAGTAAGTAATAACTCTTTTGCCTAATTTACAAAATAAAGTAACGTGGCCCAAGAAAAAGAAAAAAGGAGAAAAAAATGAAAAGTAAAATGAAAACCCACCGTGCTGCTGCAAAACGTTACAAAGTGACAGCAAACGGAAAAATTACACGCCGCAAAGCAGGAAAAAAACATTTGCTTGCACACAAAAGTCCCTCACGTAAAAATAGATTATCCTCAATGGTTGAATTGTCTTCAACACATTTAGAGTTGGTATCAAAAGAACTACCATATAAGAATTATTCAAGATAGGCAAAATGAAGGAGGATAAAATAAAATGAGAGTAAAACGCGGAAATGTTTTAAGAAAAAGACATAAAAAAATATTAAAACTTGCTAAAGGATTCAAAGGTGCACGCTCAAGGATATTTAAAGTTGCAAATTGTGCTGTTATGAAAGCATTAAAGTATCAATATCGTGACCGTCGTGTTCTAAAACGTAATATGCGCAGGTTGTGGATTGTTCGTATTAATGCTGCGGTTCGTTTGTATAATTTAAGTTATTCAAAATTTATGAATTTGCTTAAAAAAGCTAATATACAAATTAATCGCAAGATGCTTGCTGAAATGGCTGTCAATGAGCCAGAAGCTTTTCAAGTTGTTGTAGAAAATGCTAAAGCTGCAGCTTAAAAAGACTTAAAAAAGATATTATTATAAAAAGTATAAAATTACATACAGACAATCTCTGTATGTGATTTTATACAAAAATAAAAAAGGGTATTGAATATGAAACAATTAAATAAAAAACCGGCTTTTACTATTGCAGAGCTTGTTATTGTTATGGTATTTATCGGGTTTTTGTGGGTTTTTGCTATTGTTAGCATAAGTAAAAATCATGAAAATAAAATTAATGTATATATATACAATACCTTTAAAGAACTTCAACACGCAAATCAAAATATTAATTCCTATTTATTAAAAAAATATAATAATAGCAACAAAAATATAGATGACATCCTGCTTGAAACAGGTGCAATAGGTTATTGTGATGCATTTGCTTCGGTTATAAACACCTCAGGTACAATTGACTGCGTCCAAGGTTCAAAACAATTTATGGTCTCAAAAGATGAAAAACCAAATATTGAAAATACTTATGATTGTATAAGAACTTATCGATATAATGTTAATTCAGGCGGCACACTTTCAGAATCTTATATGCCTTTAACATCTCAATATTCAAATGATATTTCAAAATATGCTGGCAATTATCAAAATTTAATAAATCCTGATGCTAGAACAGGAAATAAATATTATAACTGCACAAAAACAACACGTGAAATACCAAAAGATTCTGAAGGTGAAGCTGTAGAATTTAATCTTGATCAAAGAATAATTAATAATGCCTTTACTTCAGCTAATAATGTAAATTTTTATTTTATAGCAACATCAAAATATGTCGATAATAATTACTATGAAAAAAATATATATAATTATAAAGCAGATATATATCAAGATGCCATTTGTAATGCATCTACCGTAAGCGGCAATAATTATAAAAATTTGTTTATTTATAATTCCTATAAAGAAAAACCGGGTTATGGCAAAGGATATAATACAACCAAATTAAATCAAAGGATAAACCAGGCAAGATTTGGAAGTGCTTCAAGTTCTAATGTTGGAATATTTAAAGCACAAAAAGGGGTTTCACTTTGTGGAGACACATTTGCAGATATTCAAAATAAAATACCAGATTTAAATAATGAAGATAGGTGTATAGCATTTTTTAATCTTTATAAAAATTATGGTGATAGGGATTGTTGTATATTTGCTTATACAAATAATGGTGATAGAGTTGGAAATTATAGTAACATTGGTTGTTGGGAAGCTGTTTGTCAGGCTGAAATAAAATGTGTTCAAATGCCAAGTACAGTTGGTGATCCAAATACACGAAGTGCAAGCGAATTTTATAACAAATGGAAAAATTATTTTATGAAGTACCATAATAACAATGTTTTTTATAAAGCAGGGGTCTCATTAAGAAATGTTGATGAAGGGCAATATGAAAATAAAGAAGATTTTGAAGGAACGTTAAATACTTCATATCCAAATCATTTTATTTATGTTGCTATTGACACTCCATTTAAATTAGGAACTTATGGAAAAAATGTATTCGCTTTTGAACATTATGATTCCAAAATAATTCCTGTGGGAATTCTTGCAAATAGTGAGGATAGTCCCTTAAAATTTAATGTTATAACACGTAATGAAGATAGTAAGAAAAATATTGAACGTCTCAATGATAAGCCTCTTAATTTTTGTGAGGCTATGCAATATACTGGTGAAAAGTTTTCTCCATATTGTGAATGCAAAGATAATTCAGGCAATATTGTGACACAGTATAAAGATAATATTCCAGCTAAATGTAAAAAAGGCTTCGGTTGTATGGCACGACCTATTCGTCCTGAGATTTCAAGATTCAAATTATTTTCACAATCTTCATCGTCGTCTTCAGTAAATAAAAAATAAAACATAAGTTTATAATGATAAATTTTCTTAAAGTCACAAAAGAACGCTTTTTATTTTGGTTTAAAGCATCAAGAGGATATTCACTTCCAATAAGCATAATGCCATGGTTTATTGTTTTTAGTTATGCATTAAAATATAATAACGGTAATTTATTTTATGGAATTGTTGCACTTGTTGGAATTATTTTTGCACATTTAGGGACAAATCTTTTTGATGACTTTATTGATTTTAAGGATAACATTCCTAAGCAAAAATATAAATCAACTTATATTGATAATAATGAAACTAACTTAAAAACTATATTTAAGGTAGTTTGTTTTTATTTTTTTATTTGTTTATTTATTGGACTATTTTTTACAATAAAATTTGGAATTGTTATACCATTAATTGTTATCTTTGTTGGTGTTTTATGTTTACTTTATCCCAAAATAAATAATTATGGTTTTGGAGAAGTTGTTGTGGGAACTATTTTTGGTCCTATTTTATTTTTTTCTGTAAATTATATTATGACAAATCAGCTATTTAATTTAAAAATAATTGCATTATCTTTTCTTATTTTTCTTTTTACTATTATTATTCTTGATGTTCATGCTTATATGGATTATGATACTGACATTATTGCAAATAAAAGAACTTTATGTACAATATTAAAGTCTAAAAATAATGCATATTTTGCAATTTTAATTTTGATTGTTGCCGGATATTTCTTAACTTCATTTTTAATATTAAAAGGAATAATATCGTATTATGGTTTCTTTACGCTTTTAACTATTCCACAAGTTATAAAATTATTAAAATCACTAAAAAATTATAAAAATAGCGATGAAAATGCATTTATTAACAATTTTATTATGGCACGCAATTTAACACTTACTTATGAAATATTATTACTTTGTGGAATTTTGTTATGAAATATATTCACAATGAGAAAAAAATAAAAAATATATTTGATAAACTTGCACCATATTATGATAATAATAATAAAATTATTTCACTTGGTTTTGATAAATTTATAAAAAAAGATATTATTAAATATTTAAATATAACTTGCAATTCTGAAGTTCTTGATTTATGTACAGGAACAGGAGATATTATTGAATATATTTTAAAAATGCATAATCCTAAAAAAATTGTAGGTGTTGATTTTTCATCATCAATGCTTAAACTTGCAAATAAAAAATTAAGAAATTTAAATAAATTTTCAAGTAAAATAAAACTTATAAAAGCAAATGTATGTTTTTTACCTTTTAAAAATGAAACATTTGACTGTGTTATTATAAGTTTTGGATTTAGAAATATTAAAAATAAGATAAGAATAATAAAAGAAATAAAAAGAGTACTAAAATCCGGCGGTGAATTTATACATCTTGATTTTGGCAAGACAAATATATTTATAGATTTTATTTTTGAATTTGTTGTCAAGTATTTTTTAAAGTTTTTCTATAAATTAAATTCACCTTATAAATATTTGCTTTCATCAAAAAAACAATTTTATAAACCTTCAAAGCTTATTTCTATTTTTAAATCAAAAGGATTTATTTTAGAAAAACGTATTGATTATTTATTTGGTATAATATCAATGCAAAAGTATATAAAAGAATAAAATAAACTCTATTTTGAAGTCGTTGAAGCAAGAGTAAATGGATGAATGTTTAAATAACCATTATCTGCAAGAGTATTTATACATTCTTTCATGGTTGTTCCACTTGTTAACAAGTCATCGATTAAAATAATTTTAGTATTTTTATTAATATCTTTTAATTTATTATTTATTCTAAAACAACCACTGATATACTTTTTCCGTTCTTTTTTAGATTTATTAAATAAAGAAGGTGTATATTTTGAACGAATTAAAAATTTTTTATTGAACTTAACACCTGAAAGTTTCGATAATTCTTCACACACTAAGTGCATATGGTTAAATCCACGTTGAAAAACACGAAAATAATGACATGGAACACACACGATTTGATAATTTAAAGATATATCATTAAAATTTGGTATTTTTAATAAAATTAAGTCATATAATATTTTAGCAATAACTTTACTTAAAAAAACTTTTTTTTGAAATTTATAATTATGTACAAGTTCACGTATATTATCTTTATACAAAAAAGCACTATAACATACAAATATAGTTGAAATATTATTTGATTTATAATATATTTCTCTTTTTTGAATATCATTAGAGTTAACTATAACTTTATATTTTATATTTGATTTGTTAAAAATAAAATTAAAAAGTTGTTTTAAAAACATTATCATAGTATAAATATTATAATAGGAAAAAAAATAAAAAAATATAAGTATATAAAAATAGAGGGTTAAAAATGAATTTGATTATAATGTTACTTTTAATAAGTGTATTGATTATTGTACATGAGTTAGGACATTTTCTATCGGCGAGATTTTTCAAAATAAAAGTCGATAAATTTGGAATAGGTTTGCCTATTGGTCCTACATTATATGAAAAACAAATAGGCGATACAAAATTTTTAATTCATGCTTTTTTACTTGGCGGTTATGTTTCATTTCCTGATGATGATGAAAACTGTACACTTCCAAAATGGTCGCCATTACGTTTTGAAAATAAGCCTATATATCAAAGGGCTATTGTAATAGCATCAGGAGTAATAGCCAATGTTCTTGCTGCTTATATTTTAGTGTTTTTAACAGCATCCATGTGGGGTAAATTACCTCTAAATAGTTATGATATGTTTATTGAAAAAATATTGCCAGAAATTAATCAAGAACTTAAAACAACCGACTTGAAACCAGGTGATAAATTACTAAAAATTAATGGCACAAAAATAGAATATCCAACTGATTTAAATATCTTTGCAAGTTTGAGTAAAAAACATGACAATGAAACAAATTCTCAACTTGTCAATTATCATTATAATGAACTAAAAAAATTAAATCCTTCAATAAATGATGAAGGAGTTATAAAAAATGGGACAAAAGTTATCCTCCCGGAAATAAAACCTGAAGAACAAATAAAATTAAACAAAGATATAAAACTTGGAGTTGGTAAATATAAATCAAAAGATGATGTCACATTGACACCCGGTTTAATTGAACTTAGAAATAAAATAGAAAATAAAAAAATCTATAAAATAGATGGAAATTATACAATGACAGATTTGGCTATTGCTCTTTCTGATAATTACCATCCTATATATCTAACTGTATTACGTGATAATAAAGAAATAAATATAAAACCAATAATTCCCACTGAAGATGGCATAATTGGCATTGAAAAAAAGATAGTAGAAAATTATGCACAAACAAAAACATTAAAAGATAAATTTATATATACAAATAAATATCTTTATGAAAACACTTATATGATGTTGTATGGTTTGGGAAAAATGTTCACCGGTAATGTTCCTATAAAAGATTTACATGGTATAGTTGCAATAACAAAAATAGGTTCTGATATTATTGAATATCAAGGATTATTTAAAGGCATACTATTAACTGCAGTAATAAGTTTAAATCTTGCAATTATAAATATACTACCAATACCTGCACTTGATGGAGGGCATTTATTATTCCTTGCAATAGAGAAAATAAAAGGTCAAAAAGTAAAGGAAAAAACACTTAACATGGTGTCCAATATATGTTTTCTTCTTCTTATTGTTTTGATGCTTGTTGTAATATTTAATGATATTTTAGGACTTCTTACAAATAAATTTTAGGGACTTATATACAACTTTATACAAAGCTTAGTGTAAACTGATATGTTTTTTAAATAATTAAAGAACATTAAAGCCTTTCACTCGGAGGTACTTTTCTTGGATTTGCTCTACGCTCACAGAGTCTCACCTTTTGAGCTTTACTCAAGGCTCTGTCTGTTTGCCATCCATACTCGTTTAACTCCATCCGTAATAAATCTGCTTTGTTTTAAATTTTTTTAAAGAATTAAACAGTTGTAGAATAAAGTCAACAGATATAACCCATACGCAGGCACGAACAATTATCACTCTCTTGAATTTCCTTCAAGTTCAAAGCTCTTCGCCTGTCGCACTTCGTGCTGCCGGCTTCGGCTTTTTTTCCGCCTGAGGTATCCGCCCTCATTTCATTCGGTCGTCTGTCCTACGGTGGTCATTAACTGCTTCGCTTTATACTCGGAAGCTGGATCGCTTCCTCGTCTAAAGCTTCGCACGGCTTACGCTTTTTTCGCTCCCCGGGGCTTCGCTTGTACGGCAGCTCCTCTTGTTGACGAAACGAAGTTGAGTCTTACAAGAGGAGCTGTTGGTAGGGCACCGTGGTACAAAGTACCCCAGCTAGTAAATTGGAATAATCCACTGGAGTGAAAGGCGAAGCCTTTAACGAAATGCAAAGATTGCACTAAGCCAAAATAATTTGATACAAGCGAACTTGTAATCACATCTAGTTTTGCCCAATCATTGTTAATGTTTTTAAATGTTAAATTATTTAATTATTTTTAACTTATTTTCTAAGCTTTCTTTTAAGTAAGTAGACGAAAAATTTTTAGTATGGTACCATGAAAAAAGTCTAGAGCTAGAAACACCAAAGTTTAAAAGGTAAATCTCAAATAAATGCTAAAAACAAAAACTATATTAATACCCAAAATAGAAAAATTGTCGTTAAACTATATAAAAGGATATTTTCTTACTCAGAATATTAATCCAATACGATGGGCAATATGTGATGTAGATGATAAATTTTATATAATTAAAGTTTCAGTGGATATTAAAATGGAAAGAAACGAGGTATTAAACAATGAATCCTGTTATTGCTTATAAAGAATATAATAAGATTACGATTATTCCTGCTCCAAAAACAAGTTTTACCCCGCAAAATGAACTTCCAAAGATAAAATCTGATGCGTATATTCATCCTATGGCATCGGTTATAGGGGACACTACTATTGAAAGTGGAGTGAATATAGAACCGTTTGCATCTATTCGTGCTGATGAAGGGGCTCCTATATATATAGGCAAGGATTCAAATATTCAAGATAATGTTGTAATTCATGGTCTTCGTGATGATAAATATGAAAAAAATGGTCATAAATATTCGGTTTATATAGGCGAAAATACATCACTTGCTCATCAGTCACAAGTACATGGGCCTTCAATTGTTGGTGATAATGTATTTGTCGGTATGCAGGCATTTGTATTTAAAGCAAAAATATGTGATAATGTTGTTATTGAACCTGCTGCTAAAATAATAGGTGTTGAAATTCCCCCAAATAGATATATTGAAGCCGGAAAAATAATTAAAAAACAAGAAGATGCCGATAAATTACCAGTTATTGATGATAATTATATTGATAAAAATATAAATAAAACTGTAGTTGAGGATAATAAAGAACTTGCAAAAGGATATTTACAAATTATGGCTTATCCGCAAAATTATTATTTACTTTCTTATAATGTTACAAAAGATTAAAATTTTTTAAAATATAAAAGAAAAAAGTTGTAATCTAATTTATTATATAATAAATTAATATAGTTATATCCCTCCTTTTTTATCAATTTTTGTAAAGAAGTTTATATTATGAATTTAAATACTAAAAATAATGAGATAAAAGCATTTATATTTGATGTAGATGGTACAATGATTAATCCGCATGAAGGATTAATTGAGTGTTTAAAACATACGGTTAATAAGTTAAATTTAAGCAAATTAAGTGATGATATTTTTGATAGTTTTATAGGACCTCCGATACAGAATTCTTTTCAAAAGTATTATAATTTATCACTTGATGAAGCTAAAAATGTAAGGGATGTTTTTCGAAAATTTTATGAAAAAGATGAATATCTTTATAAAGCATATGTATATGACGGTATATTTGAATTTTTAGACTTATTAAAAGAAAAAAATATAAAAATTGGAGTCGCAACATATAAACGTGAGGATTATGCTTTAAAACTTTTAAAATATTTTAAAATTGATAAATATTGTGATGCTATTTGCGGGTCGGATTTTGATAATAAGTTAACAAAATTTGATATTATAAAAAACTGTTTGAAAAAACTAAAAATTGAAAATCCGCAAAATACAGTTATGATAGGGGATACTTGCTTTGATAGTATGGCTGCAAAAGATTTAAATATGAGTTTTGTATGCTGCACTTATGGATTTGGTTTTAAATGTCAAAATGAAATAGATAATTCTTTAAATATCTTTGTTGCTAATGATGCAAAGGATTTAGTTAATATTTTTAAATAATTTATATATTGATAAATGTTATAAAATGGGTTTTAATAAAAATTATGGATGTTGTTGTAAAAAAAAGTAAAGGATTAATAGGAGAAATTGAAATACCTTCGGATAAGTCAATTTCACATCGTGCAATTTTGTTTAGTTTATTAATGAAAGAAGGCACTTATTATATTAAAAATTTTTCAAATGGTGAAGATTGCTTATCATCATTAAATGCTGTAAAGTTATTTGGTGTTGATGCTCAATTTATTGGAAAAAATGATTTAAAGGTTATTGTTCCTGCTCAATTAAAATCACCTGCACAGCCTGTATACTGCGGTAACTCTGGTACAACAATGCGTCTTTTAGCAGGTATACTTTGTGCAAAAGGTTTTGAAGTTGTTTTAGAAGGTGACTTAAGTTTGAGTAACCGTCCTATGAAACGTGTTATTGAACCTTTAAATCAAATGGGTGCCAATGTAAGTTCTTTAAATAACAATGATAAAGCACCAATTGTTATAAAACCTTCAAGTCATTTAAAAGGAATAATATATAATTCAAAACTTGCTTCAGCACAAGTTAAGTCCTGTGTGTTATTGTGCGGAATGCAAATTGAAAATAGTGCAAGTATAACAAAATTTATAGAACCATTTTCTTCAAGAGACCATACGGAAAGGCTTATAGAATTTTTAAATGGAGATATAAATGTTAATAATAATGAAATAACTATAAAAGGCGGGCAAAAACTTACTCCAAAGGATATAGCAATTCCAGGTGATGTATCCTCAGCGGCATTTTTTATTGCGGCTGCATTAATAGTTCCTAATTCTCATATAAAAATAAAAAATATCAATTTAAATTCTACAAGAAGAGGTATTATTGATGTGTTTTTACGTATGGGAGCCAAAATAGAAATAATTAATCAACATGTTGTGTCCAATGAAGAAGTTTGTGATGTTATAGTTAAATCATCAAAGTTAAAAGGTACCATTGTTGAAAAAGAGGAAATACCAAAACTTATTGATGAAATTCCTATTTTATGTGTTACAGCTTTATTTGCAGATGGCAAAACAATTATAAAAGATGCACAGGACTTGAAAAATAAAGAAACAGATAGAATAATTGCAACTTATAAAAATTTAAGTCAAATGGGCGGAAAAATTACACCAACAGATGACGGATTTATCATTGAAGGCGGTCAAAAAGAATTGCAAGGCAATGTTTCGCTTGAATGTTATCATGACCATAGAATCGCTATGAGTTCTTATGTTTGTGGTTTAATGTGTCAAAATGCGATAACAATAAAAGAATTTGAATGGGTTAATATTTCTTTTCCTGCTTTTTTAAGTTTATTTAATACAATAAAACAGAAGGAACATAAAAATGTTAATAAATGATGATTTTTTTGATATTAGACCTCAGGGATTGTGTAAAATGTGTGGAATGTGCTGTAAACTTGCTACAACTTCGGTAAGTTATGAGCAATTGCAAGCAGAAGTAAAAGAAGGGCTTCAAAGTTCAATTGATTTTCTAAGTATCTTTCATAAATATGAAAGTTATGAAGATGCATATAAAATAAATCCTAAACATGTTGAAAATGTAACGGAAGCCATGCGTGAAGTGTATGGTCCTAATTTTGTTCCTGAGTTTTATTATTGTAACCATTTAAATCCTGATAATACTTGTGGAATTTATGAAAAAAGACCTTTAGTATGTAAACGGGCTCCGGCTAGTCCTTGGATGCTTATGGCACCTGAGTGTGGATATAACGATTGGCTTGCAGAACAAAGAATGAAACATGTTAATTATATACGTAATTTAAAAGAAACCATTAAACTTTTACAAAATTACCCGCCTGATTATTTTATTCAAAGTAAAAATAAAAAAGCAGGCGAATTAATACAGGAGTTTAGCTTTATTATTGATGCTTACAAAAAGTATGGGGCTGATGAATGGTAAATTTTTGTAAAATATGTTAAAAAAATTGGCAATTTATTTCATTTTTATTTTTTATATATAACGAAAGTGTGATTTTTGATAATTAAGGATAAAATTGTGAAAATATTATCAAATTATAATTTTAGTAAAATTAACAATATAAAATTTGGTAGTTCTGTTGAAAATAGGAATGATTATAAAAATAAAGAAGCCAAAGATAAATTATTACAAAAAGAAACAAATCAAACTATACCAATTGGTTTGAAGGAAGCAAGTGCACTTAGGGCACAGGTACTAACTGGTAAAAATAAAGCAGTTGGATTTGTCGATTTAGGAAAAATAAAAACGAATTTTGATAGGGATTTGTATTGTTATAAATTAAATAATGGTCAGAATGTCTATATAATGCCAAAAAAAGGACCAACAATTGTTAAAACTTATATAAAAACAGGTTCAATGAATGAAGAAGATAATAAACGTGGAATTTCACATTTTGTTGAACATAATTTGTTTAATGGAAGTAAAAATATAAAACCGGGTGTTTTCTTTAATAAAGTATCTGAAATGGGTGGTAATACAAATGCATCAACAAACTTTGCACAAACCGATTATTATATTGAATCTCAATTATTAAAGGATGATGATTTAGCAAAAACTATTGAACTTCATAGTGATATGCTTCAGAATCCTTTGTTTGATTATGAACAAATGATTAAAGAACGCGGACCTGTTACATCTGAAATTGCAATGGTTGAAGATGATCCTTTTAATATTTCTGTTAATGAATGCATTAGAAATTTGTATCAGATAAAAACAACCTCAAAAGATCTTGTTGCCGGCACCATTGATAATATAAATAACATTACAAAAGAAGATTTGACATCATATTTTGAGCAAAATTATTCACCTTGTAATATGGTTACTGTGATAACAGGTGATGTTAATCCAAATGAAACAATCAAACTTGTTGCAAGTAAATTTAATAAAAAAAATCCAACAAATCAAAAACCACAAAAACATGAAACGTTAAATCCTATTGAAACACCAATAAGAACTGATTTATACACAAAAAATTCAAAACAAGCTATTGTAAGTTTAGGCTTTGCTGGGCCTCAAAATAATGATACAAAAGGAAAAATTGTGCTTGAAGTTATTTTTGAAGCTTTAAATTCTCCAAGTTCGAAAATAAAACAAAGGTTAGAAGAAAAGCAACTTAATACTAATTTTCTTTATTTTTCACTTGAAAAAATTGGTAATAAGTATGATGATAAAAAAGCTGTTCTTGCAAATTTCCAGGTTGCGGATAAAAATGTTGATGAAGCTTTGGATGTAATTAATCAGGAAATTAAAAATATTCAGCAAAATGGAATTGATGAGGAAAAATTTAAGGCTATAAAAGAAAAACTTATATATTCAAATATTTTGGTGTCAGAAAGTTCAGAAGATTTGAATAATAATATAGGATACTCCATGATGGATGGAGATATTGATTATCTTACAAAATATAATTCTATTGTTAATTCTTTAACAATGGAAGATATTAAAAGTGCCGCAAATAGTTATTTAAATTTGAATGCTTCATCTTTAAATGTTGTTCATCCTGTTATAAATAAAACGGAATTTGCAAATAAAAATAAAAATAAAAATATAACTTTTGGAAGTAACTATATAGATAAAAAAGTTTATGATGAATCTTTAGTTTTGGAAAAAAAATTAGATAATAATTTAAATTTGGTTATAAATCCAACTGAAGTTAACAATTATAGCTTAAAATTAAAATTTTTAAAGGAAAATTATATAAAATGTAATCCGGCAAGCACTTTAGTTTTATACGAAATGTTGAATCGTGGAAGTGAATATAAAAATAATCATATGATGAAAGAATATGAAGATAAAAATAATATAAATGTGCACTTATTTGCGGATAATAATAATATTGGTGCTATTGCTTCAGGTGAAGTTAAAAATCTTGAAAAATCAATTGATTTAATAAATGAGATTTTGTTGCATCCAAGATTTGATGAGAAAGATTTTGAAATTGTAAAAAAACAGATCTTGGATAATTTAAAAGCAAGCAATCAGTCGCTATTGCTTCAGGAAAAATTATTTCCAAATTTACCCTTTATGGAATCAAAATTGAAACTTATAAAAGATCTTGAAAAATTGTCATTAAATGATGTAAAGAATGCCTATTCTCAGCTTATGAATGATAAATCTTGTATTGTATCGGTAAGTATACCTAAAAATAAAGATTTTCAAAAAAATGTTAAGCTTTTGGAGGAAAAATTAAATCAGGAAGAATATGGAAAAATAAATGATTTTAAACCTTTTAAGATAAAAACATTTGAAGTTAATAATAAAAGTGAACTTATATTTAATCATGTAGAAAATAAGCAGGCTAAAGTGGAACGTGCTTATAAATTTGAAGCTCCAAAAGATATTGAAAGAAAAACAGCGTATGTTTTGATGAATATAATTCTAGGCGGGGCAACAACATCAAGATTGTTTATGGATTTGAGGGAAAAAGAAAAGCTTTGCTACAGAGTATTTTCAGCCATAGACTATACTGGTGATACAGGTGTTATGACTCTATATACAGGTACAACAACAGATGATGAAAATGATAAATCAAATGATTATAATAATGTAATAAAATCTTTGTCAGGTTTTGAAAAACATATAAATAAAATAAAAAATGAAAATGTTTCTCAAAAGGAACTTGAAGAAGCAAAAAAAATATTGAAAACAAAAATTTTAAATAGTAACGAATCAACATTTAACCAAACAATTGACCTGCTTGAAGGAAAAAATTCTTCTGAAGGTATTTTTAGAACAAATCAAGTATTAAAATGTATTGATAAAATAACAGCTGATGACATAAAAAAAGCTGCAAATGAAGTTTTTGCGAATAAACCGGTTACTGCTATAACTGCAAGTCAAAATACAATAAATTCACTTCTTGATGTTGATGATAAAATATTTGATGAAGTTATTGCAAAACGCTAAGTTAAGTCTTTGGGGTTATATTTTATGGTGAAATTATATTAAAATAAAAACAATTAAATATTTAATTATTTTTTAAGGCAAGAATAATATTATAAATATCTTTTAAACGATATGTATCTAAATTTGAAATAAGTGCAATAATTTCTTTTTTATAGTTCAAATTTTCTTGTGAATTGTCCATATCTTTTTCTTCAAAAAAATAACTTGGCACTACATTAAAAAAATTTGAAAGTCTTTCAAGTACTTCGCAAGAAATAAAACTACGACCGGTTTCAATAAAAGTTATGGTTTGAGTTTGTAGATTTAGCTTTTCAGCAAGTTTATCTTGTGTAAGTTTTTCTTTTATTCTTAATTTTTTAACTTTGCTGCCCAAATTTTTCTTAATATCTATCATATTTTCATGATAGATTGTTTTTTGCTTAATTTCCATTTATTTATATTAAAAATTATTATATTTAAATAAACAATATTGTATTAAAATAAATTTAAAGGAGAGTCAAAATATGAAAAAAACAATTTTAATTCATCTTGAGGGTGTAATATGTCAAAATGAAGAAAATTATGATAAAAATGTTATTCCATCACTTAGAGAAGAAGCTTATAATTTTGTTAGAGAACTTAGCAAATATCATAAAATAATTATTTTTACAAATAGAAATGTCTTTTTAGTTTCTAAATGGCTAAAGGATAATAGATTTGATAAGTATATAACTCAAGTAACGAATGTTAAAATATCTTCCTGGCTTGTTATTGATTATGAGTGTGTTAAATTAAAAGAAAATTATCAAAAAATTCTAAAAGTTATAAAAAACTATACACCCTGCTTAAAAGACACAAAAGATTAAACTCTTGCATGGTGAAAATAAATAAATTATAATTAAAAAATGTATAGTTATATAAAAAAATACACACCATATTTGTTTTTATCAGGAGCATTATTATTTCTTTGCATTTTTTTCTTCTTGCCTTTTCTTTATACTTTAAAGTTAAGTTTTTTTGATTATTCAAAAAATATTTATGATGGTATTTTTGTAGGTTTTGAAAATTATAAATATTTGATTTTAAATCCGCAATTTCATAAAGTCATTATAAATACATTTATTTATCTTTTTGTTGTTGTTCCAATATTGACAATATTACCAATGTTTTTAGCAATATTAATAAATCAAAAAATAATGTTTTTACAAATATATAAGTTGATAATTTATTTGCCTGTTATAATATCAATAGTTGTAGTTTCTATTGCTTTTAAGTGGTTATATGCTCAAAATGGAGTTATAAATTATATTTTAAGTTTTATAAATATAAAGCCTTTAGGTTTTTTAACAAATCCGGACATTGCTATATATTCAGTTTGTGCTTTAACAATATTTAAAGGAATAGGTTATTACATGATGATATATCTAGCAAGTCTCATGTCGGTTAATCGAGAACTTATCGAAGCAGCACAAATTGATGGTGCAAACTGGTATAATGTTCATAAAAACGTAACAATTCCTCATTTGATGCCAACAATTGCACTTGTTATGACTATAAGTTCAATAAGTGCTTTGAAAGTTTTTGTTGAAATATATATGTTAACAAAAGGAGGTCCTTTAAATTCCACAAAAACCATTGTTTATTATATTTATGAAAAAGCTTTTGAAAACTTAGATATGGGAATTGCATCCGCAGCTTCGTTTATACTTTTAATTATTGTTCTTGTATTTTCAATTTTAAATATTTTTTTCTTTGAACAAAAGAGGTATAAAATATGAGTCGTATAAGCAAATTAATAACCCACATGATATTGATTTTTGTATCAATTATATCAATATTTCCTTTTTTATGGCTTTTATCAACTGCATTAAAAGGAAATAGTGAAAATATATTTTCATATCCTCCAAATTTAATTCCATTGGATTTGACATTTGAAAATTTTGTAAATGTTTGGAAACAAATACCTTTTATTTTATATTTTGTAAATAGTTTTATAGTTGCAATGGCAACAGTTGTATTAAATATTTTATTTTCTTCTCTTGCTGCTTATCCGCTTGCAAGAATGGAATTTAAAGGTAAGAAAACTATTTTCTATTTAATTCTTTCAACAATTATGATTCCATTCCAGACAATAATGCTAAGTGTTTATTTAATTGTCATAAAACTTCATTTAACAGATTATTATGGTATTATAACCGGATATCTAGGTTTAATTCTGCCATTTGCAGTTAATGCTTTTGGCATATTTTTAATGCGAAGTGCATTTTTAAATTTACCTAAGGAAATTGAAGAAGCAGCATTTATAGATGGTGCAAGTGTTTTTGAAGTGTGGTTTAAAATTCTTCTTCCTTTAACAAAACCAACTTTGTCAGTTCTTGCTGTTTTTACTTTTATTGGTTGTTGGGGAGAGTTTTTGTGGCCAAGTATTGTTTTAACAAATAAACATCTTTACACTCTTCCTGTTGGTTTAAATGATTTAAGTGGTATATTTTCATCTAATTGGCGATTAATAGCTGCAGGTGCTATAATCTCAATGATTCCGGTTTTAATATTTTTTATTTTTACACAAAAATTTTTTATATCAGGTGAAAATGAAGGTGCTATAAAAGGTTGATTTTTATGTTAAATTTTATTACGTAACGTGTTTGTAATATTACAAATATATTATGTTTGTATTATTGTTTTTATATTAAATGTTTAGTCATAAAAGTAAGGGGGAAATGCTATGCGGGTTGAAAATATTAACAATAAGTTTGTTGTGCAAAGTTTTGGAATTAGGGGTGAAAAAAATATAAAAAGTAATACAAAAAAAATAAAGCAAAATGTTAAACAAGTTGTAAAAATAATAGATAATATTCAAAATAAAAATATAAAAACACAATATAAAAGAAATAGAAAAGATGATGGTGATCAATTGTGGGAAGAAAATAATTATATTTATAAAAAAAAAGTTAAAAAAGTGATAAAAGAAGTATTTGATAATAATGAAGTTAAAAATACATTATCCAAAGATGTTCAAGATAGCCAAAAAATTCAAACAAATCAACAAATACAAGGTTTTAGTCCTGAAAATTATTTTCATAACCATAAAGTTGATTTGGCTAAAACTATAAATACATTTCCAATATATAAACCGGTTACTATATTTGATAATATAAAAAAATCAATTGAGCAAGAATTTATTAAAAATGAAATACTTGAAAATAGGGAAGATCAATTGCAAAAAGGTTTAGTGTGTAGTGATGATTTAATTAAAAATTATCAAAAAAGGAACCAAATATTAATATTTTTTAAAAAGTTTTTTGATATTATAAAAGTTTCTGATAATCCTAAGTTAAAACAAATAACAACACAAATTATGGAAATATTAAATTTAGAAAATGTATTAGTAAATTTTGTTATTAAACCAACTCATAATTTATATAAAGATATATCTATAAAAAGAGAACAAAATCCTATGTATGAAGTTTCACAAGAGTCATTTAATGATAATAATAATCTTATAAACATAATGCAAAATGCTAAATGGATAAATAGAAATATTGTTGACACTTTAAATTGTAATAAGATGAAAACTGCTATAAAGGATGCAAAAGAGGTTTTTGGTGGTGATATAAATAAGCAAATTAAAACTATAGTTAAAGACTTATCTGATTTCCACAATTCTAATAATGCATTATTAGAATCAGAACTTGATTATAGATCAAAATATATTAATCTTATAAATAATTTTATTTTATGTGACAACTTAGATGATGATAGCTTAAATAATGAAACAACTTTATATGATTTCGATGATTTGCAAGCCTTAGATGAATCTTTTGAACTTGAACTTGATAATTTGAATTTATATCCAAATTATAATAAATAATAAAAGAATTAATTAATTTGTTAAATAAAAAAAAGCCTCTAAATAATTTAGAGGCAAAATTTTGTAATAATTAGGAAGGATTAGGAAGTCAGTAAAAAATGTGTATGTGTGTAAACTTTTTTTAAGCTCTCTGTTTTATGTCTTACATATATATAAAGTATATAATTAAATCAAAATTTCAGTTTTTCTATAAACTGTTACATTTCTTAATATTTTTATTTAAAACTACTATAAAATATGTGTTTTTATAAACTCAAGAATTGGAATTAAGGCTTTTGCACGATGAGAGACTGTATTTTTTTCTTGAAAAGATAACTGAGCCATTGTTTTATTTAAATTTTTTATAAAGAATATAGGGTCATATCCAAATCCATTTATACCTTCAGTTGATGTTGTTATATAGCCTTCTATTTCACCTTGACTTTTAAATAAAATATTGCCTTTTGGTGCAAGCAAAACCATACTGCAAATAAATTTTGCTTTTCTATTTTCTTCATTCTTTAAAGCATTTAAAAGTTTTTGAATTCTTTTTTGAGCAGTTGTTTCGTATCTTGCAGAATGTATACCTGGTGCTCCATTTAAAGCATCAACAAAAAGACCTGTGTCATCACTTAGAATATAGCAATTATTATTTTGTATAGATAAACACCTGGCTTTTTTTAAAGCGTTTTCGTATAAAGTATTTCCATCTTCAATAACTTCAAAATCCGAATTTGGCAATTTAAAATTTATACCATAATCAATTGCAATATTATTTATTTCGGATAATTTATTTTTATTTGTAGTTGCTAATATAAATTCCATCATGCTCCAAAACGTCTATTGCGTCTTTGAAATTCAATAACTGCATCGCCAAGTTCATTTTCATCGAATTGAGGCCAATATTTATCTAAAATCAAAATTTCACTATAAGCTATTTGGTATGTTAAGAAATTACTTATTCTCATTTCACCTCCTGTTCTTATAAGAAGGTCCGGGTCAGGAATATTTGATGTATATAAATAATTTGCAAATAATTCTTCATTTATATCTTCAATTTTAACATTATCTTTTATTATTCTTTTAACAGCATTAATAATTTCATTTTTTGAGCCGTAATTAAATGCTATTTGAAGATTGACACCTTTATTATCTTTTGTGTCGTTTTCAGTTTCATAAAGTAGATTTCTTAGGTTTTCACTAAGTTTAGATAAATCTCCTATAAATTTAACTTTTATTTCATTTTTATTTAGATCTAAAATTTCATCTTTTATTGTTTGAAATAAAAGTTTCATTAAAAACTCAACTTCATCTTTTGAGCGATTCCAATTTTCAGTTGAGAATGCATAAACTGTTAAATATTTTATACCAAATTCTTTGCATGCAGTAAGTGTTCTTTTTAGTGCATTTACTCCTTCTTTATGTCCCATCGCACTTGGCAAGAACCTTTCTTTTGCCCATCGGCGATTACCGTCCATAATTATTGCGATGTGTTTTAAGTTTGTTTCTTTTACAATATCTTGAATTACTTCGACTTTACTTATATCTTTTAAAATCAACTTACAATTTTCCCAATCAATGTTCAAGGAACATTATAACTTTAAAAAAAAGTTAAAACAATAGGGAATATTAGTTTTATTTTTAAATTCTTGAAAAGACTTCAATATCAAGATTATTCATGTTGTCATTTAAAAAATAAGCACATGAAGCCACCATTGCAGCATTATCTGTGCAATATTTCATTTTTGGAGCAAAAACTTTATAGTTTTTAAGTTCAAAAAATTTTTTTCTAATTTCACTATTTGCAGCCACACCACCTGCTAATACAATTTGACTTATATTATATTTTTTTGCGGCATTAATTGTTTTTTCAAATAAAATAGATGTAACATTTTCTTGAAAGGATGCGGCAACATCATTTTTGGGATAATTTTCACCGTATTCTTGTTTTAACTTTTGAATTAGATGCAATAAAGCTGTTTTGGTTCCTGAAAAGCTAAAATCAAATTCATTGACCCGGGCTTTTGTAAACTGAAAACGTTCTTTATTGCCAAATGCTGCAATTTTATCAAGATTAGGTCCCCCAGGATATTCAATATCCATAAGTCTTGCAACTTTATCATAAACTTCACCAATAGCATCATCAATTGTGCCTCCTAATATTGTTTGATTGTTATAATCATCAACTTTTAATATTTGAGTGTGTCCTCCTGAAATTAAAAGAGCTATAAATGGCGGTTTTAAATCGGTATCAATATAATTTGCACAAACATGGGCTTTCAAATGGTTAACCCCAATAAAAGGTTTATCATAAACAATACTTAAAGTTTTTGCCGCATTTACACCTACAATCAATGAGCCGACAAGTCCGGGTCCTATTGTTGATGCAAAAGCCGTTATATCAGTTCCTTTTAAGCCTGATTGATTAAAACCTTCTTCAATAACCATAGCAATGGAATTTAAATGTTCTCTTGCAGCCACTTCAGGAACAACACCACCATATTTTTTGTGTGTATTTATTTGTGAAGCAACTACATTTGATAAAACTTCCCGTCCGTTTTTAACTATTGCAAATGCCATTTCATCACAACTCGATTCAATGGCTGCGATAATTGTATCTTTTTTATCTTTATCTGGTATAGAGATTATCTTATTACTAAATGGTGTTTTTAAATTATAACTCATAGTTTTAATTATAACATAAACGATTACCATTAAATATAAAAGTATATTAATTACATAAAGTTTTATTTATTTTAAATACTTATTATTTTTATTTAAGTAAATTTGATTGCAAATAATTTTAATAAAATAATCATATGACCTATATAAATAATCCTTGTTAAGTGTTAAAAATATGATAGAATAATAATTAAAGGTATTATGGAGAAAATTTAAGATGAGAATAAAAAAGATTATAGCTTGTTTAATGATGGGTGTTATTATTGGTTTTTATACTAATCCAGGTTATACAGCAGGTGAAACTCAGGATGTGCAAAAAGCAAATACCCAGCTTGAAGCTTCTAAAAAAGAAAAACAGGTTTTGCCAAAAATTGATGAAACACAATATCAAAATGTAAATTCAATTGATGTTGTTAATAACCCGAATAACTATTTAAATAAAAAAGTTAAAATGGATGCAACATTTGATAAATTTTCGACACTGGGGTTAGATTATAAACAGGCATTTCGCAATTCAAAGGATTATATTTCTTTTTTAATACGCCGTAATGATGTAGTTGATCATGTTATTCCTTTATCTGAGATGAAATTGTTTTTAAAGCGTGATCTTGCAGAAAAATTTATAGATTTAGAGTCAGGTGATAAAGTTCAAATTTTTGGTCATGTCTTTTCAAATGCTTTAGGTGACCCTTGGATTGAGGTACAAAGTTTAAAAATAACACAAAAAATGCCAAAGAAAAAATAAATTATTAGATGATTTTAATAAAAAGAGTGGAGTTTAAATAAAATGAATAAAGAAAAAAAACCATATTTAGTTGTTCATGGTCATTTTTACCAGCCGCCACGTGAAAATCCATGGCTTGAAGCAATTGAACAGCAGGATAGTGCAAGTCCTTTTCACGATTGGAATGAAAGAGTTACATACGAATGTTATAGTCCAAATTCGGTTTCAAAAATTGTAAATTGTGAGAATAAAGTTCTTGATTTGGTTAATAACTACGAGCTTATGAGTTTTAATTTTGGACCAACTTTAATGTCCTGGCTTGAAAAATATTCGCCTAATGCGTATGAACGTATTATTAAAGCTGATATAAAAAGTGTACATGAGCATAATGGTCACGGCAATGCAATGGCTCAGGTATATAATCATATTATTATGCCGCTTGCTAATTATCGTGACAAGCAAACGCAAGTTATATGGGGTATAACTGATTTTAGATATAGATTCGGACGTAATCCTGAGGGCATGTGGCTTGCTGAAACAGCTGTGGATGATGAAACTTTAAAAGTACTTGCTCAAAATGGTATAAAATTTACTGTTTTGTCTCCATTTCAAGCAGATAGAGTGCGTAAAATTGGAACAAATAATTGGGAAGATGTTTCATGGGGTAATATTGATCCAAGACGTCCTTACCGGTATTATATTAAATCTGACGACACAAATGATGGCGAAGAAAGAAAATATGTTGATCTTTTCTTTTATGATGGTGCAATATCAAAATCTGTTGCATTTGATAACCTTTTATCAGATGGTAATAAGTTTATTTACCGTCTTAAAGATGGAATTGATGTTAATCGTGAAGAACCTCAAATTGTAAATATTGCAACTGATGGTGAAAGCTATGGACACCATACAAAATTTGGTGATATGGCTCTTGCTTATGCACTTAGGGTTAAAGCACAGGATGAGGGATTTATACTTTCAAATTATGCAGAGTTTTTAGCTCAAAATGATATAAAATATGAAGTTGAAATAAAACAAGCCTCAAGTTGGAGTTGTTTTCATGGTGTGGAAAGATGGAGAGATGATTGCGGATGCCAAACAGGCGGTGAGCCATATTGGAACCAAAAGTGGAGATGTCCGCTTCGAAATGCTTTAAATTTTCTTCGTGATAAACTTATTATTCTTTTTGAAACTGAGGGTAAGAAATATTTTAAAGATGTATGGGATGCACGAAACCAATATATTGATGTAATTTTGGATAGAAATGATTCCAATATTAAGAAATTTTTCTCAAAAGTTTTACTTGATAATTATGATTTTAGTGAAAAAGAAAAAGTAAATGCTTTAAAATTACTTGAAATTCAAAGGCAAGCTATGCTTATGTTCACAAGTTGCGGGTGGTTTTTTGCAGAATTGTCCGGTCTTGAACCTGTCCAAATACTAAAATATGCCGCTTTTGCTATGCAGCTTGCAGCTGATTTTACAAATGAAGATTATGAGTCTCAATTCCTTGATATTTTAGAAGATGCAAAAAGCAATATACCTCAAATGGGAAATGGAAGAGATGTTTATAATAAACTTGTTAAACCCTGTATTGTAACGTTAAAACAGATAGCTTCACTTTGGGCATTAAAATCAATTTATGAAGATTTTGAAGAAGAAACTACTTTGTATAGTTATACCGTTAAACAAATCGATTATAAAAAAGTTTCTAAAAATACAGACAATCTTGTTATGGGACATCTTGAAATTAAATCTATAGTAACCAATGAAAAATCAGATATTATTTTTGCACTTATTCAATTTGCAGGCGGTGATTTTCATTGTGCTATAAAAAAATATAATGAAAGTATAGATTTTGATAAAATTAAAGAAGATTTAATAAAAATTTATATGGAAGAACCTGTGACAGGTATTATAAGAAAACTTGATGAACAGTTTGGTACATCGTATTTTACGTTAAAAGATGTATTCCTTGAAGAAAGACGACGTATTTTGAATATATTAATGAAAGATACTTTAAATAAATTTTCAAATACTTATCAGGAAATTTATGATGAAAATAAGGGGTCGATATATCACTTGCAAACTCTTGGTATGAAAATTCCCGATGAATTTAAAATTGCTGCTCAATATAATTTAACTAAGAAATTTAACAATATTATTGAATCATGTGGCAAGTATTTTGATGATGATACAATTGAAGAAGCTAAAAATATAATTGTTGAAGCCAAACAAATAGGTGTCAAACTTAATAAGACAAAGTCAAGTGATATTTTTGGCAAGTTGTTAACCTATAAAATGTTTAAATTGTCTAAAAATCTTGAAATACAGCGTGTTGAAGGAGTGTTAAAGTTATTTGAACAAATAGATGAACTTGAAATTGATGTTAATATATCTGAAATGCAAAGTATTTATTTTAGTAAAATTTATTCAAAAATTAATGAACTTATTTGCGAGTTGAATACAAGTGAAACTAAAGATGAAGATAGAAAATTTGTTTATTTACTACTTGAAATTGGTAAAAAGTTAAATGTAGATATAAATTTCTATCAAGAACTTTTATTAAAATGCGACAATACAAATAAACAAACTTAAAAAATGTTAAATATTTAATAAATTTATTTAAATAATATTTAACATTTTGTTACAAATCACTTGAAAAATATTAAACAAAATGATATATTGAATATATACTCAATATATCATTTTGTTTAATAAAACTTAATATTCTATCAGAAAAAGCTTTATTATTCTAAGGCTTTATTTTTAACGTTTTAAAATATTTAAATTTAAGTATAAAAAGGAGTAAATACTATGAAAGAAGAAACATTATCAAAACCTTATGAAAACAATGTTATATCAAATAATGAAGTTGATGATATTTTAGCCTCTTATATTAAAAAAGTACAGCAAATACCAAAACTTAACAAAAAAGAAGAACTTGAACTTGCTAAAAAAGTTAGTGAAGGTGATAATTGTGCGAAAAAAAGTCTTTTAAATGCCAACTTATATTTATCAATAAATATTGCAAAAAAGCTTCTTTATACTTCAAATATGCCGCTTATTGATTTAATTCAAGAAGGAAATTTGGGTTTAATGGTTGCAATTGAAAAATTTAATTATAAATTAGGTTACAGGTTTTCAACTTATGCAAATTGGTGGGTTAAACAAGCTATTTATAAAGCAATTTCAGAGCAGTCAAGGATTTTTAAAATACCTGTTTATATTCAAGAAACATTATCAAAATTTTCAAAAATCAAACACAAACTTGAAAAACAATATAATTGTTCTATAAATAATGAAGTTGTTGCAAAAGAAATGAATATAGATAAAAATAAAATTGATTTATATTTAAGTGCCTATGTTAAAACAGTATCAATTGAAAGTGATTTTGAACTTAATTTTAATGGTTCAAATTTGACATTAAGTGAAATTCTGGTTGATGAAAAATCAACTAAGAATCTTGAAAATGATTTTGAATATCTTAAAAATGATATTGAATTTATAGTTTCTAAACTAAAACAAAAAGAACGTAATGTTTTAATGTTTAGATATGGTTTAAATAATTTTACAAAAAAGACACTTGAAGAAATAGGAAATATATATGGTGTCACAAAAGAATGTGTGAGGCAAACGGAAAAAAGAGCGTTAAGAAAAATTCGTGAGGACAAATTTAATTTATCTCTTTTAGAAGCATATCGCACGAATTAGTTTTGGAATGTGCACATAAACCATATATAATGCTATCTAAAATGGCTTTAAATGATGCAACAATAATATTTTCATTGACACCAACTGTGTCCCAAACGGTTTTGCCATTGGTCGTTTCAATATTAACCCTAACTTTGGCAGCTGTTCCGGATTTTGAGTCTAAAATTCTTACTTTAAAATCACTTAATTTAAACATATTAATTTGTGGATAAACATCTTTTAAAGCCTTTCTAATTGCTTTATCAATGCTGTTAACAGGTCCATATCCTTCAGATACCGTGTGTATAATATCATCATTTATTTTTAATTTGATTGAAGCTTCTGTATTAATTTCGTTTAAATTGTTGTTAAAAGTATCTCCTATCATTCGAAAACCTAGTATATCAAAATATTTTGGTTTTATATTTAAAATTTCCATAACAAGAAGTTCAAATGAAGCATCAGCACCTTCAAAAGCATAGCCTTCCCATTCAAGTGTTTTAATTTTTTCAATAATTTTAGGGATATCATTTAAATTTATATCATTTTCATTAATTAACTTTAAATTTTTTAATTTTTCTTTTAAAGATGCCGTTCCTGCCTGGTTAGATATAAGTATTTTACGACAGTTGCCAACTAATTCAGGATTTATATGTTCATAAGTTGAAGAATTTTTTACAACAGCACTTGCATGCACACCTGCTTTATGAGCAAAAGCACTTAAACCTACAAATGGCATGTTTGGGCTAACCGGTATATTTGATATTTCAGCTACTGTGCTTGAAACGTAGGTCAATTTTTTTAAATTTTCTCCAACAATATCAAAACCGCGTTTCAATTGTAAAATAGGAATAATTGAGCATAAATTTGCATTTCCGCATCTTTCGCCATATCCGTTTATAGTTCCATGGATTTGGCAGGCACCTGCATCTATTCCTGCAATGCTGTTTGCTGTTGCCATTTCATTGTCGTTATGAGTATGAATACCTATTCCAAATTCTTTTATATTATTTTTATTTGCTACTTCAGTTAAATATTCGTATACATTTTTAGTTATATTATATATTTCGTTATTTTGTGAACCGCCATTTGTATCACACAATATAATACGCTTGGCACCTGCTAATAAAGCGTGTTTGCAACATAAAAGAGAATATTCACTATTGGATTTAAAGCCGTCAAAAAAATGTTCACAATCAAAAAAGACAGTTTTGTTTTTTTCATTTAGGTATTTTACACTATCATAAATCATATTTAGATTTTCGTTTAATGTTGTATTTATGGCATTTAAAACATGAAAATCCCATGTTTTACCAAAAATTGTTACAAATTTTGTATTTGCACGTATAAGGTTTTTTATAATTTCATCATCACAAGCTTTTGTATTTGGTTTTCTTGTACATCCAAAACAGCTTATTTGAGAATTTTTTAACTTTATATCTTTTACTTTTTCAAAAGCTTCATTATCTATATTATTTGCACCATACCATCCAAGTTCGATATAAGAAACGCCAAATTCATCAAGTAACTTTACAATTTTTAATTTATCACTTACCGAAAAATTTATGCCTTCACTTTGTGCACCATCACGCAATGTTGTATCGTATATTTCAATTTTTCTCATTTTATAAATACCTATTTTAATTTAAAAAGTTAAAGATATAAAATTTTTATTTATCATTATAAATTTAATAAATATATTATAACACATAAAGTTTAACCTTTTAATTTTGTTTAGCACTTTTTTATTTATAAAATATAATTAAAATTAAGGGAATTATTATTTATCTGGATTAAATTAATTTAATGCAAAATAAACGTGTTTTTAATGTATATATTCATATACCTTTTTGCAAAACAAGGTGTAAGTATTGTTCTTTTGTATCATATTGTAATCGTGGATATATTGATGATTATTTTATGGCATTAGAACGTGAAATTAAATATTTTTATAAAAATGAATCTTTAAGGACACTTTATATAGGTGGAGGAACACCATCATGTGTTAGTGTTGATAAAATAAAGAATATTATTAGTTTATTTAATTACGACAACAATTGTGAAATAACAATTGAAGTAAATCCGTGTGATGTTTTTGATAATTATTTTGAAAATTTAAAAAAAACAAAAGTGAATCGTATAAGTTTAGGTGTGCAAAGTTTTAATGATAAAATATTAAAAAATATTGGTAGAAATCACACAAAGTTGGATGCTATAAATTCAATAATAAAGGCAAATAATGCTGGATTTAATAACATAAGTCTTGATTTTATTTACGGGCTTCCAAATCAAACGTTAGAAGACTTTAAGGATGATTTACATGAAGTTGTAAATTTAGATGTAAAACATATTTCTTTATATGGTCTTAAGATTGAAAAGGGATGTTATTTTTATAAGTATAAACCTAAAAATATTATAAGCGAAGATGAGCAGGCTAAATATTATGATTATGCTGTGTCATTTTTGAATAAAAACGGGTTTAAACAGTATGAGATATCAAATTTTGCAAAGGATAAATATGTTTCAAAGCATAACTTAAATTATTGGAATTGTGGCACTTACTATGGTTTTGGAGTTGCGGCTTGCGGATATATTAATAATACAAGATATCAAAATCTTATATCTTTAAAAGATTATATTAAAAATCCTTATAAAAAGCTTTCAAAGGAAAACTTAACATTGAAAGATAAGTTGTTTGAAGCAATAATTTTAGGTTTTCGGAAAGTTGATGGTGTGAATATTAAAATTTTGAATGAAAAATTTAATATAAACTTTGAAGATAAATATAAAAATGTTCTTGAAAAATTTAAAGAATATTTAAAAAAAGATAATTATGGAAATTACTTTATGACAAAGGATGGTTTTTTGCTTTCAAATTGTATCTTAAGCGAGTTTTGTGACGATTAGAAAATTATTATATAAATATAAAATATTAAGTAAAATAAGTTTATAGAAAAAAAGAAGCAAATATTGAAAAAGTTGCAATAATTATTTTGTGTCAAGAGTGTGCTTCTTTGATATGATTGAAGTAGGTTTATAAAAAACAAAAAATCAAATGTTTTGTTAGACAGCGAAAAAATAAAGGCAGTGTCAAGAGTGTGCTTCTTTGATATGATTGAAGTAGGTTTATAAAAAACAAAAAATCAAATGTTTTGTTAGACAGCGAAAAAATAAAGGCAGTGTCAAGAGTGTGCTTCTTTGATATGATTGAAGTAGGTTTATAAAAAAAAGAAAAAAATAATTGAATAAAAAAATATTATGTGGGATAATATAGGCGTAAAAGAGTGGAAACACGAGTGTAAGAAAGAAAAAAAGGAGAAATCAAGATGCCAACATTTATTGAAGATGTAAAAGCACGTCAAATACTAGATTCACGTGGTAACCCAACAGTTGAAGTAGATGTAAGATTGTCATGCGGTGTAGTTGGTCGTGCAGCTGTTCCATCAGGTGCTTCAACAGGAGTTCATGAAGCATTGGAACTTCGTGACGGAGATAAATCAACATATAATGGTAAGGGTGTTATGCAGGCAGTTGATAATGTAAATACTATTATAGCACCTGAATTAATTGGTGAAGATGCTTCAAACCAATATGAAATAGACCGTTTGATGTTGGAATTAGATGGAACCGAAAATAAATCAAAATTGGGTGCAAATGCAATACTAGGAGTTTCATTGGCATGTGCAAAAGCTGCATCTATGGCATATGAAATGCCTTTGTATAAGTATCTTGGCGGCATAAATGCAACAACTTTGCCTGTGCCTATGATGAATATTATAAATGGCGGTGCACATGCTGATAATAATATTGATTTTCAGGAATTTATGATAGCACCTGTAGGAGCTTGCAATTTTCAAGAAGCTATTCGTATGGGAGCTGAAGTTTTTCATGCTTTAAAGAAAGTTTTGCATGAAAAAGGTCTTGTGACATCAGTTGGTGATGAAGGTGGTTTTGCACCAAATTTAAGCAGCAATGAAGAAGCTATAAATGTAATTTTGACAGCTATTAAAAATGCAGGTTATACAACAGAACAAGTTAAAATCTGTTTGGATGTAGCATCATCTGAGTTTTATAAAGATGGTAAATATGTGCTTGAAGGTGAAGGTGGAAAAACTTTAACATCAAGTGAAATGGTTGAATTTTTAGCAGACTGGGTAAATCGTTTTCCTATTATTTCAATTGAAGATGGTATGGCAGAGGAAGATTGGGATGGCTGGAAGATGCTAACTGATAAAATAGGATCAAAATGTCAGCTTGTTGGTGACGATTTATTTGTAACAAATGTTAAGTTATTGTCAAAGGGTATAAGACAACAAACAGCTAATTCTATATTAATTAAAGTTAATCAAATAGGAACATTAAGTGAAACACTAGCAGCAATTAATATGGCTCAAAAAGCAGGCTACACAGCAATATCATCACATCGTTCCGGAGAAACAGAGGATACATTTATTGCTGATTTGGCTGTAGCATTGAATTGCGGGTTAATAAAAACAGGGTCAGCTTCACGTTCTGATCGTATGGCAAAATATAATCAGTTAATACGTATTGAACAAGAATTAGGTTCTGCTGCTAAGTACCCTGGTTTAAGTGCATTTAACGGACAAAATACTTTGTCACATTGTACTTGTGATTGTAGTAACTAAAATTAATGCTATACTTTTTCTTTTTATATTTACAAAAGAAAACAGGTTGATATCAATCTGTTTTCTTTTTACTGTTACAAAAGTTAACTTGACGTAGTAGTTTATTTATTATAGTTTTAGTATGTAAAGTATGAAAAATAAAAAAAAGGAGAAAATTATGAGAATTAGTAGAAATAGGAATGCATTAGATACTTCAAATATAATCGTAAACTATAATAAATCACAGCAACAAATGATAAAAACACCTTTATTATATTCTATAAATAAAAATAAAATAATAAATAATGGTGAAAAGATGTTGAATACAACAAATCAAAACGATAAAAAAAATGGTATAAAAAACTTTTTTAAATATCTTTTTAATTGTTGTAATCCAAAAAAAGAGAGTGATGTTGAGTCTTTTCAAAGTAATGAACAATATATTATAGAGCAAAACCAGAATACGACGACACCAAAATCATTAAAGTCATTGCCGGAGGTAATTTATTTCGGTAATGAAGATGAAGATTCTGAATTTGAAACGCCAATTGAACGTTCTTCTGATTTAAGTCATAGACCGAAATTTTTTGATGAATTTGCATTTTTACATCCTTCACTTTTGAGCACACCTGTAAGTGAATTTCAACCTTCAAGTTATGATTTTGTTTTAGAATCATATAAAGCAAGGCATAATGGTTAGTGTAACTACAACATATAATAAGCTTCCAAAATACGCCTCCTTTTGTTTGAGTGCACGAGTTAAGGAGGCTTAAGTTGAGTCGTGTGAATATACGAAAACCAAGTGGGTTGGGGTTTTGGGCAGCTTTTGCGTAAAAGTTGCCCCGTCCGGAGGACGTTAAATTAATTTTAAATAATTCTTAAAAAAAATAAACAGAGTAACCCCGTCCGGAGGGAGACTGTCAACTTTTCATTGTGTTGAGAATCAGGTCTTTGTGGAAGAATAATTTTTCTGTTAAACCTTGCTATATTATCTCTTATTAAATTATTAGAACTTTCTATTAAATGAGTTTCACTTTTTGTCATAACGTGAGGTTTCAGCCCTTCTCCGATGGTAAATGCAATAACACGCATCTGTCGTCTAGAATAAGCAGTCCATACGACTGCTCTATTTTTCTTTTTTTTACATAGGTATATATTTCATCCAACTCTATAATATCAGCTTTATCTGAAACCAAAGGATTAAAGTTAGCCAATAACTCTTGTAATAATACATGAGCATTTTTTATCCATTTTAATACCGCAGTAGCACTTACTCCAAAAAATAGTGCTATTTTCCGTATACCTACATTGTTTAAATACATCATTAAAGCTTTATATTTATCTTCTTTTGTGTAACGTTTAGGCTTTTGTGGGAATGTTTTGCCACAATTTGTACAAAGCATACGTTGGGTTCCTCTATTTTTTCCGTTTTTTCTTACTTTATTGCTTTGGCAATGGGGACATATTGACATTAAAAACCTCCTTCTTTTAAGAATATTATACATTATTTTGCCTAATATGGCAATGAAATGTTAACAATTCCCCCTTTAGGGGAGAACCGCTGCCTAAGACGGAATATTCAAACAAAAATTAATCTACATTGGAATGTACACAAATTATTCAACTGTCACAGATTTTGCAAGGTTACGCGGCTGGTCAACATCTTTGCCTAAAAACTCTGCTATATAATATGCAAAAAGCTGAAGTGGCACACATGTTAATGCCGGCGACAACATTTCACATATTTGAGGAATTTTTATAATATCATCAAATGTGTCATATAATTTAGGATCATTTGATGATGTTAATGCAATAAGCTTAGCATGACGTGCTTTTGCCTCTTGTGCATTTGATAATATTTTTTCATAAACAACACCTGGCATCATTATTACCATAACAGGCATTGTTTCGTCCAACATTGCAATTGGCCCATGTTTTAACTCTCCTGCAGGATAACCTGTAGCATTTATATAACTTATTTCTTTAAGTTTTAAAGCACCTTCATAAGCACTTGCAAGGTTTATTCCACGGGAAATATAGATAAAATCCTTTGTCGAAGCATATTTTGAAGCACATTTTTTTATTTCATCCTCATGTTGTAAAATTGTTTCAACAAGATTTGGAAGTTTTAGAAGTTCAAATTTTAAATTAATTAACTGTTCACTATTCATTGTATTTTTAATTTCACTTAAATAAATAGCAAAAAGATAAAAAGATAAAACTTGTGCCATATATGATTTTGTTGCAGCTACCGATACTTCAATTCCTGCATTGACAGGAACAAGACTATGAGCTTCACGTGCCATTGTTGAATCAGGTCTATTTGTAATAATTAAAATATGAGCACCCGTTTGCTTTGCTTGGCGAATTGCAGTGATTGTGTCGGCTGTTTCCCCGCTTTGAGAAACCCCAATAACCAGAGTATTTTCGTTTGTGGTTTTTTCTCGATATATGTATTCACTTGAAGCTTCAACATCAACGGCAATTTTTGTCATACTTTCAATAATATATTTTCCAACCATAGCAGCATGAAGGGATGTCCCGCAAGCTATTATTTCAATACGACTAAGATTCTTTATTGTATCACTATTTAACTTCACTTCATCAAGTTTTATTTTTGTGTTGGCGTCAATTAACTTATTTGATAAAACATTACGCACAACATCAGGCTGTTCATGTATTTCTTTTAGCATAAAATGTTTATAGCCCATTTTATTAATTGTTTGAGATTCCCAGGGCAATATTTCAACACGTTTGTTTATTATTTTACCTTCTAAATCACAAACTTCAAATTTGTTTGCCCAAACTGTTGCTATTTCATCATCATTTAAATAACAAGCATGCTTTGTATATGAAATAATAGCCGGCACATCGGAGGCTATAAAATTTTCATTATTTCCAACACCAATAAGTAATGGTGCATTTTTTCTGGCAGCAACAATTAAATTAGGCTCATTTCTATGCATAACGCAAAGAGCATAAGCACCTTTAAGTTCTTTAACGGCATTTCTTACAGCATTTGTTAAATTTTGTTCTTCTTTATATTTTTGGGCAATAAGATGAGCTATAGTTTCTGTGTCTGTTTGAGATTTAAATTTGCAGCCTAAATTTTCAAGTTTACTTTTTAATTCCAAATAGTTTTCAATAATACCATTATGTACAATAACGAGATTGCCACAGTTACAAGTATGTGGATGAGCATTTTCAACCGAAGGTACTCCATGCGTAGCCCAACGAATGTGACCTATACCAATACCGGGTGTTTTTAAAGTGGTATCATTTTTTAATATTTCTTTTAAATTATTTAACTTACCTTCGGCTTTAAAGATTTTAATTTCTCCATCATCCCTATCATAAACTGAAACACCGCTTGAATCGTATCCGCGATATTCAAGACTTGTCAATCCGTTTAAAAGTACATCAACTGTATTGCGGCTTCCTATATAACCTACTATTCCACACATATAAATTTTACCTAAAATAATACATTCAATACTATAATTTTACATTATAAAAAAAATTATGGCAATAAATGGTATAGGTAAAAATAGATTTAAATACTAAATTTTAGTCAATTACTATAATATGTAAATTTGATTTCATCTCATTTTCAACTTAACAAAGCGAACACTTGTTGAGGTACAAGTGTTGTAAGTCTGGTTCACAAGCGAAGCAGCCCCCCTGCAACACCTTTTTTTCCTCCTCCCCTTCCTCGTCATACTGAACTCGTTTCAGCATCTTACAAATATAAAAAAATACATTCAGCGAAAAAACATTGGAAGATGATTTTTAACGTGGGTAAAATCCTGAACAGCTTGAAGATTTAAACTTACATCCTAAATTTTCTACGCTTTGAGGATGAAGAAATTTTATTAAGGTTCTTACTTTTTGGGGTTAATTTGATATATAACTTCCTTAAAAAAATATTGGAAAAAATAAAATGTTTATGCTACACTTTTATATGAGAATGTTTGTTATAAATTTAATAGGAAGGAGAATTGCTGCATGGGTCTTCAAACTCAAAGTCAAAATGCTATTGATTTTAAGCTTATTGATAGCATATTGCGTGATTATGAATACAAAAAGTCAAATTTAATCGCAATTTTACAAAAAGTTCAAGAAAAATATCGTTATTTGCCCGAAGAAGCATTAACATATATTGGCACAAAAATAGAAGGTGTGTCACCTGCAACTGTTTATGGTGTTGCTACATTTTATGCACAGTTTTCATTGGAGCCAAAAGGCAAATATGAAGTAAAAGTATGTGATGGAACAGCTTGTCACGTTCGTGGTTCAATGCCTGTACTAAACGCATTACGTTCAATATTAAACTTAAAAGAAGGCAAGTATACTTCTCAAGATGGTTTGTTTACTGTTGAAACAGTAAGTTGTTTGGGTGCTTGCGGGTTGGCTCCTGTTATGGTTATAAACGAAAAAGTTTATCCTCAAATGACAGAGGATGCTGTAAAAATAATCATAGATACCATTATTAAAGAAGAAAAAGAGGGTTAATAATATGGCAATTATTGATATAAATAAAGAAAAGGAAAATATTAAAGCAGCAATAAAAGCACAGGGATTGCGAGTTCTAGTATGTTCAGGTACAGGATGTATAGCAAACGGTGCTTCTAATGTTATAAAAAAGTTTGAAGAACTGGGTGCAAATGTAGGCAATTTGACAAATCACGATAAAATGACAGTTATTCCAACAGGCTGCCACGGGTTTTGCGAAAAGGGCGTACTTGTCGTCATTCCGGATTTAGATGTTACTTATACAAACGTTAAAGAATCTGATGTTGAAGAAATTATTGAAAGCCATATTAAATCTGGAAAACCGGTTGAAAGATTGTTATACGTTGACCCGAAAACAAAAAAACATGTGTTTAAAAACGAAGAAATAGATTTTTATGCAAAACAAACAAGAACATCTTTAGAACATTGCGGGCGTATTAATGCTGAATCATTAGAAGACGCCTTAAACGTTGGTGCTTATGAAGGTTTGCATAAAGTTTTAATGAAAAACGACCCTGATTGGGTAATAAATGAAATTGAAGCATCAGGCTTGCGTGGCCGTGGCGGTGGCGGTTTCCCTACAGGTAGAAAATGGAAGTTTGCAGCTGCCAATAAAGGTGGAAAAAGTTATGTAATTTGCAATGGTGATGAAGGTGATCCTGGTGCATTTATGGATAGAAGTTTAATGGAAGGTGATCCACATCGCTTGCTTGAAGGTATGGCAATAGCCGGTTTTGCCATTGGGTCGGATGAAGCTTATATCTATATCCGTGCTGAATATCCGCTTGCTATAAAAAGACTTCGTCGTGCTATAGCTGATGCTGAAGCAGCCGGATTCTTAGGAAAAAATATCATGAATAGCGATTTTAACTTCACAATTCATATTAAAGAAGGAGCCGGTGCATTTGTTTGTGGTGAGGAAACAGCATTAATTGCCTCAATTGAAGGTGAACGTGGTATGCCAAGACCCAAACCTCCATTTCCTGCAAATCAAGGACTTTTTGGACGTCCTACTATTATAAATAACGTTGAAACACTTGCAAATGTACCTTCTATCATTATTAAAGGTGCAAGCTGGTTTAGTTCATTTGGTACTGAAACTTCAAAAGGAACAAAAACTTTTGCACTAACAGGTGAAGTTAACAACACAGGACTTATTGAAGTGCCTATGGGAACAACTTTGCGTGAAATAGTTTTTGATATTGGTGGTGGTATCCGAAATGGCAAAAAATTTAAAGCCGTTCAAATTGGTGGACCAAGTGGCGGCTGTTTAACAGAAGAACACCTTGATTTACCTATGGATTATGATAACCTTATTAAAGCCGGTGCAATGGTAGGCTCAGGCGGGCTTGTTGTTATGAATGAAGATACTTGTATTGTTGAAGTTGCACGTTTCTTTATGAACTTTACACAGCATGAATCCTGCGGTAAATGCGTGCCATGTCGAGAAGGTACTAAAAATATGTTAAAAATACTTGAAAAAATAGTTAAAGGTCAAGGTGAAATGTCGGATTTAGACAAGTTAGAAGAACTCGCTTTGGCTGTTAAGGACGGTTCTTTGTGCGGATTAGGCAAAACTGCACCAAATCCTGTTTTGTCAACTTTAAAATACTTCCGTGATGAATATATAGCACATATCCGTGATAAAAAATGTCCCGCCGGTGTTTGTAAGGCTATGAAGACAATAGTTATTAATGAAGAAAAATGCAAAGGCTGTACAAAATGTGCTCGCAATTGTCCTGTAGGAGCTATTGTTGGTGAAGTTAAACAAGCTCATCATATTGACCAAAATAAATGTATAAAATGCGGCAATTGTGTTAATGCTTGTCCATTTAAAGCTATTGAACAAAAGTAATTAAGAAGGATTAAAAATATGAGTGATAAAAAAACATTATTTATAAACGGTAAAGAAGTTGAGTTTACAAACGAGCCAAATTTGTTGGAAGTAATTAAAAAAGCCGGCTTTTCTGTTCCAACTTTATGTTATCGTCCGGATTTAACCCAATTTGGTGCTTGCAGATTATGCGTTGTTGAAATAGACGGTCGTGGTATACAGTCATCTTGCACAATGCCACCTGAAGCCGGTTTAAGGGTTAAAACAAACACAATGCGTGTAAGACGTATTCGTAAAACAGTTTTAGAATTGCTTCTTGCAAACCATAATCGTGAATGCACAACTTGTGAAAAATCAGGTAATTGTGACTTGCAAAAATATGCAAACGAATACGGTATAACAGATTTAAAATACATACAACGCAAAGAAATGTTACCAATTGATGATAGCAACCCATCAATAGTTCGTGATCCCAACAAATGTATATTGTGTGGTGCTTGTGTAAGAGCTTGTTCTGAGTTTCAAGGACATTCTGTTTTAGGTTTTGCAAATCGCGGGTCAAAAACACAGGTGCAGCCTTTTGCAGGACGGGAATTGTCTTCTGTTGATTGCGTTTATTGCGGTCAGTGTCAGGCTGTTTGCCCAACCGGTGCTTTGACTATCAAATCAGAAATAGATAAAGTTTGGGATATGGTTAACGATGAAAAGGTAAAAACTCTTGTTCAAATTGCTCCATCAGTTAGGGTCGCTTTGGGCGAAGCTTTTGGATTAAAGCCAGGTGATAATGTTATAGGACTTTTAAATACAGCTTTAAAACAGATTGGTTTTGATCTTGTTTTTGACACTAATTTTTCTGCTGATTTAACCATTATGGAAGAAGCACAAGAGTTTTTAGGACGTTTAAAAGAGGGTAAAAACCTTCCACTATTTACATCTTGTTGCCCTGCCTGGATACGTTATATGGAAACACAACATCCTGATATGTTAAATCATCTTTCAACTTGTAAATCACCACAGGGAATGTTGTCACCTGTTTTAAAAGAATTGGTGCCGCAATATTTTGAAGGGTTTACAAAAGATAACATTAAAGTCATTTCAATAATGCCTTGCACAGCTAAAAAAGCTGAAGCAGCACGTCAGGAATTAAAAGACGAAACAGATGTTGTTTTAACTACTTATGAAATAGCCAAAATGATTAAATCAGCAGGTATAGACCTATCTGAACTTGAACCAAGTGAGGGTGATTCACCTTTTGAACAATATTCAGGTGCCGCAACAATATTTGGAGCATCCGGTGGTGTTGCCGAAGCAGCATTAAGAACTGCTTATTATATGGTGACAAATGAACCTTTAAAAGATGTTGACATAGTTCAAATGCGTGGTGTTGACAAAAATTCACGTCAAAAAGATGTTGAAGTGGATGTTAAAGGTACAAAAGTCAAAGTTAGAATCGTTTCTACTTTAAAAGAAGCTGAAAAAACTTTACAACAGCTTAAAAATGGTGAAACAGATTTTCATATACTTGAAGTTATGGCTTGTCCTGGCGGTTGTATAAATGGTGGCGGACAACTAAGAAGTTGTGATGATATTTCTATTAAGGAAAAAAGAGCAAATGGACTTTATAAGGAAGATCGTGAATTGCCACATCGTATGTCGTATGAAAATCCTGAAATTAAAAAACTATATGATGAGTTTTTAAAAGAACCAAATTCTCATAAAGCACATGAACTTCTTCATACTCATTATTCCGATAAGTTCAAAAATTCATATAAGGATTTAGTTTAAAATAGTTGTGAAAATTATTAATAGCAACAAACAACAAAAAGCCCTGTTTTAAAAACAGGGCTTTTTATAATAAAAATAAAAATTTATTTAACAGCTTGTTGAACACTAGTTGTTAAATCATCACCACCAAATAATACAGCATCTTTTTTGAATACAAAATCATATCTACCTGCTTTTGCTTTAGCTGTAATAGTTGTAGCAAGAGATTTATCAATAGCAGCCAATTTTGTTGAATAGTCTTTATTTATTTTATCACGACGAGCATTTAATTCTGCATTATATTTATCCTCTAATGCTTTTTTCTTCTTAGCATCTTTTTCAGCAGCAACTTCTGTTCGTGCTTTGTTTACAAATTGTGTTAAAGCATTCACATCTTTTTGACGTTGTGCATTTAAAGCTTTTAACTGATTAGAACTTTGAAGAACTTTTTGTACATCAACCACTCCAACTTTTAAATTAGCAGGTAAAGACTGAACCTGGTTATTGATTGTCATACCAAGTAAAAATGTACATACACATAGAGCTGTAATTTTTAAATTTTTTTTCATAATTAACTACCTCTTTTAACTTACTAAGGCATATTATCATATTTTATGTCCATTTTCAAGTTTTTTATAAAGTAGAATTATAAAACTTAAAACTTAAGAGGATTCATAAGTGCATTTTGTTGATATGCATTAAGATTTGTTTTTCCTTTAAACTCAACTTTATTTTGAAATGCCGGTTTTAACATTAAATTTTGTTCAACTTGAGGCTTTTTATTTTTTTTATCTTTTTTTGACCATATTGAAGCAATATAATTCCTTGCTAATGGAGTAACAATATTACATGCAATAACTGAAGCTATTAAATTAGTAAAAATATCAACACCATTTTTAAATTTTTTAAATTTAGCTAAATCACAAGCTTTATCTTTTAACAAATCAGATATATTACTTTTTTCAAGATGCTTTGTTAAATCGATTTTTTTATCCTTAGCAGCCTTTTCAACAATAGGTTTTATAGTATCCGTTGTAATTTTACCTTTTTCTAATCCCCAGTTAACACCCATTTGGACAAGTTTTGTAAAACCAAGATACATCCCGCAATTAACAGCACCATCGGCAACTTCCTGTTTTATTAAAAATCCCTTTTCTTGTTTAGGTATTTTTTTATTTACATTCAAAACAACAATTTGTGCAATAGCTGCGGTGAACCATCCTAAAGCCCCCATCCAGATAAGCATGTTTCCACCGCCTTCTGAAAATTGGTTATATAAAAATGTTTTACCTGATTCAAATATTTTTTTCAAACTCATTGTGCGTTAACCTCCATTTTATCGGCATTTTTTTGAGGTTGTTTTTCTTTTACAAAATGATTTTTTATTGCATTATATGGTTTAGCTATTTGATTCGTCAAAAATGCTGTTAATGGAGCATCCAGTATAAAATTTGTTCCTGTCATAATTATTGTTGCTAAAAATGTTCCCATTGCATTATGATAATTTCTCAATTTATTTTTTGGAATATTTTTTATATCATTAGGATTAAATATTTTTGCTTTTGATAATTTTATACACAAATCACGTATAAAATAACCGGTAGTGGTTCCAACAATAACTTTTGCAAGTGTTTTTTGCACAGATATATCACGTGTTTTTTCATCAACATTCTTGTTACAATAATCAATTAATGGTTGGGTAACAAGTGCAGTAACGCCTATTGCAAGACGCTGTTGAGGAGATGATACATATTTATCACAAAAATCAATAGTTTTTTTTATAAAATTCTTTTTGAATTTCATTTCAGGTATATGTTTTAAAAAAAAGTTAGAAATTTTCATATAATTTTAATGTTTCTCGCTCAATTCATACATTCACATTATCTTAAAATGTGAACAAAAAATAATTTGCTAGTTTCAAAAAAAATTGTTACATTTTGTAATTTTTTATGTTTTAATAAAACTTATGATTGATTATTTAAATAAACTATTAGATGAAAAAAATGCAAAATATCTCCTTGTAAACTCAACAAATGAATTTTTGACTGAATTTAACGACCTAAATCAAAATGCACGTTATCATTTGACAGGTTTCAATGGCTCGGCAGGTGATGTCATATATTCAAAAGATAAAATATGGCTCTTTGTTGACCCTCGATATCACGAACTTGCTCAGATTCAGGTTAAAGATAAAAATATTGAAATTGTAAAACTTTCTTTATCTCAATCTTTCCTTGATGGTTTAAAGTCTATTATCGAAGATAAAAATGATAAAATTTTAATAAATCCTAAAAAAATATCATTTAATTTTTTTAAATTATTTTCTTCATATTTTGAAAACTATGAATTTTTAAATAGTGACCCCGTTCTTGATTTTATTAAACCTCAAAAAATAGATACAGGTATTCCATTATCTTTTGTTCCAAAGTATATTTCTGGCTTAAGTGCATTTCAAAAAATAAATAAGTTAAAAAAGCACTTGAAATCTGATGAAGATGCTTTATTCATTTCAAATCTTGCTGACATTGCTTATTTTACCAATTTGAGAAGTTATACGCAAAACTATTCATCAACTTTTTTTGCACGTATAATTGTTTTTAAAAATAAGCCTTCTATTTTATTTACTGACTTTATTATTCCTGAAAAAAATGATTTTAAAAATGCTTTAAAAGTTTTAAAACAAAATGATTATATTGATTTTTTAAATAATTGTAATCATATAAAAAATATTTTAATCAACAAAAATGCAATAAATTTATTTGATTATAATTTTTTAAGTATTAAATTTAATATAAAACCTGATAACTTTAGTTCAAACTTAAAAGCTATTAAGACAAAAGAAGAAATAAACCACCTTAGATCGGCTTTTAAAAGAACCGATAATGTAATGAAACAAGTACAAAATATTGTAAATAGCGATGAAAAAATACACGAAGCAAAGCTGTTTGATATTATTGAAACTGAGTTTAGAAATAGTCAAAAAGCAACCAATTTAAGTTTTTCACCAATTGTGGGGTTTGGATCTAATTCATCTATTATACATTATAGTGTGCCAAATGAAAATTGTAATTTAAAAACCGGCGATTTTGTTTTGGTTGATACAGGCGGATATTTTGAAGGTGGATATGCTACCGATATTACCCGTACTTTTTGCCGTGGTATTCCAAATAATCAACAAAAACAAATATACACTTTTGTTTTAAAAGCGTTCTTAAATGCTTTTTTTGCCAAAAATGTTAAAAATGGTTATAAACTTGACAAAATTGCACGTAACATCTTAAATGCAAAAAAGAATGACGGATTTTTATTTAATCATGCTTTAGGACATGGTGTCGGGGTAAATGTTCATGAAATGCCACCTTCAATTTCAAAATCAAAATTTTCAAAAAGAAAACTTAAACCTAATATGGTATTTACCATTGAGCCGGGATTGTATAAAGAAAAATGCTTTGGAGTTAGACTTGAAAATACCGTTTATACAGTTAAAAAAGGTAATAAGCTAAAGATAAAAACGTTTGTTAAATTTCCATTTGAAGAAAAATGTATTGATTTTTCCTTGCTTTCAAAAGACGAAAAAAGATTATTTAGAAAATATAAAAGAATGACAAAATAAATGATATTATTTTTTTCCACTTTATAACTTATAAAAAAAGGTCTAAATGAAAAATATAACAAGTAAAGATAATGAAAAAATTAAATATGTTGTTAAACTTTCTTTAAATAAAAAATTTCGCGAAAGTGAAAAAAAATTTGTTGTTGAAGGGTTTAAAGCTATTTACGATGCTTATTGTTTTGGTTTAAACCTTAATGATATTTTTCTTCATCCTTCCATAATAAATAAATTTGATTTTATTAATGAAAATAAAATAACAATTGTTGAAGATAATATATTAAAAAAAATTTCAACAACAGATTCCTATTCAAAGTGTATTGCGGTTTTTGACATGCTGGATTATACTTTTGATGATTTAAAAACAAAAAATACACTTATTTTACTTGAGAATATAAAAGATCCCGGAAATCTTGGCACAATAATAAGAAGTGCAAATGCTTTTGGAATTGATGGAATAATTTTGTATGGCGACACAATAGATATTTATAATCCAAAAGTTATTCGCTCATCGGTTGGTAATTTTTTAAAAATACCAATTTTAAAAACAAAAGATATTGAAGTAATAAAAAGAGTTTTTAAAACCCACACGTTTTATGCAACAAAAGTTGATACGGATATTGATTTAAAAAAAGTAAAATTTGAAGACAAAAAAGTAATAATGTTTGGAAGCGAAGCAGAAGGTTTAAGTCAGGAACTTTTTGATATTGCTCATAAATTTTTTACAATAAAAATGCAAAACAAAGTTGAGTCCTTAAATTTATCGGTTGCTGCGTCAATTGTATTTTATAGTTTATAAATTATTTACAAGTTTAAAAATATCATTTACTTTCTTAAACAGCAACTGAGCTGTATCAAAATCAATCATATTGGCACCATCACATAAAGCACAATTTGGATTTGGATGAACTTCAAAGAAAAGTCCTTTAGCACCGGATGCTATTGCGGCTTTGGCTAGTGTTGGCACAAAACGTCTTTCACCACCTGAATTTGTTCCATTGGCACCAGGCAATTGAACACTATGGGTTGCATCAAAAATAAGCGGGTAACCTAAATCATCTTGTATAATAGGCACAGAACGAAAATCAACAACAAGATTATTATACCCAAACGATGTTCCTCTATCTGTAATCAAAATACGATCATTTCCTGAATCGGATACTTTTTTTGCAGTTTCTTTCATTTGGTATGGTGATAAAAACTGACCTTTTTTAATATTGACAACACAACCTGTTTTGGCTGCAGCAACAAGAAGGTCTGTTTGACGGGATAAAAAAGCAGGTATTTGAAGTACATCAACAACTTCTTTAGCCATATTTGCTTCATCTGGTATATGAATATCAGTTACAATTGGCACATTAAATTCATTTTTTACCTTGCTTAAAATGTCAAGTCCTTTATGAATGCCAGGACCACGAAACGAATTAATTGAACTTCTATTAGCTTTATCATAAGAGGATTTAAAAATAAAGTTAACATCAAGTTTATTGCATAGTGTTTTCAAAAACTCACAGGTTTTAAAAATAATATCTTCATTTTCAATAACACAAGGCCCTGCCATAATGGTAAGTTTATTGCCACCAATTATAAAATCTTTTAATTCAACTACTTTCATATCATCCCTCATACTTACTTTTAAATTATAACACAACAAACATTAATAAATATTGTTGAAATTTTGAAAAATAAATGTAATAATAATAACTAACTAAATAAATTAGTTAATTAGTTTTTTGTAAAAATAAAACAAAGGAACTTAAAATATGAGTCAAGAAATATTGAATAAAATGCATATTGATAAGTTATTAATAGAAGTAATAAATATGCGTGCAAGTGACCTTCATTTATCAGTTGGTCTTCCGCCCGTGTTACGTATTGATGGTAAACTTGTGAGAATGCAATTACCAGCTTTAACAAAACTTAATATTGAAGAGTTATTGCTGCCTATTTTATCAGGTGAACAAAGACGTCAACTTGAACAAACCTGGGAACTTGATATGAGCTATACTGTGAAAAATACAGGTCGGTTTCGTTTAAATATATATAAACAAAATTCTACCTATGCCGCAGCATTTAGAAGTATTAACTCAACCCCTCCAACATTTGAAGAGTTAGGTTTGCCTGAAGTTATAAAAAAAATATGTGAAAAACCCCGTGGTCTTGTTCTTGTTACAGGACCTACCGGAAGTGGTAAAACAACCACACTTGCAGCAATGATTGATTATATAAATTCAAATCGTGCCGAGCATATTTTGACAATTGAAGACCCTATTGAATTTGTTCATACTTCAAAAAAAGGTATTGTCCATCAGCGTGAACTTGGTCAGGATACTAGAAGTTTTTCAAATGCTTTAAAATCAGCCTTACGTGAAGACCCGGACATTATTCTACTTGGTGAGATGCGTGACTTAGAAACAATTTCACTTGCTTTAACCGCTGCAGAAACAGGTCATTTGGTTTTAGGTACATTGCATACATCAAATGCAGCCTCAACTGTTGATCGTATTGTTGATGTATTTCCTGAAGGACAACAAACTCAAGTAAGAATCCAACTTGCTTCAAGTCTTGTTGCTGTTTTATCCCAAACTTTATTACCAAAAGTACTTGAAGATGGTACAACTAAAAAAGGACGTGTTATGGCTCAGGAAATACTAATTAGTAATTCTGCAATTGCTAATTTGATTCGTGAAGGTAAAACCGCTCAAATTTATTCAATAATTCAAACCTCTGTTGGAAGTGGTATGCAAACATTAGAAAATGCTTTAAAGAATTTATTAAAAGGAAAATTAATTACATTTGAAGATGCTTTATCAAAAACAAGTCGACAGGATGAATTTATGCGCTTAGTCGGTATGACAAGAAGGTAAAAAATAGAAAAATAGAAAAATAAAAAAATAAAAGGAACTTAAAATTTTTAAGTTCCTTTTTTAATAGTTTATTTATTATAAATTGTTTAAGCAATAACCTCCTGAGGTTCCTCTGTTTCCTGAGCTGTTTGATTTGCTGCATTTCCTTCTACTTGCGAAGTTTCGTTTGTAGTTTGCAAGTCCTCTTGAGGTTTAACCTCATTTGTTACTTCATTAGTTTGAACAGCTGTTTGTTTTGAATCTGTTTCATTAGTTTTATTTGGAGCAGCAGCTGTAACAGAATCTTTTGTTTCTCCTTTAGTTTCTGTTTTTGTTTTTTCATTTGTTAATGGTTTATTAATTTGTTTTTCATTCTTTACATCAACAACATTTGGTGGAACTGGCATTGATACACCATTTTTGTCTTTTTGACCATAAAGATGTTTTTTAGGTGCATAATGACACTTTTCATTGTCGTAACAATCATATTTTGGTGTTTGAACTTTCGGCTGGTGGATATCAATTTTTACTGCATTATACTGAGGAGCCTGACATTGATATGGCATTCCTCCTTTAACTTGTTCCATTGACATTTTTATTTTCCCTCCTTTTTATAAAATTGTCGTATCATATATTTAAAAATCGTAATAATATTTTTTGCTAGATTTTAAAGAAATTGTTACAAAAATTTACAAAACAGTCTCCAATTCCCTTCCATTATTGATTTTTTGAAACTCAATATTTAAATTTGCAAATTGTTTATGATTAACTATTGTATTCATTTCTTTTGAACCTAAAAATTGATATTCAATAAGGTTTCTGTTCTGTTTTTTAATTTCTATCATCTTTATATCATTTAATATGTGTAAAAACATATCAACAAAACTTGCACTTACTGCCAACTTATGAGCAATAATATTTAAATCAACTTCGCCATTTTTATGTCTTGAAGCATAAACAACCATGCCGCAAGCTGTTTTTAAAATATCTCTTAAAGTTCTTTTTTGACAGGAACAATTGTCTTGAATTGCTTTTTTCTTGCAATCTATATCATGAATTTCAAGTTGAATTTTAGTTTCACCATTAAAACTTGAAATTTTTGGCACAAAAACTAAATCAATAATTGAATTTATATTTGCACTAATATCCTTTCTATTCCAAAAAATACATTCAAAAACGTTATTATATTTATTATCGCAAATATAACATTTTAAATGGTTATTATTTGCTCCTATAGTTTTTTTATCCTTCAAAACAACATCTTGCAGTAAAAATAAAGGCGGTCTATTACCTTCACCAAAAGGCTCGAGTTTGGATAAATTTTTTACAAAATCAATTGTTAAATCTTCAAAATCAAGTACTGAATCTATATAAACATATTTATTATACTGTAATTCTTTCGTCATTTCATTTATTACATTATTTAAATTTGTTTTTAATTTTTCAAAAGTTATTTTTTTATTACTAAAAGCACACCCTATAGCCCCCTTATGTCCACCATAAAATTCCAAAAATTCACTTTGAGTTTTTATAAGTTCATGAATATCGACCTCATCCACGCTTCTTCCTGACGCTCGATAAAGATTTCTTGCTTTATCATAAGTAAATAAAAGGCAAGGACGATTATACTTTTCCACCAATTTTGAAGCCACTATACCAACAATCCCTGCATGCCAATTCGGATTATATAAAATTATTGCATCATTATTTTCTAATGTTTCATTTTCAAGCATTTTGTTTGCCTCAATAAACATTTGATTGCATAAACTTTGGCGTTGTTCATTCAATGAAGTTAAAGTCATAATTGCATAGTTTATTTCATCTTGATTGTATGATGTTAAAAGTGTAAATGCTTCTTTAATTGACATCAATCTGCCTTCTGCATTTATCTTTGGAATTATCTGGTATGCAATAAAATCACTTGTAAGACTTTTATGATTTGAATATGAAACAGAGTCAACAAGGGTTTTTATGCCCATATTTGAATAGGCTACCAAATTTAATCCATTTTTTACAAAAAACCTATTTTCGTTTAACAGTGGAACAACATCTGCTATTGTGCCAATTGTCACAAGAACAAGAAGATCATCTATTATTGCTTGAGATTTTTTATATTTTTTTATTAAAGCATAAGCAAGTTTAAAAACAACACCCACACCTGAAAGCTCATTTAAACTTTCAATTTGCTCAAGAGACAAATTTTCTTTTAACGAACCTTCAATTTTTGGATTTAAAATTGCATATGCTTCCGGAAGCTCTTTTTTACCTATATGATGATCTGTTATTATTAAATCACAATTAAAACTTTTCACAAATCTTGCACAGGCAATATCAGAACTTGCACAATCACAGGTGATTATAAGTTTTGCCTTTTCTTTTGACAAAAGCTTTACAAGTGCTTTTGTATTTAATCCATGACTTTCATCGATACGGTTTGGAATATAATAATCAACATTTGCATTAAGTTCTTTAAGTATTTTATATAAAACCGCTGTTGAGGTTATACCATCACAATCAAAATCTCCATAGATAATTATTTTTTCATTGTTATTTATTGCACTATCAATTCTTAAGAGAACTTTTTCCATATCCTCAAAAACATCATAATCAAAAGCAAATAAATTGTCCGGATTGAGAAATTTATTCAACTTACTAATAGTATCAATTTTACGGTTTATCAATATTTGTGCAAGTCTTTTATTCCCTACAATTTTAAAAAATTCATCTTCAATATTATGACAATCAATATTTTCAATAATTTTCCAATTTAATTTCATCTCTTTTAACTAATCTTTAATATTACCCCAAGTAAAATAAATTTTAACATAAAGACATTAAAAATTTCTCAATAACTTTTGGATATATTTTATGTTCAACTAAATGTACTTTTCTTTTATAACACGCATAACTTATATTTTTATCAAGTTTTACCTGTTTTTGAATAATAACTTCACCACCATCAATATATTTATTTACATAATGAATACTAACCCCTGAAGCATTTGTTGCATTATCTTTATAAATTCTTTTTATTGCATCAATTCCTTTATAATGAGGCAGCAACGAAGGATGGATATTTATAAAAACACAATGTTTTAATGTCTTTTCATTTATTATTTTCATATATCCGGCCAGGACACATAAATCAAATTTATTTAACAATAAAAATTCATCTAATTTATCATTTTCAATGATATAATATTTAATATTTAATTTTTTAGCTCTTAATATAACATACGCTCTTTTATTGTTAGTTATTAAAACAAATTGAAGATTATATTTTTTTATTTTTTTATTTCGACTATATTTAAAGTATTTAACTATAGCTTCAAAATTAGAACCATTATTCGAAGCAAAAATTGCAACTTTTATCATTTTCAACAATTTCTCCAATAATAAATGGCTGATATTTTGAACATATCAATTTTATTTTGTCAAAATTTTGTCTATTAGCGACCAAAATCATTCCCACACCCATATTAAAAACATTAAAAGCCTCATCTTCACCAACTATATTAAGGAGTTTTTTAAAGATATAATTATTATTTTCTAATATAATATTTTTAAAAACTTTTGCCTTTAAATTTAGAGGAATAACACGTGATAAATTTCCTTTTATACCACCGCCTGTTATATTTGCTGCTGTCTTAATCAAATTAAGATTATAAAGTTCCAAAATTTCTTTTATGTATATATAAGTTGGTTTCAAAGTTTCGATAAATTGCACTTCTGATAAATGATTAGTTTGATATAGCTTACGTATCAATGTAAATCCATTGCTGTGAACACCATTTGATTTTAAAGCTATTAAAATATCACCATTTTCTATTTTATTGTTTTCATAATTATCAACAATTGATTTTCCAACAACAAAACCACAAACATCAAATATATTTTCTTTTATCAGATCTTTTACCTGTGATGTTTCACCACCAATTAATAAACAATTATATTTTTTTAGAATATTATTTAATTCACTTAAAAATATTTTTAAATCTTCAACACAAACATTATTATTAGCGATATAATCTAAAAAAAATAAAGGATACGCACCTTTTACAGCTATGTCATTAAAATTCATAGCAACAAGGTCATTTGCTATGGTTTTAAACATTTTATATTTTATAAGCGGTATAATTTTTGTTCCCACACCATCACAAGCTGCAGCAAGCGTAACATTATTATTTATATTATTATTATCAAGATAAAACAATGAAGCAAAATCATTTATCCTACCAGGACCAATAATTTTTTTTAAGTGGTCATTTATTTTAATATCACAATCAAAATTAACACCTGATTCTTTATAAGTAATATTCATAATTATATTTTAATATAAAAATAATGGGATTTATATATAAGTTTACACTAAGTTTTGTGAAAAGTTATATACAAGTTTCAATATTTTGATGTCCTCCGGACGGGGTTATTTTGTTTATTTTTTTTAAAATTTATTTAAAATTAATTTAATGTCCTCCGGACGGGGCAGCTTTGTTTAACTTTGCCTATTGCACTTCGTGCTGTCGGCTTTGGCTTTTTTTCCGCCTGTGGTATCCGCCCTCATTTCATTCCGGCGTCTTTCCTACGGCGGGAATTAGTAATATATGGGGGGAGGCAAAGCCTCCCCCCATATCCCCCACACGAAAATTAATGTCCTCAAGGCGGGGAAACTGTGTTTTACGATTTTTTAAAAAATACTAAACAGTCGTAAAATAAAGTCAACAAATGTAACCCATTCGCAGGCACGAACAATTATTTTCAAAAAATTATTTAAAAATATATTTATATCCTCCGGACGGGGCAACTTTGTGTGGACAAAGTTGCACAAAACCACAACCCACTTGGTTTTCGTATATTCACACGACTCAACTTGAGCCTCCTTAACTCGTGCACTATGTGCACTCAAACAAAAGGAGGCTTTGACAATGTTTCGTCTGTGACTATTACTCAAACCTGCGTATGGGTTGTATATTTTAATTATACTCAACAACATTTGACTTATTTCAACACTTGTCTTTTCAAGACTTATTAAACAGTCGTAGAATAAAGTCAATAAATGTAACCCATACGCAGGCACGAACAATTATTTTTTTTAAATTATTTAAAAATATATTTATGTCCTCCAGACGGGGTTACTGTCTTGGATTATGCAGCGTTCGGAACTATGCAACTCCGTTTCACAATTTTTTTAAAATTGTTTCACTCCGTTCAGTTCCTCACAATCAGGCAAAGCCAACTGCAAATCCGCTTGAAGCCAAAAGTAACCAAAACCTTTCAACCCACTTGGTTTTCGTATATTCACACGACTCAACTTGAGCCTCCTTAACTCGTGCACTTCGTGCACTCAAACAAAAGGAGGCTTTGACAATGTTTCGTCTGTGACTATTACTCAAACCTGCGTATGGGTTGTATATTTTAATTATACTCAACAACATTTGGTTTATTTCAACACTTGTCTTTTTCAAGACTTATTAAACAGTTGCAGAATAAAGTCAATAAATGTAACCCTTACGCAGGCACGAACAATTATCACTTAACGAAACAACAACAGGCAGCCTTCTGTTTGAGTGCGAAGCACGAGTTAAGGCTGCTTGGGTTGAGTTTAGTGAGAATGTGAGTGCCAAGTCGGGTTACGGTTTTGGGCACTTTGTCCACACAAAGTGCCTCCGCCTGAAAGGCTTTAATTTTCTCTAATTATTTAAAATTTTTTTCAAAAAATTATTTAAAATTAATTTAACGTCCTCCGGACGGGGTTACTCTGTTTAACTTCGCCTATCGCACTTCGTGCTGTCGGCTTTAGCTTTTTTCCCGCCTGAGGTATCCGCCCTCATTTCAATCGGGCGTCTTTCCTACGGCGGGAATTAGTAATATATGGGTGGGGGAGGCTTTGCCTCCCCCCATATCCCCCCACACGAAAGTTAATGTCCTCCGGACGGGGCAGCTTTGTGTAAACTTGTATATAAGTCCCTAAATTTATTTTTTCTATTACATTTTGAGATAATAAAAAAAGAAAGATAAAAAAGCATTTATAAGCTTTTTTATCTTTCTTTTTTATATTTTTATATTTATATTTAAAGTATTATGAATTATTAAACTTAAATTTTCATTAAAGGGAACACATCTTGTGCTATTTCCCGGTCATCAAAATGTATTGTTTTATCTTTTAATATTTGATATGTTTCATGTCCTTTGCCGGCTATGACAATTATATCATTAATATTAGCAATTTTAGGTATAAATTCAATTGCTTGTTTACGGTCGGTTTCAACAAAAATACGTTTATTATCCATTGTTTTAATTCCGGTTAAAATATCGGAAATTATAACATCAGGGTTTTCACTTCTTGGATTATCAGATGTTATAACAACAATATCAGCAAGTTCATCTGCAATTTTACCCATTTTAGGACGTTTTGTAGCATCTCTATCACCACCGCATCCAAAAAGACATATCAACTTTTGTGAGGCTTCTTTTTTTAAAGCTTTTGCAGCTTTTAAAACATTTTCTAAACCATCAGGTGTATGTGCATAATCTACAATAACAAGAGGTGATGTATTGACTATTTCAAATCTGCCCCTAACAGGCGTAACTTCTTCAATACTTTTCTTTATGCTTTCTAAGTTTAAATTTCCAACACCTATTGCACAAGATATTGCCGCAAGTGAATTATATACATTAAACAAACCGGAAAGTTTTATTTTAAGTTCAATAACATTTTTGCAATTATTGTCTTTTAAAAGTTTTTTATCAACTTCGAGTTTATAAACGGTATAATCATCGTGAAATTCAATATCATGTGCTTTTATATTTGCTTTTTCATTATTTATTCCATATAAAATAACATTAACATTTTGAGGTATAACCTTAAGAAAATCATCTGAATATTTGTCATCAGCATTTATAATTGCATAGCTGTTTTGAGTAAGATTTTTAAAAAGTTTAGCTTTTGATTCAAAGTAATTTTGCATTGTTACATGATAATCGAGATGATCCTGTGTTAAATTTGTAAAAATAGCTGCAGCTATGTTAATTCCGCCGATACGATTTTGTGAAATAGCATGTGAAGATGCTTCAAAAACACAATATTTAGACTTGTATGTTCTTATTTGGTTTAAAATACTTTGAAGTTCATTTGCCTGTGGTGTTGTATTTTGCGTAGGATGATAACAATCATTAAGGTTTACTTTATAACCTAAAGTTCCAATTAGTCCGCATTTTTCACCATTTTGTTCAAGAACATGTTCAAGAATATGGCTTACGGTAGTTTTTCCGTTTGTACCGGTTACGGCAATTGCCTTAACATCTTTTGACGGATAATTATAAAAAATATTTGACACTTCAATTAAGGATTGTTGTGTGTTATCAACAATTATTTGTGTTGATTTTATATTTTCTAAATAATGATCGCAAATAACTACATTAGCTCCATTGTTATAAGCATCATAAGCAAAATTATGTCCATCTGCATTATTTCCTCGAATACAAACAAACAAATCACCGGGTCGTGTTTTATTGGAATCAATTGTTATACCATTAATAATTATATTATCGCTTAAATTTTTTACTTCATTGTAATTAATCTTTTTTAACAATTCATTAAGTTCCATAATACTTTATCCTCAATTATTTATTTTGACATCATTTGTATTGCTTTTATCAGGTGGTATATTCATAATTCTTGCAGTTTGAAGAGCAATTTCACGAAATATAGGGCCTGCAACAGTTGAACCCCAGATGGCTTCACCTTTTGGAGAATCAACAACAACATATATTAATATCTTAGGATTATCAGCTGGTAAAAATCCAATAACGGATGTATAAAGCTGATTTGAATAACCTTTTTGTTTTTCAAGAGGTTTACGTGAAGTTCCTGTTTTGGCTGCAACTGTATATTGAGGAAGATTCATTGGACCTTTAGAATTACTTACACTTTTGGTAAGAATTCGTTTTAGTGCTTTTGCAGTTTCAGGTTTAACAACTTCACGCCGTTTAACTTTTTCTTCAAGTTCTTTATCATTATATTTAATAACATGAGGGGTAATAGCAACACCGTCATTTGCTATAGCTGAAACAGCATATACCATTTGTATTGCTGTTACTGAAGTCCCATATCCATATCCCATTGATGCATGCATTGCAGCATCCCAATTTGTATATTTTGGAAGTAACCCAACTGATTCGCCTGGCAGGTCAATGCCTGTTTTGGAGCCAAATCCAAAACGTCTTAGCTGGTTATAATATTGTTGTTTAGGGATCATTTGGGCTATTTTTACACTTCCTACATTACTTGAATGTTCAAAATAGTAAACCAGATCTATTAACCCTGGATTCGGATTTTTATAATAATCATAATTTTTTATTTCCCAGGAGCCTATTTTAATCTTTCCAGTATCATTAATTTTTGAATGTTCATTTAAAAGTCCAAGTTCAATTGCTGTTGCAACTGTTAAAATTTTGAATGTGGAACCTGGTGGAAATATATCTGTTAAACTCCAATTTTTTAAAGCTGTTGCACTTGCTTTTTTATATTCATTGGGATTATAAGTAGGATTAACAGCATAAGCAAGTATTTCACCATTTTTAGGATTCATAACCATTGCGAATCCTCTTGCAGCTTGTTTTTCTTTTATTACTTTATTTAATTCAGTTTCACACACATGCTGAATAGCTGTATCAATGGTTAAAGTGACACTTTCACCTGATACAGGTGTTGTTGTAGCAAGCGGGTCTGTGTTGAAATTGTATATTATATTACCATTTGGTGTTTTTTCAAATTCAACACGTTTATCCACTTTTTCAAGTTTTTCACGACAGGTATATTCAACACCTGAAGATACATCTGCCTCTGCATTATAATATCCTAGAACATGAGAGAGCATTTTGCCCTGAGGATATATTCTATCATTCTGTTGTTCAATGGATATTTCTCTTAAACCTAATTTCTTTATATTTGTTGCTGTTTTTTTATCTAAATTGTCTTTTAAAAGTATTACCGGTTGGTTTTTTTTTAGCAAAGTTACAAGTTTTGAATATGTCATATTTAAAACAGGTGCAAGCTTAGCTGCAAGTTCACTTATTGCATGATCATAATCACGTGTTATTGCATACACCTTATAAGTTGTCATATCAGAAGCTAGTTTTATCCCATTGCGGTCAAGAATTTGACCACGCATCACTAAACTTAATGCACTTCTTTGACGCTTTGCTTTCACCCTATATGATTTTGTGTCAAATATTTGTCGATAAAATAGGTAACAAGAAAGTATTAAAAATAGAAAAAGTACAAATATTTGTGTCAACATAAGTTTTTTATTAAATTTATTATGTTTTGTTTTTGTATCTATTTCTTTTTGCATCTTAACTTTATAACCTTATTGGAGGATTAATTATAAAACACTAATATTCTACTTAAATATCCTACCACTAAAGGTTATTAAAGTCTATTTTGTTAAATTTATTTCATATTGACAAAAAAAAATTGAAAAATGTTAATATAAGAGAATAAAATGTTCAATATTTCTTTTTTATTTATATTATTAATTTAATTGAAAAGTATTAAAAATTATGGTATAGTTATTTATATAATTAAGGTATTGGAAGTGTGAAAGATGAGAACTTTAAAAATTAATTTTGAGGTTCTCATTTTTTATATTTTTTAAAGTACATTTTAATTATACAAAAAAAATTAAGATATATTTCGAATTATTATTTTGGATATTTAATAAAGATATTTTTAAGATTTAAAATTTGTATTAATTTCAGGCTTTTGATTGAATGACATAACAAAATGACAATATCTTTCCATTCTAAGTTTAAGCCAGTTTAACATAGTATCGGAGCCATAAACTTCAACAATGCGTATGCGTTCAAAAGTTTTGTAGGAATAATCATAATTTTCTTCTAAATATGTAAGGCATTTGCAATTTAATTCTTCAATCATATCATAAAGAGTTTTAAGCCATGCAGCTTGTACCTTATTTTCTTTTACGCGATATTCAAGAATCATAACAATCACCTTCCCTTTTTTTTTACTTTAACGTCAAAATTTAAAAAAACTTTAATTATATTTTAATTTTTTACTATATTGTAAAGTTATGTTAAATTTTAAAAAGTAAACTAAAAATTATTTAAGAAACTTGTATTAAAATTAGTTGCAATTTTTTTTTATTTAAGTTTTAATCTTATCTGGTCTTTATATATTTTTAAATAGGAGGAAAGTTAGTAATGAAAATTACTTCAAATTTACAGCCATTTATTGGCTTAAACATTAATGGATTAAAACGTATAAACAACAGAACAAACAATTTAAATATGTCAAAGCCATTAAATGCAATAAATCATGATATGGTAAGTTTTGGAGGTATAAAGAAAGTTCAAATAAAAATTGATAAAACAGATGCAAAAAAAGCAGCATTAAGTCTTGTTTCATCAACATCAGGACATCGAGCAATATATGGAACACCTATGTTTAATCGTGATTTAATGAAATTATTTGCCTCCGGTGTAGGTCAATGGGTAAAAAACCACCCGCTTAAAGATAAATCAAAACAGCCAACAGTTATGATAGGTGGAGATACAAGAAAAGCTACTAAAGAATGTATAGATGATATGAAAAATGTTTTATTATCTCAAGGCATAAATGTAAGGATAAATAAGAAACCTATCCCAACACCATTGCATGCTTTATATGCTAAAGAAAATAAAGATGACGTAAATTTATCAATACTATTGACAGCAAGCCATAACCCATGGGAATATGGAGGCGTAAATCTTGTTACAAAAGATGGTGCCATTGCAGGAAGCGAAATTACACAGGATGTAGCAAATGAAATAATTGATATAAGTGAAAAAGGTGGATATTTTATTAACACAAAAAATAAAGGAAAAGAAACCACAATTGATGAAGATGTATATCAATTATATAAAACAAAAATTGAAGAATCTGCTTTAATTGATTTTGAAAAAATAAAACAATCAGGTATAGAAATAAATTATGATAGCTTAGATGGAACGGGAGAATTTGTTTTACCAAGATTATTTAGCGAAAAAGAAATTCCTTTAAATAAATTTTCACCCGTAAATCGCCAACTTGAAGGTCCAAATCCTGAAGCTAAAAATTTAGTGCCTTTAATGCAAAAAGTAAAAACAAGTAATGCAAAACTTGCAATAGGTCTTGCAAACGATGGTGATGCCGACCGTTTTGGTGTTATTGATAAAGATGGTTCATTTATTACCCCAAACGATGTAATATTACTTGCAGCCTATCACTTAAATAAAAATAAAGGAAAACAAGGAGCAATTGTAAAAAGTCAAACAACGTCAACTCTTCTTGACTCATTTGCAAAAGCACATGGACTTAACACACACACAACACCTGTTGGTTTTAAATATATTGGAGAAGATATAATTAAAATTCGTGAAAATGAAAAATCTGACATTCTTGTTGCAGGTGAAGAATCAGGAGGTCTAACCGTTCCTAATCATATACCTGAAAAAGATGGAATAATTGCTGTTATGCTTTTAACAGATTTAATGGCAAAAGAACAAAAACCATTATCTCAAATACTAAAAGATGTGAAAGAAGAAATGAATGTTCATTTTGAAGCCAATTCATTTAGCAAAACATTTTATAACGACAATAAAAAAGAAGAAATTATAAATAAAATGGAAGCTTTATATAATGAAGCCGTAGTTGGTGGTAATAAACATTTTATAGATGGTTTTAATATTGATATCGAAAGGACTAAATCTCATCGTCAAGAAATGATAAATTATAGCGGTAAATCAGATGGTGTCAAATTATTCTTTACAAACGGCTCATCAGTTTTAGTACGTAAAAGTGGTACAGAACCAAAAGTTAGGGGCTATGTTGAAGCTTATGGTAAAAGTAATATTGAAGCATTTGAAAATATGCAAAAATTAACAAATATTCTTTTAAATGAAATTATGCAGTAAAAAATAAATGCCACTTTAAACAAACACCTAAAAATAATTTAGGTGTTTGTTTTTTATTAATATCTTAATATACTATATATGTATTGACAAAATATGTTTTTTAAATCTATCATAGTAGTAATAATTAAATATATAAAATAGGAAAAAGAATATAATGTTTCAAATGTATCAAACTAATTTATCGCATAATGTTAAAAGAATAGTTTCTCCAAATAATATTGATGAAATTTCTTTAGAAACAAAAAAGTCAAAAAAAAATACTAAAAATGAAGAAACGCAAAACCCTATAATTTCAAATAATGATATAAAAGAATATATGTATAATACTTCAATGGCTAAACTTGCTGAAGTAAAAATACAACAATCAGCAAACATTCTTGAAAATTACCTTCAAGAATTAAGAAATAAATATAAAGGTAAGCAAAAATATGAACTTGTAGAACTATATCAAGATCTAATTAAACTTGAAAACTTATCAAACATATATAAAAATAATCCTGAAAAGCAAAAAGCAATAATGGACACCAAGGATAATATGCCAAACTGTGGTGTTGTGTTATTAAAAAATAGTAAGCTTAATGTTCCATTTAATATTTATTGTAAAGAAGCTGTGGAAAATCGATATATTTTGGGTGAGAAGTGTATTAGAGAATATTTAAATAGCGAGCAAAACGCAATTATAGATAATGTAGTTAACCGACAAAAAAAAATAGTTGAGCATATAAAAAAATCATTTGATAACAAACTTAAAGATGGAAATTATAATAAAGAACTTCTTTATCAACAGGAAAGATTTTGTGATTTTTTCATATCATACGCATATACAGGCGGTTTTGATTATCTTAGTGCACCTAAATTAAAAATTAGTGTTATGAAACAAGATGATAACAATTTTATTTCATTAAAAAATGAAATTACAAATCAAGTATTTCCAATGAAAGTCAAGGAGAATACATTTTTAAAATATATAAAACCAAGTGAAATATACAAACAAGATTATAAATGTGATTGTACATTTATATCATTTTTAAATTCCACAATAAATTCGGAAGAAAATTTTATAAAATTCTGTAGTTTATTTGAAGAAGATGATAATGGAAATTTAACAGTTAACTTAAATAATGGTGATAGTTTCAAATTCCAAAATAATGAAGTAATAGATTCTAATTTTTATTTTGATAAAATAAATGAAACTCATAAAGGTGGATTATTATTAGAACAAGCCATAAATTTAAGCAAGTGGAAAACTATTATTGATTATATGATGTCATACCCACCTTCTTTAGATAAAAAGTGTGATGAAAGTTATGAATTATTGTCTAAAGAAGATTTAGAAAAAATAAAACAAAACTTTAAAGAGGCATCAAAACATGGAAGTTATCAAAAGATAGTTGACATTATTCAAAAAAAGTTATTTCCTTTCTTTAAAAATACAGTTGAAAGTGATGATTCTAAAAAAGTTAGTTCTATTGAATGTGAATTATATTCTGGCATGAAACTTGATATGGAATATTTGGAAAAAAATTGTTTGGATATATCATTTTCTGAGACAGAAATAGCATATTATACAGGCATAGTACCAAATTTTATGCATTGGGTGGGTTCAGAAAATTTAGCTAAAAGTAATGATAAGAAATTTGATAACTTAATTGATGAGCACTCATATTTTGTAATGGCTAATTTATTCTCAAAATTATTTGTATATGACTCAAGTGAGGATACGTTAAGAGGAATAAATCTTTATTCATTTGTGCAGAAAAAAATAATAGATTTAGACGATATGTTAAATGATATAGCTGAAATGAAGAAATTTCCTGGTAATGACAAAGAAAAATCAAATGAATTGATTACTTTAAAAGAAAAGATATTTGGAAAATCTGTAGAAGATTTTAAAAATTATTATAATGCAGTTTTGCAAGATAAATATAATAAGAACTTTCAAGTACTTATACAAAGTAAATTAGACTATTTTAAACAAAATATAAAGCATTAAAGAAGCTGTTTTATAGCCAGAAAATACCCGTCATTATTTATATGTTCGGTTTTAAATTCGGCTTCTTTAAACACACAATCTTGAGCATTGCCCATAGCAATTGAGACACCATTGCCTTGATTAATAGTTCTCATCATATCAAGATCGTTTTCGGCATCACCAATAGATGCACATTCATCAAGATTTATCCCAATATGTTGGGTTAAAAATTTTATAGCCTGACCTTTTGAAGTAGTTTTATTGCTCACTTCACAATACCAAGTGCCCGAATTAAAAACAGTTAGTTCATTTTCAACATCAAGTTCATTTCTTAACGCATCTCTTGTCGGATTCATTTCATCCATAGATTTTGAGTCTTTTTTTAAAAATAAAACTTTAGTTATGTTTTTTTTAACTATTTCATCTAAAGGCATATAAGCTGTATCAAGTTTTTGATTTGTAGGCAATTTTGCATCATGACTATTTGAAGTTGGCACTCCTTCAATATAAAAAACCATTTTAAGTTGAGGATCTTTTTGTGTCAATCTGGAACCTATTTGAGCTATTTTTTTAACGGTTTGAGGTTTTATTTTATCTTCAAAAAGAATATTACCCTCTTTATCAAGCACAGCACCACCTTGTTGGGTTATTAAATAATCAGATTTTACACCAATATCATCCATAACAGGTTTTAATTCTAAAGAACTTCTTCCCGTAGCATAAATAACCGAAATTCCTGCTTTTTGAAGCATATGAATACCTTTAACTGCAGATTTAGGAATTGTTCCATCATATTTACGTATTGTTCCATCAATATCCGTAAAAAACATCTTTATTGGCTTTTTATTTGAAATTCTTAAACTTGTAATAGGTTTTATTATTCCCTCTCTACCTTTAAAACTTACAGTATCCTGCATAAGCTTGTTTAAATTCCTTACTTTATAAAACTGGTTTGACGTGGTGTTTTTTTTAATTTTATTATTAATGTTATAACTTGTAAAGCTTAGACCATTTTTGCAAAAAAAAGTTTCCATATAAAATACTCCTACTTATTATATTATTAGCAGTATTATTATACTTAAAACATAGTATTTTTGCAAATATTTATTTAATTATAAAATATTATCTTTGCCGCCTAGTGCTTTATATAAACCTATTTCACTTGAAATAACATCTATTTTGCTTGTAACTATAAGTTTATTAACAGAAAGTAAGACTTCTTCTTTTTGTAATAAATCCAGTTTAGATATTATGCCTTCATTATATTTACTTTTCGTAAAATTAAAATCTTTTTGTTCCATATTATAAGTTAAAGTATTTTTTTCAAGTTTTTGGTTATCAAGTTTTAACGAGCATAAAGCATCATTAACTTCCTGAATGGCAACAAGATTTGTTTTATAATAATTTTCAAGTGTTTGTTCATAAATATTTTTATTTAGTTTTAAATTAGCGATTTTTCGTCCGCCTGAAAACAAAGAAATCATACCCGAGCCAACAAGGCCTGCAAGAGTTGATTTCCAATTCATGCTTGAATAAATTGAACCGGTTTGAAATCCAAGTAATCCAATAATATTAAATGAAGGTAAGAATTCTTTTTTTGCAATACGAACATCAATGCCTGATTTTTCAACATTTTTTTGTGCTTTTAAATAATCAGGACGGTTTTCAATAGCATCACTTTCAATAAATTCTGGTATTTTATGTTCATTTTTTAATTCATCATAACTTATACGTTTAAATTCATTAATATTTTGAGGGCTTTCACCAATTAAAACAGCAAAAGCATTTAAAGCTAATTCGCGAGATTTTTTAAGTTCTATTATATCAGTTGTAGAATTAATATAGGCTTTTTCAGCATTGACAAGATCTGATGTTGAGCTTACACCTTCACTGTGACTTATTTTCATAATTTCATAAATATTTTTACGTTTTTCTATTATTTCATTTTGAAGTGATATTAACTTATCAAGTTTAACAATATTAAAATAACATGTTCCAACTTGGGATAATATGGCTAAGTAAGCGGATTGTTTATCATAAAGTGACATTTCATAAGATTTTTTAGCACTTTTTGTTTTATCATGGTTTTTTAAAAATAAGTCAATTTCATAATTTGCAATAATAGGTATTGAAAAAAAACCATCAAAGCTTGATGTGCCCGGCAATTTTATGCCGCCTGGAGAAACACCTGCACTTAATGACGGCAATTCGTTGGCAAATTGAACTTTCATTTGTTGATATGTTTGTTCAACTTTAAGTGATGCGATTTTTAAATCACGATTATTTGATAATGCTTTTTGTATATAACCGCTTAAATAATCATCATTATAGTTATTCCAAAAATCTATATTCAATGAAAATGTTTCGTTTTTATTATTTTTATTATTTTTATTATTTTTATTTTTTTGTTTTTTGCTTTTTTTATCCTTAGATTTTTTAGTTTCTTTAGTTATTCCTGTTGTTATAACACTTTTTTCATTTTGCTTTTGTTCATTAGCAAAACAAATACAAGGTATAAAATTTAGTTGTATAAAACTTAAAAGAAGAAAACCTGCTTTAATTTTGTTAATATTTTTAAACATATTCACTTTATTCCTCACCTTTTTGAAAATTTATAATTTTTTATTTATGTACAAATTATAATTTTAATTGTAACAAAAATTATATGTTTTAAAAAATACATGTTGCATTTGTTACAAAGTTATGGTAGCATATTATAAAGATAAAAGCAAGAGGGTGAAAGAACAAGAAAGGATGAGGGGCGTTGGCTCATTGAATCAAAAGGGAAAAAATGGAAAATCATGAACTAAAAGTTAATACAATAAATGCAACCCATATGCAGCTGCGAACAATTATCACTTAATGAAACGTTAGCAAGCAGCTGTCTGTTTGAGCACAAAGTGCGAGTTAAGGCTGCTCGGGTTGAGTTTAGTGAGAATGTGAGCAGCAAATCGGGTTGCGGTTTTGGTTACTTTTTCCACAAAAGCGGATTTGCGTACGGATGGAGTGAAGCGAATCCGGATAGCGAACAGAACGAGCCGACTTGAGCGAAGCTCAAAAGGTGAGACTCTGTGAGCGTGGAGCAAATCCAAGACAGTAACCCCGTCCGGAGGACATTAAATATAAATATAATTAAAACAAAAATCAATCTACGTTGGTGAAGGAATAGAAAGGATGAGGGGCGTTAGCTCATTGAATCAAAAGGGAAAAAATGGAAAATCATGAACTAAAAGTTAATACAATAAATGCAACCCATATGCAGCTGCGAACAATTATCACTTAATGAAACGTTAGCAAGCAGCTGTCTGTTTGAGCACAAAGTGCGAGTTAAGGCTGCTCGGGTTGAGTTTAGTGAGAATGTGAGCAGCAAATCGGGTTGCGGTTTTGGTTACTTTTTCCACAAAAGCGGATTTGCGTACGGATGGAGTGAAGCGAATCCGGATAGCGAACAGAACGAGCCGACTTGAGCGAAGCTCAAAAGGTGAGACTCTGTGAGCGTGGAGCAAATCCAAGACAGTAACCCCGTCCGGAGGACATTAAATATAAATATAATTAAAACAAAAATCAATCTACGTTGGTGAAAGAATAGAAAGGATGAGGGACACAAGCCCGTTATATAAAACCTAAAACAAATAAATATGAAGTAAAAAGTAGAAATTGGACTTGATTAATAAAAATGGTAAAATCAATCCACGTTGGTGAAAGAATAGAAAGGATGAGGGGCACAAGCCCGTTATATAAAAAATGGAAATTATAAAATTTACGGATACAATTTTTTATCGCATTGAAAGAAGTGCACGTTATATAAATTTATTAAGTAAGGATTTTTTTGAAAAGTTAAATATATGTCTTACAAGTGATGAATTTAGAACGTTAGATACATTGGTATATAATTCTGAAATATGCCAACGAGACCTTGCTCGCCTTATTTTAAGAGATAGGGTGTATACAGGGCGTATTTTAAACTCACTTGAAAAAAAAGGACTTATTAAAAGAAAAAATGATATAAAAAATAATCGTCTTATTAGAAAACCTGTTGTGACAAAAGAGGGTTTAAAAATTCATGAAAATTGTCTTGAAAAACTTGAACCGCAAATGCAAAATGTATTTAAGAGGTTTTCAAAAGAACAAATGGATGAGTTAAAAAAAATGCTTGATTTGTTTGAAAATGCTATATCAAGTGAAGTTGTTATTGAAGTTTAGTTTAATTTGTAAATAAAAGGATCAAACTTATGAAAAAAATACCAAAAAGAATTATAGTATCAGCACTTGTCGTTATTTTAGCAATCTGCGGACTTGCTTTTTATATACATTCAAGTCATTATCAACATACTGATGATGCTTATTTAGAAAGCCATATGGTACAAGTTGCCCCAAAGGTATCAGGTCAGATTATTGAAGTTTATATTGACGATAATGATAAAGTAAAAGCAGGTGATCTTGTTGCAAAGATTGATCCAGCAGATTATAAAGTTAGATATGACGAGCTTAATGCACAGTATGAAAAAACAATGTTTCAACAAAGTGTTGCTAAAGCTAATTTAAATGCTGCCAATTCAGAAATTGAACTTGCACAGAAAGATTTAAACCGTTATAGAAAATTATATGAAGCAGGTGCTGTTTCAAAACAAATACTTGATAGTCAGCAAACAAAATACGATTTGGCAGTTGCTCATCAGCATCAAGCACAAAATGATGTTTTTTCAAACGCTAAAAATAAAGTTGCGGATGCTGATTTAAAAAGAATAAAGGCACAAAAGGATTTAGCAAAACTTAATTTAAGTTATACAAATATATATGCCCCTCAAGATGGTTATGTTACAAATAAACGTGTTGAAAAAGGTGCATATGTACAACAAGGTCAAAGTTTATTTACTTTAGTTTCAGAAGAAACTTGGGTTGTTGCTAATTTTAAAGAAAGTCAATTAGCCAATATGAAACCCGGTCAGGAAGTTGAGATAAAAATTGATACATTTGGTAATAAAATATTTAAAGGGAAAGTAGACAGCATACAAAAAGCATCAGGTGCAAAATCTAGTTTATTCCCGCCTGAAAATGCTGTTGGTTCATTTGTTAAAATAGTTCAAAGAATACCTGTAAAAATAGTATTTACCGAAAAAATAGATACAACAAAATATCAACTTGCAGCTGGAATGTCTTGTGTACCAAAGGTTAAAGTAAAATAAAAATATGAATATATCATCAACAAATCAACAACAAATAAATTGGACACCTAAACATTCACCTTGGCTTTTAGCATTGCCAACAATGTTAGCAGCATTTATGTTTGTATTAGATGAAACTATTGCAAATGTTGCTTTGCCTCATATGGCAGGAACATTTTCTGTTTCTCGTGAAGAATCAACTTGGATATTAACAAGCTATCTTGTTGCATCTGGTATAATCATCCCAACTGTGGACTGGTTCTGTAAAGTTATGGGAAGGAAAAATTTTTTCATTTTTAGTATAATTTTATTTACTGTTTCGTCATTTTTATGCGGTATTGCAAGTTCAATGGGTATGATGATATTCGCACGTATTCTTCAAGGATTTGGCGGTGGCGGTTTGCTTCCTATAAGTCAATCTGTTTTACTTGAGTCTTTTCCACCAAACAAACGACCTCAAGCTATGTCGGCTTTTGGACTTGTTGTTGTTATAGCTCCTATTGTCGGACCTGTTATCGGTGGATATATAACCGAAAATTTTAGTTGGCCATGGATTTTTTTTATTAATGTTCCTATTGGATTTTTAGCAGTTTACTTAACAAAAACATTTTTAGAAGACCCTCCTTATGCAAAAAAACAAGATAATGTTAAAATAGATGCTTTAGGTTTCTTTTTATTGACATTATTTTTAGTTACGTTACAAGTGACACTTGATAAAGGTAATAATGCAGACTGGTTTAATGCAACTTGGATTTGTCAACTTGCAACTGTTTCTGTTATTTCAGCTATTTTATTTGTAATATACCAGCTTAAAACAAAAGAGCCCCTTGTTGATTTAACGGTATTTAAAGATAAAAACTACGCAATTGCAACAGGCGTACAAATTGTAATGCAAGCGGTTTTACTTGCTTCATTAACAATTCTTCCTCAATTTTTGCAAGGATTAATGGGTTATGATGCGTTTTTAAGCGGATTGTCAATGATGCCAAGAGGTTTAGGTTCACTTTTGGCCATGGTTATTTGTGGTACTATGTCAAGTAAAATAGATCCAAGACTTATGGTTGGACTCGGTCTTGCTTCAATGGGGCTTGGCGGTTGGTTTTTAGGGGAATTAAATCTTGAAATGGCAAATGCAAATATTTATTTTCCTAATTTCCTTTTTGGACTTGGTTTAGGTTTGGCAATGATTCCTATTATTTCATTATCCGTTATAACACTTCGTAACGACCAAATGACAAACGCTTCCGGTCTTCAAAATCTTCTTAAGAATATAGGTGGTGCAATAGGTACATCAATTGTTGCCACTTTAATTACAAGATACTCTCAGATTCACCAGCATTATATGGTTGATCACCTTCATAGTCTTAATCCTGCTTACGAAACAAAATTATATGCTGTTAAAGCTGCTTTAATGCAATATTTTGACCCTGTTTCAGCTTTACATATGGCAAAATATTCAATATACGGTGACTTGCAAACACAAGCATCATTGTGGGGATTTATTGAAGTATTTCGACTTTTTGCAATAGCTTCTTTTGCTATTATTCCGCTTTTATTACTATTAAAAACTTCAAAAAACAAAAATTAAGCATTTTGGATATTAGTTTTTGGTGTTGTGCGTTGTGAGAGCTTTTTCTTACCTATTAATTTTGACATAAATTGGAAATATTTACCTTTTAAACCACGTGCATTTTCGTTTTTTTCTTCAAGTTGTTCAATTTGTTCTTTTGATTTTTTTAAAATTGGCATGCCTATTGAACTTCTTGATGTTACTTCCATAACAGCCTGTGATGTTCCTGTTATAGCTGACATACCGATTAATGACTTATGATACTGTGCTTCAAATGTTGAGTTAAATAGTTTTATAAACATTGATGAATACATTAAACTTGAAATACGCTGCACAATTCGCTCTTTAGCCTTTTGCCATGCACCTTCTTTGTCTTCACCATTGGATTTTAACATTACCATATTATAATTATCAGCAATAAGGAATAAACTTGCCACACCGCTTGAGATAAGTTTTGTAACTAAAGCCATATCTGCATTTGATTTTGATGAAGTATTTTGGTTATTAAATGAATTATATGAACAATTTTTTACATATTTTTTAAACTCTTTATCACTTAAACTTAATTTATCATTTAAATCCCTATATGCATTTGTCATAATGCCAACTTTATCGATACCTTTTGGAGCTTTTTTAATGGCTTTTGGATTAAGTTCCATAAAATTTCTTATACCTGCACCAACTTTTGATTTTTCAATTGCATCAATTGATGTTATGCCGCTTACTAAACTTGAAAATACTTTATATGGAAACATTAAACAACTTTTTGCAAATCTTGGAATGCCCAGTAAAAAATCAACTATAGGTTGTGCAAATTTGCGATTTATTTTTCCCAGTTTGATTTTATCAGGAATTTTATCAGTTTTATTTATACTTTTAATCATTTCTTCATAATTATCGGCAAGTTTATTAAATCCGTTATCTCTTAATTTTTTAGTTAGTTTTTCAAATTCGGATTTATCTACCTCAAGTGTCTTTGTTGTAAGTAGTCTATATTTTTGATTGTATTTATTTGAAACTTTATCCATAAAATCTTTAACTTGAGGTATTTTCTTTAAACCCTTGCCGCCAAGTCCTATTGCAATTGATAAACCTATATATTTATATAAGGTATTTAAAGTGAAAAATCCATTTTCATCTTCTTTTTTTGCTTCTTTATTATTGTCTTTAGGTGTTTTGGCTGTATAGTTAAATTTTTTACCTGTTTTCTTTTCTTCAATCTGATTATATTTTTGTGCTTGTTCTTTGTTTACAAAAAATACAGGTTTTCCTGCAAGTGTACGGGACAAAGTTTCACTTAATAAAACCGTTGTTGCAATTATTAAAGGAGAAGCCCAGCTTGTGGCATTAACAATTTGTGTTAAAGCACCAAGCGTAATAAGTTGAAGATAAGCAGTAGTTCCAATCCTTACAAGTTCTTGATTACGTCTTATTTTACCTTCTTTTGTTGATTCATTTGGGTCGTTTGTAACTAAACTTGCAAGGTTATAAGCATCATTAGCCAAAAAATATGTAGAAACACCACCTGATACAAGACGATTTAACGAACGTTCATGAACTGTGTTATATTTGCCGGCTTTCGGGTCAAAAAACTTTTGCGATATTTTAAATATGGTATCATCAGCATCAGCCTTATTCATAACTTTTGACACCTGCTCAACCATACCTTTTAACGCATTATATTTTCTTTCTGCATTTTCTTTTTTACGGATATTTTTCAAAAATTTTGTATTATATAAAGTATCAAAAATATTATTTTTATTAGTTTTAAATAATTTTTTAACAATATTTGAAGAACCTTTTAATGCCCAGTTTAGTATATCAAAAGGCATTTTAACAATAGGATATATAGCTGCTTCATATACTAAACGTAAGACACCTTTTTCTTTAAATTGTATTTTATTGTTATTTATTTTTATATTTTTAGGCAATTGTTTTTTTACAGAATCAAGAAGTTCTTGCGGGTTAATGCCGGTTGTTTTTTTTATTTTTTCAAATATTTTTTTATAATCACTTATTTCGTCATTATATCCGCTTATAAATTTTACGATTTTTTTAAAATCCTTTAAAAAAGAGCCTCCAAAACTTATCGAAGACGATGATTGTTTTAAAGGCTCTTTCTTTGTATTTTCTTTATTAATAAAATTACCATCAATTTCTGAGGCACTTCGCCATTTAGGCTTTTCACCCGATATTCGTGTTGTACTTCTCTCAATTAATGTTTCTTTATGACTTATTTTCATTTTTATCCTCATCAAAAAATTCTTAGGGTGTCATTCATGTAACAAGTGAACATATTTTTTTTTGTTAGGTTTTTATATATTTTTTTACAAAACTTTACAAAAAGTATTAATATAATTATAATATTGTTGAAAAATAATTTGGAGTGTATTTTGTCCACTTGTGATATTTCAAGAGAATATTTAAACAATTTTAAATTATATTTGGAAATTGAACGTAATTTTTCAAAACATACAGTGCGTGCTTACGGGTCTGATATTTTAAGTTTTATAATTTATTTAGACCAATTTAAACTTGAAGATGTAACTTATCAAAAAATTAAAGAATATTTAAATTTTATTTCAAGGTTTGAATATTCTAAAACTACAATAACACGTAAAATTTCGGCAATAAGGATGTTTTACAAGTATTTATATCGTGAAAATATTGTTAAAAATAATCCGTTGAAAGGTGTCATTGCTCCAAAGTCACCTAAGAAATTGCCTGTTGTTTTAACGGAAAACGAAATTAATCAAATTTTAAATACAATTCCTATTGATACGGTTCAGGGATTTCGTAATCGAACTATTTTTGAGCTTTTGTATTCAACCGGTATTCGTGTTTCTGAATTGACTTCATTAAATTTTGGAAATTTAAACTTGGAAGAAAATGAAATTAAAGTTTTAGGCAAAGGTAATAAAGAGCGTATAGTATTATTCTCAAATACAGCTAAAGGATTTTTAGAAACGTATATTAAAACAGTTCGAGGTATGCTTTATGAAAACGGAAATAGTGAAAAAATAAAAAATGATTCCCCTTTATTTGTAAATAATACAGGTTATAGGCTGCAGGCTCAAAGTGTAAGGAAAATATTAAAAAATATTATTAAACAAATTCAACTGCCCAAAAATGTGACTCCTCATAAATTCCGTCATAGTTTTGCAACAAACATGCTTGAAAAAGGTGCTGATCTTAGAGTTGTTCAGGAACTTTTGGGGCATTCAAGTATATCAAATACTCAAATTTATACCCATGTTAGTTCCAAACACTTAAAAGACGTATATAACAAAACACATCCAAGGAATTTATAATTTTTTATTTTTCTTAACTTGACTTACACGTTTTATGTTTAATGCAAGATCTTTGCGACCTGATTGTTCATATATTTTTGTCATTGAATCTAAAAACTTTTGACCGTCAATTATATCAATATTTCTTTCACTATTTGTGATATAAGGCTTGCTTGCTATTTTTTGTTGTTTTTGATTATAAGAAGCAGATGATGATAAAGCTGCTTTATTTAATGCTTTTTGTGATGATTTTAAGTTTGTGGTTTTTATATCTTTTTTTGGTATAACAATTTCATTTTTATTTATTCTTTTTGAAAGCTCATCAGGTATTTGTTGTTTTGTTAATTTATCTTGAGCTGTTGTATTAGAATATGGATTTTTTTCACTTTTTTTATATTCATTCATGCCATATTGTCTTGATATAATTTCTGAATTATTGTTTGATGTTGATTTTAAACTTCTAAGGGTAGGAATTGTTTTATCATTTATTGTTATATCGTAAGACCTTTTATTTTTTAAACTTTGAGAAAGACCTATGCCTTTTATATCTTTTTCATTTTCTTTATTTATAAATTTATTTCCGGCTAATATCACAAGGAAAAAGACAATTGCATACAATATAAAATCAAGATTTAAATTATCAAAATTATTTTTTATAAGATGTTTTAAATAGGTAATTTTTCTTTTATTAAGTTGAAAATTTGTGTTTAAATATTCAAAAAAAGTATTGTTATTTGATAAGTTAATTTTTTCATTAAAAGGAATTATTGGCTCATATTCATTTATAGGTTTGTCAAGCACTATATTTTTGCTGTTGTTTGATTTTATTTCACTTGGAAGCACGACAATACCTGTATTGGCAATATTTTCACCTTCAATTATAATTTGAAGGTTGTTTTTTGCAGGTTCTTTTACAATTACATTTTTTACATGTAAAACGTTATTATATATAGTGCTTAATTTTTGGTCCGCTTTTATATTTTTAAGTTCAAGTACAATTAAGTTATCATTTTTAACTTCTTTAACGACTTCAACTCCATTTATAGTTTTTAGTGTAATTTGATTGCCACCTTCATTTGAGTCAATTTGTATTGTATTTAAATAATTTTGAGAAAATGCACTAACTTGACTTAATAAAAATATTATTGCAAATATTAAAATTCTAAAAAAATTCAAAATTCACTATCCCCCGCATAACTGTGTCATTTATATTTATATATATTAAGAATATCCTTAATTTTTTACTTTTACATCAACCTTTAGATATATTTTTCATATTAACCTTTTGGTCTATATAAAAGCAATAAGTATTTAAATATATATATTAATTTTGGGATTTATATATCAAATTACACTAAGTTTTGTGTAAAGTTGTATACAAGTCTCAATTTTTAATGTCCTCCAGACGGGGTTATTTTGTTTATTTTTTTTTAAATCTCATGCCCCCTCTCCCTTGAGGGAGAGGGCGGGGGTGAGGGTGTCAAAATTGTTAAGTTTAAAATTAATTTAATGTCTTCCAGACGGGGCAACTTTGTTTCACGATTTTTTAAAAAATACTAAACAATTGTAGAATAAAGTCAGCAAATGTAACCCATACGCCGGCACGAACAATTATCATTTAACGAAACAACAACAGGCAGCCTTTTGTTTGAGTGCGAAGCACGAGTTAAGGCTGCTTGAGTTGAGTTTAGTGAGAATGTGAGTGACAAGTCGGGTTACGGTTTTGGGCACCCTCTTGAATTTCCTTCAAGCTCAAAGCACTTCGCCTGTCGCACTTCGTGCTGCCGGCTTCGGCTTTTCGCTCCCCGGGGCTTCGCCCGTACGGAAATCCGCTTTTTCCACAAAAAGTGCCTCCGCCTGAAAGGCTTTATATTTTTATTATTATTTAAAAACTATTACTCAAACCTGCGTATGGGTTGCCTTTGTTGACCTCATTCTCCAACTTTTTTATTCTCACTTTCCTTTTTAGCTTGATGGCTGGGGTGAGAGTCTTTTCCTTTCCCCCTCTCCCTTTAAGCGTGAGGGCGGGGGTGAGGGTGGCAAAATTGTTAAGTTTAAAATTAATTTAACGTCCTCCGGACGGGGCAACTGTATTTATTTTTTTCAAAAAATTATTTAAAAATATTTTAATGTCCTCCGGACGGGGCAGCTTTGTTTCACGATTTTTTAAAAAATACTAAACAGTCGTAGAATAAAGTCAATAAATGTAACCCCATACGCAGGCACGAACAATTATTTTTTTTAAGAATTATTTAAAATATTTTAACGTCCTCAAGGCGGGGCAGCTTTGTTTCACGATTTTTTAAAAAATACTAAACAGTCGTAGAATGAAGTCAATAAATGTAACCCATACGCAGGCACGAACAATTATCACTCTCTTGAATTTCCTTCAAGCTCAAAGCACTTCGCCTGTCGCACTTCGTGCTGTCGGCTTCGGCTTTTCGCTACCCGGGACTTCGCCCGTCCGGAAATTCGCTTAACGAAACAACAACAGGCAGCCTTTTGTTTGAGTGCGAAGCACGAGTTAAGGCTGCTTGAGTTGAGTTTAGTGAGAATGTGAGTGACAAGTCGGGTTACGGTTTTGGGCACTTTGTCCACACAAAGTACCTCCACCTGAAAGGCTTTAATTTTCTTTAATTATTTAAAATTTTTCTCAAAAAATTATTTAAAAATATTTTAATGTCCTCCGGACGGGGTTACTCTGTTTAACTTCGCCTGTCGCACTTCGTGCTGCCGGCTTCGGCTTTTTTTCCGCCTGAGGTATCCGCCCTCATTTCATTCGGGCGTCTTTCCTACGGCGGGAATTAGTATTTATGGGGGGGGGAGGCAAAGCCTCCCCCCCCATATCCCCCCCCACACACACACGAAAGTTAATGTCCTCCGGGTGGGGTTATTTTATTTTACGATTTTTTTTAAATTATTTAAAAATATTTTAATGTCCTCCGGACGGGGCAACTTTTACGCAAAAGTTGCACAAAACCGCAACCCACTTGGTTTTCGTATATTCACATGACTCAACTTAAGCCTCCTTAACTCGTGCACTTTGTGCACTCAAACAAAAGGAGGCTTTGACAATGTTTCGTCTGTGACTATTACTCAAACCTGCGTATGGGTTGCCTTTGTTGACCTCATTCTCCAACTTTTTTATTTCCCCTTTCCATTTTAAGCGTAAAGTTTGGGGTGAGGGTGGTTCTAATGCAGCTTCGTTTCACATTTTTTTTAAAATTTACTTAAAAATATTTTTACTTTGTTTTTGTTTTATTTATTTCGTTTATTTTTTGTTGATATAATCCCATAAGATGGGCAACGCAAGATGATTCTGTTGTTGTTTTAATATCTAAATTATATGCTTGCATAACGGCTTTGTCATTTGCCTGATGAGCTTTTCTAAGTTCAGGAGGCATAGTTAAATCATCATATAAATCAGCTAATGAACATTGAGGAAACAAAGCACGTGAGTCAAGGATGGCTTGAGCGGTTTTCTCTATCTTTGCTTTTTGTTCATCATTTGGTTCACACCAGGGGAAATTGTTATAAACAATGTCTTTTGAATAACGGTAGTCACTTTTCAATCTTCCACACACTGCTCTCATCCAAGCCATGTGGACATTTGAGGTCAAAACTCCAAAATGATACAATTTTGCATCAGGCACAATTAAAACACCCATAACAGGAATTGTATTTTTATCTAAAAAACCAATCGGAATATATTTTCTTCTTTCAGATGATACACAAGGTATCAAAAGATATTGCTCGGGATTAATCTGTTCTCTAAATAAATTAGGCGTATTTGCTAATTTTATAGACTCTGCTGTATTCGCGTCTAATCTTGCCTGCCTACATTTTTCAACCCTATCTAAAACTAATGACATAGATTTTAATTCTTTTGGAGAGCAACCAACTAACCACAAACAATATCTATCTTTGTTGTTGATAAATTCCTGTGCTCCGACCATTTTTTTTATCCATTTAATTGCTTGCGGGCATTTTTTTATAAAATCAGCATATTCACTTGATTCTATTTTTAAGTTGTTATAATCACATGGTTTATTTGGTGCAATCATTTTCTTTTTGCCACTTATCTGTTTATTATTACTTTCAATAAAAACATTAGGAGCATCAATTAAATAAGCATTAATATTTTTAGCTTGTTTTTGTGTACCATTATCATATATTATTTTTTGTTTATCACATTTTACAGCACTAAATCCAATAATTACGCAATAAACATGTGCTTTCAAACTTGCTTCACTATCCCAGCGAAAGGTACGGTAAGCAAAATTAATTGTTATACCTTTGTCAAATAATGGCTTCCACAATATAGCAACTTGTTCCCCTTGACAAATAGAATTAGTCGAAACAAAAGCAACTTCAATATTAGTATTTAAAATATAATCAAAAGCTTTTTTATACCAGCAGCAAACATAATCTAAAGTTCTATATTTTATTTCTTTAGAATTGTTAAAAACAAAATCCATATCTTTTTTTTGCAATTCATTGGAATATTTTGAACCAACAAAAGGCGGATTACCCATAATATAATTAAGTTTATCTTTTGAAATAACATTATTCCAATCAATACGAAGGGCATTCCCTTCAACAATATTTGCATAGGTTTTTAATGGCAAAAAATCTAAATCCATTTGTACAATATTTTCAGTTTCTTTCAACATTTGTGATTCAGCAATCCATAAAGCTGTTTTCGCAACCGTAACAGCAAAATCATTTATTTCAATTCCAAAAAATTGAGAAATAGAAACCTTTATTGGATTATCAATTGAACCAAATTTAATTTGCCCTTTTTGTAATTCATATAAAATCTCATTTTCAAGTTTACGAAGTGATATATAAGTTTGGGTTAAAAAATTTCCACTTCCACAGGCAGGATCCAAAAATGTCAAGGATGCTATTTTGTTTTGAAGCTCTTTTAACTTTGATATTTTTATTTTTTCCTGTTTTATATTACAAATGGAAGCAAATTCATTTTTTAAATCATTCATAAACAAAGGGTCAATAACCTTATGAATATTTTCAATAGACGTATAATGCATGCCACCTTTTCGTCTAATTTGAGGATTTAACGTACTTTCAAAAACAGCCCCAAAAATGGTAGGGCTTATTTGTGACCAATCAAATTCTAAACCGGTCTTGTTTATAAGTAAATTTTTTATTTCATCTGTAAAATTTGGTATCTCTATATTTTTTTGAGCAAATAATCCGCCATTTACATAAGGAAATGAAGCAAGAGACTCGTCTAAATATGGATCTCTATGTTCAAGTTTTGTATCAAGAACTTCAAATAAATCAATTAAAGCAGCACGCATTTTTCTTGCATCAAATTCTTTTAAATAATCACAAAAACAATTATGTTTACCAAAAATTCCGGCATCCTCAGCATATAAGCAAAATACCAAACGCACACATAAAATATTTAAGCTTTTTAGTGTTTCATCATTATCCGGATTAATATATTGCTTCAATAGTGCATCATACAAAAGTCCAACCATTTTACCGGCATCTATTGAAACTTGTATTTCTTTCTCAATATGTTCGTTAGTTTTATCAACCAAAAATTGAAGTCGGTAATATTCTTTTGACAAATTTTCAAGTTTAATAATTTCAGGTTCACAATTTGGACGTTCCATATCATAAACATAAAATTCCGAAAAATTACAAGTGACAACCCAACGGGGGTGTTTGGATAAAGGAAGTTCAGTTATATATCTCTTAGCCTGCTGAAAAGGATTTAAATAAGTTCCATCAGATTGTTTTATTGGTTTATTTAAATCTTTACCCAGACTCTTTTGTTCAATTAAAACTTTCGTTTTTTCAATATATCCATCAATAAAGCTTGTATTGTCCAAAAAAACTTTATCTTCAAAAGAAATAAACTTTTCCGGATGTTCAACGCCAAAGACATCCTTTAACAAGGAAAACCAAAATGGCTGACTTTCACCTTTTTCATATCCTTTATCTTTCCAGTATTCTACAAATTCTTTTATTGATGCTTTATGTTTAAATTCAGTTTTTATCATATTTTTAGAGTCTTTTATTTTAATATTATCATAAAATAACTCTTTTAAAATTTTTTTTCGATATAAAGATTTTATAAATATTTCTTAATTTCATAAAATATCCGTTTATAATAAAATTAAGGAAATATAGTAATGGAGATAATTTAGAAATGGCAGCAGGATTAGCAATTAAAAAAAATTATAATAATATAGAAGAAGCTAACTTTAATAAGTCTTTATGTGTTGAAAAATTGGTGGAAGCTCTTTTTGAAGCAGACAATAAAACACGTATACAAATTGAAAATGATATAGTAAGTTTAGGTAAAAGTGCAGTTTCATATTTGGTTAATTGCTTAAATGAAGTTAAAGGACAAGTTAGAGGTATTATTGCTATGAGCCTAATTCGTATAGGTCGGGATTCTATTTTGGAATTAAAACAATTTGCCATACAAAAACCGGCTATGGCCTGGGTTGCAAATTATTTGATTTCAGAAATTGAATGCAAACAACACTAATTTCTATACTCTCTTTTTAAATAAATATCCTTATAAACTCGATTTTCCGTCGGGTTTTATTTTTAAGACAAAATAAAAAAAATTGTGTTATAATAAAAATCGTAATATTGAATATTAGTAAAAGGAGAAATTAAATAATGAATCGTATTGAACTTTTTAAACAACATTTAGACCAAAAATGTGCTGTAAAAATTATTTCCGGTATTAACAATTTTGATATTAAAAAAGCTGAAATGGTTGTTAAAGCAGCAAGTATGGCCAAAGCATCAGCTGTTGATGTAAGTGCAAATGAAGAAATTATTAAAATGGCACTTGAAACTACAAGTTTACCTGTTTTTGTATCATCAATTAACCCATTTGAACTAGCCGGTGCAGTGAAGCTTGGTGATGTTGCAATTGAAATAGGAAATTATGATGCTTTATATAAATCTGGTAAAATTATGAACCCTAATCAAATATTGAATATCACAAAACAAACTAAAGCACTAATAAATGATGAAAGTGTCTTTATATCTGTTACTGTTCCTGGACATGTTAATATTAACGAACAAATAAAATTAGCTATTGAACTAGAAAAATTAGGTGTTAATCTAATTCAAACTGAAGGTGCTTCTATTGCTAATGTACAAAATGATAACACACGTGGTTTAATTGAAATGGCAACAGTGAGCATTGCAAACACAATTGAACTTGCACGCAACGTTGATATCCCTGTTATGACAGCAAGTGGTTTGACTCCGGCTACAGTTGCTATGGCTTTTGCATCAGGTGCAAGTGCTGTTGGTGTTGGTTCTTGTATTAACAAACTTAATTCTCTTCTTGAAATGACAGCAACTGCAACACAAATTGTTGAAATTGCTCAAAAAAATAAAATAGAATGTTTTCAAACTGTTTAAATTTTTAGTTTGGTAAATAAAAAGTAATACACGGGTTTGTTTGTTGCCCACAAAAAATAAAAAAATTAGAAGCTTTATAATAAAGCTTCTAATTTTTTAAATATTCAATTATTTTTCTTATTATTTAATATTTGAATAATTCCAAGCATCTTGATTAGGATGTTGTACCTGACCTATTTCATGGGTCATTTCTTTTGATGCTTCACCATGAGCAATTGGTTTATAAATACGGTTATAGTATTCAATAACCATTCTGTCGGAGTTAAAGTACGCTTCTGAAGTTCTAATAGCTTGACGCATTAAACGAGCCCATTCAAGTTTATTATGATAGTATGTAGGAATAATTTGGTTTTCCAATATATTCATAATACAATCATGGTCTTTCCAATGACGTTCTTCCCATGGAATTTCATCATCAAGGCCCGGGTACTCAACAGTATAACCGTTTATTCCAGGGAAAGTACCCTCAACTGCCCAGCCATCATAAATAGAGAAATGAAGAGCACCATTCATATTGGCAGACATACCTGAAGTACCTGAAGCTTCCAAAGGTCTTAATGGAGTATTAAACCATATATCAGAACCTCTTTTTAAACGACCTGATAGTTCAAGTTCATAACCCGGCAATACGACAACATTTTTCAATTCGTGAGACATATTTAAAATTTTATTAAACATTTCACGTCCCATAACATCATCAGGATGGAATTTACCGGCAAAAATAAGTTGAACTTTATTTTCATTTAACAATTTAGTGATACGTTTCTTATCCATAAATATAAGCCAAGCACGTTTATAATCAGCGAAGCGGCGAGCCCATGTAATAGTTAAGACATTAGGATCAAAACGTTTACCTGCAGTATCAGCAATATACTTAAAGAGTTCTTGCTTCATTTCATACTTAGCATCGAGCAAATCATCAAATGTTTTAGCATTTTTCATACGCTCATCCTGCCAATAATGAAGGTTAACAGCATTTGTAATAGCACGGATAGGGCAACGTCCTTCAACCCATTCCCACATTTTATTGGCAACTAAACCGTGAAGTTGAGATACAGCATTTGCAATTCGACTCATTCTTAAAGCAGCAACAGTCAATGAGAAATTTTCACCGCCTAATTCAATTGCACGTTCACGAGAGCATCCTGCAAAGAATCCACCTTCCATTAAAGTGTCAACCCAGTGTACTTCATTACCAGCTGCAACAGGTGTATGAGTAGTAAATACAGTTTTTTGTTTTACTGCATTCATATCCCCATTATATTGGCGTAATAACTCAAAAGCTGCAGGAAGTGCATGACCTTCATTCATATGAACAACATCAAAATCCAAACCACAAGCTTGTAAAACACGAACACCAGCAATACCTAAAACAGTTTCCTGTGCTATTCTAATTTTTTCGTCACCATCATAAAGCCTATGTGAGATTTTACGTGCCCATTCACTATTACCTTCAAAATCAGTTGTAAGTAGATAAACAGGACAAGTGCCAAATAACGAAGGCTCAACACGATAAGCCTTAACTTTAACCTTTTCGCCAAATGTTTCAACTTCAACTTCAACATTTAAATCAGTCAAAAAGTCATAATGTTTACGAATATATGCAACTTCAACATTTCCTTCATGATCAATACGTTGGTCATAATAACCATAAGACCACAACATTGTCACACCAACCATTGGCATTTGCAAATACCCTGCAGATTGCATATGTGAACCTGCTAAAAAACCTAAACCACCTGAATATGTACATAGTGATTGATCCATGGCAATTTCCATTGATAAATACGCTACTTTTGGTAAGCCCATAATTTTTGTTCCCTCTTTTTATTTTACTAACTACGTAATTACTTGTACTTTGTTATTTTAATATTAATATAACACAAATACAACACTTTATCAAAAAAGATATTTTTTTTTATTATCTTTTTTGAACTTTTTTATTATAACTATAAATACTTTTTTATTCAAGTTTTTACTTAAATAACCATTTTTTTCAATATTTTACATATATTAAGTGTATTTATACTTAATTTAAAAAAAAATTAATATTACTTAACTTACTCTAGCCAAATTAATTTTTTTATGGTATAATTTGAAAAAGTCTGCTGGTTTATTAAGAATAAATATATGTGGTAAAAATATAGGAGGGACGCTATATGTCAAATTCATCAAACGTAACTGATTCTTTAAGACTAAAAAATCAATTAAAATGCCGCTATCAAGATGATTTTAATAAATATTTAAAGCGTCAATGTGTCAAAACAACTTTTAATGGTCTTGAAATTGAAAGCTTTAGCTGGTATAGGAAAGTCCTTGGATTAAAATAACTAAATATATTTATTTAATAAAATAAAAAAATGAATGGATACAAATTTGGTATCCATTTATTTTAAAGAAATTAGTTTAAAACACAATTATCATCTAATAACTCAACTTTTCCCGTTTCAAAACTAAAATGACACTTTGCAATTAAAAGTTTATTTTTATTACAAGCATTTTTTAATATTTCTGATTTTTCAATAAGAATTTGAGCAACATAATTTGTATGAGCTTTTGCAAGATTATTATGACAATCATTTTCCTTTAAAACAGGAATTACAGTGCTCATTAAATGCTTATATTCTTTAGGTTCAGGATAGTTATCAGTTGCATATTTCATAACACCACAATCATCATGTCCCAAAAGCACTAAAAGCGGAATATTTAAATGTTCAACACCATATTCAATGCTTTCAATAATATTAGGCCCTAAAGCTATGCCAGCTGAACGAACAACAAAAAGCTCACCAATACCTACATCAAAAATAATTTCAGGAACAACACGAGAATCCGAACAACATAACACAATCGCATGCGGTGCCTGACGATGTGCATATTTTTGTAAGGTCGTTAAACATTTATTAACAGCCATAGGTGTTCCATTAATAAAATTTTTATTCCCTTCAAGTAATATTTTCAAAGTATTTTTTGCCATTTTACACCTCTTAAATTTTATTCATTTTGAGCTATAACAATTATATTCTTGCCAAATAAATATCTAAATCCCATTTTATCTAACAAACATGAAAAGGGGAAAAAATATCTATCATATATCTTTAAAACACTTTTGTTTAACTTGCCAGAATTATTGAATATTTTATATAGTATACCACAAAAAAATCCTATAACATCAACATAATAAGATTTATATTTTTTAAAACCGGCTTTATTCAATTTTTTACATAAATCAATCTTTGAGTATCTACGTTTATGATTTATTTTTTTATCAAACTTAGAATATAGAATTTCAAATGCCGGAACATATAATATCAACTTTCCGGTTTTTGAAAGCTTGTTCTTTAAACAACTCAAAATTTCAATATCTTCTTCAATATGCTCAAGAACATTAAAACTATATATTAAATCATATTTTTTATCTATATTTATTTCACTAATATCCATATATGTCTCAAATCCTTGAGCAATCAAATATTCACAATAATCATTATCCGGCTCAACACAACTTATACATACACTTGTGTCAAAATTTTTAACCATTGTGGCAAACATACCATTACCTGCTCCAAAATCCAATATTTCATTTTTTACTTTATTATCTGATTTTAAGGAATTAATTATAAATCTAAACAAAAAATTATTATAATTTTTTGCTTCATTCATAACCTCAAGGGTATCCTTGCCAGCATATAGTTTATTTTCTTCAATAATAGGTTTTGAACAAATCATATCTTTTTATATTATTACCTTTATTTTATTTAAATTCAATCAACTTTCCATCTCGATAAATTTTATCGGTAAATTTAAATCTAATATCAAACATGTGTTCATTATAATATTTTAAATCTTTTACCGGTTGTTTATAATTATTTTTTTTGTATTTAGTTTTTGTAAATAATACATAAACTCTATCTTTATATATTGGAGTATAACGTTTTTCCTTGTCATTTATTACCTTCTTATAAATTTTTGACTTTTCATTAATAATAATATAAGCAGGTTGAGTTTTTAAAGCAGCTTCCCAGCTTTCTGTAGCAAGATAAAAATGTTGAAGAACCTGAAATGTGTTATCCGCATAAGCAGCTTCATACCGTCCATCCATATATATCAAGTTATATGGATATAATTTATAACAAAGGTAACTGCCTATTCCAAATTCATTTAGAACTGTTCCTGTTAAATTGTTTATTTTTAAAAATTCAACAATTTTATAAGGATAAAATGACCCCACAATTCTTGGTTTATAATCTGAAGCAAATATTAAAACAGAAGAAGCAATAAGCACGAAAATATACATCAACGTTTCTTTTAACAGAATTATAACGTTTACAAATGTTTTATTATTTAAATGTAAAAGATCTCTTATTTTGTGTATTATACCATTAAACACAAAATAAAATTCATCATACAAAAATATAGCAGTTGTTATAACAAAAAATGGCGAATGTTTTATATGATTAAAACTTAAATATGCAGTTACAAGCAGCACTAAATATTTTGTAAAGTCAATTCTTTGCTTACATACAATTTTAGTTCTTATAAATGATACCAGTAACAATAAAAATCCAATAATATAATTTACTTTGAATTTCAAAAGTTGATTGACTTTTCTATCCAAAAAAGGATTTTGCCACTCAAGTATCATAGGCCTTTCCATTGTTGTTGCGGATATTAAATATTTAACATATTCAACACCATAAGGATTTATAAACAACATAACCGCTGAAGCTAAGAAAGTGTATAAATACTTTATAAATGGTTTTTTATTTAAAAACTCACCAACTGCATACAAGAGAATAAGCCCTAAACCTGCAACACAACCTCCATGCAAATTATTCCATATAAGCATTATAGGTGGAAATAAGAAAAGAAGTTTATTTTTATTTTTATGACGCACCAGTTCAAGCATATAAATAAACATCGTAAAAAACATAAATGTAAAATAATGACATCTTATTCCAGATATTATTAATGTATACATACTATGAAAAATAAAGAAAAATATTAATATATTATATGGTGTTTTTGTATATTTAATATTTTGAAGTTTTATTGACTGAATTATAAAGAATAAAATCAAAAACAATAAAGTTGTCTTTAAAATGATTATACCCAACCAGTTAAAATGACTTTGAATATAATAAAATACAATACTTGAGCCCCACTCATGATCATACCAGAAAGGAGACTGCATATATGAATAAGGATCTTCTTTTAATATATGTCCTAGCTCAAAAAAAGCTTTACCTTGAAGTAACTTTGCCCAGTAATCAGGATCTACACCATTAAAAAAACAACTCATAGCGAGCAAAAATATAAACATTGTTATATAAAACAAAAAAGGTTTTAAATTCTTAAATATTTTTTCCATAAATAAAAACTCCCACAAATATAAACAATAATAGTTATGATATCATGACAAAAAATTTTATGTCAAAAGTATTTAGCTTTAAATCAAGATACACAATTCTTTGAAGTTTATCACGAATTAAATCATAAATTATTAAGGTAATTTACTTATAAATTTTAAATAAACAAACTTACAAATATTATTTTACAATTTTTGATAAACCGCAAGGATTATCAACATCATGCCCTAAGCCAATTGCAATATTTAATGCAAACAACTGTATTATAAGAAGTTTTATAAAAATTTTACAAATTTTATTATCACATATATCATGCACAAGCTTATATTGAGCTTTATCATAAACACTGTTATTATTGGCAAGATTAATTATTAAAACATTGGGATAGTTTTGTTTTATTTTATCTAAACATTCAAATTCAAAATCTTTAAAAGATTGAGAAGTTATAGCTAAAATAGGAACATTTTTATTCAAAATAGCAAAATGTCCATGCAAAAATTCGCCAAACGGAAATGCAACAGAATTTATATAACTTGTTTCTGATAACTTTAATGAAGCTTCTTTTGCCAGATTTAAATTATTTTGAGACCCCAAAAATACATAAGAAGACACATTCTTTAAAACACTTGAAAGTTTTCTTATTTGTGATTTTATATTATTTCTTTCTTCTTTATAATCATTTAAAAATATCCTTATTGTATTCGGAATATCCTGCAAATTTTCATCAATAAATTTATTTTTTAATTTGTAACCCAAAAGTATAAGACAAAAAATTTGTGCACAAAGTGCCTTTGTTGATGCAACGCTTTTTTCAACACCTGCAAGTGTATTTATTTTATATTTTGCCATTTTATAAATTGAAGAGTCATTATTATTGGTAACCGCTAAGGTTAATTCTGTAAAACTTTTGACATAATTTAAAGCACATAAAGTATCCCCTGTTTCACCGGATTGTGATGCAAAAATATATAAACAATTATCACAAATTTGAGGTTTTAAAAGATTAAATTCACTTGAATAATAAGCTTCATAATCAAAATTTATATTTTGTTTTAAAAACTCTCCGGCAATTTTGCAACCATTATAAGAAGAACCTGATGCGATAAATACAAGTTTCAAAATATCCTGCTTAAGTTCAAAGTCAAAGGAAATATGACTATTTTTAATATATTTGGCGATAATTTTTTCAAGCACAATTCCTGTTTCAAATATTTCTTTTTCCATAAAAAAATTTGCCATAAAATTCCTTAATAACTTTACATAAATTAATAAAAATAAGATATACTATTATCAATAGTAAAATAATGTAGTATAATGAGTCAAGTAGAAATTTGAGGTTTAACACGATATGAGCGAAAACATAATTTATTTTATTGATGTTACAAATAGAGATGGAGTGCAAACTTCACGATTGGGACTTGCAAAACTACAAAAAACAATAATAAATTTAATGTTAAATGACATGGGAATAACCCAATCTGAGTTTGGCTTTCCAACAACAGAACATGAAATAAATTATTTAAACGCTAATATGGATCTTGTTTATCGTAATGTAATTACAAAAACTAAATTATCAGGCTGGATGCGTGCACTTGCTGATGATGTTAATCATTCTTTTGAAAATGTTCCCCGTCTTCAATATTGTAATTTGTCTCAGTCTACATCTGAACAAATGACAAATGGTAAATATCAGGGAAAGAAAACACTTGATGATATTTTAAAAATGACAGTTGATGCGGTTAAAGAAGCCAAAAGATGTAATGCAAAAATTATTGGTGTAAATGCTGAAGATGCCTCAAGAAGTGATATAAATTATTTAATAAAATATGCAAATGAATGTAAAACAGCCGGTGCACAAAGGTTTCGCTATTGTGATACTTTAGGATTTGATGATCCGTTTACCGCTTATGATAGAATTTATACAATTGCCAAAGAAACAAAAATGGATATTGAATTGCATTTTCACAATGATCTGGGTATGGCTGTCGGGTGTTCTGTTATGGGAGCAAAAGCAGCAATTGATGCAGGAGTTGATGCTTATATTAATACAGCAATAAATGGCATGGGAGAACGTGCGGGAAATGCAGATTTAGTTTCATGCTTGTTATCAGTTATGAAATCATCAGGATTTAAAGATAAATATAAAATAGATCCACAAATTGACTTATCAAAAGCGTGGAAACTTGCAAAATACACTGCTTATGCTTTTCATCTGGATATACCCATAAATCAAGTGGCAGTTGGTGATAACGCATTTGCTCACGAATCAGGCATACATGCAGACGGAGCTTTAAAAGATCGCAGAAATTATGAATTATACGATTTTGAAGAATTAGGCAGGGGAGAACCTGAAATTATTGAAACAGGACGTATGATCACAACAGGTGAATATGGCGGTATCAAAGGATTTAGAAATGTATACGAAAATTTAGAACTTGAATTTCATGATGAAGATGAAGCTCGAAATATTTTGGAATTATGTCGTTATGCAAACGTTCACACTCAAAGACCTTTAACAGATAGTGAATTAAGATTTATTTACTATTATCCTGATATTGCTGCAAAAATAATGACCGTTACACCTTATTATTTACCAACAGGTGCTTTAAAACAACGTATCGATAACGAAACACGTCTTAATATATCAGTTGTATAATTTTTAAATTAAAATACTGCCTTTATTTTTGACTCATATAATCTATACTATCTTTTAGATAATTATACAATGTTAAAATAAAAAATTTATCACATGTTATAATTAGTAAGAAAATATTTAAAAATATTAAAATAAAAGAGAAAAATAATGAATATTATACAATATAGTGAACTTGACGATAAATTCTATGATACTTTTGATTATAATATTGAAGAAAATGTCAAAAATATAATAAATGATGTAAAGCAAAATGGTGATAAAGCTGTAAAGAAATATTGCCAGCTTTTTGATAAATGTTATTTTGATAATTTTGAAGTGTCTCAGGATGAAATTGAAAATGCGTATAAATTAGTAAGTGACGAAAAAATAAAAGCTATAAAAAAAGCTATAAAAAATGTAAGAACTTTTGCCAAAAGACAATTAAAAAGTTTGAAAAAACTTGATACAAAAATATACGGGTGTAAACTAGGGCATAGAATTATCCCGATTGAATCAGTTGGATGCTATATACCAGGCGGCAATTATCCTCTTCCTTCAAGTGCAATAATGACTATTATCCCTGCAAAAGTTGCAAAAGTTGAAAGGATTTTGGCCTTTTCACCAAAAATAAAATCTGAAACTATTGTTGCCGCTCACTTATCAGGTGCTGATAAAATATATAAAATAGGTGGTGTACAAGCTATTGCAGCTGCTGCTTATGGAACAGAGAGCATAAAAAAAGTAAATAAAATAGTTGGCCCCGGAAATAAATATGTAACAGCTGCTAAAAAAGAAGTTTATGGAGTATGTGGTATTGATTTTTTAGCTGGTCCTTCGGAAGTTATGATTATAGCGGATGATACATCTAATCCTGAATTTGTAGCAGCCGATATGCTTTCACAATGTGAGCATGACCTTGATGCACGAGCTATTTTAATTACTTTTGATGTTAAAATAGCTAATGAAGTTAATAAAATTGCAAATGAAATGTTAAAGATTTTACCTACTAAAGAAATAGCTATTGAATCATATAAGAAATCAACATGCATTATTTGTAATAACCTCGAAGAAGCTATCATTATTGCTAATAAAAAAGCTCCTGAACATTTAGAATTATGCATTGATAAAGCAAAAGATAAATTTCATCTATTCAAAAATTATGGCTCTTTATTTATAGGAAATTACTCAGCGGAAGTCTTTGGAGATTACATATCCGGAACAAATCATACACTTCCAACAAATGGTGTTGCAAAATACACAGGCGGATTGTCTGTTTTTGACTATGTTAAAGTGCAAACATATCAAATGTCAAGCCGTTTAAATGCTCGACACCTTGCAAAAGCTGCTTCAGTAATAGCAGGAATGGAAGGTCTTTGTGCCCATAAACTTGCAAGTGATTTGAGAAAATAGTAAAAGTGTTACATAACAATTTTATACGTAAATTAATTAATCTTTTAGCACACTAATTTCTTTGTATTTTCTTAAATATGGCAAATGAGCTTCTGTTATAAGCTCTCCGGGTACAAGAATAAAAATCCCCGGTGGACACTCTGCAATAATTTCAGATGAAATGCGACCAACAGAATTTTCAAGACTAACCTTTTCACTTTCCATATAAAAAGCTTCTCTAGGTGTCATTTTAATCGTTGGTGTTAAAAGAGGCATAAATTTTAACTTTTCCATATAAGAAATATCATGATAATTTGATGTTGCAATTTTCTTTAGTGATTCAACAAAATATTTTACTTCATTAAAATTATTCCCTATATTTAAAAGAGCTAAAAAACCATAATCCGTTGTAGATTCAATTTCAATATTAAACTCTGTTTTTAAAATTGTTTCTAATCTTGCACCTGAAAATCCATCAATTGTAATATATAATTTAGTAGGGTCAATTTTAAAATCATTATTATTGGATAAAATATGAACATTTTCATAATGTTTTAATTCTTGTCGTACATACATAGCATTATCAATTGCATTATCGATTAACTTTTTACCACTTTCACTTTCCAAATATGCACGTGCTGCATCAATACTTGCAAGTAATAGAATAGATGGACTTGTCGTATGAAGAAGTCTTAAGTTATGTTTTAATTTTTCAACATTAATAATGCTATCTTTTGAAACATGTAATATCGAACTTTGAGAAAAACTACCACCCGTTTTATGCATTGAATGAACAACAGCGGATGCTCCTAAGTGCAATGCTGATGTTGGAAGTTTCGGGCTAAAGTTCCATAAACAACCATGTGCTTCATCAACAATTAATGGTATATTGTAACTTTTACAAATACTTGATATTGCCTTTACATCAGAAACAATCCCTTCATACGTTGGGCTTGTAATCCAGACAAGTTTTATATCCGGGTTTGCTTCAAGTTGATTTTTTACATCTTGAGGCGTTATTTCACCCCAAATAGAATATTTTTCATGTTTTTTAGGGGCAATCCAAATAGGATTTGCACTTGACATAATCATACCTGTAACAATAGAACGATGACAATTACGACCTATTAAAACTTTATCATTTGGTTTAATAAGTGTAAGTGCCAAAGCCATATTACCAATAGAGGAACCATTTAAAAGAAAAAACGACTCCTTTGCACCAAATGCTTTTGCTGCTAGTTCTTGTGCTTCTTTTATAGGTCCTGTTGGAGGATGAAGTGTACCTATATTTTCAAATTCATCAGTTGAATCTAAAGCCGCTGCACCATATTTGTCAAGCAACGCTTTAAAATCAGGTAATACACCAACACCTTTTGTATGACCCGGAATATGAAACTGTATTGAACCACCATTTGATGATGAACGCTTTATAGCCTCCAGTATTGGTGCATATGTCTCTTGTATTTTTTTATCTGATTTTATTCTCTTTGATTTATTTGAGTCCAATTTGCTTTTCCCAATCTTAATTAATATACATAATTTATTAATACATAAAGAAAGAAAAAATTCTAATAGTAAATCAATTATATTAAAAAATATTAAGTTTTATTTTTCAAGCGGAAACGCAATAATACCTGTGTTATTATCATTATTTTGGTTTTTAGTATAAAAAATGCAATTTACAGGATAAAATCCCAATTCATTATCTTTAAAAGCTTTATTATTTATTCTTGTTTCTTTATATATGGTACAACTGTTTTCTTTATTTTGATGTTCATCATATATATATAATTCCTGTTTTATAGATTCTTTTCCATTTCTTTTTACACAATTTAACTCTCCTTTATCATCTGTTATTTTTAAATCACATGCTTTAGAATTCATAGTAAATAAAAAACTATCATCCTTAAAAAGTGTATAATTTGCTTCTGATGAATTTGCAGTTAAAACTTTAATATCATCATTTTTAAAAAAAGTTATTTTTGTTGACATTTCTCTATTATTATTTGATAAATTTTTTAAAGTATCTATTACTATATCTTTATTTTCATATGAATACATACTTTCTTTCTTGCCATTGTTATTTATACGATGATAAGTTTTAGGATAATTTGCAAAATATCTTATAGGCCCTGATGGTGTGTTTATTATATTTTTTGCTATAGGGGCAAAATTAGAAAACACCTCATAGCATGTTTTCCTAAAAATGGAACTTTCTATAAGTGATAATAATGTAAAATTTTTCGTTTTTTTAAACTTTCGCATTTGATTATCAAACATTGCTTCAAAACGCATCATTCGTTTTGATGGATTTATTGAATTGCTTTGTTTTTTCTTAATAAAATTTGTATTAAACGAAACAGGCAATAAATTAGGAGAATGCATAGCAATAAATTCCTTTATACTTATCTACTTACATTATAATATTATATAAATAGTAAAAAACAAGTATTAAGAAATTAATTAATAAGTTCACATAAATATGGCTGGTTTTCATTTTGTTCACTTACCCAGAATATAGATAAATTAGATTTTAAAATTTCATTTTTTGTTTCTTTTTTAAAAATAGCATATTTTAAATCTATAAAATTTATTTTTTTTAATTTTATAATATAAAACTTATCACTTCCACAATTTGAACAAAATTTATACTTTGGTAAAATGATATTATTTTTAATAATCCCATCACGTTTGATATTACAGCAACTACATCTTATTAAATACCAGTTGCAATAGACATATTCACCACAATCAGGACAATACCCGGAATCCATATAAGGTGAAATTTGCTTATGTTTACATTCTCTTTTATTAAAAAACATAAAATTCATTATCAATTAATGTTTAAGTATATATATTAAAAAGTCAATTAAATTTTGATTTTTATTGTGCTTATATTATAATAAATTTATTTGGTAGTTTAATTTTAAAGAGGTAGATTTTGACAATTCAATTGGAAAATAAACAATGTTTGATTGCCGGTGATGGAAATTTGCCATTAGAGTTTGCAATAAATGCTAAAAATAGTGGATTTGAAGTCATTGCAATATCATTATCATCAGATAACCGGCATAAGTTAAAAAACTATTGTGAAAAAGTTTATAATTTTGGCCCTGGAGAAATAGGCAAGATAAAAAAAACTTTAAAAGAAGAAGGAATAAAACAACTTACTTTTTTAGGAAAAGTTCATAAAGGTCTTTTGCTTCGCTGTCCAAAGTTCGATATGGAAGCTTTAGAGTTATTAAAAAATGCACCCAAGCTTAATGATGATGCTGTTATGCTCACAATTGTAAGTGAACTTGAAAAAATAGGAATTATTGTTTTAGATCAAACTATATTTATAAAAAATTTACTTATTCCAAATGGAATTTTAGGAAAAACACAACCTACATCCGATGAAATTAAAGATATTGAATATGGTTATAAACTTGCTAAAGAAATGGGAAAACTTGATATAGGGCAATCTGTTGTTATTAAGAATAAAATGATTATGGCTGTTGAAGCTATTGAAGGAACAGATAGATGTATTCAACGTGGATGCCGTCTTGCAAAAAAAGATGCTGTTATTGTAAAAGTTTCAAAACCAAATCAGGATAAACGTTTTGACATCCCTACAATCGGTGTAAATACTTTAAAAATGATGAAAAAATTTAAAGGTAAAGTTTTAGCAGTCGAAGGAGGAGAAACTATTATAGTCAACCAGGCTGAACTTGTTAATTTTGCCAATAAAAATAATATTGTTGTTATGGCTATATAAATTTGGAGTTTATATGGAAAAACAATCAAAAAAAATTTTTATAATAACAGGTGAATTATCCGGTGATTTGCATGCTGCTTATATGGTTAAAGAACTTAAAAAATTTGATAACAGTATACAAATTGAAGCCATAGGAAGTGAAAATCTTAAAAATGAGGGTGTTCATCTTTTTGAATCTCATCAAAAAATGAATGCTGTAGGGTTAAGTTTTAATATTATTTTTCATCATATTAAACTAGGAAAAAAACTTTTAAATTATTTAAAAAATGACTACAAACCAGATTTAGTTATACTCATTGATTATGGCGGTTTTAACTTAAATATGTCTAAATTTTTAAAGAAAGAAGGTTTTAAGGTTTTTTATTATATTCCACCCCAAATATGGGCTTCAAGAAGTTATAGAATAAATATAATTAAAAAATATGTTGATAAAGTTTTAACAATTTTTCCATTTGAAAATAAAATTTATGAGAATAAAGGAATTGATGTAAAATATACAGGTCATCCTCTAATAAACGAAATGCCTCAAATTACCATAGAAAAAAATGAATTTTTACAAAGACACAATCTTGATGAAAATAAAAAACTTATCTCTATTTTTCCAGGAAGCCGCAAGTTTGAATTAAATCATTTATTCAAAATTTTTATAGATGCAAAAAATATAATTTGTGAAAGTGAAAAAGAAAATGTTCAATTTGTATTATCACAGGCAAAAAATTTAGATGATAATATGTTTAATAAATTTGTAAAAAAATACATTAAAAATCAAGATATAAAAATAATAAAAGGTGAAAACTACGAACTTTTGAAATACTCCGATGCTTTAATACTTGCTTCAGGAACCGTTGCTTTGGAAGCAGCTTTATATAAAACACCTTTCTTAATAGCTTATCGTGGTCCATGGTTGTTTTATTTGATATATTTAATGGTGAGATGTATCAAAATGGTGTCTCTTCCAAATATCATACTCAACAAAATAATTATCCAGGAAATGATTCAAAAAAGGTGTAATAAAACACAAATTGCAAATGAAATAATAAAAATATTAAATGATTCCACATACCGACAAAATATGATATGCAATTTTAATGATGTAGAAAAAATGTTATCAACAAAAAATTCAAGTTATGAAGCTGCAAAATGTATTTATGATTTTTTAAATAAAAGTTAAATAATAAGTTTTTTTATAAATAATATGTATACTATTAGTTTTTATAAAGAAAAATTTAATGAGTTATTATCTTTAAATACCTAAATATAACTTTGGAATTTATATATAAGTTTACACTAAGTTTTGTGAAAAGTTGTATACAAGTTTCAATATTTTGATATCTTCCGGATAATTTTCTCCCTCTCCATTATTTAAATATAAATAATTATCTTCTCCTTTTTTATTCCTTTTTTATAATTAATATAAAAATAATTACCCACAAGTTAAGGGATGAAGAAATAACATAATTAAAATAGTTATCTTTTTCGCAATAAAACTTAATAGTTAATTTAAAAATAATATTTTTTTCGTTATAATTAAAACTAAATTAAAAAAGTTTTTTAAGGGAGAAAAGAAATGTCATCTAATGAAAAACTGCCCGAAGGTGTCGGTAAGAAAATTGTCGAGGCATTAAAAAAACAACAGGAACTTGAAAAGCAAAGTAATAGTGTTGAAAAAAATGAGCATGAAAATAATGAATTTTTAAATGAAATAAAAGAAGCTTCTTCTTCCTCTTCTTCTTCAATACCGGCTAATGAAAGTGACGTTAATCAACCAAACAATCAATTTAATGAAATAAATGAAATTATTGCTAATGAGACATCTTTTGAAAAAAATATTGATGAACCTCAAATAAATGTATTAAAAGAACCCATACAAACAGGTTGGGATTATAATGCAACGTTTGAGTATGCAAATGATATAAACGGTGATTTTCATGATAAAAGTAAGTCCATTTCTAAAGTTCAAATGCCTCCTCCTGTTAAAGAGTTTGAATTACCATCAAATGTTTCTGTTTTAAAAAACTTGATAAGACAACTTCCAAGTGGTGTAACCAAACAAACAGGTGCACAAATTATCCGACAAACACTTGAGGCACTTGGTATATCTATGACAAGTGTGTTAAGTGAAGCTCAAAGTGTGCAGGATGATCTTAATGATGCCATTCGCGATTGTATGTCAACTATTCAAGAATATAAGCATCATGTGCAAACTCTTGAACGTCAAGCGTTGGAATATCAAAAACAAGTTTCCAATATAAATGATCTAATTAGTCTATTTATTTTGACAGACCAGAAATAAACTTGTATGTTATTAGGTTATAATTATTTTACATAAATAGTTTTTCGTTATTTTATAATTTATTAGGGATTTATATATAAGTTTACACTAAGTTTTGTGTAAATACTTATATATAAGTCCTATTTATTTTACAGGAATTAATTCTATTAAATATGCATAAACAATTTGTGTTGGTGTTTCAAGTCTTGCTTTTCTGCCATTGAATCCACCTTTTGTATATCTTACTACAACCCAGTTGTTGTTATTTGTTTTAAATTTTGTCATATCTATAGTACCACTTAAGGTTTGTTTGCCAGCTCCATAGTTTTTAAGATTTATTTCTAAAGGCATTTTATAACGATTCATTATATAATTATGGAGAAATTGTTGAGTTTCGAATTTTTTACTTAAAGTTTTTAATTCAATATTTTTAAAGGCACCAAATGCAAGTTCTGGGTCTCCTTCAATATCACGATAGGGATCTGAATACATTATTACATTCATTTTAACTTGTTTATAATTAAAAAGCTCATCGGGTATTTTAAATTCTTGAATATTAAAACCATTATTATTTAGAACTGTATCATTTTGAGTTATATAAAAATTACTTCCGATACGTTTTTGAGTAACTATTTTTTGAATGTCATCAGGTTTATAGTTTTCAACAAGTATTTGTCTTAGGTAATTTTTTGATTCATCATAACAGTCAATAGGAGCGGCAGCACCAATTATACCATTTGGAATAAGTCCGGCCATAAATACAGGTGCCATGGCTAAAGCACCTCCTGCTGCAGCTACACCACCACCTGTGCCGACAGCTATGCCGACAATGCCTCCTGTTGATAGACCTCCTCCATCATCACCATTTTGAGGAATAGTTTCACTAATTTGTGTATCATCGTTATTTTGACCTGGTGTGGTGGGGTCGTTTTCGTCATCAGGTTGCGGTATCACTATTTCTTCTTCGTCTTCAAAGTTTTCCGGATTTTTTGTATAAAAAGCCGATAAGTGCTGCTGTGCAACGGGCGTTGTTTGGGCTTTTGCTATTATATTAATTTGACTTATTAATATTAAAAGTAACAATAATAAATTAGTAATTTTTTTTATCATAAACAATTTTCCTGACTATTCTAAAATCAAGTTAAATTAAATTTTAAGTTTTTATATTGCTCAAATGTATAAATTTTATATTACCCGTATTTTATAAATATCCAGGCAAGTGCTAAATCTTTTTTTCAATAAAAAATAAAAAAGTAAGCAATCAAGTTAAAAGAATTTTTAGGGTCAGTTTATGAAATTATTAAAAATTATTTTAATTTTATTTGTAAATATAATTTTGAGTATAAATTATGTTTTTGCAAATAACTTAAGATTTGAAAAAATTTCTCAAAGTCAAAAATTTGGTAATAAAATCATACAAACTGTTAATTTGTCTTTTTATAGTGCTTGTCCCTGGCGACTTTATGCTCAAGTTTTAGACTTTAGTATTACAAATCAAACCAATCCTAATTTTAATATTCCTTTATCAAGGTTTGAAATATCTAATTTAGGTCAAATACCATTTAGTAATTTTGAAAATTCAAAACCTGTGGAAATTAAAACTTCAAATAATCTTCTTGGTGCAAATAGTTTAAATTTTAATTTTGGGATAAATACTCAGGATTATGATAAACCGGGGTTTTATACTTGTGATATTAAATTTACATTAACTGACGAAAATGAAAATATAATTGCTCAAAATATTTATAACTATAATTTTGAAATTAGTGAAATAGCTAAATTAGAATTTTCAAATCAATTAGTAAATTTGAAAATAGATAAAGAAAATATTTTACAAAAAAATACAAAACAAAATCTCAATATGCCTTTAACTTTATATATTACATCTAATAAAGATTGGAGATTATATGTAAAACGTAATTCAAATGATATAAATGATAATTTAAAGATTACTCCTTTTATAAAAGTTTTAAATGCAACTAATGAAATTAACACTTATTTAAAAAATAATTTTACTATTCTAAATAATGACGAAATACTTATAGCAAGTGGAAAAGCAACTTTTAACGATGCTTTAAAGAAACTTGATAAGCAATACATTAATTTAGATTATTTGATTTGTGGCCCTAAGGATAAATTTTTGAAACCAGGATCAAAGCTAGAAGAGTTTGAATATAGATTGGAAACATACTAATTATGAGAAAAATATTTTTATTAATTTTTATAATATTTATTTCAATCATGGAATCGAATGCAGCTATTAAAATTTCGCCATCGACAATTGAAATAAATGCAAATACAACAAAAAAAGATTATATATCAACAGCTTTTAATGTTTCAGGCGGTATAAATGAAACAATTCGTTTTAAGATATATCCTGTATTTTTTAAATATGATGAAAAAGGTCGTTTTATTGAATTAAGAGATAATGGTCAAAGTGATTCTTTAATGGGAAAAATAAAATTTTATCCTACAGAATTTACATGCCAAAAAGGTCAGCCTCAAAAAGTGAGGCTTACAATTACCGGATTAAAAACACTTCAAAATGGTGAATCACGTCTTATGCTGTTTTTAGAAGATGTTAATACTAAGGAAGTTTTACTAAGTAAACTAAATGGAAACATAGGAGGAAAAATACTTGTAAAAACACGTGTTGGAGTGCCTGTTTATGTAGATAAGGGTAATTTTACAAAAAAAGCACAACTTGTAAGTTTAAATGCCAGAGAGGATAATGGATTTCTTAACTGTTCATATAAAATAACTTCAAATGGTACAAGTAAAGTCCGGTACAACGGATGGGGATACATAACTGATAATGATAACAATCTTATAAAGAAATTTAAAGTTATATCCTCAAATTTACCCGGTGGTCAGGGAGCCTATCTTGAAAAAGAACAAAAAATAGATTTGAAGGATTGTATTCTTAATAAAAATCAAAATTATAACCTAAAATTTGTTCTAACTTATAAAGATGAACAAGATAAAGAAAAAGTCTTAAAAAAAGAAACAAGTTTTACATCAAATATGAATATTAATCAAAATAAAATATAAATAATGTAAAAAAAGGGAGGAGTTTTTTATGAAAAAATTATTAATGTCGACAATAGCTTTAAGTGTTATTGGTTTTACAGGTTTTAATGATGTTAAAGCAGCCCCTATAGCGTCACAAACAGTGACAGCTGTGCTTGGAACGATTTCATCAGTTGAATCATATGGTGGAAATGTTTCAACAACAATTGATGATACAGGTAGTTTAACAACACCGCTTGATCCCGGGTTTAAAATTATATCAAATGTTGGAACAAGTCAGGCTTTAACATTAACAGCAACAACAACATCGTCAAGTGGTGAAGTTAATGCTTTTTCTTCTTCAAATGGAAATGTATATATAGCACTTGCAAATGTTAATACTCCGCCTACAAGTGATGCAGTAACAAATGCACAAAGTGACTCACCTGTGGCAGCATCAAATCCTAATGTAATATGTTATGCTGTTACGCCTCCTACAAATATTGAAGGTCAGCTTGAATACAGCTGGAATTCTTCTGGAAATTATTATGATGTAAATTTAACCCATCAAGGTGATACAATAACACAACTTGTAGTTCCTGCAACAAGTGCCAAGCCAAATACTTTTAATGGTAATGACGAATCTGGAAGTTATCAGGCAATAGTTATTCTTTCTTATAATTAATACTTTTTACAATGAAAATTTAAAGGCTAAAAAAATGAAGAAACAAACCTTATTTTTACTATCAATATTGGGTTTATTTATTTCAAATTCAATTTCGTATAGTGCTCAAACGCCAATAACAAAATTAAGTGCAACAAATGGAGAAATTAAATCAATTGTTGCAAATGGTGGTCAATTGAGTGCAAATATCGATGTAAACGATGGCAAGTTAAGTAATGCATTAACACCCGGATTTTTAATTGTTACAAATTCAAATTCGCAAAAATCACTTCAATTAACAGCAACATGTAACACTCAGGATGGTCCTGTTAATGCATTTTTCTTTCCGTTGTTTAGTCTTGAATATCACTATATAGCTCTTACAAATTCAAATGTTTTGCCGCCTTCACATTGTGTTGATTGCGTTAAAAAATTTAATGGTGCTTTAAATAGTGATAATAATCCAAATGTAATTGCTTATCGTATGACCAATTTAGAAGATATTCCAAACGTTATGGATGTTCGTTATGACAATAACTTTAACAGATGGGATATAACACTTTTAAAACGTGGAGCAACAGCTTTAAATGTCGAAATTCCAGGTGGTGAATTGCCTCTTACAAATACTTATTCAACATGTGATGAAGGGGGTAATTATCAAGCAACTATAACCTTATCATTTATTTAATTTAATTTTATTTATTATTTATGGAGAGATAAATCTTGAAATTCTTAAAATTTTTATTGTTATTTTTATTTTTTATATCAAATAAAGCATATGCGGATATTGTTGCTTTAAATAATCTTTTAATTGAAGTTACACCTACAGTTTCAGTTGATATCCAAGGTAATTATAGTACAAATATAAATCCTGATAACGGGACTTTGGGGTCAAATTTGACAATTAATTTTTTAGTTTCGTCAAATGAAGATTTAAATAATATAAGATTAAAAGCAATTGTAAATGATTCAAATAATACCTCAATAAGTGCAATTTCCTCACAACAAAGTTCAATAGGGTCAAATGCAAGTTGTTATGTTGTTCTTGCAAACAATACATATCCACCGACAGCAGCTTCAATTGCAGATTGTAAAGCACCAAATTCAACACCTCAAATTAATGAAGAAGCTATTGCATATTTAGGCACTTTAAATATTGATAATCAAGGAACGCTTGAATATCAACTTGATGAATCAAATCAAGGATATTATAACTGTACAATTCTAAATGGCAATACTAATATTTCACTTAACATAGGAACTACACCCAAACCCGGAACTTATGATAGTCAAACTGCACTTGATGGTGATAATACTTTTGAAGTTATGGTTTATCTGGATAATATACCCTAATGTTTAAGTTGTTTATACATATATTTGTATGTTTTATTTTTATTTTTAATATAAATTATTGTTTTGCATATGAAAATATAATTTCATCTTTAAATGTTGATGATGAAAATGAATATGAAATTGAAGTTGTTGCTCACAATAATGAAATTTATTTGCCTCTTAAGGTTATTCTGGAGTTATTTGATGTAGAATACACACAAAATCATGCACAAAAAAGTATAAGTTTTAAAGATTATAAAATAGTTAATAATCAATTATATAAAAATAATAAACCATTACATTATAAAGTTTTTTATATTAAAAATGGAATTACAGATGTCAAAAATGAATATTTTGTTATTGATAAAGCTCTTAATGATATTTTAGGTTATAAAATTACTTCGGATTTTGTGAATTTTACTACTTATATTAAAACCAGAGAAAATAATTCTATTTCATCCGATTGCGAAAAAAGTGAGCCTATATTTCAAGGTTTTTTAGTTAAAGGTGAAAAAAAGGCTAAAGGATATGATGATATTTATTTACCACAAAAACAAAAAGCGGTGACGTTTGATTCATTAACCGTTCGACAAAGTATGCTCTCGGATTCTTATGCACAGATTTATCAAAATAATAGAAATACAAATTTAAATTATAATAACAATTTAAATTTAACTTTAAATGGAAAAATAAAAACAGGTGATTATTCACTTGAAGTAGGAACAAATAGTTATAATGATAATTTATTTGGATTTTCGGGAATAACTCCACAATATCGAAATAAAACTGAAAATTTTGAATATACAATTGGTAAACCTCAAAGTTGGGAATTTGATGGTTTTTCTATGTCACATGATATTTTAGGACTTCAAATAAAGGATATTGATGATAAGCAAAATAAGAATGATATTCAAAAACTTGAAGGACGGGTATCAAAGGGTTCAATTATTAAAGTTTCAATAAATAATGGGGAATTTATTAAAAATATTGACACATATAATGGCTATTACACTTTAAAGGGTATTAATTATTATAATAAAGTAAAAAATATAAAATTAAGTGAAATTAAAGAAAATGGTGACCTAAAAGAAATTTTAAATGTTGACTTTGAAAAGGAAAATGATAAAAAAGACTATAATTCAAAAAAGGATATGATAGCCGGTATTTCAGGTTATCAAAACCGTATATTTGCTATGAATGATTATATCTATGAATCAAATGCAAAAAAATTTGTTACTGGATTTAAATATGAAAAACCACTTAATGAAAAAATAAAATATGAGAGTTTTTTAATTGCCGATAGCATACTATCACAAAATAAGGAAAATGGTTATTTACAAAGTATTTTTGGGAATAAAAATTACTTAAACTTTACAAATTTTAGAAACCCTAACAATTATGAAGGGATAACATATATGAATGTTTTAAATATAAAACATAATAAAAAACTTGATTCAAAATTATATTTAGCTTTAAGTCAAAATACAACTCGAGTTGAAAATTTATCAAGTGGACCCGGATATTATTTGAAATGGGAATCGTTTTATAATCCAAATAAAACAACACAAATAAAGGGAGGGGTATTTTCTTCTTCCAAAGATTTTTATGTGGCAGGTAATATGTCAAATGGGGGATTTTATTGGGATAGGCTTGGAGGAAATATAAGCCTTTCAACTACGATAAAAAAATGTATGTTTCAAGGGAATTATTCAAAATATTTAACTAATTTTTCTGATTATTTTAATGGTGGAAAAATGTATGTAGATGATTATAGTCTTTATTTTAGAACTAATTTTCAAAAATGGCCGAATTTAAATATAAAATTTACAAATAAAGAAGGGTCAAATGGTATTGGTGAAATACAAACGGGTATGTTTGAGGCATCTCTTTCAAAAAGATTTAAAAATGTAAGTGTAAATACAGGTATAAGGCAAAATAACTATAAAAATAATTATAATCAAGCTGATTTTATAAGTTATTCTTCAAAATATTCAGATATTTATACCGATATAAGTTTTCCTTTAGGAAAGAAATTTGGCAATGTGACTTTGTCGCATAATATTGTAAACACAAAATCAGATAATGTTACAAATGACTATAAACAAATTAAAATTTCCTACAATACACCAATGATAAAAGATATAAGTTTAAATTTAAATGCAGCATATCACTATAGCGGCACAAATAAAGGAACTGATTTTGGTGTTGGATTGACAAAACGTTTAAAATCGGGCTCGACAATAAGCCTTGCCTATCATTATAGTGTAGTACCATTTATAATGATAAATAATATATATTTGCCATCAAATATGAGGCATAGTATTAATTTGGATTTTGGTGAAGTTTATGGTTTTGGTGATAAGTCAATTCAGCCAATAGGTATGAATAATTTAAATAAGGGAAAAGTTGTTGCAAAAGTGTTTCTTGATTTAAATTTGAATGGTCTTAAAGATGAGACTGAGCCTTATATACCTAATATTCCTATTAAATTTGAAAATATGTATGAGCCTGTATATACGGATAAAAAAGGAGCAACAAAACTTGTACCTCTTGAGGAAGGAATATATAATATAAGTTTATGTGAAGACAATTTGCCTACTTTTTTAAATATTCATAAAAACACAAAACCAATTCGTTTTGTAAAAGTTGAAAATGGTAATGTTACACCGGTTGAGTTTGGTTTAATAAGTTCTTCCGGGCAAATTGAAGGTACAGTTACAATAAAAAATGAGTTTGGTGAATATTTGAAATTTAATGATCTTGTTGTAAGTATTTTTGATGCAAATAATAAAGAAATTGACTATACAAATTTAAATGATGATGGTACATTTTCATTTTCAGGGCTGGCACCTGGAAAATATCATGTAAAAATTGTTGATGAATTGCTTCAATTACTAAAAATACATCCAGATGAAAATACAAAAAACTTTATTGTAGATATTCCCTGTAAATATGAAGACTTTGTTATTATTGACAATGTAAATTTAGAATATACCTATAAATTATAAAAACGGGAATGTAATATACATTCCCGTTTTTAAATTAACTTAATAATGAGTTTATTAAACAGCAATAAGCTTATTAACAGCTTTTGTGACACGAGATTTTTTACGACTTGCCGTATTTTTATGTAAAATACCTTTTGAAACAGCTTTATCACATAATTTATACAAATTGGATAATTCAAGTTTTAAAGCTTCTGAATTCTTTTCACTTGCAAGTTTAATAACCTTTTTAACAGCTGTTTTAATAGAAGATTTAAAAGCAACGTTTCTTAAATGATTACGTTGTGCTATTAAAATTCTTTTTTTTGCTGATTTAATGTTAGCCATTTAATTTCTCCTTAGTTTCAACCTGTATTACAACAAATAAAAAATCTGCATAAAACATGTTGAGGATTTAATGATAAGTAATATATAATTATAATACAATAAAAAATATTTATGTAAAGTATTTATTAACAATTATAAAATTATATTTTGGTAGCTAAAGAAGGAGCAAGCTCAATAAACTTACGTACCAAATTTGAATCCCATTGGATATTTGAGCCAATACGAAGAATTTCGCATGCTTTTTCGATACTTAAACCTTTCCGGTAGGGCCTGTCTGAAATTAAAGCATGATAAGCATCCGCAACTGCAACAATACGTGCCACAAGAGGAATATTTTCACCTTTTAATTTATCCGGATATCCAGACCCGTCGTAATGTTCATGATGATATTTCACAATTGGTATAAGTTTGTGAAGAGAAGAGTTTGATTTTAATACTTTTTCAGCACCTATAACCGGATGTTCTTTCATAATTTTCCATTCTTCATCTGTTAATTTGTCTGTTTTCTTTAATATATGTTCAGGTATTCCTATTTTTCCAACATCATGAAGCAAAGCACCAAGTTTAATTTGTTCGACTTCTTTTTCCGGCAAATTTAAAGCTCTTGCAAGTGCTTCACTATAACGCGAAACAGATAAAGAATGTCCTTTGGTATATTCATCTTTTGCATCAATAGCCGAAGCTAAAAGCGTAACCAGGTCAATTAAATGCACCTGTGATAAAACATCTTCATTTTTTATTTGATTAACAAGTTCTTCTTCAAAATTTGCACCCATATAACTATATTCTTTTGTTAAAACTGATGCATATGATTTTAAAGCAATATCATCCCAGAATTTAAATTGAGAGGAGGTTATTATACTTGATTCTCCTGTTTCATAAGCTTTATTCTTTGATATATACATAGCTTGTCTTGCAAGTGAAAATAATTTTTCAGTGTCTAGTTTTTCGTCTTTTTCGCCATTTGCAGTAACAACTCCAATGGATACTTTTAAAGGCCCGACATCATCAATATTTTGACATGAAAGTGAATATTTAAGGCGACCGGCAAATTCAATAGCTTCATTTTCGTCTGTATCCGGCATTATAATACAAAAATCGTCAGAAATATAACGGGAAGCATAATATTTACTTATCCCAATAAGTTCTTTAAGACTTTTTGCAACCATTTGTATTATTTCATCACCTTTTTGACAGCCAAACTCTTTATTTATTGACATCATATTATTTATATCAAGCATAATTAATGATATGGGACAGTTTTTACTTCCTATTTTTGTAACTTCACTTATGCATATTTGTCTAATCTTGCGATAATTAAATAATCCTGTTAATGAGTCGTTATCGGCGTTTTGTATAACTTTTTGTTCAAGATTCCGGTTTTGAACAAATAAACCAATCATAGTTGAAATAAGCTTTAATTCGGGAAGGGGCATATTTTTATTTTGAGTCCCGAACAAAATTACACCTTTTGTTTCGTTTTTAACTACAACTGGAATAATAAAGCAACTATCCTGTTTCAAATGCACAACTGATAGAAAAGAGGAATCATCACAAACAATAACTTCATTACTTAAATAGGCTTTAATAATAGGATTTATATCATTTGTTGTTAATAATCGACTTGAATAAACACTATCTAACTTATCAATAAGTTTTAGATTTATACAGTTTTTCTGTAAATTTAACAATCCTAAAGCTGTATAATTTGTATTTAAACAATTTGAGCATAAATTATGTATGGAATAAAATACTTCTGAGACGTCATCTTTTGATGAAAAAATTTCGTTAACTATTGATATAAATTCGTTTAAATCAACTTTTTTGACAACCTTATTAGAAGCACTATAATATCCTCCATAAAGCCTATTATTTGCATTTGCCGATAAGTTTAGATTATTTAATTTATTAACAATTGAAGAGCCTATCGGATTGGAACTTTCATTTTTAAGCCTGTTGTCTTTGTTTAATTTTTCATTATTGTATTTATTTTTTGAATTGAATTTCGAGAACAATTTATGCTTATACCTCTTTAAAATTTTTTTAATTATATAAAGTTAATAAATAAAAAATCTTGCTTATTTTGAAAAAAAATTTACATTTTTTTACAATTTACCCTTATATCTAAATATATCATTTTTGTCAATTTAATACAACGGGGAATTTTTTAATTTTTTTTATTAATTTAAATCTTTAAATACTAATATTTATAGATTACATCCAATTTTTCTTCTCCGGTATTTGTATGTTTCTGTTTTAAAATTAAAAATACTATATGGGACTTATATACAACTTTACACTAAGCTTTGTGTAAAGTTGTATATATAAGTCCTTTAATTTTAATATATATAAGCGTCATCAAGCATTTTAATTTTAAACCTTGCATTTTTTTGTATTGTGATGTCACTTCCTCTTGTGAATATTGCAAGAAAAGGTGAAAGAACGGCATTCACACTATATGCAACAAGACCAAAACATATTGGAAAAGGTGAAAGTATTAAAGTATATGGATCTTTAGTTAAGCGAACGGATGATCTAAATGTGCGTTTAACTGTTTTTCGTCCATAATTTGTTTTTTTGTACATATTTTTTAAATACATTCTTTTACCCTTTATATTGTTAAAGAATATATGTTTATCATCTGCTAATGTCACTTTTGCATCAATTGAATATATTTTATTTTTATATTTAAAAGAATTAACTTTTATTTCAATTAGACCGCCATTGCCTGTTAATTGAGCACTATGAGCATTTGTAATTTTTCCATAAAACATTGTTCCAACAGGAATTGTCACATATTTAAATGTTTGAGGTTTTACTGAAGAAAAAGAAATATTTGTGCCAATTTTACTTTTTGATGATATTGTGTTTAATAATTTAACATCAAATGTTTTACCTTTATTTAGCTTAATCGATTTATTGTTATCATTTTCTATTTGCGAAGTTATAACTTTGTTTGGTTTTGATGATTGTGTTTGTTGGGTTTCTTTTTTTTCATTTATTTCTTCTTTTTTTTGACTATTAGTTGTGTTTGTTTTTTTATTTGAATATTTTATAGGCACACTTTGTATGGGGTTTTTATTTTTATTGCTACTATTGTTATTGCTGTTGTTACTGTTGCTGTTGATACTACTGTTGTTACTCGTTTGAGGTAAGGGTGGCAATTTATCAAGTTCATATTCTTTTTCTATTTCTGAATGAATTGAATCATCAATAATTACATCAGCATATATTGCAACATTAGATAATGAAAATAAAATTAATATTAACAATGATAAACGCTTTTTCATACACTAATTATAGGGTAAAAATTGTTTTATGTTAACACTTAATGTTATAATAATATATGTTATGATTGATGAGAATGACTTAAAAAAAGTTGGTTTAGAATTGATGTTTTTAACAGAACAAAAATGTTCAAGTCCTGATGGTATAACAGCTGTTGAACTTTCACGTATTCTTGATTTGAATATTGATTGTGTTAAAAAAAGTTTAAAAATTCTTTACGATAAAGGAATAATTAAAGTTAAAGGTTTGAATCCTAAATATTGGACATTTGACAATTATAACTTTCAACGTATGGATGAAAATGATGAAATATTTATGCTTTTATGTTCATTTGATGATGTTGATTTTGATAGATATTTTGATTATTAGTTTTTTTTATAAATTTTAAAATCTTAAAGAATTTAATTTTAACACAAGCACTAGTTTTTTCTTTACTTTTAAATATTTCAATATTAAAATATATAAGTTATGAAACAAAGACAAAATATAAAAAAAATACTTACCATAAACTTTGGCGGGTTGGGTGATGAGATATTGTTTTTACCAACATTAAATACTTTGAAAAAAATATATCCTAATTCAAATATAACCCTTATATTAGAGCCAAGGGGGCGTGGAATAATTGATTTAACATCATTAATCGATAAAGTAAAAGTTTTTAATATAAAAGGAAAAAATAAATTTATTGAACTTTTTAAACTTTTTTTGTTTATGCGGTTTAATAATTTTGATATGGTTATTTCATCAGGCTCTAACAAGCTTATACCTTTTCTTTTATTTTTATCAGGGATAAAGAAAAGATACGGCTACAAAAATGGAAAATTTAGCCAATATTTGCTTACAAAAGCTATTGATTTAAATAAAAAACAGTATGCTTCAAATATGTATCATAATCTTCTTGATGATTTAACATTAATTGACAAAGTTCCTCTACCTAAAATTGATATTGATGTTACAAATAAAGAAAAATTTGAAAATAGTGTTCTTATACATCCCGGTGTTAGTAAAATATCCGTTGAAAAAGGTATAATTAAAATTTTTGGTTATGAAAAGTGGGTTCAAATTATTCAAAAACTTTTAACCATTGGAAAAAAAGTATATCTTGCCGGAGGACCTGACGATGAAAAGATAATAAAGCAAATTATTGACAATTTGCCTGGTGATAACCCTAATTTTATAAATATGTATGGTAAAACAAAAAATATAAAAGAACTTGCAAAACTTATAATGGCATGTGATGCAATTGTATGTTCTGATTCTGCACCAATGCATATTGCAGTGGCCTTAAATAAGAAAACAATAGCTATATTTGGTCCAACGGATGAAAAAAAACTTATACCACAAGGTAATAAAAATTTTATTCCAATAACTTCAAAGTCAACTTTATGTCGTCCTTGTTTATGGGACAAACGTCAAGTCACCTGTCAAAGTTTAGAGTGCTTAAATATTGATATTAATGAAATTATTCAAAAATTATAACCAATCAATCATAGGCTTGACAGTTCCAAAGTTAATTCCTATATAATCTGTAATTTCATTGTTATATAAAAATTTTAAACTTAAATTATAAGCAACAGGTTCGTTTTTATAACCTTCTTTTTTAAATAATTCAGTTGATATAAGTTTAGTTTGTGGATCATAAACTTTTGCATAATTTAATCCTTTAAAAACACAATTAGGAACTTTTGTTTTATTATTTTTATCGAAATAAGCAAGTCCAAATGTCCTGCATATTATTCCACGGTATGTGTAAACAGAGCATTTATTATCTATTAAAAAAGGACATTCATAAATAAAATCAGCATCATTTCCCTTCCAATCAAGCTTGTCTTTTTTAATTTTTAATATTTTTTGATGGATATTATTTTGTAATAATGGAGTCAATCTTGCAAGTCCGAATTTTAAATATTCTGCTTCAATAAAAGTATAAGGATAATTTCCATCACAACAACAATAAGCACATCCTTCTTTGCAACAAATGTACTCTTTCTGATTTTCAAAAAATCTGGAAAGTTTTTGACTTAATGCAAATAAATATAATTCGTATTTTTGAAACATAAATTTTAATTTAATTTTAGATTTATATTTTAATTTTGTGTATTAAGTTAAGTTTCTTCATTAAGACTTAAAACGGCCATAAATGCTTCCTGCGGGACTTCAACACGACCGACTGCTTTCATACGTTTTTTACCTTTTTTTTGTTTTTCAAGAAGTTTACGTTTTCGTGTTATATCACCGCCATAGCATTTATCAAGTACATTTTTTCTCATCGCTTTAATATTTGTTCGGGCAAGTACCCTTCCGCCGACTGCAGCTTGAATAGGTACTTCAAACATTTGTCGTGGTATAATATCTCGAAGTTTAGCGGTAAGCTTTTGACCAACATGATAAGCATTATCTTTATGAACAATACAAGAAAGTGCATCAACAGATTCACCTGCAAGTAAAATATCTATTTTCACAAGGTCAGAACGTTTGTATTCTGAAAAATCATAATCTAAACTTGCATATCCTTTAGATCTTGATTTTAATTGATCATAAAAATCAGTAATAACCTCGCTTAAAGGAATTTCATACTCCAAATTAACACGTATTGTATCAATATAATGCATATTAATAAAAATACCGCGTTTTCCCTGTGCAAGATCCATTAATGTGCCCACATAATCATTGGGTGTAAAAATATTTACCTTAACATATGGTTCTTCAATATAATCACGGAATTGTGGCTCGGGTAAATTTGCAGGGTTATCAATTTCAACCATTTCACCATTTGTTTTGTATACTTTATAAACAACAGAAGGAGCAGTTGTCACAATTGATAAGTCATACTCACGTTCAAGCCTTTCCTGTGCTATTTCCATATGAAGCATTCCAAGAAAGCCGCAACGAAATCCAAACCCTAAAGCCTGAGAAGTTTCCGGTTCAAATGTTATTGATGAGTCATTTAGCTTAAGTTTTTCCAAAGCATCTTTTAAATCATGATAGTCATCATTATCAACCGGGTACACTCCTGAAAAAACCATGGGCAAAGCTTCTTTATAACCTTCAAGGGGTTCTTTTGCTCCATTTTCACTTAAAGTTATAGTGTCACCAACAAATCTTGTTATATCTTTTATTGAAGCGGCTAAATAGCCAACTTCACCTGTTTTAAGTTCATTTTGAGGAATTCTTTTCGGGTTTAAATAGCCAACTTCGGTAACTTCATATATTTTATTATTTGCCATAAATTTTATAGAGTCACCTACTTTAACACACCCGTCAACAACTTTAAAAAAACAAATTGTACCTAAATACTTATCATAAGCACTATCAAAAACAAGTGCACGTAAAGGTTGATTTGATGTGTCATGAGGTGGAGGAACATATTTAATGATAGCTTCAAGAACTTGATCAATGTTTGTTCCTTCTTTTGCACTAACCGGTATTGCAATATCAGCATCAATACCAAGAACTTCTTCAATTTCTGCTTTAACCCGCTCAACATCAGCCGATGGCAGGTCAATTTTATTTATGACAGGAATTATTTCAAGATTTTGTTCCATAGCTAAATAAACATTTGCAAGTGTTTGAGCCTCAACACCCTGCGTAGCATCAACAATAAGTAAAGCCCCCTCGCAAGCAGCAAGAGAACGTGATACTTCATATGAAAAATCAACATGTCCCGGTGTGTCAATTAGATTTAATATATATTCATTTCCGTCTTTAGCTTTATATTTCATGCGTGCGGTATTAAGTTTTATTGTAATACCTCTTTCACGTTCTATATCCATTGTGTCCATAAGCTGGTCTTGCATATCTCTTTGAGATATTGTTTCAGTTGCTTCAAGCAGTCTATCAGCAAGAGTTGATTTTCCATGGTCAATATGTGCAATAATGCTAAAATTTCTTATATTATTTATTTTTTTCATAATTAAAGTATAGCTAAAATATTGTCTTTTGTAAAATAATACAAGTTCCATCTTATAAATGATTTTTTAAATATTACAAACTACTACATAAAATATTACCCAACTGGAGAATATATATAAGAATTATTTAAAATAATATATATATAATAAAAAAAGTTTAATAAATTTATTTTTGTATATATTTACCGCAACAATTGCATAATATATATTTTAATGCTTTATATTAAGGAGCTGTAAAATGGAATCAAATGTGCAAAGTATTATTAAAGTTATTATAGTTGAGGATTATAAACTTACCCGTGTTGGATTGCGTTCTTCTTTAAATGATTTTGAAAATATTCAGGTTATAGGTGAAGCAGCAAGTGGTGAAGAAGGTCTTGAAAAAGTATTTGAATTAAAACCTGATGTTGTTCTTATGGATTTAGGTTTGCCAAAGATGAATGGTCTTGAAACTTTACAAAAGATTAAGCAAAAACTTCCGACTTGTAATGTTATTGTTTTAACTTCACATGAACGTGAAGAAGAAGTTACAGCTGCATTGGGTCTTGGTGCAAAGGGATATTGTTTAAAGGATATCACTCCAAATGCACTTGCTGAAGCTATACGTAATGTAGCACAAGGTGCCTGTTATATTTCACCTCAGGTTTCAGATCTTGCCCTGAAAGCTTTTCCAAAACCTGATAATGCCTCTTTATTGTCTCATAACACACTAAATTCACAAAATGCTCAGAATGATAATGCAAAAGTTCTTTTAACCGAACGTGAGCAGGAAGTTTTGAAACTTTTAGTTGAAGGTAAAAGCAATACTGAAATAGCAAATGAATTAATAGTAAGTGTTCACACTGCAAAAGCACATGTTTGTTCTATACTTCAAAAATTATGCGTTGAAGATAGAGTGCAAGCTGCTGTCAAAGCTATACGTCAAGGACTTATCTAATTTAATTTATTATCTCTCTTTGATTTATTTTTATACAAGCACTTTTGAATTTTTATTATCAAAAACAATTTGAGCACTTAATTTTATTGCTTCAATATTTGATGTTAAAATATTAAGTTTATCTTTTGGAATTAATTTATTTAAAGCAAGAATTAATGATTCAATTTTTAACATGCCTGTTTTTCGAATCATAGCACTTAATGCAACAATATTTAAAAAAGATAGCTGTTTAATATTTTTTGTTATTTTTTTCAAAGAAATAAAAACATAATTTATGTCATCACGACTTTTAACAATTTCATCTTCATCCCCACATAGAAAGATTGTGCCACCGGATTTTACATTTTTTTCAAAGTGATAAAATGATTGTGTATTTAAAGTTATCAAAATATCAGGTTTATTAATTATTGGAGAGCCTATTTCATCATCACCAAGTTTCACTGAACAATTTGCATTTCCACCTCTCATTTCAGCACCATACGAAGGTATCCATGTGGTATTGAAATTTTCAATAATAGCAGCATAACTTAAAAGCTTCCCTGCAAATAACACACCTTGCCCACCATATCCTGCAATTATAATACTTTTTTCCATTTTTTTGTTAAAACCTTTCCTTTTATATAAAAGCTTTTTGCTTATTTTCTAATTTATATACTCTTATTTTCTTCTAATACATCCTTAAATATTCCAAGTTTATAATATTTTGCCACATCATTTATTATATGATTATTAGCTTCAACCGGTGTCATTTGCCAATTAGTCGGGCAAGAACATAAAACTTCAATAAATGAATATCCAATTTTATTAATTTGATTATAAAAAGCCTTTCTAATAATCTTTTTTGTTTCGTCATATAATTTTGGACTGCCCACAGCACAACGTGCAACAAAGGCTGCACCTTCACATTTAGCAATAATTTCCGCTGCTTTTATGGGATATCCGTATTTTTTAATATCACGTCCAAATGGCGTGGTTTTTGTTTTTTGATTTGGTAAGCTTGTAGCACTTGCCTGTCCTCCTGTCATACCAAAATTTGTATTATTTATACAAATTGTAGTTATATTTTCCCCGCGTAATGCGGTGTGACACGTTTCATTGAAACCTATTGTTAAAGCATCGCCATCTCCTTGATATGTAAATACAAATTTCTGAGGTTTTGAACGCTTTACACCGGTTGCAACACAAGGAGATCTACCATGTGAAGCCCCAACTACATCAAGTTCAAAAAATTTTTCAAGGAATATCGAACAACCAACCGATGAAACTGCTATTGTGTCGCCTTGAAGGTTAAACTCATCTATTAACCCTGCAATGATAGCAAGAACATATCCATGACCACATCCGGGGCAAAAGGTATATTTAAAATTTTCAACTAAACATTTTGGTTCTTTATAAACAAGTTTTTCCATTATAATTCACTTTAACTTTCTATATTATTATTTAAATCAATAATTTTTTGTAAAATCTCATCACTATTTATGATACCACCGCCTGGTTTGCCTGTAAATTTCACATCGCACTTACCAAAAACACTACTTCTTACATCTTTTAACATTTGACCTAAATTCATCTCAATGTCAAGAACAACCTTTGTGTTTTCATTTATTGTATTATATAGTTCATTTGAAGGAAACGGACTTAAAGTAATTGGTCTAAATAATCCAGCTTTAATACCCATTTCACGTGCTTGTTTAATAGCGGCTTTTGCAACACGTGCAACTGTTCCAAAGGCTGTAATTATTATGCTTGCATCATCAGTTAAGTACTTATCATATCTTATTTCATTTTTTTCAATTTCAATATTTTTTTTGTTTAATTCGTAATTGAGTTTTTCTAACTCGCCTAAATCCATATGAAGTGAGATAAGATTGCGTGCTTTACGATTTTTTGCACCATCTAAGGCCCACGATTCAATATCATAATTATAATTTTTGTAAGGATAGTTACCTATTTCACAAGGTTCCATCATTTGTCCTAAAATGCCATCTGCAAGTAACATAACAGGGCATCTATACTTAAATGCAAGATGAAAAGACAAATATGTTAAATCAATAGATTCCTGAACAGTTGAAGGGGATAAAACAATGATTTTATAATCACCATTGCCACCGCCATAGCAAGCCTGGTTATAATCTCCCTGTGAAGGTGCAATATTTCCTAAACCCGGCCCCCCACGCATAACAGAAACAATAACTCCTGGAATTTGCTGACAGCACATTGCCGATATTGCTTCTTGCATTAATGCTATACCGCAAGATGATGATGATGTCATAGCTTTTGTTCCGGTAGAACCTGCTCCAATTACCATATTTATAGCTGCAAGTTCACTTTCTACGGGAATAAAAACACGATTTTCTTCTATCATTGCTTTGCTTAAATATTCTCCTATTTCACTTTGAGGAGTGATAGGATACCCGAAATAACACTCGCATCCAGCTTCTATTGCTGCTTTTGCAATAGCAACATTACCCTTTAAAAGTATTTTTTCCTTTATATCATTCATTTGAAGTTTTACCTGTATACCTCACAAATAGCAATATCCGGACAGCTTTTTGCACAAATTTGACATCCCACACATTTATTATCATTATCAATATATTGTGCATAATGGTTATTATATTTATTTAAATCTGAGCTTATCTGGATAAGTCCCTTTGGACAAGCTTCAATGCATATACCGCAACCTTTACATCTGTCTTTATTTATAACTATTCTTCCCATAAGTCCTTAACTTTTATCCTTTATATTTTTATTATATCACTTAAAAAAAATGTTGCTTATATTTTTTGATTGATATACTATAATTGTATTAGTTTAAAAGAAGAATTTTTATGAATAATACAATTAATTTGCAAAAACAAACATTTTATACCAATAAAAATTATAAGTTTAAAAATCACAAATTAAACATGTTAAATAATAAACAACCAACAAAACAAACTGTGTATTTTGGTTCTACAAATCCAAATGCAATATATAACAGTATTTTACAGGGAACAAGATATGAGAATTTATCTTTAAAACAACAAACAATCGTAAAAACATATTTAAATCTAAAAGACAAACTCGGTTTAAATATTTTGCCAAAATTAGAATTTAGAAAACCCGATGCCAGAGCTGCAGAATATTCCTGGAGTCAAGGTGTTTTAACCATATCCCCTGAAGTTTCTCTTGAAGGAGAATTGGGTTCAACTGAAGAAAAAAATCTGCCTGTTTATGTTAAAAATGTTTTAAAAAATCCTAAAGCAAATTGTGTTGAAGGAATATTGGTTCATGAATTAACTCATTTTAAACAAAATATATTAATGGTTAAAAAATTAGGATTAAAATCGTATTTCAATTTAATTATAAATGGCAATGAGAAACAAACTTATGAAATGGATAACTCAAAATTTAATAAAGAATTTTATGAAAATTTGTTCAATAACACCCCGAATCTTTTAGAAAGTGAAAGTCAGCAAGCAGAAAAATATATTAAATCGTATAAAGAACGAATAGCAGCCGGTAAAAAAGAAGAGAATTTTATAAATCAAATATCTCTATATATAAATAAATTTATGCCTTATTATAATCATTTCGAAGGATGTTTGGATAATTTAGACCGTAAAGGTATAAATGATATAGGTCAATCATTGGCTGTTTCAACCGAAGAAAAAAGGAAAATAATAAAATGTGCCAATTTACTTTTGGATGCTCAACAGCAGCACAATATAAAAGAATTTGATAATATACTTGAAGAAGATGCGTATAAATCTCAATTAAATTATTTTAGCAAGAATGAATAATTTTAATATGTAGCAAATTTTTCATATTATTAATTTGTAAATTTTTGTAAATTAATATGTTGAAATATATCAATAAAATCTTTCTTAAATACTTTATATATGTAAGAAGGATTTTATAAACTTAAGATATTAAAAGGGGAAAACATGACAGAAGAAGATATTAAAAAAAATGAATTAAAGTTAAAAAATAAAGTAACAAATGTTTTTGAAAGAACTAATACAAAGTTTTTAATTCATAATTTAGAAAAAAGAATATTACTTTTAAGTTTGCAAGGTAAGTCATAAGTTTATTTTTGTAAAAAAATGTTAAGTTTTAAGAAATATTAAGAAAATTTAGCATTTTAAAATCATGAAAAACCATGTATAACATGGTTTTTCATGATAAAAATCTCTAAAACCATGTTGTATCATGCAAAATGAGATTTTTAAACGTCAAAAATGTTTATTTACAATATTTTTGACGTTTTGTTTAGAAATGTTAAGGTTCAATCAAATTCTCTTGTAAATGCCATGTCAATAGATATAATTGTAATTAACAGGTAAAGATGATATAAACCTGAAAATTTGATAGATATTTATGTGGGATTTTGGAGGATAAAGTGCCAAGAAGTAGAGATATGGGAAAATCTACCTCTGTAAGAAGGTGGACGAATACAGCTTTAGAATGTTATAAGCGTGGATGCGTGTGTGAGGGATGTTTTTATAGTGATTTTTTTAATACAAGTAATCAAACCTGTCAGATGAAGGCTTCTGTTCTTGAATTGGTGCGTGTACTTGGAAAGCCTGATGTCGAAATTCCTCAGTTTCTTCTTGATGACTAGCTGCAAAGTTTTAAACGCCGTTTGACTATTATGTTATTAGTTAATAAATCATGTTCCGTATTGTATATTTTAACATACTTGTCAGAGTGTGTTAGGAAAAGTTTTAAAAAATTACTTGAACTTCTATTTATTAACTTTATTTTATTTTTATTTGCAAAATATATAAATTTATAGTCGATATTAGTTAGGTTGGTTATATCCAGAACTTTTTTATAATTTTTATATTTTAAATATAATTTATTTAATTCAATAATAAATGCATCATCAAATTCACATGCATTTATTATTGATATTATATAGTTTTTCCTTATTTTGTGACTTATCATAAATTTATATCCCTAACATAATTTATTATCCTACATTTTATGGAGGATGTGAATTATACAAAAGTTTGAATTTTTTAAAAATATTCTGATTTTATTATTTTTAATATAAATTATTTTGGAACTTATATACAAGTTTATACAAAGCTTTGTGTAAACTTGTATATAAGTTCCAAATATAAATATTAGTATAATCGCATAGTTTGTTGATATGGAATATAAGGAGAGTTATTTGGTAAATATGGATAAGCCGGATTAACAAGATTATTGCCATAATACATAACAGGTGTTTGAACCATAGGCATAAGTGGATTAATTTGTAAATTATTAGGAGCATTTGTCAAAGTCATACTATTTATATTTTGATAAGGAACATTGTTATTAATATTTAACCCCATACTTGCAAGTTCTTTATTCGACAATTTTGATTTTTTTAATAAATTTTTTCCAAACATTGAAACAAGTGACCCAATAAAACATAATTTTCCAATATAATTACGATTACATACTGCTCCTAAAGCAGCAAGACACAAGGTAATAAAATTTTGAGATAAAGAAGCTACCGCACCTTTTAATCCACCTTTAAGTTTTGCACCTAAATTTTCTAAATTAGTAGGTTGGTTAATATTTGAATATATCCCTTGAGCATAGGAATTATTTATCAATACATTGGCATTTAGAGGGTTATTAAACTGATACTGCATATTTAAATTATAAACATCAGCATTAGACATATTTTTTGCATTTTTACCAGCATCATAAATGCAAGATGCCATAATACTTAATGAGCCTATTGCTGTTACTGTCGATAATAATGAACTAAATATATTTTTATTCGCCATTATTAACCTCCATATCATGTTGTGTTACGGTAACTTTTTGTGTATTAAATTCAAGAAGAATTTTTGCAGCCATTTTAGCCTCTTCACCGCCATAAGCTGTTGAATTTTGAAGCTGTGTTAAAATATCATACGTCAAATCGTCACCTTTTGCATCTTTTGTATCAAGTACACACATTGCAAGAATACGAATACCAGGTTCAATATCCTGAAGTGCAAGATTTAATAAATTATTTAAAGCCTCATCATCATATCGGCTTTTATCCTCCCGAAAACATTTTGAAAGCATGTCCATGCCTTGTTTTCTTATATCTTTATTTTCATTACGTAAATAGTTTTCCAATGTTTTAATGTATTCATCCGTTAATAAAGTGACTTCTTTTGTTTTTGTTTTGGTTTCTTTTTCTTTAACTTCATCATTACTTGCATTTTGATTAAACATATTATTTTTATCTTCATCAGATACTTGATTTAATTCTTGATTTTCACTTAATCCACCATTAGGATTCTCATTTTGAGTTAAGTCATTATATAAATTTTCATTTTGAGTTAAATTTTCATCCTCAAGATTTTGTTGCATTTGTGGTGATTCACCTTGCTCTTTATTATTTGTATTTAAAGTGGGGCTTTGTGTATAATTGTTATTAAATGTTGTATTGTTTCCAGGAACAACAGCAGGATTATATATAATTATATTAACACCTGAAGCATTACCATTTGGAGTTGTTGTTGGAACATAAACTGTTTTATGATTTGTATTTTGCGTTGTTGATGTCTTGCTTTGAACATTTTCACCAAAACTTTGACGGTTAGCTTTAGAAGCATTTTTTGAATTTTGTATAACTTGATTATTATAACAAAAAGCACTATTATTAAAATTAGGGTATGATAAATTATACATAATACATTCGTTACTTAACTACTTATACATATAAATAAAAACATATTATAAAAAAATAATGCCAAAAAATAGTTAAAATATTAAGAAAAGTTAACAAAATGAAAGATTACATTAAAGAAGTTGAAAAATTAATGCAAATACCGGAAGGTTATTGCAAAGCTTGCGGAAAATGTTGTGAAATTGCCACAGCAAGAGGAAGCATAACATATAAAGAATTATTAAAAGTCGCAAATGGAGAAACAAATGAATCCGAAGCAGTTATAAATAGTGCTAATGACTTTTTATCAACATTTATGCCTTTTAATTCAATTGATGAAGCAAGAAACGTAAACTCAGATTTTGTCGATATGATATTAAAATCCACAAAGAAAAATGAACATGAAATAACATTTTTCCACTGTAGGTACCTAAATAAAGACAAAAAATGCCAAATATATGAAGATAGACCTGATTTTTGCCGGTTTTATCCTGCAGTTGACAAAAGAACATTCTTCTTCAAAGGTTGCGGACTTGAAAAAATAATAAAAGAAAATATAAAAAAAGTTGATGATATAATAGATTATTTAGAACAAAAAGCAAAAAATAATGGACAACAAATTTAGAATAGAAAGCAAATTTAAACCAACAGGTGACCAGCCACAGGCAATTAAATCACTTGTAGATGGTTTAAATGAAGGATATAAAAATCAAACGCTTCTTGGAATAACAGGAAGCGGCAAAACGTTTACAATCGCCAATGTCATTGAAAAAATTCAAAAACCGACTCTTGTTATTGCTCATAATAAAACACTTGCTGCACAATTATATAATGAATTTAAAGAAATATTTCCAAATAATGCTGTTGAATATTTTATAAGTTACTACGATTATTATCAGCCTGAAGCTTATATTCCACGAACTGATACGTATATTGAAAAAAGTGCCATGATAAATGAAGAAATAGATAGATTACGTCATAATACAACTCGAAGTCTTTATGAGCGGAAAGACGTTATTATTGTAGCATCTGTAAGTTGTATTTACGGTTTAGGAACTCCACAAAGTTATTATAAAGGAACAATATCAATTAAAACAAATGATTCTTTAAATCGTGATGACTTCTTAAGGCATCTTATTTTCACTCAATTTAGCCGTAATGATCTGGAATTAAAACCTGGAACTTTCCGTGCACGCGGTGATATTGTCGAATTTATGCCAACATTTGAAAAAATAATAAATAGAATTTCATTTTTTGGAGATGAAATTGAAAAAATAACAAGAATTGATCCTATCTCTGGAGAAATAATTGAAAAACCTGATAAACTTATTGTTTACCCTGCCGTTCACTATTTATCTTATGATAATGATGTCGAGGAAACAATAAATCTTATAAGAAATGAATTAAATAATAGGTTGGTTGAACTTAAAAGTCAAAATAAATTACTTGAAGCTCAAAGATTAAACGAAAGAGTAAATTATGATATTGAAATGATAAAAGAAATGGGATACTGCAATGGCATTGAAAACTATTCTCGAATCATTGAAAGACGGCCGCCGGGTTCGGCTCCAAGTGTTTTGCTTGATTATTTTCAAGACGATTTCTTAACTGTTATAGATGAATCCCATGTTACCATCCCCCAGCTAAGAGGCATGTATAATGCTGACAAATCAAGAAAAGAAGTGCTTGTTGATTATGGTTTTCGATTGCCTTGTGCTGTAGATAACCGTCCATTAATGTTTGATGAATTTTGGAATAAAATAAATCAAAAAATATTTGTATCAGCAACTCCAGGAGATTTTGAACTTGAAGTTTCACAAAATAAAGTTGATCAGATTATTCGTCCTACAGGGCTTTTAGATCCTGATATAAAAATATATCCAACGTTAAATCAAATGGATGCCTTAATGAAAGAAATAAAATTAACAACTGATAACGGTTATAGAACACTAATAACAACATTAACAAAACGAATGGCTGAGGATTTAACAGATTATTTATCAAAATTTGATATAAAAATAAAATATCTTCACAGCGGTATTGAATCAATTGAACGTGTTGAAATTTTAAGAGATTTAAGACTTGGAAGCTTTGATGTATTAGTAGGTGTCAATTTACTTCGTGAAGGGCTTGATATGCCAGAAGTGGAACTTGTTGCAATTATGGATGCCGATAAAGAAGGTTTTTTAAGATCTTCAAGAAGCCTCATTCAAACAATAGGACGTGCAGCACGAAATGCAAATGGACGTGTTATATTATTTGCTGATAAAATAACCGACAGTATGAAGGATGCTATAGATAAAACCTTATTTAGAAGGGAAATACAAATAAAATACAATAAGGAAAATAATATTACACCTAAAACAATCATTAAACCTATTGAAAATAATCTTCTTCAACTTTTAAATTCCTATCGAACCGTTGAAGATATAGTTTTTGAAGAATTGACAAATCTAAACCTTGATATTAATGATGTTCCAAAACTTATTTCACGCATCGAAAAAGAAATGCACAAAGCCGCCAAACAACTTGATTTTGAACGTGCGGCAAGTTTACGTGATCAATTAAAAAAATTAAGAGAATTAAATAAATTTAACAAATAAAACTCTTATTTTTTAATGTACTTATGATAAAAATCCAAACATTCATCCGGATAATTTACATTTTTGAACTCATTTGATAAAAGTTCACCCGGAATTCCTGCATGGTGTATACGAGGAATTAAATCTTTTGCTTTCATTTCAACAGGTTTTTGATATTCATCATCGGTATCATTCAGGATAAATACAAGTTCTTTATTTTTGTTATTCTTATAACCAACAACAGTTAACTCATGACCATTTGTAACAAGATTATTTTTGTCCCAATAGGTTATCCCCACAATTACATTTGCACCTTTATTTAAAGACTTAATTAAATGTTCAATTTTTTGATTATAGTCTCCTTTATCTTTCAATATATTATTTTCATCAATTACCTGATATGTAACTGTTACTTTGTTTTTATCTTCAATAATTTGTTCTACAAAATTTTTCTCAACAGCTGTCAACCCGCGTCCATCTGCACTAAAAATACTATCATTTGCATCTGTTAATGAATTATATGTATTTTGTGTTCCAAGACTCATAAATGTTGATTGAAGTAAAACATCAATACATGAACGCTCACCATGCTTTTTGGAAGCTGCTTGTTTTGCTGCTCTTATAATTGCATTTTTATCCGGTTTCATCATAACTGTTACATAATCTAAATTATCATTTTCAAAGTCAACTTGAAAATCAACCAGATCATTTATTGAATTAACAATGGAATCAGACATACTGCTTAAATGTACCTTTTTATATATTGTCATTTGTTGTGAGGTAACATTTTCAACCATACGAGCAAACTCGGCGGGATGCTTGGATGCAAGGTTAAATTCCATACTTGCTGCTACACAACAATTTGAAAAAGGATTTAAACTTGAAGCATTCATTTTATTATTTATTGGATTTTCACTTTGAGTTTTTACATATAATCTTTCTTTATTCCTTAACAACTGGTTAATTTCTTTTCTTGAAAATGTTCCAAATTTTTGTTCAATTGAAAATGGATTACACAACTCTCGAATTGTTTCATCAAGAACTATTTGATTATTTAAACCATTTGCACGTTTTGTAGTTGCAATTTTATAAAGATTTGTTAAAACACTTGATTTATCATTTGAATCATTATTAAGTAATACTTTATTATTAAGTAAATAATTCAAACCTTTCTTTGACACGTTTGAGCAATTGTTATAAATAGCATTAAACATTTTTGTATCATTTTCGTTTAAACCTGTTTTATTTACAACATTTGCATTTTCATTTCCAAAACTTACATTTGGAAGTCTTTGAAGATAATAATTTCGTTCATTTTTAATATCTATATTTTTCTTGACATTCTGAGATATTTTATTTTTTTCATTTATATTATATTCTGTTAAAAATACCTTTTGTTTAGGGGAATTTTTATTTTCAGAATTCGATGTAAAATTTATTTTATTATTAACACTTGATGTAATACTGACCATATCTTTTTCCTTAACTAAATATTTTAAACAGAAACATAAAAAAAATTGCTATTTTTTTGTTTTTTTATTAAGTTTTGTTAATTTATGATATTATGTTATCATGAATACCTTTGTTTTAAATAATCTAAAATTTAAACTCATAAGCGAAGAAAGACTTTTATTTTATACAAAAAAACTTTTCAAATTTAAAAATCCAACAAAAAAAATTAAAAATATTTTCTTTGATATTATTGATAAGTATTTGATTATACCTAAATTAAATTTTGATTATTATATATTAAAAAATCCAGATGAAACTGTTAAAATAATTGAAACAATATGGAATACATCTGTTTATGAAATTTACAAGACAAATTATAATTATTCCAATATCTTAATTAATGATTTAAATCATATTTTCTTATTAAATGATTTTGAAAAGAAAATATTTGAATCTAAAATAATTTTAGAACCTTTAATAAAAAAATCTGGTTTGAATGTAAAAATACCAACAACAAAAAAACTTGTGCTAACCGAAGGTATAACTGAACAAATTTTACTACCAAGGTTTTCACAAGTTTATGGTTATGATTTTAATATAAATAATATTCAACTTATAGCTTCCGGAGGGAAAAACCATCTTGCAAAATACTATTTAGAATATATAAATTATGTTAAAATTCCTATTATTATTTTACTTGATAGTGATGCAAAATCTATTTATGACAAACTAAAGCCAAAACTCCGTGAGTGTGACAAAATGATTTTACTTAAAAAAGGCGAATTTGAAGATTTACTTTTACCATCTTTAATTAAAAAAGCAATAAATTCAAAATTCAAAAATGTCACACAAATCAAAATTTCTGATATCGATAAAAATTTATCAAAAGTTGAAGCTTTAGAAAAACTTTACAAAGTAAAATGTATTGGTGACTTTCAAAAAAGTGAATTTGCAAAACTTATTCAAAAAAATATTTCAAATAAATCACACTTATCAAAATCTATAATCAGAATTCTTGACATTATTAAAGAAACATAGGCAATTTAAAATATTAGCTTTCTTCAATATCATATCCAAAACTTTTCCAAATATTAAACCCGCCCATTAATATTTTTGAAGGATACTCATTTAAAGTAAGTTTTAATGCTGCTTTTGCACTTAGTAAACAATCTTGATTATAACTATATAAAATATGCAGTTTATTTTTTGATAAATTTCCCATATATTTTTCTAAACGCTCAAAAGGTACATTTATGGAAGTTGGAATATGTTCATCATTATATGATGCTTCATCGCGTACATCAATCAAAACTATTTTTTCACAATGTTCTGATATTTTATTTGAAAGTTCATTAGGACTCATTAAATATGCAAGTTTTTTTGCAAAAAACTTTTGTGCTTTTTTAGTGTTATAAGTTAAGTCATTGATATATTCATGCATTTTTTATCTCCTTTATTTAATATTCATAAATATAATATTATGAGTTAAAAAAAAATTTATTAACTTCATTTATATTTTTAAAGGATAAAAAAACATACATACATATTTGAAACATTTTCTTAAATTAATTTCGGGATTTATATATAAGTTTACACTAAGTTTTGTGTAAAGTTATATAGAAGTTTCAATATTTTAATATCCTCCGGACGGGGCAGCTTTGTTTAACTTCTCCTATAGCACTTTGTGCTGTCGGCTTTGGCTTTTTTTCCGTCTGAGGTATCCGCCCTCATTTCATTCGGGCGTCTTTCCTACGGCGAGAATTAGTATTTATGGGGGGGGGGAGGCAAAGCCTCCCCCCATATCCCCCCACACAAAATTTAATGTTAAACAGCTTTAGAATAAAGTCAACAAATGTAACCCATACGCAGGCACGAACAATTATTTTTTTAAAATTATTTAAAATTAATTTAATGTCTTCCAGACGGGGTTACTTTTGAAGTCAAAAGTAACCAAAACCTTTCAACCCACTTGGTTTTCGTATATTCACACGACTCAACTTGAGCCTCCTTAACTCGTGCACTTCGTGCACTCAAACAAAAGGAGGCTTTGACAACGTTTCGTCTGTGACTATTACTCAAACCTGCGTATGGGTTGCCATTGTTGACCTCTTTCTCAAACTTTTTTATTTTCCACTTTCTTTTTTTAGCTTAAGGGCGGGGGTAAAAGTCTTTTCCTATCTCCCTCTCCATAAAGGGAGAGGGGTGGGGGTGAGGGTGGCAAAATTATTAAATCTCAACAAATTAAATATTTTAACGTCCTCCGGACGGGGCAACTTTGTGTGGACAAAGTTGCACAAAACCCCAACCCACTTGGTTTTCGTATATTCACACGACTCAACTTGAGCCTCCTTAACTCGTACACTTTGTGCACTCAAACAAAAGGAGGCTTTGACAATGTTTCGTCTGTGACTATTACTCAAACCTGCGTATGGGTTGCCATTGTTGACCTCTTTCTCAAACTTTTTTATTTTCCACTTTCTTTTTTTAGCTTAAGGGCGGGGGTAAAAGTCTTTTCCTATCTCCCTCTCCCTTTAGGGAGAGGGTTGGGGTGAGGGTGGCAAAATTGTTAAATCTCAACAAATTAAATATTTTAACGTCCTCCGGACGGGGCAACTTTGTGTGGACAAAGTTGCACAAAACCACAACCCACTTGGTTTTCGTATATTCACACGACTCAACTTGAGCCTCCTTAACTCGTGCACTTCGTGCACTCAAACAAAAGGAGGCTTTGACACTGTTTCGTCTGTGACTATTACTCAAACCTGCGTATGGGTTGCCGTTGTTGAGCTCATTCTCAACCTTTTTTATTTTCCCCTTTCCCTTTAAGCGTAAAGTTTGGGGTGAGGGTGACAAAAATGTTAAATTTCAACAAATTAAATATTTTAATGTCCTCCGGACGGGGCAACTTTGTGTAAACTTGTATATAAGTCCCTTAATTTCTTTTAAAACGATTTTAAACCAAACAGGTCTTTACGATAAAACTTATTTTTAAAATCAAGTTCTTCTGCAAATTTATACAAAATATAAGCATTATGCGAACACAAGGATAAAACTCTTCCACCATTTGAATATATTTTTTTGTCCTTTTTTAAAACATTTGCATAATAAACACAAACATCAGGATATTTTTGTTTTAGTTTATCTAGATTAACAATTTCATCACCAAACTTAGGATTTTGAGGATATCCTTCAGAAGCAACAACCAAACAATATGATGAGTTATTTTCCCAATTTAAATTTACCTCATCAAGCCTTTTTTCAGATGCTTTGTATAATATATTTAAAAAATCAGATTTTAAAGCTGTTAATAATGCCTGTATTTCAGGATCACCAGGACGCATATTATATTCTAAAACTTTAAGACCTTCTTTTGTTATTATAAGACCTGAATATATAAAACCTGAAAAATTAGCTTTTTCATTAATAAGTGCATTTTGCAATTTAATTAAATATTGACTTATTTGTTTTTTTACATCATTAGACAACTTTAAAGGACAATAAGCACCCATACCACCTGTGTTTGGTCCAATATTTCCATCGTATGCTCTTTTATAATCACGTGAAGGCAAAAAAGGCAACAATATTTTACCATCAAACAAACAAATTAATGATATTTCTTCTCCTTCCTGGTATTTTTCAACAATAACTTTTTTTGAAGCTTTATCAAATTCTCCATCCAAAAGTTTTTTTAATTTGTCTTTAGCAAATTTAATATCATCACAAATGAAAACTCCCTTACCTTTACATAAACCATCTGCTTTTAAGACAATTTTTTTTTCTTTATATTTATCAACAAACTCAATAAATTTTGTCTCAATATCTTGATATGATTCTATAATTTCAAAAGGACTTGTGGGAATATTATACTTTTGCATGAATTGCTTTGCAAATATTTTGCTGGATTCAAGTTTTGAAAAATGTTTATTTGCCCCAATTGTTTTAATACCAAACGAATTTAAAACATCAACAATACCTTCAGCAAGTGGTTCTTCAGGGCCAATTATGACAAGTTCTATTTTTCTTTCAACACATTTTTTTCCTAAATCATAATAATCTATAAACTCAATTATCTCCCCTAAACGTTTAAATCCATCACCTGGATTTGCAAGAAAAAGCCTTGATAATAATTTTGACTCGTGCAATTTTGCTAAAATAACATGCTCTCTTGCACCAGCACCAAAAAGAAGAATATTCATAATTTTTTCCGATCACCTTTATACTACTTAAATAAAAATATAGCTATAACTAAACTTAACACAAAAAAAAGATTTTGAATATTTGTATAAAAATTAATTTTTTTATAATTAGCAAATATTCCAATAATAAACGGTACAAACATAAATGGAAATAAAATCAAATTTAAATATTCCTTATAAATAATAGATTTTACACATATTATTAAAATGAAAGCCAAATAAAACACCAAAACTATTGAAATAAAAATTGAAAAAGCAGCCATCAATTTTGGTTTATCCAACTTCAAAAAATACTGACCCAATAAAAATGCAACAATTAACAACATATTGATTGAAATAAAAGAATTAATTAGCATAATTTAAAACTTCCTTCTTTTGCACCAAATTGTTCAAAAATTCAACACTTTTATCAAACACAAAATCTTTATCATTGTCATATAACATAAGATGGTAACTATTTTCAAGGATAAATATTTCTTTATCAAGAGAACTTACATTATTATAAACAAATTTGGCACTTTTTATACTTGTTAAATCATCTTCTTTTGAATGCATAATTAAAATAGGGGAAATTACATTTTTCATATTTTTACGTGCTAATTTAGACAATTTTAAAAGTTCATAAACACAACTTAAAGGATAATTATCCATAGCTATTGAATTTTTACCCATTATTTTTTGAATACTTCTTCGTTTTTTTATATTTTTTATACCATACGGTTCTCGCTCTGGAAATGTATAATAATAACGAATCAAAGTATACAAGCCCAAAGGCATCATAAAATTATACCATGGCATTGTCCAACCGTCTAAATATAAAGTTGTTGATAGAGAAATTATACCATTTACCTCCAATTTATATTTTTGACCAAGAATAAGTGCTAAAACAGCCCCCAAACATAATCCGCCCAAATATACATTATTGTATTTTTTCTTCAACTTTTTAAATTTATATCCGGCAAAATTTATCCAATCAATATAACGAACACAACGTATCTGCCCTGTATCTTCACCATGACCTGGAAGACAATATGCAAAAACATCAAAACCATTCGAGTGTAAATGTTGTGCATATTTTTTCATTTCAAATGTACTTCCTGTAAGCCCATGAAATAGCAACACAGCACCTTTTGATTTATTATTTTCATCAATAAACTCAAAGTCTAAATCAGGCGAACTTTTCACAATTACTTTTCAAACCTCGTAAATAACTGGTCTAAAAGCTCAATTGCCATATTTATTTCATCTTTTGTAATATATAATGAAGGAACAAATGTTATAACATTCTTATAATAACCTCCATTATTGAGAACAAGACCGCATTTTTTACCTTTATAAGTTAAATCACCCTTTAAGCCTTCTTCTTGAAGTTTGTCACATAAATCACGATTAGGAGTAAATCCATCCGTTTGTGTTATTTCCATACGTAATGCAAGCCCTAAGCCATCAACATCACCAATTACAGAATATTTTGACTTTAACAATCTAAGTCCTTCAAGAAATAATTCCCCTTTTTCCTTAACACTTGTTTCAAAATCTTCTTCTTCAAGGATAGACATAACTTCATATCCGGCTCTTGTTCCAATTGGATTTGAAGAATATGTAGAATGTGCCCGCCCTGGCGGAAATACATCAGGTGCAATTAATTTTTCCTTAGCCCATAACCCTGCAAGTGGATTCAAGCCATTTGTTAGTGATTTACCAAATGTAATCAAATCAGGTGTCACACCAAAATGTTCAATAGCCCACAACTTACCGGTGCGATATATTCCCATTTGTATTTCATCAACTGCAAAAACAATATTAAATTCATCCAATACTTTCTTTAATTCTTTAAAGTATCCCTTTGGCGGAACAACATAACCACCTGTTCCAAGAAGGGGTTCACAAATAAATGCTCCATATTCACAGTCACCTGTTTTTTTGTCATAGAATGAATTATATTCACTTTCAAAATTCTTAGCAAACTGCTTTACACAATAGAAATTACAATTTTCGCATTTTTTACCATAATGACAACGGAAACAGTAAGGGAAAGGAACAAAATGTGCTCTATCAGAAAAATGACCGTATGACTCACGATAACGATAACTTGATGTAATGCAAGATGCCCCTATTGTGCGTCCATGATATCCACCCATAAATGCAAATTGCCGGTTTTTATGAGTATAATTTCTTAAGACCTTTATAGCATCTTCAATCGCCTGTGCTCCTCCAACATTAAAATGAACACGACCCTTTTCGCCAAATCTTTTCACCATGCCTTTTGCTATTTTTTGAGATAATAAAGCTTTATAATTATATATAAATTTTGGTGCAATTCCTGGCATTGTATTTATTTGGTCAATAACAGCATCATTTATACGTTTATTTTTATAGCCTAGATTACAAGAAGCATACCACATCTGAAGATCTAAATATGGAGTATCATTACTATCATACATATACGAACCTTCGCATGATGAAAATATTTTAGGATTCTCACTATAATGTGCAGTATCACCCCAAGAACAATACTCATTATCAAGCTCACGTATTTCTTCATCAGTCAAATTATTTACATCTTCTTTTAATATCATTCTTCTACCTCATCCCTTTTATTATTTAAAGCTTTATTAATACAACTATATTTTTATTTCATTAAAACTGTTAAACTTAATATAAGGTTTATTATTTGAACTTAAGTATTGTGCTAAATAATTTTTAGCATATATTTTACTTATTTTACCTGAAACACAAGCATCTGACAAGCCATCACCTATAAAAATTATTTCATGATCTTTTATACTCTTATCTTCTACAACTTTACACTTGCACACACCTGATTGTTTCTTACAATCTTTATATTTATCATCATATAGTGGAATAAATTCCCCATTTTTAATTTTTAATCTATTTGCAAAAACATCAATATCATTAAGTTTATATTTTTTTAAAATATTATATATAAAAATGTCAAAACCATCACTTACAATTGTAAATTTAATATTTCTTTTCTTTACGTTATTATAAAATTCAATAAATGTTTCATCAATTTCAATATCATTAAAAAAACTTTCAAGTTGAGACATAGAAACATTTTTAATAAAAGAAAATTGTTTTATCATACAATCACGTGAGCCAATCTGACCATTTCTCCATTGCTTTTCAACATCAAGCCATTTTTTATTTGCAAAACGGTTTAAAAATTCCCCAATCGTATCAACTTTTGTTATTGTACCGTCAAAATCACAAAAAATTTGATATTTTTCATTCATAACTTCTTAATTATATAACAAATAGATAAAAATAAACAATGTATTTTGACTATTTATTAATCCGTAAATAATTTTCTATTTTCTTTTAAACATAAATTACAACAAGGGGATTCAAGATATGTTTTTTGAGCAAATTCATTTAAATCAGGCCCGCTTCGACCACGATAATCATTTGCTAAAAAGTTACAACAATAGACGCCTTTTGATGTTAATATACGACTAGTTTTGCAGTCAATATTAAAATCATTATCATGTCTTTCAACTAATGTATCATTGTCATCTATTTTATTTTTATCAAAATAAGGAATTATTTTAACGTTTTGACTTGTTATTTGAGCATTATATCGCAACAATACCTTAGTAAATCCATCTATTAAATTGTCTTCTTTTTCATTATAATAATTTGTGCAGAAAATTATGGGAGAAAAACCGTATTTTAATAAACTTACAACAGCATTGATACTTTTACGAAATGTTCCTCTTCCTTTTAAGTCATCAACTTTTAACTCATCATAGTGTTCAATACCGATTTTAAAATATAAGTTTGAATTTTCAAATTCGTCTTCAACTTTTGCAAAAAAACGTGCTTTTTTATCATTTATATTAACACCATTTGTAATAATTGTTGTATCTGTTCTTTTTAGACACATTCTCAAAATATTATTAAACTGAGGATGCATTAAAGGCTCACCACCTGTTAAATAAATATTTTCTACAAACCTGGTTGAATTTGAATATATTGTATTTTTTATTAAATCAAGCGATATAAAATCAGATTTTTCCAACTTTTTATTTTGAGTTATATAACAATGTTTACATTTTAAATTGCAATTGCCATAAGTAAGTTGAATAAAAAGATTTTCAAGTCGTTCCAATTTACAAACCTGAGATGTGATAATTTTCTCCATATTTGCTCCTTAAATTTAATAATTCAATTTATTTTACAAATTTATATTATTTAAAAAATAATTATTAAAATATTCCCGAATAGTATAATAAAGAAATAAACAAATATTTATAATATATTATCCAATTTACCTAATACTTTATAAAAATTAATTTAAAACATTTGAAAAATTAAGATTAATAACTTATAATAAACAAGTATATTATTTTAACCCCCGAGATAATTTGTATGACTTTTTTTCAAAATAAATATAAAAAATTATTTTTACAGATTAAAGAAAATGCCAAAATTGCTATATACGGAACTTGTGACTTAGGTTTAAGAATAAAAGAAAATTTAAAAATCTATAGACCTGACATTCAACTTGTATGTTTTTTAGATTCTTTTAAGACAGGTGATATCGACAATTTAAAAGTTAAATCTCCTTTTGAATATGAAGATTTAAATAGTGAATTTGATTATATAATAATTTCATCAATTGCTCATAAAAACAAAATTGAAGTTATTTTAAACAATTTAAATTTTTACAATATTATATTTTTGAATAAAAATTTTATGAAGTCTAATCAAGGTTTTTTGGTTTCAGAGGAATTATACAAAAAATACAAAACATCAAAAAACATTTTTGAAACAAAAGATGAACAAAAACTTTATAAATTATTATTTTTAAATATTTTATCAGGTTTTAAAAACAACAAAAAATTACTTGAGTTTAATAAAAAATTAAGAAAAAAATATTTTAAAAATGAAATTTGTCCACAATATTGCGAATATTTAAATAAAGATGTTATCAAAACAGTAATTGATGGTGGGGCTAATACTGGTGAAATATCAACTATTTTTTCTTCTCAATTTAAAAATGTTGAAACAATATATGCTTTTGAGCCTTTATACAATATTTGTAAAAAAGAACTTGAAGATAAATTAGTTTCAAAAAATAATAAAATAAAAATTATTGAAAAAGCACTTTGGGACAAAAAAGAAACATTGCAATTTAAAGCAATTGCTCAAGCTTCATACATAGCCTCATCTGTAAGAGATGTTTCAAACACAGTCACTTTAAACAAAGAAGGTGATTTTATTAATATTGAAGCCATTTCAATCGATGAATTTGTTAAAGAAAATAATATAAAAAAAGTTGATTTTATAAAAATGGATTTAGAAAATTCAGAACTTAATGCATTAAATGGTGCAATTGAAACAATAAAACGTGATAGACCACAAATGTCTATTTGTATATATCACTCTTATGAACATTTTATTAAAATACCTGCGTTTTTCAATAAAACACTTGACAATTATGTTTACAAATTATACTATGACCCTATTGATAAATTATGTGAAGTAATAATACAAGCTATTCCAAAAGAGATATATAAAAAAAGACATAATTCATTATGGAAGAAATTTTTCAAAAGGCAATAAATATACTAAATAAAAACGGTAAATTCTATATTGAACTTGGTTTAAGCAGAATAGAAAAAGTTCTTAAATTATTCAACAACCCCCAAGAAGATTTAAAAATAATCCATATTGCAGGCACAAATGGCAAAGGTTCAACTTGTGCAATGTTATGTGAGTTATTAAAAAACGTCGGGCTAAATGTTGGACTTTACACTTCTCCTCATATTTTATCATATTGTGAAAGAATTAAAATAAATAATATAGATATTAAAAAAGAAGATTTAAGTGAACTTATTTTTAAAATTGAAAAGGTATCAAAAGAAAATAATACACATCTAACAGAATTTGAAATTTTAACAGTTGCTGCTTTTTTATATTTTAAAAAAGAAAATGTAGATGTTGTGATTTTAGAAACAGGACTTGGCGGACGTTTTGATGCAACAAATATTGTAAAAAAGCCTATTTTAACTATTATAACTTCAATCTCAATTGACCACAAGGATCGTCTTGGAAATACAATTCAACAAATAGCATTTGAAAAAGCAGGAATTATAAAAGAAAATGTTCCTCTTGTTATTTCAAAGTATAATCAAGGATTTAACGTCATAAAAAATATTGCCGTTCAAAAAAATGTTCAAGTGATTTTGAATGAAAATGATATAAAATTAAATTTCAAAAACAACAAAAACTATGTTAAAATCAATAGCAATGAAGAATATGAGTTTAATCTTTTAGGCTTGTGGCAAGTTGAAAATCTTAATTTGGTGCTAAATGCATTTGACTATTTAAAAGATAATTTATTAAAAAACATTAATTATAATCAACAAGAGGTGTTAAAATTTAGTTTAAAAAATGTGAAATGGGATTATCGTTTTCAATTTCTAAATAATCATGTTATCTTAGATGGAGCTCACAATTTTGATGCAGCAATAAAATTAAGAAAAAGTCTTGATTTTTACTTTAAAGATAAAAAAATTCAATTCATATACGGTTCATTAAATACAAAAGAATATGAAAAAATTGTGAATGTTTTATTTACTCCTAATGATGACATTTTTTTATACGAATTTAATTGCCAAAATGCAGTCAAAGTTAAAGATTTAGAAAGAATAATAAATAAACCTTTAAAAATAATAAATAAATCACAGGTTATAAATATTATTAATGATAAAAAAGAAGACGAAAAGTTAACAATAATATGCGGTTCTTTTTATATGTTAGGAGAAATTTTTGAAGAAAAAAAGGCTGCTTAAAGGTTTAAGCAGCCTAAGAGACACATTATACTTTATTACTTATATTATAGTTAAATTTATTATACCACAAGTTCTTTAACTTCAGATGCTATATTTTTTGCATCAAGCTTGATACTTGGCCCCATAGTTGTGGTCAAGAAAGCAGACTTAATATAAACACCCTTAGCTGCAGATGGCTTAGCTTTTAAAACTGCTTCAGCAAGTGTAGCATAGTTTTTTACTAAATCTTCTTGAGAAAACTCAATTTTACCAATAGGAACGTGAATCATACCTTGCTTATCGGCACGAAATTCAACCTTACCGGCTTTTGCATCTTTAACGGCTTTACCAACTTCCAATGTAACAGTACCTGTTTTTGGGTTAGGCATTAAGCCTTTAGGCCCTAAAACACGACCTAATTTACCTAACATACCCATACAATCAGGTGTTGCAATTAAAGTATCAAAATCAAACCAACCACCTGAAATTTTATCAATAATATCTTCAGTTCCTGCAAAATCGGCCCCTGCATCAATAGCTTCCTGAACTTTATTACCTTTAGCAATAACGCAAACACGAACTGTTTTGCCCAATCCTGCAGGTAACACGGTTGTTGAACGAACTTGTTGGTCAGCATGTTTTACATCAATACCCAAACGCATATGACATTCAACTGTTTCATTAAATTTAGCTATTTCTTTTGATACTTCTTTAAGTTTTTTTATAGCATCACAAGCACTTGAAGGTTGAGTAAAATTTTCCATAAGTTCTTGTATTTTCTTCTGTTTTTTAGTCAACTTTGACATAATAAAATATCTCCTTTCGTGGTAATAACGTTTGTTTTAAAAACTCCCACAATTAATCTACTACAGTAACTCCCATTGCACGTGCTGAACCTTTAATCATTTCAACAGCAGCTTCCATGGTAGTTGCATTTAAATCTTCCATTTTAATTTTGGCAATTTCTTCCAATTGAGCTTTTGTAATTTGTCCAACTTTTGTTTTATTTGGGACAGCCGAGCCTTTTTCAAGCCCTATTGCTTTTTTTATTAAAACAGCAGCCGGTGGTGATTTTGTAACAAAAGAAAAACTTCTATCTTCATATACATCAATAACTACAGGAATAATGTAACCAGCTTGAGATTCAGTTTTTGCATTAAACTGTTTACAAAATTCCATTATGTTAACACCATGTTGACCTAACGCAGGACCAACAGGAGGTGACGGATTTGCTTTTCCGGCTTGGATTTGTAATTTAATTTTGCCTACTACTTTTTTTGCCATTTTTTTGTCTCCTTTCGTGGTGATAACGGCGATTTTTAATGCCTTCCACGTTGTTTTTAACTATATAATCTATTATACTTTTTGAATTTGTTTATATTCTAACTCAACAGGTGTTTCACGTCCAAAGATAGAAACACTTGCTCTTAATTTTGCTTTATCCGGGTAAACATCAGTAATATCACCAATAAAGTCAGCAAACGGACCTGAAACGATACGAACCTGATCACCCACTTTAACATCCAATTCAACCTTAACTGTTTGTGATTGAGTTCTTTGAATAATTTTCTTAATTTCACTTTCTCGAGCAGGAATAGGTCTTTTTGAAGATCCAACAAATTTTGTAACGCCAGCTGTATGACGAACAACATACCAGGAATCATCATCCATAATCATCTCAACAAGCACATAACCTGGAAATATTTTCTCTTCCACATCATGTTTTTTTCCATCTCTAACCTTAGTAACAGCCTTTTGAGGAACCTCTATACGGAAAATTTTCTCTCCCATATTCATATATTCAATACGTTTTTCAAGATTAACTTTAACTTTATTTTCATGTCCTGAGTAAACATGAACAACATACCAGCGCTTTTTAGGCTCCTTTTCCCCGTTTAAAGAATCACTTGATGATTTTTTCTTGCCTGAAGACAAAGAAGAAGGTTTCACTTCAACACTTTTATACTTTCCAAGATTTTCGTCAAATTCTATTTCACGATCAGCTTTTCTCACTATTACTTCTTTGTTATTTTCATTATTACTATTATTTGTTGACATACTTAAAACCCGTTTTCCTTAATTAATTTTTAAAAAACTAAAAGCACCTTTATAAACTAAATCCAAGATAAGAATAAATAACGTAAACACAAATACTATCGCAATTACATACAATGTTTCAACAAAAACCTGTTTTTTTTCAGGCCATGTTATTTTTCCCCATTCATTCTTGACACCTTTAAAATAATTTTTTGTTTTTGAAACAAAACTATCATTTTTTTTCTCAAATTTAGCAATATTTCCCATTATTTGTTACTTATCCTTAACTATTTGAAAAAACGCGCCCTAAAGGACTTGAACCCTTGACATCCGGTTTTGGAGACCGACGTTCTACCAACTGAACTAAAGGCGCATATCTTCTTTTATTTAATATTTACTTCGTTTCTTTGTGACTTGTATGAGCCTTACAACGCGGGCAATATTTCTTTAACTCCAAGCGTTCTTTATTTGTCTTTTTATTCTTAGTTGTTGTATAATTACGTTCCTTGCAATCTTCACATGCAAGTACAACCATCCTGTCATTTTTACCTTTGATTCCCATTTCTTACCTTCTCTATTTTTATTTTTTACACCCCAAATTATAGAATACACATTTTCCTTATATTCTATTTTTTGGAAGAGTTTATTTCACTATATCTTATAATATACTATAAATATTATTTTTTGCAAATTATAATTTACAAAACTTTATATATATTATTCTGGCGAAAATAAACGTTAAATCGTTTTTTATTTTATTTATTCTAAATAATTTATAAAAAAATGTATTTTTTATTGCCCATGTGGTACTCAACTTAATACCCACATGGCGAATATCTTTATAAAAATTAAAAACTTAAAATAAAAACAAGTTCAAACGACAGTACGTCAGAATAGGAAGAAAAATGGACAAAACATGCACAATTAATCAAAAAGAAAAAGACATTTCACTGATAATAGTTGAAGATTATAAACTAACACGTGTCGGTTTACGTTCAGTTTTAAATGAATTCGAAGGTTTATCTGTTATTGGTGAAGCCCAAAGCGGCGAAGAAGCCATTCAAAAAGTTAAAGAACTTAACCCGGATGTTGTTCTTATGGATTTGGGTTTACCCGGAATGAATGGTTTAGAAGCAACTTCTAAGATAAAAGAAATGATGCCAAAATGCGAAATTATTATGCTAACTTCACATGAGCGTGATGAAGAAATTACAGCTGCATTAGGCTGCGGTGCTTCAGGATATTGCTTGAAAGATATAACACCTGATTTACTTGCTGACACAATAAAAAATGTCTATAAAGGTGCTTGTTTTTTATCTCCGAAAGTTAGAAGTGCAGCTTTAAAAGCATTTCCTAAACCAGAAAATACAAACTTAGCTTCAAAGCCAAATTATGATAACATTAAAGCTCAATTAACAGAACGTGAACTTGAAGTTTTAAAACACTTAGTTGATGGAAAAAGTAATACAGAAATAGCAAATGAGCTTATTGTATCCGTTCATACAGCAAAAGCACATGTTTGCTCAATTCTTCAAAAATTGTGTGTTGAAGATAGAGTGCAGGCTGCAGTTAAAGCAATACGCGAAAATATTGTATAAAATAAATGAAACTTTTCAATATAATGAAATGCCCGATTTTTTAATTATTAAAATTTCGGGCTTTGATTTACAAATTTTAAGTATGATAATACTTAAAGTATATACTATCATGTATACATTAATAACGTCAAGTATAATATTATATTATTTATGATTAAAGATAATATCTTATCAACAATTGGTTTAAATATAAAATTACAGCGAATAAAAAATAATTTTAATCAAGACAAATTAGCTGAACTTTCAGGTATTTCACAAAAATACTTAAGTTCAATTGAATGTGCAAAAGTTAATCCTTCCATAACAGTAATAGTCAAAATATGCCGTGTTTTAAAAATTGACTTAAACGAAATTTATAAAATTTTGTAACATTATTAAAAAAACTTAATATTTTAGCAATTTTTTACATTTTTAATTTTTTATATAATTGAGTATAAAAATGTGTGAAAAATGTTAAATTATCAAGGACAGATAAATTACAATCCTCAGTTTAATGAGCAAACGTCAATATTTAATCGGAATAAAAACAAAAATGATGATAAATTGACAACAAATTCTAGCTGTGCTTATAATTTGCCTGAAAATTATGATGAAATACAAATAGGCACAATAAGCGAAAAATTTAGTCTTCGTAAAAAAATAGGCATAGGTTTAGGACTTGGTTCAACTCTTTTATTAGGAGCAGGACTTTTATTTTTCTTGCTTGGAAAAGGAAACTTCAAAGCTAAAGTTGATATTTTAAATAAAGAATCAAAGAAAATTAATCTTGACTATTCAAACAAAAAGATTTTAAGTTTCTGGACAAAATTTAAAAATAATGTCACAGAAAAAACAACAAATATTCTCACAAAAATTAATGATTTTATAAATCCATGGATGAATAATCCTGTTGCAATTCGTGATATTGCAATTGAAGAAACAAGCGATAAATTACATTTATCAAAATTTACAGGCTGGTTAAAAAGATTTTATCAAAAATTATCTATAGGTACTATTGACTCAATGTATTCAAAATCCGGCAATAAATTTTCACAGGCATACCTTGAAATTGAAAAAACAATAGAAAATCTTTTAAAATCTAACAAAATTGATAAAGCAACAAAAGATTCTCTTTTAAAATCATTAAAAGATGTAAATTTAGCATTTGAAGAAGGATTTTCACAGATAAATCGAAATAAAAGATTTATGAATGCTAAAGATAAACTGGATAGTGCTAAAAAAATAGTGAGAGATTATATTTTTAACTTTAATAAAAAAGACGGAATTAAAGGATATATAGATAAACATAAAATGCTTTTTGGTAAAAATAAAAAATATATAAGCTTTAACTTACCGCAAATATTAGAAACCAAAACAAAATTAAGTCAAGATGTTTTAAATAAATATTCGGCAATAGATAAAGGACTAAGAAATCAACTTGACGAACTTGCAAAAATTATGGGAAAAGATTCAAAAGAATATAAAAAACTTGCTAAAAAAGTATTAAGTGCAAATAGTAACTTATCAAAAACAGTAAATACTGAAAGTCAGCTTTTATACGAAAAATTTATTGAATTATCAGTTGGCTCAGCAACAAGTGATACTTTATTTTTCCTTGTTCCAGCAGCAGGTTTCGGTTATAGTTTGTGTAAATCCAAAGATAAAGAAGAAGCAACTTCAAAAACGCTAACCGTAGGATTACCTTTATTTGCAGGTCTTGGAGTTAGTTTTATTTCAGCAGCCAAAATGGATAATGCGTTAAAATCACTTGCCATAGGAACTTTATCCGGCTATGCTTTAAACTTTGTATTCAAAAAAATTGATGATTTTAGAAAAAAATATAAAGCACAAAAAGAATTCAATCGTCAAGCACGTGATTTTTACATTAAAAATGCACATTTAAACCATGTAAAAAATAATTAAGAAATAAAAAAGCTGGTTTTTTTTTTGAAGTTATTGTAATATAAGAAAAGTATTGTCAATTTAACACTTTATTAATTACATAAACTTAGGAGAAAAACATGGCCACAAAAGAATTTTTTACCACAAGCGAAGACATTAAAAAGTTATACTCAAGTGCAAAAGCAACAATAACTGCACCATTTTATGGTAATAATGTTGAAGAAATCAAAACTGTAGCAGAAGCATATAAACTAGCAAAAAATAGTCCCGGTACAGTTGAATTAACTGGTATGCCAGTATTTGAACCTGAAAAAATCGGTTTACCTCAAAATGCTAATCAACTATTATTTAACGATGGTACTGTTGTTGGACGCTGTGCTGCTGCAAGAAAAATAGTTGGAGAACCAAATTGTGACTTACCTACATTGCTGCCGATTATTCGTGAAGCTGTTTATCAAACACGTGATAAACTTATGTATCGCACAGAAGCATATGTTGGACTTGATGAAGATTTTATGGTGAAAGCTCATTTGCTTATTCCTAGTGGTTTTGAAAACATTATGTATTCTTGGATGTTAAACTTTCAGTATATCAATGAAGAATATGCAAAAATGTATGAAAAATCACGTGAATTACCCGAAGGTGATATATTTATATTTTCTGATCCTGATTGGACTCATCCTGATTTCCCATACGGCTTGACATTCTTTGATCCAAAACATAATTGTGCTGCAATATTAGGTATGAGATATTTTGGAGAACATAAAAAAGGAACATTGACACTTGCATGGGGCTGTGCTGCCCGTAATGGATATGCCTCATGCCATGGTGGTATGAAACGTTATAATCTTCCTCAAAAATCATTCCAGGCGGCAGTATTTGGGCTTTCAGGATCAGGTAAATCAACCATCACTCATGCAAAACATAACAATAAATATGATATAACAGTTCTTCATGATGATGCGTTTATTATTAATGTTCATGACAAATACACAATAGCTTTAGAACCTGCGTATTTTGATAAAACACAGGATTATCCAATTGGCTGTGAAGATAACAAATATATATTAACCCAGCAAAATAATGGAGTGATTGCAACAAAAGATGGCAAGTTGTTATCTATAACTGAAGATATAAGAAATGGCAATGGGCGTGCCGTTAAGTCAAAATTGTGGTCTGCTAATCGTGTTGATAGAATTAATGAACCTATTGATGCCATTTTCTGGTTAATGAAAGATCCAACTATTCCTCCTGTTTTAAAACTGTCAGGTGCATCTTTAGGCTCTGCTATGGGTGCAACTCTAGCAACAAAACGCACAACTGCAGAACGTCTTGCAAAAGGAGTCGACCCAAATGCTCTTGTTGTTGAACCTTACGCTAATCCTTTCCGCGTTTATCCTTTAGAAATGGATTATATTCGTTTTAAACAGTTAATTGAAGATGGTGTTGATTGTTATATCCTAAATACAGGTGAGTTTATGGGTAAGAAAGTTGAACCCAAACATACTCTTGGTATACTTGAAGCCATTGTTGAAGGCAATGCTAAATTTGAAAAATGGGAAAATTTTTCAGATATTCAAATTATGAATATTGAAGGATTTGATACATCATTTAATAACAAAGAATATAAAGAACAGTTTATTAAACGGATGCAGGATAGAATTAATTTTATTGCCTCACGTGAAACAGAAAAAGCAGGACTCGATAAGTTGCCTGAAGATGCTTTAAATGCTTTAAATCGCGTTATTGAAGAAATTAAATAATAAAAATATCAAAAAGTAAAATATTAAAAAAAGGATTAACAAAGTTAAATTGTTAATCCTTTTATTTTATTTATGTTTTTATTAAAGAAACTTAGTTAATCATCACTGCTATGTTTAACTTTAAATTCAACTGTATCATGATTTGAATCAATAACAACTGTATCGCCATCTTTTATTTCTCCGCCAAGTATCTTTTTTGACATAGGATTTTCAACAAGATTACGAATAACCCGAATTAAAGGACGAGCACCATAAACAGGATTAAACCCTTGAGTTGCTATATATTCACGTCCATCTTGAGTTAACTCAAGATTAATATTTTTTTCTTTTAAAAGATTTTTCAAATTCTGCATTTTTATATCAACAATGCCTGTTAATTGTGCAAGAGACAACGCTTTAAAATAAACAATATCATCAATACGATTTAAAAATTCAGGTTTAAAAGAATGTTTTAACAAATCAAGAATTTTTTCCTTAGTTTTATCAAATTCTTCATTTGAAACAAAAGAATTTAAAGTATCATTTAAAATTATTTCACTTCCTAAGTTACTTGTCATAATTATAAGTGTATTTTTAAAATCACAAGTTCTACCTTTTGAATCAGTTAATCGTCCATCATCTATCATTTGAAGCATAATATTAAAAACATCGCTATGTGCTTTTTCAATTTCATCAAACAATATAACAGAATATGGTTTACGACGAACAGCTTCAGTTAATTGTCCTCCTTCGTCATATCCAACGTATCCCGGAGGAGCACCAATTAATCTTGCAACTTGATGTTTTTCCATATACTCTGACATATCAATACGTATCAAGGCATCTTCGTCATTAAACATAAACTTGGCAAGTGCTTTTGCAAGTTGAGTTTTACCAACACCTGTAGGACCTAAAAATATAAATGTTCCAATAGGACGTTTTGGATCTTTCAAACCTGAACGTGCAAGACGAATAGCATTTGACACAGACTCAACAGCTTCATCTTGACCAATGACTTCATTATGAATTATATCCTCCATTTTTAAAAGTTTTTCCATTTCAGCTTCCATAAGCTTATTCACAGGGATATTTGTCCATTTGCTTACCACATTTGCTATATCATCTTCATCTATTTCTTCTTTAAGTAATGTATTTTCATTTTTCTTGTTGCTATTTTTTTCATCAATATTTTTAAGACGTTTTTCAAGTTCAATAAGTTTACCAAATTTTAACTCGGCAGCCTTTTGAAGATCAGTTTCACGTTCTGCTTTTTCTATTTCAATTTTTGTTTTTTCAATTTCCTCACGAATTTGATTATCACTCATTAAAGCTTCTTTTTCACTTTCCCATTGAGTTTTTAAAACATCTATTTTTTGACTTAAATCTTTTATTAGATTATCTAAATTTTGAATTTTTTTTACATTTTCATCATCCTGATCTTCTTTCTTCAAAGCTTCGCGTTCAATTTCAAGCTGCATTTTTTGCCTTATTAAATTATCCAATTCACTTGGCATTGAATCTATTTCAATACGCAATGATGAAGCAGCTTCATCAATCAAATCAATTGCTTTATCGGGTAAAAATCTATCCTGAATGTAGCGATTAGAAAGTTTTGCTGCTGCTATTAAAGCTGAGTCCTTAATTCTTATTCCGTGATGAACTTCGTAACGTTGTTTTAAACCGCGTAATATTGAAATAGTGTCCTCAACAGTTGGCTCAAGTACCATCACTGGTTGAAAACGTCGTTCTAATGCAGGATCTTTTTCAATATATTTACGATATTCATTAATAGTTGTAGCACCAATACATCTTAATGCACCACGTGCAAGAAGCGGTTTAAGTAAATTACCTGCATCCATTGAACCTTCCTGATTTCCGGCCCCTACAACAAGATGCAATTCATCAATAAACATTATTATTTCACCATTTGACTTTTCCACTTCTTTTAAAACACTTTTTAAACGTTCTTCAAATTCACCTCTAAATTTTGCACCTGCAACAAGTGCACCTAAATCAAGTGATATAAGTTTTGTATGCTTAATACTCTCAGGCACATCACCGCGTACTATTCTTTGAGCAAGCCCTTCAACTATGGCTGTTTTACCAACGCCAGGTTCACCTATTAAAACAGGATTATTTTTTGTTTTTCTATTTAACACCTGAATTATACGACGAACTTCTTCATCACGACCAATAACAGGATCAAGTTTACCTTTCCTTGCCATTTCAGTTAAATCTGTTGAATATTTTTCTAAAGCTTTATATTTTTCTTCTGCATTTTGTGAATCCACAGTATTATTTCCCCTAACTTTTTTCATTACCGAAAGTATTTTATCTTTTGTTATACCATAATTATTTATCAAACTTAGCAACTGTTCATTAGTCGTTTGAGTTAAAGCAAGTAATAAATGTTCAACACTAATAAATGAATCATGCAATTTTTGTGCTTCATTTTTTGCATTTTCAAGCAAATTTATTGTATTGCTTGATAAATAAAGCTGTTGAGAATTCATAACTTGAGAAAGTTTTGGCTTTTTATCAATAAGATTTTGAAGTTTTGTCTTAAATTGCTGGTTAAGTTTTAAATCTTTTACATACTCTTTTGATATATCATCTTCATCATTTAAGATACTCATTAAAATATGTTCATCATCAATTTGTGAATTATTATTTTCAAGCATAAGCTGTTGTGCTTGAAATAATATGTTTTGTGCTCGTTGCGTTAATTGATTCAAATCCATCATATAAGTATGCCTCCTTTATCACATATATATTCATATTTTTATTTTAAAACTTTTTTTATTTTTTTCTTTAAAATTAACCATTTTTTAATTTTTTTTAATTTAAATTTCATTAACTTTTGTAAACATTTTATATTTAATTAGCAAATTATTTTTTTACGTTTTTTATATAATTAAAAATTAAACTAAAGATTATTAAAAAAAGAGAGGATAAATAAAATCAAAAGTAAACAATTTAAGTTATGGGGTACAAATGGGTACAAATGGGTACAAAACAAAAATAAATAGAAATGGCATGAAAGTAAAAAACATGCATTCAAATCCCCAAAGTTTTGGAATGAAGATGAATAATCAACATAGTGTTCAAAAGGATAAAATTTCGTTTGGTGCACCGTTTGGCGATTGGATTAAAGAGACTGCTGCAGTAACACTTATTGCCGGTTGTAAAAAAATGAGAGATGCTGACATCCCTCTTTATAACATTTCACCTTTTGGTATGGCAGGTGAGGCAATTGTGAATTATGCAGAAGCATATTGCCCGGCAGAAGAATTAAGAAAAGGTGAACGAATATTAAATGCAACTATTGATGCTGTTAGTATTCCTGTAAAAAGCTTAGGAGAAGCTGAGGAAGCTGTTAAAAATATGAAGGGTAAAGGCTTTAAAGGTGTTGTTAAAGGAGTAAGTAAAGTTGTTGGTGCTCCAATTTCAGCTATAACAACAACATGTCATGAAGTTTCAAAAGATCTTAAAGGTAGACCAAGTTCACCACGTGAAAAAAAAGCACGTATAGTTGTTGATACTTATACTGCAGGTACAGCTGCAACAGGTGCTGCAGTAGGTGCAATTCCTCTTATTGGTTCTAGTGTTGATTCTTTTAAAGTATCACCAGATCAACGTAAACTTATGGTTCAGGAAATTGCAGATATATATGGGCTTTCACGTGAAGAAAAATATGATTTATTTGAAAGTTTAAACTTAGATGATTACAATCGTTTTGAAGGCCCTGTTACAGACGTTATTTCTATTGTTGGTAAAGAAACTGCTGAACAAGTTGCAAAAGAAGCAACATCAGAAGTAATTAAAGAAGGTGCAACACAAATTGCATCAAATATTCCAGGGATACGATCTGTTATTAGAGCCGGAGTGAATTCAGTATCTGCTAAAACACTTGGCGAAAAAGCAATAAAAGAATGTAAACGTCTTGCAAAACGACACTAAAAGGAAAAAATATGCAAGCTATTAATCCAAATATGAATATTGGTTTTAGACAAAATCAAAAAGATAAAAATATAAATAAAAAAAATTTAGTTATAGAAAACAGCCTTGCATCAAGTACACTTACAACATTGTCTTATATTGCAGGAGCAACAAGTGTGCCAATATTTGATGGTGTTGATAACTTGAAACAAGAAGTAAAGAAGCATAAGCTGGCTTATTCTTTAACAATGTTAATGTTAATTTTAACGGGAATTAATAATTTTAAAAGTATAACTATTTCAGATTTTTATGGTAAAACAGATGACAAGAAAGTTAAGAATCACTTGTTGACTAAACAAGCCATATCAACTGCACTTTTAGGTTCTCTTATAGCTTGCGGAATTTCTCAAGCAATAAATAAAAAACCTGATCGCAAAAGCGGCATAATAGCCGCTTGCCTTTCAGGCGTTGCACTTGCCGCCACGACAATATCAAATATTGCTACCTGGAAGGGGTATAAAAAAGAAAACACAAAAGCTTAAAAAATTCTTATATATTCTTTTTTTTATTTCATTTTGAAAAGAATTTGGTAATCTATCAAAATCCTATATTTCAACTATAAAAGGAATATTGCTATTGTTTATTAATTCTTTTAACTCATAAATATATTTATTCTTTTGATTAAAATACACAAAACTTAGTGTAAACTAATATATAACCCCCATAAATTTAAAGCAAATGAACAAAACAACAATTTGGTTATGATTGAAACACCTGTATCGCCAATTATTGATTTTCTTATTAAAGCAAATATTTTTACACCAATGTTTCAAAAGCAAAAAAATAGTTCTAAAGTGTGGAATGAATTTGGTTTTCTTTTATTTGGATTGGCATCTATCATTTCTAAACCTCATAAACAATATTGAAGTTAAAAAAATAAAATCCTGGCTTATAGGTTTAAATATTATTGCCTGGAGTGCAAGTATTATAAATGCTACAAGAAAAATAAAAAAATAGTATAGTTATCCAACAATGTATAATTGCTATAAATGTTTATTTTATGTATAATAATTTGAGAAATATAAATATTGTGGGGAGAAATTAAAAATTATGATGAATATGGGGAATTTAATGAAACAGTTTGGGCAAATGCAAAAAAAATTGACTCAAGCACAGGAAGAATTAAAAGCTCAAGAATTAACAGGTTATGCACCAAATAAAAGCGTTACCGTTGTTGTGGATGGACAAAAGAATTTTAAGTCAATTAAGTTAACAAAAGAAGCCATAAATCCTGAAAATCCTCAAAGTGTTGATGATGAAACTGTTGAAATGTTAGAAGATTTAATAACTCAAGCAATAAATGAAGCAAATAAAAAAGCATCATCTGTTTTTGAAAATAAAATGAAAGGCTTAACAGGCGGAATAAATATACCGGGGTTATTTTAAACAATGCAATATACAAAGCCTTTAGCAAACCTTATTGACTTTTTCGAACGTTTCCCGTCAATAGGTCCAAAGTCAGCACAAAGAATGGCATTACATTTGCTTAAAATGTCAAGTCCTGAAGTCCAAAAATTTGCCAATTTAATGATTGAAGCTAAAGAAAAAATACATTATTGCAGTATATGTTATAATATGTCTCAAAGTGATCCTTGTGAAATTTGTTCAAATTCAAATCGTGACGACAAAACTATATGTGTTGTTAGTGAGACAAAAGATCTTCTTGCAATAGAAAAAACAAATGAATATAATGGCGTATATCATGTACTTCAAGGAGTTATTTCACCACTTGATGGAATAGGGGCAAATGATATACGTATTCGAGAGTTAATTAATCGTATCTCTCAAAATGAAATAGAAGAAGTTATCCTTGCTTTAAATCCAACTGTTGAAGGTGAAGCTACAAGTTTATATATTTCAAAACTTTTAAAACCTTTTAATGTTAAAATAAGTAGAATTGCCATGGGACTTCCTATAGGTTCGGATTTAGAATATGCTGATGAAATTACCATAAGCAAAGCTATTGAGTGTCGTGTATTAATATAATTATTTTAGGGACTTATATACAACTTTACACAAAGTTTCTCCGTCTAAAAGACATTGAAATAATTTTTAAATCATTTTTTGAAAAAAATTTTAAATAATTAAATAAAATTAAAGCCTTTCAGGCGGAGGCACTTTTTGTGGAAAAAGCGGATTTCCGTACGGGCGAAGCCCCGGGGAGCGAAAAGCCGAAGCCGGCAGCACGAAGTGCGACAGGCGAAGTGCTTTGAGCTTGAAGGAAATTCAAGAGAGTGATAATTGTTCGTGCCTGCGTATGGGTTACATTTATTGACTTTATTCTACAATTGTTTAGTATTTTTTAAAAAATCGTGAAACAAAGCTGCCCCGTCCGGAGGACATTAAAATATTTTAAACTTAACAATTTTGCCACCCTCACCCCTACCCTCTCCCTTTAGGGAGAGGGAGATAGGAAAAGACCCTCACCCTAACCCTCACGCTTAAAAGGGAGAGGGATAATAAAAAAGTTAGAGAATGCGGTCAACAATGGCAACCCATACGCAGGTTTGAGTAATAGTCACAGACGAAACATTGTCAAAGCCTCCTTTTGTTTGAGTGCACGAAGTGCACGAGTTAAGGAGGCTCAAGTTGAGTCGTGTGAATATACGAAAACCAAGTGGGTTGAGGTTTTGTGCAGCTTTTGCGTAAAAGCTGCCCCATCCGGAGGTCGTTAACTTTCGTGTGGGGGATATGGGGGAGGCAAAGCCTCCCCCATATATTACTAATTTCCGCCGTAGGAAAGACTCCCGAATGAAATGAGGGCGGATACCTCAGGCGGAAAAAAAACCGAAGCCGACAGCACGAAGTGCGATAGGCGAAGTGCTTTGAGCTTGAAGGAAATTCAAGAGAGTGATAATTGTTCGTGCCTGCGTATGGGTTACATTTGTTGACTTTATTCTACGACTGTTTAATTCTTTAAAAAAAATAAATAAAGTAACCCCGTCCGGAGGATATTAAATTAATTTTAAACTTAATTTTTATCACCCTCACCCCAACCCTCTCCCTTTAGGGAGAGGGAGAATAAAAAAGTTGGAGAACGAGATCAACAATGGCAACCCATACGCAGGTTTGAGTAATAGTCACAGACGAAACATTGTCAAAGCCTCCTTTTGTTTGAGTGCACGAAGTGCACGAGTTAAGGAGGCTCAGGTTGAGTCGTGTGAATATACGAAAACCAAGTGGGTTGAAAGGTTTTGGTTACTTTTGACTGCAAAAGTAACCCCGTCCGGAGGTCGTTAAAATAATTTTAAATAATTCTTAAAAAATTAAACTTATATATAAATCCCAAATTTTAATTATGTAAAATTTCAAGTTCAAATTCATCACCAGGTTTCAATTTTGCATGTCCGCCTTTAATAATATAAAAAAGGTAACCGCCGCAAAAAGTAAAAAAATTGGTGGCTACAGTTAAAGGCACAATCCACAAAGTTCTATTTGCCCCATGCTTATCAATTGTTCCTTCAAGTCTAAAATTACGTTTAGACTTATCTTTAAATTGAAAATTTTCAATTGTAATATCGCCAGGATTGCCACCAAAAGCATTATCTGTTATATTTGTATTTTGCATATAATAGAAGTTCCATCTTCAATATAGTTATCTTTATATCTGGTATTGCCAATAGTTTTAAATTCAACAGATTGTCCAAGATGACAATTTTTTGCCGATATAATTTTTACCGGTTTTATTTTCAAAACATTTAACGTATCTTGAAAATCAGCATTATTAACATTATCCAAAATATCAATTCTATCATAATCTAAATTTTTTATATCCTCGTTTTCAATTGTTATATTTTCGTTTACATAAGGTTTTTTAACAGTCTTTAAATAATGAACATCCTCATTTTCAATAATTAAACCTTTTCTTACCTGGGGTTTTTCAATGTAATCTAAAAATTTAGTAAGTTCATCTTGAATTACAGGTTTTTCATATTTTTCAAAAGTCAAATTTTTATCTTTTAAAGTAGACTCCACAAGTTCATCTTTTATTACCATACTTGAAGCAATAGCAGCATAATGACTTTGAAATAATGATAAAACAAGTAAAAAGAACTGTATTTTTTTAAAGAGTTTCGTTTTCATTTTGCTCATCCTTTAGTGCCTCATTTTTTTCCATAATCTTTTCTTGTAATTTCATACGCTGTTTACGTGATGTAAGAAGAAAATTTTGATAAACAGGATCATTTTTATATGGAGAATTAACCAAAAAATAAGGATATTTATTGTAAATATATTCATAAACTTTCATTAATCTCAAAGAACCGCGTGGATGAGTGCAAAGAATAGTCCAAGTTCTATTTTCATCTAAAACACGATTTAAAGCAACAATCATTCCCAAAGGATCATATCCGGCTTTAACCATAAAATCAACAGCACGAAGATCGCAGCGATATTCATATTTTCTAGGAGCCATTTTTGTTGTTAAAAAATAAGATATCATATTATAGTTATAAGAATCAACAGCATGTGAAATTTCATGTGCCAAAATACCGGCAAACTCATCATCTGTTTTTAAGATATTTGCAATACCTTTATAAAGTGTAATTTCGCGGGTAAGACCGCTTGATGTAGCATTTATAATATTTTTACCATTAAAAACAAAATTCATTCGTTTATCTATACGATTGGCATTAAGCAAACGATACCCAATATTTTCTATATAAGCCTGATTAACTTTTACTTCTTGCTGTATTACATTTAGTATTTTTTGATTATTCTCTTCACAATATGATAAACTTGGATATAATGTAAATGCAAGAGCTGACAGCAATGAATAACATATTAATTTTTTAAATTTAACTTTCATAATTTTAAATCCTTTCTTCTTTTTTTATTAAATAGTACATATTTTATTTTACAAGTAAATTAAGTTGTTTAATTGCAGGATAATATAAATTATTTATCTTAAGTATCTTTTCAAAACAAGAAGATGCCTTATCGATTTTATTATATTTTAAATAATATTCTCCTAGCATATAAAAAGCTTCAATATCATCATCCAAAATTTGAATAGCATAATTTAAATAATCATAAGCAAGTTCATCATAATCATTATTTAAAAGTGCACGACCTATATATTTATAAACTTCACAATTTATATCTTCTAAAACATTAATATTTTTTAAAAACATATCACAAAATTCATTTTGTTTATTTTCTAAAAGTATATCAAAAAAACTTTCAAAATAACATTTTATTTGAAGATAAGAAGGTAAATCTTTAATTTTATTTTCAATAAAACCAAGCATAGAGCGGCTAAAATAAATCATGGAATTTTTATTTTTGTCAAGTTTCAGCCAGATTTTTTTTGTTTCTTTTAAATTTCCTTCAAGTAAATAGCATAAACCCAATTCATATAAATAATTTTTCTTTTTAAAAATATCAATACTTTGTGTTCTATTTGAAGAACGAATAAGATTAATTTTAGTTTTTGAATTCATTTTTTACAGTCTTTTTTTTCTCAAACAATCTGCTAACTTCATCTAAAGATTGAACGCTTGTCAAATTGGCATTATTATTATTTTTAATTATTTCAATATAAACTTCTTCCCGATAAACGGAAACATTTTTAGGAGCCACAATACCAAGCTTCACACAGTTATATGAACTTTCAATAACAACTATTTCTATTCTATCATCAATTATAAGTTTTTGTCCGTTTTTACGTGATAATACAAGCAAATTATATATCCTTTTCTATTTTTATCTACAAATCAAAAAGTCTTTTATTTGGTAAATGATTTGAACCAGAAAGTATCAATTGTGCACCTATATTTTGTTTTATATTAATAACAACAGGTGCAAGCAGATTTATAGTGGCATCCTCAGGGCGATTTAGTGGAATATTTACTATATTAAAAGTTAAAATATCATCAGATCCTTCTAAATTCAAAAGCTTTTGATTATTATCATCAATTTCAAACGTATAATCAATGTCAAAAGCCTGTGGTACGGTTATTGGAAATGTAACACTTTTATCATTGCATGCTTGAAGCCAACTAAATTTATCATTTTGATTTAATTTAACTATTACATATTGATTTATATCATTAAAACCTATAATTGGAGAAACAAAATGTATAATTGAATTTTCGTCAATTTCAATCTCTCCTAGTTTTTCACTTAATATTTTCATAATAAAAAACTAAAACCTCTCTTAATTTCTATTATTATTACTCATATTGAAATCCAAATTAGGCATCATCTGTGACATAACCATAGTTTGTATCATCTCAGGTGTCATTTTAAAATTTGAATTTGGATTATTATTAGACATCATCATAAATGGAAGCATATTCATCATATTATTATTATTTGAATTATTATTTTGCCCAAGCATCATATTTAACTGCATCATATCCTGATTTATGCTTTGCATTTGTTTTGCCTGCTCGGAATTTAATTGGTTTAACGATGAAACATTTATATTAAATGGATTTAATCCCATTTTCTGGAATGTTTTAACAGCTTGAGCAATTTCATCATTCGTTGGATAAGCGGCTTTATTTTCTTCATTTTGCATTTTTTGACGTTGTATATTTTCTTGCATTTTTTGTTGCTTTAAATCTTTGGTTTCTTCTTTTATATTGTGATTAATTTCATCCTTTTGAACGTCTAAACGTGTTTTTGACATTTGATTTGAAACTTCAGGTGCAATTTGTTTACCACTTTTAAGAAAAGTTTCGATTTCATCTTCTTGAATTTTTTCCTCAATTTGATTAACTACTTCAGGGTTATTTATAACCTCCATTGTTTTAGTTGCATATTTACCCACAATAGAAGATGGGTCAAGCAAGGATGTCGATTTAAAATAATTTAAAGCTTCATCCTGTTTACCAAGTTTTAAATTGGTAAGACCTAAATAATAAGTAACTACAGAATTATATGGTTCTTTTTCCTCAACTTCTTTTAAAAGCTGCAAACATGTTGTATAATTTTTACCTTTATAACATTTTATTGCCTGTCTTATTTGTGGTGTATATGAAGATTTTTTGCCTGATTTGATAACATCAAGACTTGAAATATTTTGCTCTATATATTCAGGCGTAAGTTTCTCATTAATTCCACCTTCATTTCCTTGAGAATTATTATTATTAGTAGTAGTGGCAGCATAAGACATATTAAAACATATTAAATAAACAACTAACAAACATAATACTTTTATTTTCACTTTTTATACCCCCTGATACTTCTTATATTCTATTTTTATATTTTAATAAAATACTTCATAATATCAACAATTTAAATTATACTAGAATTCACTCTAAAAAACTTAATATATTTAAATTATTTTACAAAAAAAATTACGAAAATTAAAAAACTTTCGTAATGTTAATGTTACTTAATATGTATTTGTAATGAAAGAGAGAATTATGAAATTATGAAAATTAATAACTTAAACCTACATAAACTTTTGCATTTCACTATTAATGTCAAAATCTATATTTATATTAGAGGTTTCCATTTTAGATTCAGCATCCTGTGACATTGAAAAGCCTATTGTTTGTGTTTTATCAGAACTTATCATTTGCATGTTTTTTAACTTTTCAAAATCTATCTGATAAACACCCTGTCCGCCTTGAACTTGAGAACTAAATGGATTTAATCCGTTTGACATCTTTTAGCCTTTCATATTTTTTATTTATTCTTTATATATTAATAAACAAAAAATTTAACTATAAATTTCAAAGTTTATAAAAAATGTTACAAAACTTCACATACTTTATTAATTATTAGCCTTGGTCATCTGGTATTATAATAAGCGGCAATTTACGTTCATTTGCGAATTTAACAAGTTGTTCCGGCATCTCGTTTTCATGCCCTGCTTTAACAAAGATAGCAGATACTTTATTATCAACAGTAATAAGTTCTGAGTTGCCATTAAGTTTTTTTTCTCTTGAAGCTTCAATGTAGTTCGTAATATAGCTATAATCATTATCAAATTTAGCAAAAGGATCATTTGAAACAGAAGTATTTTTATACTCAATATATGGACAACTATCTTTACGAAGTTTTTTAGCTCCACTATTTATATTAGAAGGTGACATACATAAAATTGATGTTGAATCAGGTTCCATAATAAATCCAAATTTTCTATTCTCAAATGTTGTTGGATTTGCCATAGTTATAATAGAAGTACTTAATAAAAAATCCGGCTTGAAAATATCTGGATCTGTTGCACAAGCAATATTGTCGACATCATTTTCTCCAACTATAGCATGGATTAAAAACTCAAGATTATTATATTTAACACCATTATTAAATCCCAACAAATGTAAAAATTCTTTCTGTTCTTGAGAAGGCAGCTCCTTTAATCTTGCAAGGTCTATTTTTGGAATTTTAATATCTTGTGATTTAAATTCACCAACAATTCCTTTATCTTTATATTCTTGCATAATATCATCATTTACTTTATCAATAATTTTTTGAGGAAAAGGAGTAAGTTCAAGGTGTTCTTTGAGCGTTTTTAGTGACTTATCTATAATACTAACCTCTATTTTTAAATTTTCAACGTTTTGGGCCATTTTTTCAGGCATCATATTTTGATTTATTCTTCTATCCTGCAACTTGACTTCACTTAAAACTTGAAGCATATCTATAAATTGAGGATTTTCATCTATACATTCAAAACCAAAAAGTTGAGAAACAAAGTGATAATCACTATTTAAAGTTTCTATAAAATTATTATAGTTAAAAATTAAATTGGCAACAGTTTTTCTTCCTTTTTCATTTAATACGTCTTTTAGCACACTATAAGTAAATTGAGCTTCTGCTTTTAGATATTGAGTATTACTTTTAGTTTCTATTTTTGTCATATCACGCATTAATATCGCTATTAATACAAGTTTTTGATTTTCTTTTGATAAATTTTTGAATTTATCATTCTTAGCAACTTCTTTTCCAACAGCTAAAGTACACTTTTCAATATCAAAATCAGATTCTGCATTCAAAATTTGTTTAATAGTTTCTTTTGCGTTTTCATCTATTTCGAATACTTTTTCTTGTTTTTGCTCATTCAAATTTTCTACAATAGTTTCTGAACTTAAATCTTGTGAAATGACTTCTGAACTTAAATCCTGTGAAATGACTTCTGAACTTAAATCCTGTGAAATGACTTCTGAACTTAAATCTTGTGAAATGACTTCTGAACTTAAATCTTGTGAAATGACTTCTGAACTTAAATCTTGTGAAATGACTTCTGAATTTAAATCCTGTGAAGCAACTTCTGAACTTAAATCCATTGGAATAGTGTCTGAGTCTGAATCCATTAAACCAACTTCTGAATTCAAATATCTGTATTTAGTATTTATAGCTGCAGTCAAATGTCCTAATTGACTGCTTGGTAAAGTGTTAAGAGGTCTATAGAAAGACGTATTGGTAGATAATAAAGGTGTTGTTAGATTTTGAGCTTGACCTGATGATCTTCTTTTTAAACTATTAGTTCTATTTAAAGATAAAGATCCTGCTCTATTTAAAGACATAATAAATTTTCTCCGATACTTTTTACTACTAATCTAATAATATTAAGTAAATTATTTAAGAATAATTGCTAAAAAATAATTCATAATTTACAAAATGTTACATATTTAATAATAAAAACTAAACCTTTAGAGAATGAAAATAAAAAAATTATGGTTTATAAAAATAATATGACAGAAGCAATAAATAAACTTTTAAATGCATATGGAGCAAATGAAACATTGCATTACGATAAAGAAGCAGCAAATAAAGCTTACCATGGTATAGGTTTAGCTTCATCAAAAAAATGGCTTGCTAATATTTTGCCATCTGAAGTTCTTAATTTAACAATAAAACAAGCATTAAATATTATAATGACTTTAAGCGAGTCAAATGAATTTTACCGACAATTCCCTCAACAAATTGAAACACCAAACTATGGAGATTTATGGGGACGCATTGCAAATTATATCGAGATTAATAATCGTGCAATTGCACAAATGCATAACGAGAAAACCTGCTGCGGCATAATTGAAGCTATAAAATTACTATGTGCAATACCACCAAGTGCAAGAAGCTGGGCAAATTGTGTTATTTTATCTCAAATATTTCCAAACATATATGGTGATGGAATCAATAAACCACCCTGGGAAGAGAATTCTTTGTATGGAATAAAATTAAATTGCGGATATAGCGGAAATATAATAGACTATTCAAAAATTCAATATATTTCACAAGAAGAACAATTGCAAGCGTTCAATGATCTTGCTCATTTTCGAGGTATAAAAACAGGTTTTAGAATTATGATATCAGAAGACCAGATAAAAATATCAAAACCATATGAAAATGACCACTGGTTCCGTTGGGAAAATGATGAACACGTTCAATTATTTATAAACGAATGTGTAAAACTTATGGACTTGGGTTTTGAAGCAATGTTTATTGATTCGGCAAAACATATAGGCGGGTATGATTGTCAACATTATACAGGTGTCGGTAAACTTCCATATTATCATCAAATGCAATATATATTGGATGAAATAAGAAAAAGAAGCGGCAAAACACATTTAAGCTTTGTTGGTGAAAAAAGTTCAAGTGATTTTGAACGATATCAAAATATGGGGCTAAATGGCGGGACAGCATTTATTGAAAGTGATGACATTCACAATGTAAAATACTGGTCTGATATGTTAAAATATTCTCGCATTTATGCTCCTGGTGTTGAAGTTTCAAATGATAACGACGAAGGCGGAAGAAGTTATGAAGATAGATTAAAACGTATTCATTCTGTGTTGTTTGGATTCACCTATGCAAGTGACAAACTTCCAAGCTTTATGCAAATGGAGGATTTATTTCCGCTTAGATATGATACAAATACTCATCATTTGATGATGTCAAATCCTTCTTATTCACTTGATGGAAGTCCAAAAAGCCACTTTGAAAACCTTTTTACCAAAGAAGACGGACGATATTATAACCATAAAGTTGGTGAATTATTTGCTTATGCCTTAAGTTTATAAGGCTTTTTGGTTGAGGTAAGTTATAATTGTTTGTGTCTGCGTATGGGTTGCCTTTTTTGTCTTCATTCTTAATTGGTAAGATTCTGAACAAAACAAAATCTATGCCATTTTATGGCTTGATTTTAAGTTTTTTTAGGATAACGAAAAAGGCAAAATCGTAACCCGACTTGCCAAAATGGCGATAGACGAATTGCTTTAAACTTGAAGTAAATTTAATACATCGGATTATTTTGAAAAGAAAAAATGAAGTTACTATCCAATCATTATAATTTACGTAAAAGAACTTTACATATTTGAAAAAAAAACAAATACACGATAATATATAAATATATTGCGGACTTAATAGTACCTTAAAATTTGTATGTAAGTGATTAAATATTCTAATAGGATGTGGCAGATTTGGGTGAGGATTCAACAAAAAATAATTATTTTAAACTAATGCTTGATGATATAAAGCGTGTATTTAACGGGCTTGAAACAGCTCAAAAGTTTGCACTTGTTACGTTAATTGCAATAACCTTAATGGCTGCTACATTTTTTATGTTTAAATTATCGGAGCCTAATTGGGAGGTGTTATATTCTGATTTATCAGAACCTGATACAATATCTGTCATTGAAGGTCTAAAAAAAGGCGGATATGCTTATAAAATAACTAAAGATAAAAAGGCAATACTTGTTCCTTCAAATCAAGTTGATAATTTAAGAGTATATGTTGCTGAAAATGATTTAATCCAGGATTCAACACCAGGTTTTGAACTACTTGATGAAATGCAGCTTGGCTCAACTGATTTTAAAAATGAACTTACAAAACAACGTATTTATCAAGGAGAATTAACCCGCTCAATTGAGAAAATGGCAGGGATTAAAAAAGCACGTGTGCAGCTTGCCCAGCCTGAACGTTCTATTTTTACCGATAATGATGAAATACCGTCAGCTTCCGTTATGCTCATACTCAATGGAGGATACAAATTAAAAAGTAATCAAATTAAGGCAATAAAAAATCTTGTTGCTTATTCAATTCCACGTTTAAAGCCGGATATGGTGTTTATTACGGACCAAAATGGCAATAACTTAACAGATGAAGTAAATAAAAATACAAACGATATTGAAAGCTTTAAAACAAATTTTGAAACACAAACAACAAAAAAAATAGAAAAAGTTTTAGAAAAAATCGTAGGTCGAAATAATAGCACAATATCTGTTAGTGCTGAAATTGATTTTAACAGTGCAAAATCTACAATAGAAAGTTATATTCCTGTTGAAAATAGCGAAAATGGAGTAATGACATCTCAACAAACAGAAGCTGAAATATACGAAAAACCACTTGACCCGATAATTAATCCAAATGAAAATACAAATAATCAAAATGAAGTGAATAATAACACACAAACAAATCAAGTTCAAAATCAAACTGCACCACAACAACAGCAACAACAGCAACAACAGCAAAATAGCACAATGCCTTTAAGTTTAAATCAACAAAATCAAAACGAACAAATAAATAATGAACGTAATTTAAACTATCAAAAAAGCAGAACATCGGTAAATTATAGCGTGTCAAAAGAAATAAAACAGGTAGTATATGCTCCCGGCACAGTAAAGCGTATGACAATAGCCGTTGCTGTTAATAAAATATTAACAGAAGAAGAAACAAATGAATTAAAAAATCTAATAATGACAGCCGCAGGAGCAAATGAAGCACGTGGAGATGTTATTTCTGTTACCAGTATGCAATTTTTGTCGCTTGATGAAGAACTTAAACAACAAGAAGCACTTGAAAAAGAAATTAAAAGAGATAATATGTTGTATATTATATTTAATAAAATAGCACCTTTATTAATTATTATGGTTCTTGGTTTGACAGCTTTATTTGTATTTAAAAGTATGTTTTCTAAAATTATATCCGGAAATAAAAATGTTGAAAATAGTGAAGGCTGGGTTGATGATGACGACAATCAATATCAACATTCATTGACTGATAATTTAGATGATATGCTTGATATGGATGAATTACCACAAATTGAAGCAAAACTTGATCCTGAAATAGACAAGAAAAAATCAGATTTAACAGAAACAATTATGGCAGATCCTCAAGAAGCCACAAGATTGTTAATTTCATATATCAAAGATTAATACAAAATAAAAAATACAGGATAAACAAAAATAATGACAGACGAAAATGATAACGGAATAAAACTTGAATATATGACTTCAACCCAGAAGGTTGCTGCTTTTTTAATAGCAATGGGGCCAAATACAGCATCTGAAATATTAAAAAATATAAAAGATAATGATTTATTAGAACAGATAACACTTGATATAGCCAGTTTACATAAAATTTCAACTGAAATGTTAAATGCAATACTTGATGAATTTCATGCTTTATTTATAGCAAGTGATTATGTGCAATCAGGCGGTATGAGCTATGCACAAACTTTACTTGAAAAAGCATACGGTGCAGAGCAGGCTCAAAAAATATTATCTCGTCTTGTAACTTTAATAAGTACAAATCCGTTTCAATTTTTTAACGATGCAGATCCAAGCCAGCTTGCAACATCATTTCAAAATGAAAATCCTCAACTTATTGCACTTATTCTTGCATATTTAAAGCCTGAACATTCCGCTCAGGTTCTAAATTACCTGCCGCCTGATGTTCAAACACAGGTATGCTTAAAAATAGCAGAAATGAAAACTACAAACCCTGAAATATTATCTGAAATAGAGAAAATAGTTGAAAGTAAATTTTCATCAATTGTTGTTCAGGATTTTTCAAAAGCAGGAGGAGTTGAGTCACTTGCAAGTATTTTAAACAGAACAGATAGGGCTACTGAAAAAAATGTTATGGAATTACTTGAATTAAAAAATCCGGCCCTTGCACAAAATGTTAAAGAATTAATGTTTGTATTTGAAGACATTGTAAATTTGGAAGATAGAGCTATTCAAAGAGTTTTACGTCAGGTAGAAACAAAAGATCTTGCAATGAGTCTAAAAGGTGCACGTGAAGATGTAAAAAATAAAATACTTAACAATATGTCAGAGCGTGCCCGTCAAATGCTGCTTGATGATATGGAATATATGGGCCCCGTTCGTGCTAAGGAAGTGCAGGAAGTACAAACAAAAATCGTTGCTATAATTCGTGCACTTGAAGCTGAAGGCGAAATTGTTATAGCTCGCGAATCTTTAGAGGATGAAATGATTGAGTAGAATTAAAAGTGATAAAGTGCTTATAGGTGAAAATTATGTGCTTAATTCAAATTCACAAAATTTGAAGGAAGCTTGCAGCAAATATAATCTTATTATCGAAAAAGCACAGATGAAGGCTAAACAAATTATTGACGAAGCTAACAACATTAAACTTGAAGCAAATACTATTAAAGATGAAGCAATACAAATATTAAACAAAACAAATGATGATGCTTCTAAAATAATCGAAAAAGCAAAAAATGATGCAAATGAACAATCTCAACTTATAATTAAAAAAGCATTTGAAGAAGGCTCAAAAAAAGGTTATGAAGAAGGAAAAATTGAAGCTTATAATGATGTTACAAAAGAATTGGAAGATAAAATTTTAAATGTTGATAATTTTACAAAAAGTCTTTTTGATATAAAGAAAAAAATAATCCGTTCTTCTTATGTTGATATTTTAGAACTTGTTGTTTTAATTTGTGAAAAGATAACCGGAGAAATGTTTAAAAACAACGATGATATTTTGTTAAACCTAATTAAAGAAGCAAGTTTGAAATTAACTTCTGAAAATGAAGTAATAAAACTTATAACTAATCCAAAAATGTATGAAAGACTTATTTCGATTTCAAACCGTATAAAAGATGAAATACCTAAATTGAATAATATTTGTATAATTGAAGATAATAATGTTTCCTGTGATGGGGTTATTGTTGAATCATTATCTTGTCGTATTGATGCAACATTAAGTTCTTGTATTGATGAGCTTAAAGAAAAACTTTTTAACGAATTAAAAAATACTCCTGACGAAACTATAATAAATGATTTTGAAAACGGGTAAATTATTTATGGGTCTTAAATTTGCTAAGTATAAAGAAATTATAAAAACAAGTGATGTATTATGTGAAATAGGAAAAGTTTGTGAAATTATAGGTTTAATAATTGAATCAGATGGCCCCAAAGCAAGCATTGGAGATTTATGTCATATAAAAACATCAAAAGGTGTGGTTTTGGCAGAAGTTGTTGGTTTTAGGGATAATAAAATACTTCTTATGCCTCTTGGTCAAATGGATGGATTAAAACCCGGAGATATTGTAACCAATACAAAAGAGCCCATGAAAATAAAGGTTGGTAAAGAATTAATAGGAAGAGTGCTCGATGGACTTGGCAACCCTATTGACAATCTTGGTGAAATTATAACAGGACGATTATATTCAACTTCTGCCAATATAATAAATCCGCTAAAAAGGAAACTTATTCGAGAACCTTTAAGTTTAGGTATACGCTCAATTGATATGTTTATGACAGTGGGTAAAGGACAACGTTTGGGTGTGTTTGCAGGGTCAGGCGTTGGCAAAAGTACCACACTTGCAATGATGGCAAAAAATACACAAGCGGATATAAATGTAATAGCATTAATTGGCGAACGTGGACGTGAAGTTCGTGAATTTGTTGAATCAACCCTTGGAGAAGACGGACTAAAAAGATCAATAATAGTTGCAGCAACATCCGACCAACCATCATTGGTAAAAATAAAAGCAGGATTTGTGGCAACAACAATAGCAGAGTATTTTCGTGATGAAGGTTATGATGTCCTTTTTATGCTTGATTCTGTGACACGTATTGCAATGGCACAACGTGAAGTTGGTCTGGCAGTTGGGGAACCGCCTGCAACTCGAGGATATACACCATCTGTTTTTGCATTAATGCCAAAACTACTTGAACGTGCAGGAAGCAACGACAAAGGAACAATTACCGGTTTATATACTGTTTTAGTCGAAGGGGACGACTTTAACGAACCTATATCGGATACCGTCCGTAGTATTTTAGACGGACACATTATGCTCTCTCGTGATTTAGCCCATAAAAACCATTACCCGGCAATTGATATACTTCAAAGTGTATCAAGGGTTATGAATGATGTTGTTGATAAAAATCATAAACTTGCCGCTTCAAAAATCCGGACACTTCTTGCTTTATACCGTAAAAATGAAGATTTAATTAATATAGGAGCATACGTTAAAGGTTCCGACCGCAATGTCGATAAAGCAATTGCTTTAATTAATGAAATTAATTCATTTTTGACACAAAGTATAAATGACAAAATAGATTTTAACGAGTCTTTAAACCAACTTAATAAACTCGCTTTAAAGGCTTAAAATTAGATATTTTAAAGAAAACTATAACAATTTTTTAATAACATTCTTTAATAATTTAAATATAAATATAATCTAAACAATTTTTATAGTAGAATTAACATAATATATTAAACTTGTTTGAGGTTATAAAATGGCTTTTGGTAATATTAAAAAAGAACGATTATTTGAAATTGTAAAGAATTTAAAAGAAGAAGATATTGTGCAAGCTTGTAACTATATAAAAACTGAAGGCTTACCTCACAATAGACAAGCAGAAACAGCATTTGTTTTATTTGATAATGATAAATATCCGCTTAAATATACTTTTGAGGTGGCAAATAATATTATAAAAAATAATCCAATTCAGTTTGGACCTAAAAAGGAAATTACTCCAAACACTAAGGTAAGTTTTGGCGTATTAAAGGAACTGTTTCCAAATCCAACAAACTTTAAAATTGTAACCCCATATAATAGCGAAGGAGAGAAATTAGCTCAAAGTTACAAAGAAGCTTTATTGGATTATGCTCTTGAGCTTGGGTTAACTCTTGATGATAATCCTAAAGAATATATTGCTTTAAAACTTACAAAGAACATCGCTGAAATTCATAATGTAAAAAATGCTAAGTTTAGAATGGTAATAAATTATAATGATTTATCTGAACAATTAAAAAAAGATGTAAAAAAACTTCCTGAAACATACAGATGGACATTAGATGGTGAAATATATATAAAAAATGAACGTAGTTTAAAAAAAGCCAAAGAAATTTTATATTATTTGGCTAACAAGCCAAATGTTACAAGCACTGATAATATACAAAACAATGTCCAAACTTTTAACATTCAAAATCTAATCAAAGACTTATACTGGTATCAGGCAATAGGTTTATCCATGTATTTGAATGGAAAAAATAAGTCGTACAACGTAAAAGAATTGGAAAAACAACCAATTATTACCAGATATTCGAAATTAAAAGACTCTCAAAATGTATATTTAACAATATCTGCACAACTCCAAATACATACAGGAAATGACTCCAAATTTGTCAACTATACAAAGAAAACGCCGCCTGCTATTTTCGATAAAAACGAAAATACAAAATGGTATTTAACGGAAATTGGTATCAAATACATAGAGTCTGAACTTGCTGAATATATTGAAAAATTAAACAATCCTGAATTATATGCGGAAAAAAGAGAAACAGTCCATTACTGGATGTTATCAGCAGGTGAAAATGCTCTTTGGTGGAATGATTTTAGAGAAAATTCTATTATTGCCATTGACTGGTCAAGCTATAATTTAGGTGATTTAACTCAATATAAATCAAAGCTTGAGATAAGAGACAAATTAAAAGAGCAAAATCCCAAATCTTCCAATGTTAATAACGCTCTTTGCTGCTGGCAGTTCGCCAATGAAATGCAAGAAGGTGACATAGTTTATATTAAAGGTAAACAAACCCAAATACTGGGTAGAGGAATTGTAAAATCTCAATACATTTATAATGATACCAGAAGCAAATGTAAACATACAAGGGCCGTCGAATGGTCGAATACAGGGGAATGGGAGTCTGAAACAAAATGGGCAATTAAAACATTAACAGATATTACTCAATATACCGAATATGTTGAAAAATTGGAAAATCTCTTTAATATTGAAATTGAAGAACAAACAGAAACTTTTGACCAATATACAGAAGAAGATTTTCTAAAAGAAGTGTTTATAAATAAAAATGAATATAGTCAACTAATTAATTTATTAAAAATTAAAAAAAATATTATTTTGCAAGGAGCTCCTGGAGTTGGTAAAACGTTTACGGCAAAAAGGCTTGCTTATTCCATCTTGGGGCGTAAAGATAATTCAAGGGTTAAAATAGTTCAATTTCATCAAAGTTATGGATATGAAGATTTTATTTTGGGATATCGTCCTATAGAAAATGGTTTTGAACTCAAATACGGGCCATTTTACAACTTTTGTAAAATGGCTGAAAAATACCAGGAAAATGAAAAATTTTTCTTTATAATTGATGAAATAAATAGGGGAAAACTAAGCAAAATTTTTGGCGAACTATTAATGCTTATTGAGCCGGATAAAAGAGGTGATGAAATAGAACTTTTATATGAAACAAAACCATTTTCTGTTCCAAAAAATGTTTATATTATCGGCATGATGAATACAGCCGATAGAAGCATTGCAATGATTGATTATGCACTACGTCGTCGTTTTGCTTTTTATGACTTTATGCCAGCTTTTGAAAGCAACGGTTTTAAAGAATATCAAAACAACCTAAATAATAAAAAATTTAATAATTTAATTGACAAAATAATCGAATTAAATACGGTAATTAGCAATGATAATTGTTTAGGAAGTGGCTTTCAAATAGGACATAGTTATTTTGTTGAAAACGACAAAAATTTTAAGGTTACGGATGAATGGCTGAATTGTGTTGTGGAATATGAAATCTTACCTTTATTAAAGGAATATTGGTTTGATGAGCCAGCAAACATAGAAAAATGGTCTCATATCCTAAGAACAGCGATTAAATAATGGCAAAGAATATTTTAATTAAAAATGTTTATTATATGTTATGTTATGCTTATTCAAATCTTTCAAGCACGATTGATGAAAATGTTGATGTTGAAGAATTTGACAATATTCAAGATTTATTAGCAAGGATTTTATATAAAGGGCTGTCTATTCAAGTAAAAAGAGGGCTTTATAAAGAATATGAAGAACAAACAGAAGTTCTAAACTGTATAAAAGGAAAAATAAATATATCAGAGTCAATTAAACAAAATACTTTATGCAACAAAAAATTAGTTTGCGAATATGAAGAATTTACTAAAAATTCATATTTTAATAAGGTAATAAAAAGCACTGTTGAACTATTATTAACAAGAAGTGATATAAATGATGAAAATAGAAAACTTTTAAAAAAAATATTAATTTATTTTTATGATGTAAAGAGAATTGATGTTAAAAGAGTTAAATGGAACGGGTTGCAATATCATAAAAATAATATTTCATATAAGCTAATTTTAAACATTTGTTATTTAATAATTGAGGGACTTTTAATGAAAGAGTCCTGTGGAAATGTCAAATTGAATAAATATCTAGATGATAAAAAAATGCACAAATTATTTGAAAAGTTTGTTTTAGAATATTATAAAACCCACTATTCAAATCTTAATCCTGCTTCAAAAGTAATTAATTGGGATACTGATTGTTTTGATTTTTTACCTAAAATGAAAACAGACATTATGTTATTTTGGCAAGATAAAACTTTAATTATAGACACAAAATTTTATAATAATGTATTACAAACATATTATGACAAAGAAAGTTATAAAAATAACAATTTTAATCAAATTTTTACCTATGTCCAAAATTATGATAAAGATAGAACAGGAAACGTTTCAGGACTTTTATTATATGCAAAAACAAAGCACGAGGTTATAAAAGAAACAGAAAGAATAATTCATGGAAATAAAATAGGTGTAAAGTTTGTTGATTTAAATCAAGATTTTAAAGAAATAAAAACAAAATTAAATAACATTGCAGATATTTTCATTAAAAAATATTGAAAAGTCCTTTTTAACAAAATATTATCATACCAAAAATAAAAAAAGAAGCTAAAAGTTTATCTTAAAGCCAAAACCAATTTCTTATAAACTAGCTAAACTAAATCAAAATAATAAATGGTACCCCCAAGGGAATTCGAATCCCTGTCTACACCGTGAAAGGGTGTTGTCCTAGGCCTCTAGACGATGGGGGCATAATTTCAATATATTTTTATCATAACTAAAGCAAGGATTTATGTCAATATATTTTTTATTAAACTATTTTCTTATTTTAACAACAGCTTTTTTTACATAATCACAATTATTTGTTGCAATTTGTGGTTTGTGAGCAAAATTAATATCTAGAATAATAAAATCATTTTCTTTTAATTTTAAATAATCACAATCACCATCATAAAAAATTATATCTTTACTTTCATCATATACACTTATAGGATTTAAATTTATATTATCTAAATTGGCAAATCCAAATAATTCTTCTCCTTCAATAATAAATTGTATATCAATATATTTTTTATGTGATTCACAAAAACAATTGTCAATAGATTTAGGTTTATATTTTTCAATATTTACATATATATCATCATTTATTATATATTTACCTTCTTTAAGACTTTTTAAATCGGTATTTGTAAGAAACAATAACCCTCTTTTAATTTTTTCGTCTATATTATAATATTTTGAAGCATTCATTATATTATCAAAAATCATAAATCATTAACCATCCTATTTTATGTTACGTTTTAATTTTAGTATTTTATTATATGATTCAATAATAGTTTTTTTATCTATTTTACCTTCATTAACCGCATTAACAATTATATTTTCAATCTGGTCGGGTAAATCTGAATTTGGGGTTTTAAAATTTGAAAAAAGAAGAATGTTAACCCCTGCATTAATAGCATTTATTACTGTTTCATCAAGTTTATAATTATTTTTAATTGCAAGCATATTTAGATCATCTGTAATAACAACACCTTTAAACTTAATTTTATCTCGTAAATGGAAATCTATTGTTCTTTTTGACAAAGATGATGGAAATTTTAAATCAAAATTGCCATTATAAGTATGAGCAACCATAACCATTTGATTAGGATAGTATTTTAAAAGTTCAATATATGGTCTTAATTCCTTTTTATCCCAATTTGAAGTTGCATCAACAAAACCTAAATGGGTGTCTCCAATTGCACTGCCATGACCTGGAAAATGTTTTAATACTGTTATTACTTTATTTTTTTTGTGTTCATTAATAACTATTTTAGAAAAATCAATAACTTTTTTATAATCATTTGAAAAACTTCTTTCATTTTTTGAAATTATTGATTTTTCGTTTAAAGCAAGGTCAACACAAGGTGTAAAATTTAAATTAAAACCAGCATCATAAAGTTCAGAAGACAATTCATCATATATTTTAGAAGCATCATTTTTTGACATTTTTGACACTTGTTCAAATGAAGGATAATTTTTAAACCCGTTTCTTTTATTAAGACGTTGGACAAATCCACCTTCTTGATCAATAGAAACAAAAGGCTTATGTTTGGATTTTGTTTGCTTTATTGCCTCTGTCATGGCTTTTAATGATTCTCTATCTTTAATATTATATTCAAAAAAGATAACACCTGAAATTTTATTATCTTTAATCTGATTCAAGCTTGACTTAAAACCTTCTGAATTAATATTATCACCATCAAATCCGACAATAAGCATTTGTCCTATCATTTCACTTAAAGGTGCACTATTTGCAGCTTGAATAAATATAATTTGTAAAAATAAAAAAATTAATAACCTTTTCATATATAATATTTTAACGCAAAAAAATGACTTGATAAATTTATCAAGTCATTATTTTTCTACATAGAGAAATATAGACTATGCCTCCTCTTATGCAAAGTATGCATCAAACACTATATTAATTGCTCCATCACTTAACCCCATAGATGCAAGTTCATCATATAAACTTTCAATAAGTTGTGTATTATTACTAATTCTATCAACTGATGTTTGATGAGAACTTGCAAAACTATTTATTTTGCTATTTATCACCTGCATATTATAATTACCATAAGCTGTAAGTGCATTCAAAACATCATCTGGACTTGCTTGTTTTAAATTTGCATTGTTTTGTTTTGTCTTAACTTCTTGATTTTCATTTTGTTTTTGTGTTTGGTTGGCACGTGAGGTGTAAATGCTATAATTTCCGCTTACATTATTTGAATCTATTCTCATTTTCGGTCCCTATTTCCCTTATCTGCTTGTTAATGTTATCGACTATTCTTTAATTAAACTTTAATAATTTTCAGCATTTTTAAGGAAATTGTTACAAAACTTTATAATTCATAAAATATTTCAAAACTACTGCCATCAAGTTTTGCCATATATCTGTGTGTATTAGCACGTAAAACATAAGTTTTTACACCATTTATATCTTCTTTCATACGTATTGACATATTTTTTGAAAGAAGTTTGTCATATGTTTTTAAAATATTTTTCTCACCATTTAACGAAAAGAAAAGAGAATATTTATCATTATCTTTCATCAATAACAAACTTTCATCTGCATTCAAATTTATACTTGAAAGCAAATTTGGATCTTTAGTTATTTCAGATTTTATACTTTTTGATTCAGTAATAGGGTTATTTTGATTTAGAACATCAAAAATTGACTTTTTTTTTAGATATTCAATCTGGTTATTATTATTTAAATCGTATAAATTCTCCATATCAAAATTTATATCAAATTTTGGCGTTAAATTTTCACTAATAAATTGATGAAAAGTAATAGACAGATCATCATTGTTATCCTTAAATAATTTATCATCAAATTCACATGCCTTAATAAAATCAACATCAAGATTATTAAAATTTACATTTGTTATGTCATTTGTAACCTTATCAACTAAAAATTTCTTAAATTTAATATCATCTTCAAATTCAACTTGTTGCTTGAGACTTACTTCAGAATCTTCAACAGGTGATATATTGTCTATATTATCAGAAGTTAAAATATTCTTAACACCATTAAATAAATCAAGAAAATTATCCTTGTTAATGTTTTCCAATTCTAAATTATTAATTTTATTTGATTCCACTTTCACTTTTTTACCTTCCAGTCTTTTTTTTTACCCCTAAAATAACAAACAACAACAATTAATAATAAAAGTATAAAGCCAATAAATAATACAAAAATATTTTTAAAAATAAAAAATTTAATTTCTTTGTATAAAGGAAACTTTATTGGTGAATTTTTATACCTGATTAATTTTCTTTCTTCTTCATTCAAGTCATATGTATTTCTCCTATCTTCAAACAATAATTTCGAACTTTGATTTTTATCTTCTATATTTTCTATTATCGGCATAATATTTTTAGACTTGAATTTTTTTGGCATTTTTTTAGAAATTGTTACAAAACTCTTAACATTTGAATTTGTAATTTGCCCTTCTTTTGCTAAAGTAATAGTATTATCAATAAGTTTTACCTCAACTTCAATTTGAGGATTTGTGTAAAGTTTTATTTTTGTATATCCAAATTCTTTTGTATTTTTATTTATATAGGGAAAATATTGAATTTCATAGCTTTTTACAAGGTTATTACATGAACATTGTTCAATTTTAATATTTTGACCCGGCTCACTTTGAGGAAGAATAATAATTGTTTTTTCGTTTTGTTGTTTAATTTCATAATTTTTTATAAGTTCCTGATTTGAAGAATTAACTTCAACACTTAAATTATTACCATCATATTCATTTATTCGTATATTATTTATAATGGATTTTTCAATATTACATGAATATAGCGGCAAATTTATTTGCGTTAAAAAAACAAAAAATATAAAAAATAATGTATTCCAAATTTTATAACTCATTTATAAATTTTATTTGATTTAAATAAAAATATAAAAACCCAAATTATTATAGTCAAAAGATTAGTTTTACATTTTAAATGATTATAATATAATACTTATGTATAACAACAATTTAAGGAAATAAAATATGGGTTATGTGCGTGAAATAAACGATAATAATTTTGATAATGAAGTTATAAATTCCCCGGATTTAACAGTTGTTGATTTCTGGGCTCCATGGTGCGGGCCTTGCAGAAAAATGAGTGCTGTTATTGATGAAGTTGCAAATGAATTTGAAGGACGTGTTAATATTTGTAAAATAAATACCGATGAAAATTTAAAATCAGCTAAAGAATATTCAATATCAGGACTTCCAAGTATTCTTATTTTTAAAAATGGAAAAGCTATTGAACGTCTTGTGGGATTAATGCCCAAAAATACTTTAGCCAATAATATAAAAAAACACCTCGATTAATAATATTATTAATCCCAAAATTTATATTTAAAAAGTGTAAAAATAGCTTGAAAGCCATCTTTCCACGTTATTTTTTTACCTTCTTTGGCTTTACGTCCTGTATAAGAAATGGGAAGCTCTTTTATTGTTATACCTTTTTTTAAAATTTTTGCTGTTATTTCAGGTTCAAATTCAAATCGTTTGGATTTTATCTTTAAATCTTTTATAACTTCAAAATCAAAAGCTTTATAACAAGTTTCCATGTCAGTTAATTTTGTATTAAATAGAATATTTGTAATAAATGTTAAAAATATATTTCCTAATTTATGCGACAAGCTAAACCCTTTTGAGTTTTTTATATTTATAAATCTTGATCCATAAACAACCCTTGCTTCATTTTTTAGTATAAGTTCAATAAGTTTAATATAATCCTTAGGATGATACTCAAGGTCGGCATCTTGGATTACAACTATATCACCACTAACATTTTCCAATCCTGTGACAATAGCAGCACCTTTTCCCAAGTTAACTTCATGATGAAAAATTTTATAATTTTTATTTAAAGTTTTTAAAAGTTCAAATGTGCCATCATTTGAAGCATCATTGACTATTATAATTTCTTTTTCAAGTCCGCAAAAATCTATTTCTTCAATTCTTTTTAAAGACTCTTCAAGATGATTTATTTCATTATATACAGGTATAATAATACTTACTTTTTTCAATTTAACTTCCTTTTGTTTTTTGGATTTTTATAATTAATATTGTTATATAATAAAAGTATAGTATAATATAAATGTAATTGTATGTGTTATTTGGTGTAAATTTGAAAAATAAATTATATAAAATATTAATATCCTTAACTATAATAGCGAATTTGTCTATTGCTAAAGTATATGCTTTATCTACCGATGTTTTTGAAACAGGCAAGCTTGTAGACTTGATAACATTATCGTCATTTATAAATTATACCGATGAGCAAGGACATGATTATGCAAAAGATCAAGATACACTTTCCGAATTTAAAGCGTCACTTCAAAAATTTTCTCAGTCTAATGTAAAAACAGCCTATCGTGAGTTTAATAAACTTATTCATGCATATGATAATAATGATTTTTTATATTTTAATCTTGCTTACGAATTTGCCCGTATGGGATTATTTAGTCTTGCTCAAAATTGTATAGTCCAAATCGATGATAGACAAATATGGGTTAAACAGATTGAAAATTTAAAAAACTGTTATTTCCCCTGCGTAACTATGTCACTTGATGAGGAAATTTATCTTGCGGAATTATATTCTGATATAAATTATAATAATTATTGTGAAGAGTCATTGGATGAATTGTCTAAAAATCCAAAATTACTTAAAAAACTTGATTATGCAAATTATATTATGGCACTTGCATATTACAAAAGCAATAATTATTCAAAGGCTTTAACATATATAAACAAAGCTATAGGATTTGATAATTCCAACTTACATTATCTTGCATTTAAGGCACAAATTTTATCTGATGACAAAAAATATAAAGAGAGTCTAAAAATTGTTGATGAGCTTTTGGATAAGAATTTGGTTTTAATAAAATTTAATGATTCATTAAATGAACTTAAAGAGTATAATCTTTCAAAATCAATTCGTAACAAATATAATTCAATGTACCATTCAGCAAATTATTACTTCTTAAAAAATGATACTCAAAAGTCACTTCGAGAACTTAATTATGTTGTTTCAAAAAAGAAGAAATATTATCAAGCTTATACCTTAATGGGTTTAGTACATTTTAAAACAGGAAATATTGAAAAAGCAAAGGAAAATTTGGAACGCTCTTTCTTAATTAATAAAAAATATGTACCAACTCTTGTAGGTTTAGGACATGTTTATTATATGATACGTGATTATTCAAAAGCTTCCATTTTCTATAAAAGTGCAATAAAGCGTGATAAAAACAGTTATCAGGCTTATTTGGGTTTAAGTGTTATTGCACTTGAAAATAAAGATATTGAAAACGCCTCAGTTTATATTCAGGAAGCAGCAAATATAAAAAGTCAACATTATATTGTAAATTATATTTATTCTAAAATAGATAAAGATAGAGAAGAGCAATATTTAAAGACAACTCTATCTTTAAATCCTATGTTTGTTAAAGGTTGGTTAAATCTTGCAAAGTTAAAATTTGATAATAATCTTCCAGAACTTGCACAAAAATATCTCTATCCTGTTAAACTTATTGCACCTGACAATGAAGATTATAAACAATTTTTAAATACATTTAATGAAAATTCAAATATTAACAAGCTTTAGGATAGTATTATTTTATATAGCTTGTATCAAATCCAAATTTTTTACAAAATTCATGAATATTGTCATCATTTAAATCATATTCACATTGACCATTTAAATAGCTAACCCATATATCATGAGCTTGGCTTTGAGTTAAAGTTGCTAAATCGAGTTCCTTAAGCTCACTATTTTGTGTGGTTGTTTTATTTTCAATTTGAGTTTGCGATTGAGTTTGTTGTGTATCATTTAGAGAATTTGCGGATTCTTCTTGATCTATAACTTCATTTTCGTTTGTTGTTGTAGAAACTTGTGAATCTTCACCATTTATTGATGTTGATTCTTGAGTTTGAGGTTGCTCATTTAAATTTTGTAATTCTTCAACTTGTGCTTTTAAACTTTTAAGTTCATTTTGTAATTCATTAAATTCTTCGGAAGATAATTGCACATTTCCATCAACTTGTGCTTCTTCATCTTGTGTTACATATTTTTCAGATATTTTATCTGTAAGGGCTTTTATACCCACACCTATTATACCACCGCTTGCTACAAAACCAAGACCGGCAACTAAACCTTTTGCAATATTATTTATGTTCATAATAAAACCCTTTACTCTTTACCTCTTATATTATTAATAAAGGATTTTTTAAAAGTAAAATTTCAAGATTTAAAAAAAAAATTACAAAAGTTAATATTTTTTTAATTCTAATATTAAGTTGTAAATAATCCGGCAAAACAACGATAGTATAAGTATAATGAAAAGAAGATAAGGATAAATCCTGATATTTTAACAAGTAATTCTGAGTATCCAGCACTTTTTTTTAAATTTGTAATGAACGAAGTAAATAAACCTGCAAGTATAACAATAACCCCCTGCCCCAATGCAAACAATAAAAGCATTAATGATGCTTCCATTATATTTTTACTTAAACTTGCCGTTGCCATTATTGCTGCTAAAATAGGTGTTGAACAAGGTGATGATGCAAGAGCAAAAACCATACCAAGTACAAGAGGAAATAATAAACCCCATTTGCCTGAATTTGAAGGAAGTTGTTTTATGAAAACCGGATAATTTATATTAAGTAAACCGGATAAACTTAATCCAAAAATTAATATTAAGCCTGCTAAAAATAACACAAAATAAGTTGGTGCTATGGAGGCAAAAATGTGACCGGTTAGTGCACATATTATACCAATTATCGTCAATGTTATAGATAAACCGGCTACAAAAAGCAGCATATGGATAAGTGTAATTGTTTTACTATGTTGATTACCGGTTACATAAGCCACTATAAGCGGTAATATACCAAGACTACATGGCGATATTGAAGCAACAATACCGCCTAAAAATGATATTAAATAGACTACTATTGTAAAATTTGAAGTGTTTAAACTATTATTAAATATATTAACTAATTGTTCCATAGTTTATTATTCCCAAAAAATAAATTATAATTTATAATTTTATTTAATTTCATTTAGATATAACCTTAAATTACTTTCAGGAACAAGCCCCTCTGTTTTTCTTACCTCTTTTCCTTCTTTATTTATATAAACAATTGTAGGAACAACGTTAACTTTATATTTACGTATTAAATTCTGAGTTTCTTTATCCGTATTTTGAGCATCAATATTTATAAATTGTATAAATTCCTGATAATCAGGCATAATTTCGTTAAATAACTTTCCCATTTCTATACAATCTTTACACATTTTTGATGAAAATTTAATAACTTTTCCCATATTTTGATTTGTTTGAGCCACTACCTGATTTTCAACACTTTTATCAATATTAAGTTTCAAACCGCCATACACTAACATAGGTAAAATAATAATAGCTAAAACAATTAAAATATTTTTCATAATAATTTCTCCTTTTTATAACGGAAACTTTTTTATTAATGCTTATTTTATATATTTTTAAGCAAAATAATTTTATTCATATTTATCTTCTTTTATATAATAACAGGGTAATAAAAATACGTAATTGCACAATCAGATAGTATCCTTTGTCCTTATTATAAAATTGTTAACAGCTTCATCCATACCGGTTGCCTTTGAAAGCATAGTTTCATTTTGTTTTGTTTTTTCAATAATATTTGAAGGCTCTTTTAAACTTTTAACATTTTTTATAATTTTTAAAATACAATACAAAACAATGCTTGAAAATACAACCCCACCCATAGCTTTGGCAAATTTTTTAAAAATATAATTAGTTTCTGTTTGCTTTTTTACAATTATATTATCCTTAACTTCTGCATATGAAATTTGATTAAAACTTAAAAGAATTATAAATAAAACAAAAATAAACTTTTTTTTCATTATACTATTTGTTCCTCAATAAGTTGTGATTGTAATTTTTCTTTTTTTGTTTTTCTCGGTTTACGTGTTTTTTTAACTTTTAAAATGACATTTGTGGTTTCATTATTATCGTTATTATTATTTTCCGTTTGAACGTTTTCATTTTGAGCTTGTGAAACAGCCATATTATTATCCTCTTTAACAATTTGTTCATCCGGTGTTTTACTTTCATTATCCAGTTTGATATTTTCACTTTTTGTATTTTTATTTAAACCGCTGCGTCGTTTTGTTTGTCTTTTTTTCTTAAGAGTTGTTTTATTTTCTTGAGAATTTTCTATATTATTATTTATAGGATTAACTTCAACTGCAACGGCTGTGGAAGATATATCATTTTCTTTTTTCGGCTCAGTTATTTTATGTTCTTCAACTTTAATAACTTCACTAACTTTTTCATTTAATAATTCTATTTTGTTATTCTCATCTTTATTGATATTTTCTTTATTACGTTTGTTTATTTTACTTTTATTTTGTGTATTTTTAGGAAACTTTACTCTTGAAAATTTTGATTGGTAAGGATTTTCAATATTATTTGAAGAAGGATCCGCAAATTTAATTTCTTTCAAAACATGTCCTGAGCCGCCACAATTTGGACATTTATTTGTAAACATTTCAAGTAAAGACTGTCCCTGTCTGTGTCTTGTTAATTCAACAAGACCAAAATCAGACAACTGACCAACTTGAGGTTTTGCTTTATCATTTTGAAGGATCATCTCAAGTTCTTCAAGTATTTTCACCTTATCAGAACGATTTGTCATATCAATAAAATCAATAACAATAATTCCACCAATATTTCGTAGCTTTAACTGACGTGCTATTTCATGAACTGATTCAATATTAGTTTTAAAAATAGTTTCATCCTGAGTGGCCGATGATGTAAACTTACCACTATTAACATCAATTACCGTTAATGCCTCGGTTGTTTGTATAAATAAATAACCACCTGATTTTAAATTAACCTTAGTTTGTAAAGCAGCTTTTATTTCTTTATCAATTCCCTTATTTATAAGTAAAGGTTCATTGCCCTTATATTGTGAAATTTTAATATTCTTATCCATATTCCAGGTTTGAAGAAGTTGATTTGCTCTATTTTGTGCAAATGAAGTGTCTACAATAATTTCATCAACATCCTCAGTGCACACTTCACGAATAACACGATATAATAAATCTTGATCTCGATACAAAAGAGACGGTGCTTCATTATTTTCAGCAGCAACAATTATATCATTCCATTTTTCAAGAAGAATATTTAAATCATCCTGTATATCAGTTTCTGATTGATCTTGAGCCTCCGTTCTTATAATCACCCCGACACCAACAGGTTTCATAAGACTTACAATAGATTTTAATCTTGCACGTTCTTTTGAAGATTCAATTTTTTTGCTTACGTTAATACCCGTTTCAAATGGCATAAGAACTAAAAACCTTCCGGGCAAACTTATTGATGTTGTGACCCTTGGTCCTTTGTGACCTGTCGGTTCTTTTGTAACCTGAACCATAAGTTTTGCATCGGGCGATGTTTTTTCTTTTAATGTGCCCTTTCCTATTATATCATCAGCATGCAAAAAGCCCATTTTGCCAATACCTACATCCACAAAAGCTGCATCAATGCTTGGGAGTATATTCTCAACTTTTGATAGAAATACATCATTTAACAAAACATCACCTTTATGTACAAAAAACTCACTTACTTTATTATTTTCAATAACACATGCTATGTTATCACGTTCAGCTATAATAATTGTCTTTCCCATAACTTAATTTCCTTTTATTAAACTTATATTATTATTTTATTCATATTTTTGTCAAAAAATTCAACTCGCTTTATATTTAAATCATAATTTTCATAATTTGCTTGATTTATAAGAACATCACATCTAATATTTGGCAAATTAACATTGTTTATCCCTGTTTTTAAAGTGATATATAACTTGTCATTAACAATTTTAATATCTTTTAACGATTGAGCAACTTTTATACTTTGTATTGTCTTTTTTTTCTTATTTTCTTTTCTTATTTCAAAATCATCCTTGCAAATACGTTCCATTAAAGTTTTTAAAATATCATTCTTATTTTCTTTATTTTCATATTCCAAAACATCAATTTCATATTTTGCCCACTCAATAGTTTTATCAAGTGATAATGGTTTTTCATTATATATTTTAACACCGTCAATAATTAAGCCGGAATTTGAATTTTCTAAAAGAATATTTTTTACCTCAAATTCACTTAATTTGTCAAAAATACAAAAATTGAAAAATTCACAATCACTTTCAATAAATAACCCTAAAGCACAGGAAAAAGAAATCTTTGGTGTTGGATTAAATCCATTTGTATATTCAATATCTAAACCGCTTCTATTTAGCATTTTTATAATTATATTTTGCATATCAAGATGGGATAAATACTTTAAATCGTTAGTTTTTTTATATTTAACCCTCACAACTTTTGATTTTTTATTTATATTCTCATTTATATTATTAGTAACTTTTTTATACTCAAATTTTTTAGCAAGATGCTTTTTTACCTTTAAATTTGAACACACACCACAATTAATACACATTGACTCACAAGGTTTAATATTCTCTTCATTTTGAATGGCAAGTTTATATTGTTCTTTAAACCAAGTATCATCAATTCCGCAACTAATAACATCCCAGGGTAATTTTTCATTTATATCAAACTTTCTTGTTGCATATTCTTCAAGTTTAAATCCTGATAATTCATTAATAAGTTCAAAATTAATATTTTCTTCCCATGATATTAAGTACTGGTTATTTTTATACATTTCATAAACGAGATTACATAAATTTTCATCCCCGCGAGCAAAAGATGCTTCAAGTTGTGACACCTTCTTATTATGATAATTAAGTTTTACACCTTTAATTCTTGAAACAAGGCTTTTTAAATAAGTAATTTTTTTATCTATTGTTTCAAAATCATCCTGAGGAGCATACTGAAATGGAGTAAAAGGTTTTGGTACGAATATTGATAAAGAAATAGTTATCTTTAAAGGATTTTTTATATTAAATTCGTTTCTAATTTTTTTTGACTCATCAACTATAAATTGTAATAAATAAGCAAGTTCATCTAGATCTTGAAAAGTTTCAGTTGGTAAACCTATCATAAAATAAAATTTAAAAGTGTCGAAATTTTCTTTATAACACCTTAGACAAGTTTCAACTATTTGTTCCTTTGTTAGATTTTTATTTATTACCTTTCTTAGTCTTTCACTTCCTGCTTCAGGAGCAAGTGTTATTGTAGTTTTTCTTATTTTATTTATATTTTTCGCAATATTTACTGAAAATTTATCAATACGTTGTGAGGGAAGTGAAATTGAAACACGTTTATTTTCAAGAACATCGTTTAAATATTCAAGTAAAGGTTCAATATTTTGATAGTCATTAGAACTTAAAGATAAAAGTGAAACTTCATCATAACCTGTATTTTTTATACATTCGTTTACCAGATTTACAACATCATTCACTTCTCTTTCACGTATAGGCAAATTTGTATGTCCGGCTTGACAAAATCGGCACATTCTGCCGCATCCGCGTCTTAGTTCAACTATTGCTCTATCATGAACACTTTTTGAATTAGGTACCATCAATTTTTTAGGTGCATTTTCATTTTTAAGTTGTGATACCCGTTTGTTGACCTTCTTTGTTTTATCATGATATTTTGGAGAATAAACTCCCTCAATATGACTAAGTTCTTCAATTATTTTATCTCTTGAAAGATTTTTTTCTTTCAAAACAATATACCTGTTAAATAGTTCTATATTAACATCTTCTCCATCACCTATTGTAAACAAATCAATAAATTTAGCCAAAGGCTTTGGATTATATGCACAAGGTCCACCGGCTATTATAATAGGAGAATTATTTTGACGATTATCATTAAATATTTCAATACCGCCAAGCTCCATAATTTTTAAAATAGTTGGATAAAAAAGTTCATATTGAAGTGAAAAGCCTACAAAATCAAAATTTTTTAAAGGCTCTTTACTTTCAAGAGCATACAACAACATATTATTCTTATTCAATTCCTCAATGAAATCAACATTTGGTGCATAAGCTCTATCACAAAATATGTCTTTTTCTCGATTAAAAATTTCATATAAAAGCTTTAAACCAAAATTACTTGCACCAATTTCATACACATCCGGAAAGACAAGAACAGCTTTAACTGTTGCTTTTAAAAAGTCCTTTTTACATGTATTTAATTCATTTCCTATATACTGATAGGGTTTATTTACCTTTTTTAATAGTTTATTTAACATTTATAAAAATTTGCAAAAACTCTTTTTTCTTACTTTACTAAAAGTAATTATAATTTTAATTTCATTTTATCATTAAAAGTCAAATTTTTGCAACTTCTTTTTATATAAAGGAAATAATAATTAAAAGACCATTTTGATTAATAAAAATAATAAAAAGTTTTAAATAAAAGATTAAAAGTGTAAAATAAATATTTTTATCTTTATAAATTTTAAACAATACCGGGATGCAGATTTTCACAATCTCTAAATTTAACAATGCCTATAAATTGTTGTTCAAGATGATCATTACAGACAGGTAAAAAATTAATTCCGAATAATTTCATAACATGCAAAGCATCACTTAGAAATGATGTAGGAAACGTTGTTATTTTTTTGAAATTACGTTCACTTAATATAGATGAAATAGGACTTTCACCCATAAATTTAACATTTTTCTTTAATTCAGTGCGTGAAATATTACCTTGTATTTTTTTATTTTTATCAACAATAATTAAATTTGTAAGTTTATATTTTTTTATCTTTTCAAAAGTCTCACGAATTGTATCAGATTGGTAAACAAATGCAGGAACATCTTCAATACAATCTTTAACGACTTTGTAGTTTTTGTTCATTATAATCTCCTTTTTTCGCACTTAAGTTTATTTTTCTTAAAAGTATAATTTATATTTTCTTTAATTCATATCCTCTAAAAATGTTATATATTTTTTTATAAATTGATTTAATAACCAATTGGACAAATTTTAAGAATATAAAAATTTGCCTCAAAATTATACCGGTGTCATAATGTATTTAGTTAGAGTTAGGAAATGTGTTTATGGTAAAAACTAGAATAAAAATTATCAATATTGCCCTATGTGCTTTATTTTTATGCAATATAGCATATAGTGAACCAATTAGTAACCCGGGTAAAAATGTTAAGACTAATTGTGAAAAAAATCAAAGTGTATATTTTCAAAATTTAAATGAAGAACAATTTAACAATCTAAAAAAAATGTATAAAAAAGTAACTGATAATGAAAAAATAATATATGCCTGTGAGCTTTTATTGTCAACACCCGGAGAATTTTCCCGTAACGCCATTTTAGGTAAAAACTTAACAGAAAAACCCATAAAAATAGAATTTAGAAATTTAGGCGAAATGTCAGAAAAACACGCTTCATTTGATGCTTTAGGCTATAAACGCAAAGATAAATTATATATATACATAAATCAAAAACATGAAGATGCTCCTCCAAGTGCACTTGCAGCTTTGCTTGCACATGAAGCAATTCATCAGGATGAATTTAATTCATTAAATGAAGAAACCTATGCTTGGACAATGGAAGCTGTTGTATGGCATAATCTTTCACAAAAGTTTCCTGACGACGCAAATAAAATGCACCCGCTTGTAAACCGCGAAAATACACTAAAAATGCTTCTTCAAAAAGGGAATTATACCGATAAATATATTCGTAAAAGTGTATATTCAAATCCGGGATATAGCAACTTAAATAGTCGTTCACCAGGCTTTGAAGATCCTGAAAATTTATAATATAAATTTCATATATTTTATTGAGGCTGAATATACTTGATTTTCAGCCTTAATTGTTAAGAAATGTAACAATTTTACGAAATTTTGGTTAAAAACTAGCAAATTTTTTTTTTATGTGTGTTAATACTAATAAGAATTAATCTGTATTTGTTTTTTTAATGGTTATATATTTTAGTAGGAGAAGGGCATCATGAAAATGCATCAATTGACAACAAACGTGGTTTCAAAGAGAGATTTAGCTGTTGGTAAAACTAACAAACAAAAAATTAGTTTTAAAGCTGCGGATTCTAATTTAAACTTACCTGAAGCTAAAACTGACACTTTTGAACTTAATGAAAAAAAACAGGAGGACAAAAAGACTTTAAGTAAAGGAGCAATAGCTGCAATTGCTATAGGAACAAGCGTTGGAATTGCTGCTATATCCGTTCCTGTCGCATCTGCTCTATTGAGAAAAAATAAATGGAAAGATGTTGATATTAAGGATTCAAAAATTAATGGTTTAAAAAAAGGTATGTGTAAACTTGGTGATTCTATTAATGAAGGATTAAGCAAGCTAAAAGGAAAAGAAAAAAGTGCAGTTAAGAATGAAGAAAAAGTATCCCAAGCAGCTAAAGAAGTTGTCAATAAAGGTAACGAAATATTACAGCCTATTAATAACACCGTAAATTTAAATGCTTTATCAAAAAATGATATAAAAGACGTATCCAATAGTATCAAAAATATTGAAAGTAAAACACAAAAAAATCATGAAAATTTAGTTAATTTAGTTTCAAATCTACCAAAAACAATTGTAAGTAAAAATAAATACCTAAAATATCAAAATTTTGTTGCGGATATGGTAACATGTAAAACAGAAAAAGTTGGTCAAAAATTTGATTTAAAAGAATTTTTATTTGCATCTCATAAATATATAGAACAAGATGGTGATATTGTAAGTTTGAATCATATACTTGATCCAAAAGAGAAAAAATCCATTAAAATAGAAGCAAGTAGGGATAATGAAAATACATATACAAGTATGTCACTTATAAAAAGTGAAAGGCAAAACAAAATAGGTGGATTCAATATAGGCCGCAAGGAGGAAGAACTTCAGAATATTGAATTTAAAAATGCATGGAACAATGATGTTGGCGTTATGGAAACAAAAAATAAGCTTATGGCTGTTTTAGAGGATAAGAATTCGGTTATTATAGGCAATCAAGGAGAAATTAAACAAAAAAATACAAATTTTGAAATGAAAGTACATACTCCCGGAATTTACGCAACTCCTGATGTGAAGCCGCTTGAGCATCAAGAATATGTTAAACCAAACCCGATGCCGTCAATTGGTGTTGGAGGTCAAGTTGTTATTGGCCTTCAGGATGGTCGTTTTTGTGAGTCCATAATTGACAGTCTTCAACATTTTGAAAGTTTAATTAACAATGAAGAATTAGTGCTGCCACAATTTGTTGCTGCCAAAGGTGTAGAAAATATGCAAATAGAAATTCTATCAGGAGGTTTTGGTTCTCGTGCTGAATATACAAATGCAGCTTCAAATGGTATTTATCATCATGATAAAAAACCTAATGACACTGATATCACAAAAGGTTCTTATAGAATGATAACAGGCTTAACACCTATTGAAACCAATCTTATCACTCTTCATGAAGCCGGGATTATAGATTGTTCAAAAGGCGTATTTGGTATTGGAAAAAATCTTAAATTTTACAAAAATGACTCTAAAGTTAATAAAGGTAATGGTGGATTTACATTAAAAATGTATGAAAAAATGAAGCAAGATAATGTTGATTCTATTTTTGTCATGCCAAATGATTCCGTATCAAGAATGACAAAAGCAACAAAAGATGCTGCAAAAATTATGAATGAAGGTAATGCTGCTATTGTTATGATTGCAAGTCAGGTACCATGGAAGAAAGCTCGTGGTAATTTTGGTATTATGAAATTAACAGGTGAAAATAATGAAATAAAACAATTTGCAGAAAAACCCAAAAATAGAATTGATGGATTTATTGATAAAAAAGAAAATTGTTATACAAACACATTTCAGTTTATGGTTCATAAAGATGCCTTAAAAGCTATAAATATTTTAGAACCTCACTTTAAAACAAAGCAGGATGAAAAAGAGTCACGTGACTGGTCTAAACAACTTTTACCTGCATTAATGGCTGTTTCACAATATGAAACTCCGGCTGAAATGAAAACACATTTTCTTGAACTTACAGGTCAAATGGGATCAAAAGATGCAATTAATATAATCGAGGATATTGACGATAATACCTTACTTGAAGCTAAAAAAGCATTAAACGGCAAAAAAATAGTTGCTGTTAAATCAGATGAACCCTGGATTGATGCAGGTCAATTTGATAATATGTATGATGTTTCAATGAAAATTGCAAGCGGTGAATTTAAACTTAGTGATTTGGAACGCAGCAATGCATTAAAATGTGTAAACTTTAAAACAGGGCTTATTGCTTCAACTCCTCAACTTAAAGAACAAATTGAACAAAAATATGATATTAAAGGTAGATTTATGGCAATTGACAAGGTTAAGAACTTAAGTACAAAAAATACAGTTGATGTTTGTTTGAATAACGGTTCTTTAATCGTTGATAAGGATGATTAATTTATTCTTCATTCAACCCAAAAATCACGCATAATTATAGGGGCATTTATATTTGTATGATAAAATATCTGCATAATATAATGCCCTTTACTTCTTAAAATTATATAATCTGTAAAATATTGTTTATTTCTATTAATTAAATGATCCTTTGTGTATGCAACTGTATAACCTAAAATATTTGTTTTATCAGATGTCTTTATAACTTGAACACGAATCAAATCGAATTTAAAATATTTTGTAGCAAAAATACCATAATATATAGGTTTATTTTCTTCAAATCTTATATAATCTATCTTATAATTATCCTGAGTTATAGGTTGAGTGTTGAATAAAAGAATATAATCCTTGTCAAAAGAACACCCGCTTAAAATAAGACTTAAAAAAATAAAAAAACATATTTTTTTTAATCTATTTATCATAATGATTGATTACTATTATTATTTAATATTTTTATCTTATCATTTACTATCTTCTTTAATCCACTATCATCAGTTAAAGAAATAAACTTTTGATAGTTTACTAAAGCTTGATTATTGTCATTTAATTTTTCATAACATAAACCTAAACAATAGTAACCAAGTGAATAATTTTCATTTAGCAAAATAACTTTATTAAATTTTTGAATAGCTTCATCATATTTTTTCTCATTTAATAAGCACAAACCTATATTATAATATGCATCTTCACTATCCGGATTATAACTTAGAATATTTGTATATTCCTTAATAGCCTCTTCCAACTTGTCTTGAAATTTGTAGACATTGCCAAGCCTCAATTGTGCATTTTCATAATTTGGATTTATTGATAATGCTTTTTTATAATTTAATATAGCTTCTTCATAATTTTTTTCTTTGACATAAACATCGGCTAAGTCAACATAACTTTGTTCATCATTTTCATCAAGTTGTATAAGTTTTTCATAATTTTTTTTGGATTCCTCAAGCATATTATTATTTTTTTGCACGTTTGCAAGTGTATGTATTATCCTTTTATCTTGAGGATTCATTTCATTTGCAATTTTTAAAATATTAACCGATTTATTTTTATTTCCAACTTTTTCATATAATTTTGACAAAGTTATATACAAACCATAATTCTTGCTATCATAAGATATTGCTTTTTCATAAAGTTCAATAGCTTGTTTTATGTCTCCATTTTTCGATATATCATTTGCTTTGCTTGTGTATGCATTAACAATACCTTTTATAAGTTTTTCATCATTTGCATCTTTTTTCAATAATTTTTCAAATATTAAAACAGCGTCATCATACTTTTTTAAAGAGCACAAAGCATTGGCCTTATCAATATAAACCGCTGGATTATAAGCATCAATTGCAATAGCTTTATCATATGCAATAATAGCTTCTTCATAATTTGAATTGAGATGATAACTTTTCGCAAGTTCATATGTATAATCAAAGTTAGTAGTGTCCAAACTTAATGCTTTTTCAAAATAACTAATAGCTTCTTCATATTGACTGTTTTTTTGATAAATAATACCTAAATTATAGTAAGCAACGGAATTTTGAGGATTTAAAGCAATATAATCATTATACTTTTGCACAGCTTTTTCATTATTACCCTTAAATGCAAGTAAATTAGCATAATCAAGACTTAACTCAAGTGCATTCGGGTTTATTTTGAAAGCATTTTCAAAATTTATCAAAGCTTCATCATAATTATTTTGCTTCATGTTAACAAGTGCAAGGTTACCATACGAAACCCAATCATTTGGATTTTTTTCAACAGCTTTTTTTAAAAATTCACAAGCCATCTCAAGCTCATTTGTTTTTAATAAAGCAAGACCGTAATTTGAAAAATCTTTAAAACTTGAAGGATTATCAGTATACATTTTTCCATAGACCGCAAGTGCATTTTGTAAATCATTAATTTTCATATAGCATGAAGCAAGATTTTCAGATGCCTCTATATTATCAGGATAATTACTCAAGAATTTTTTATAATAGTCTATTGCCTCATCATAATTTTCAAGAAAATACGCAGTATTTGCAACATTTACATAATTGTAGGTATAATCAGGAAATATACGTAAAGCTTCAAGATATGCACTATAAGCATTTGCATAGTCATGTTTAAGTTCATAAACGTTTCCAACTGAAATATATAAAAAGGCATCATTTGGTTGTATTTTTAATGCTTTTTTATAAGCATCAAGTGCATTTTGCCAATCACCAATTTCAACAAAAAGACCACCTTGTTTTGTATATAAAATAGCTTCTTTTGAATCAAGTTCAATAGCCTTATTTAAATCATTAATAGCATCTATATATTTTTTTTCACTTTCATTATTTTGTGCACTTTGAAAGTACTTTAAAGCTTCATCTGACATTTTAGCTTCTATAATATTGTTTACATTCATCGAAAATGCAAATAATGTAAATACCGCAGCGATTGTTTTTTTAAATTTAACCATACAAATATTCCCAATTTGGCTTATACTTTCTACCTTTTAATAATATTCAACACTTCTTATTATCAAATTTATTTTTTCCATTTAAGAAACAATTTAACTAATAATTTTTATTAACTTTTATAAATTTTATTCATAATCCAAAATTATGCTACTTAAATTATCTTATCTATTTAAAAAAAAATCAATACTTTTTTATATGGCACTTTACACTACAAATAGCTAAAATTAGCACTTTATAATTATTTTATAGTTTTATAAAAAATAAAATATTAAAAGCTTTTTAATAAATCAAGTGTTTTCATTCTAACTTTTTTATCTTCTTCAAATATATCATCAATTGAGGGGTTTTTAATATTATTATAATTTTCTACCATTTTTAGCACAATATTATTTATATCAAAGAATTTTATTTTACCCTTCAAAAAAGCAAGCACAGCTTCTTCATTTGCTGCATTCATACAAAGAGGCATAGTTCCGCCTTCTTTCCCTAAATTATATGCAAGTTTTAACAATGGAAATTTTATATAATCGGGTTCGTAAAAAGATAGATTAACACATTTTTGTAAATTAAAAGAATTAGTTTTTATACCTTGAACTCTTTCAGGATAGGTAAGAGCATACTGTATAGGTATATGCATGCTTGGAAGCCCCATTTGGGCTATCACACTTCCATCACAATATTCAACGGCACTATGAATTATACTTTGAGGATGGATGACTACATTAATTTTATCATAATCAATATCAAACAAATGGTGTGCTTCAATAACTTCAAGTCCTTTATTCATAAGTGTGGCAGAATCAACGGTTATTTTTTTCCCCATATTCCACTTTGGATGCGAAAGTACTTCATTCAATTTGGCATGTCGCATGTCTTCTTCTGTTTTATTCAAAAAAGGACCACCTGATGCGGTTATTAAAAGTTTATTTATTGAACTTCGATTATTACCTTTTAAACATTGAAAAATTGCACTATGTTCAGAATCAACCGGCAAAAGTTCTATTTTATTTTGTCTTGCCAGCTGCATAACAATTTCTCCTGCAGTAACAAGAGTTTCTTTATTCGCAAGTGCAACATTTATACCGTTTTTTATAGCCGCAATTGTAGGTTTTAAACCTGCTCTGCCTGAAAGAGCAACAACTAAAACATTATTATCATTATTTGAAGCAAGTTCAAGCAAACCTTCTTCACCATATAGAAATTTTATATTTTTAAATATTTCTCTTAATTTTAAAGCATCCTCTTTATTTTCCACACAAACAAATGAAGGATGAAACTTTTCTATTTGTAACTTTAAAAGTTCAATATTTTGACCACAGGAAAGTCCTTCTATAATATAATCTTCTTCAAGTTTTTCAATAACTTCTAAAGTTTGCCTGCCTATTGAACCTGTTGAACCTAAAATTGTGACTTTTTTCATAGTAATTATTAGTATAACATTAAGAAGAAAAAAATACTCAAAATTTTTTTTTGAAGTAAAATATATATTAAGGACAAAAGGATTTGTTATGAAAGAACTTAAAAATAAAAATATAAATAATTACGATAGATATAATATGTTTAACGACTATAGGGGAAGCAATAAACCCCAGTTACAAAAGCCAAAGAAAAAGTTTTCAAATGCTCTTTTTTTATTAACGTTTTTTTGTGTACTTGTATGTACTTTGGGTGTAGTATTTGCAGTCCCTGAAGCCGGTGTTATTTTTAACAAATTACCTTTTTTAAAGTTAAACAAACCTGAAAAACAAAGTTTTAACCTTCCTTTACTAAAGAAACGTCAAAATATTTTAATACTTGGTGTTGATAAAAACCCTGATGGCGATGATCCTTTTCAAAATACACGTTCTGACACTATGATTCTTGTCAATATTGACCCTAAGCTTAAGTCTATAAATGCAATTTCAATTCCACGGGATAGTAAAGTTTATATTGCAGATGGATATGGTATACAGAAAATAAACTCAGCACATGCTTATGGAGGTGTTGAGCTTGCAAAAAAAACTGTTGAAAATACACTTGGTGTAAAAGTGGATAGATATATAGCCGTTAATATTGAAGCTATTGTTAAACTTGTTGATATTTTAGGCGGCATACCTGTTTATGTTGAAAAAGATATGTATTATAATGATTATTCCGGTAAATTAAATGTGGGACTTTCAAAAGGTCATCATGTATTAAACGGAAAACAAACTGAGGGATATTTAAGATTTCGTAAGGATGGTTTGGGAGATATTGGAAGAACTTCACGACAACAGTGGTTCTTAAGAAATTTGCTTACTAAACTTCAAACTCCGCAAGCTATTACAAAAATTCCGGAAATATTAAATTTAATTAGTGAAAATGTAAAAACTGATATGAGTATGTACGAAATATCAAATTTTGCTGCTATGGCAAAAGATTTTAGTCTTGATAATATTGAAGTTGCAACCTTGCCAGGTGCTCCTTCCAAAAAAGGTGTCATATCTTATTGGATACTTGATCCCGAGCAAACACAGGAAACAGTTGATAGACTTATTTACCGTAAGAAAAATAGACTAAGTGAAAGTAACAATAACATTAGCAGTATAAATCATCAATTAACAGCCGGTATTATATATTCTTCATTGAATGCCGGTAAAGCCGAGCAAATAAGATCACTGCTTGAAAACAAAGGCTATAACGTTAATATGATGAGATTAAGACAGTTGCCGCATGCTCAATTTATTTCACATGTTGACTTTGTTACAAGTGATCTTGTTAATCAATTAAAAGAAGAAATACCCGAAATTAAAGATTATCAGTTTGTTTTTGACCCTTCAAGAATATATTGTGTAAATAGTGATTTTACCTTAATAGTTTCAGAAACATAATATTATTTAAGCAAAAAAATAAAAAAGGAGACATCTTTTTATGGTTTTAGATTTAATTGAAAAGCGTTTTAGTGTTAGGAATTATAAAGACAAAAAAGTTGAAGATGAAAAAATAAAAAGTATTTTAGAAGCGGGCAGGCTTGCTCCATCCTGGATGAATTCCCAGCCATGGCATTTTATTGTGGTGGATAAAAAAGAAAAAAAAGAAATGCTTTCAAAAATGTGCATGGGACAAAAGCATGTATCTGAAGCAAGTCATCTTATATTAATGCTTGCAAATACTTCCGGATTTAGTCGCTTACATTTTGGAAAAATATTAAAAGAAAGAGGAAAATCTCAAAGTGAAATTGATATGATTTTTGAAAATCAAATATTGAATCCAGGATTGCTTGGAGATAATACTATTCTTATTCGTCTTATGGAACAGACAACTTATGCTTTATCTTATATGACAATTGAGGCTCAAAATCAAGGTCTCGGTTGTTGCGTTGTTGGGGCTATGTCAAATGAATTGACAGGTGGTGAACCTCAATATATACAAAAAATTAAAGAAGAATTAAATTTGCCTCCTCAATATTTTATTACTGCTATTTTAACAGTCGGATATAAAAATGATAATGTTATGAATGAACCAAAAGTAAAAATTAGAAAAAGTTTTGATGAGGTTGTTTCATTAAATAATTTTGGTGAAAAATTTAATAATTAGTTATAAATAAAAAAGGAAAAATAAATAGATATGACAGCATTAAAAATAGCTATACCAAATAAGGGAAGAATGTTTGATAAAATATATGATTTATTAAATCGTTCGGGCTTAAAATTTCCATCAAAAGATGAAAGAAGTTTGACTTGTTCCACAAAAGATGGTAAATATTCAATAATTTTTGTAAGAACACAGGATATTCCAAGGTTTGTCGAAATGAAAGTTGCAGATGTCGGCTTTACAGGGCTTGATATTGTTGAGGAATTAAAAAGTGATGTAGAAAAAATAATGGATTTAGATTTTGGCAAATGCAATATGGTTGTTGCTGTTAAAGAGGAAGATGCCTATTTGAACTCAAAAGATCTTCCTCAAAATATAAAAGTTGCCACTTCTTTTCCAAATATTGCAAAAGATTATTTTGAAAAATTGAATAAAAATGCAAAAATTATTGAAGTATCCGGTGCCACTGAAATAACACCAAGGCTGGGATTATCTGATGTTGTTGTTGATATTACATCTTCAGGAGCAACCTTAAAATCTAATAAATTAAGAATTATTGACACTATAATGTCGTCAAGTGCCATAATTATTGCATCAAAAGATTTAAATGAAGAAAAACAACAAAAACTATCTTCACTTATACGTGCTTTAAATAGTGTTATTGATTCAAAAGGTAAAAAATATTTAATGGCACATGTTCCAAAAGATTCATTATGCAAAATAAAGGCTTTTTTGCCGGGTCTTTCATCTCCTACGGTTACAACATTACTTGATGATGAAAAAAATGTTGTAATACATGTTGTGGTTAATGAAGATGAAGTTTATGAAAGTATTGAAAAATTAAAAAATGTAGGAGGTCGAGGCATTTTGATTATGACAGTTGAACAAATGGTAGCTTGAGAGAAATAATTATGAATCAATTAAAAAATAACGAAATATATAATAATTTAATTGAAAGTATCAAAATAGTTGAAACTTTAAGAGGTCAAAACGGTTGCAAATGGGATAAAGAACAAACCCATAAAAGTTTAAGAACAAATATTTTAGAAGAAGCTTATGAAACGGTTGATGCTATTGACAGCAATAATACTCTCAATTTAAAAGAAGAATTAGGTGATGTTTTATTGCAAGTTCTTCTTCATTCGCAAATTGCTAAAGATGAAAATGAATTTTGTATTGAAGATGTTGCAAAAATGTTAAATGAAAAATTAATAAGACGCCATCCGCACGTCTTTGGCAATGTTGAGGTTAAAAATTCAGATGAAATAATTAAAAATTGGGAAAAGATAAAAAAAGAAGAAAAGAAAAACGAACGTAAATCTATAATGGATGGTATATCAAAATCTCAAAGTGCTTTACTTTCCGCTTTAAAAATAAGCAAAAAAGCTGTTTCAACAGGGTTTGAATGGCAAAATGAAAAAGGTATATATGATTGTATAGATAGTGAACTTAACGAATTTAAAAAAGCTAAAACTTTTGATGAAAAAGAAGATGAACTCGGTGATATTTTGTTTGCCATTGTTAATCTTGCACGTTATAACAAAATAAATCCGGAGCTTGCTTTATTAAGGGCAAATAAAAAATTTGTAAAAAGATTTAAAAAGATGGAGGAATTAACTCAAAAACCTCTTGAAACTTTAAGTTTTATGGAATATGAATCTTTATGGCAAAAAGCTAAGTTGTTAACATCAAATTAGCTAAGAATAATATTACTTATTTTAATTTTCTATATTTTTTTCTTTATAATACTTAAATGTTTCATCTAAAATAAAATCCTTGATAAGTATTTCTTTCTTTTAAAATTCTATCAATTTTATTTAATGTTTCAAATTTTTTTTGTATCCATTTTGGTTCAATGAGCAACTTATTTAGACCATTACCTGCCATTCTATGAATAGTTGTGTGTGAAGGTAAAATTTCTAAAATATCACAGACTAAGCTTGCATATTCATCATCACTTAAAAGTTTAAATTTGTTTTGTTTATATATTTTCTCAAGAGGTGAATCTTTTAAAATACAAAGCATATGAATCTTAATGCCATCTATACTTAAATCTGAAAGAGTTTTTGCTGTTAATATCATATCATCATAAGTTTCATTCATAAGTCCAAGAATAATATGAACACAAACATTTATATTACGTTCTTTGGCTTTTGAATATGATTTTAAAAAACAATCATAGTTATGTCCGCGATTTATAAGTTTTAAAGTCTTATCATGAATACTTTGAAGACCAAACTCAAGCCAGACTTCTTTATTTTCACTATATGATGCTATTAAATCAAGTTTATTATCATCAACACAATCAGGTCTTGTTCCTATTGATAAACCTATTACATCCTCCGGTTTTAATGCTTTATCATATAACAATTTTAATTCATTATAGGGTTTATATGTATTTGAATAAGCTTGAAAATAACTTAAAAATTTGCAAGCTTTAAATCTTTTCTTTAAAGTATCAATACCAACTTCAAGTTGAGTTTCAATGTCAAGCAAATTGGAGTGTGCTTGCGAAAAACTTCCGGATTCATCACAAAATATACAACCTTTAGATGATAACGTACCGTCTCTATTTGGACAGCTGAATCCAGCATCAAGTGTAACTTTGTATACTTTTGTGTTATACTTTTTTTTTAAATACACACTAAAAAGATTATATCGTTTATTATTTTCATCAAAAAACATTAATTTTCATTGTTATTATTATCATCATCAATTTCAATAGGAGGATAAATATAATGTTCTCCACATTTGGGGCACACGACTTCTTGTTGTTGTCCGGGTTCAAGTTTCACAACTTCAAATAATTCACGACAGCTTGAATTTACACAACGTATTGCATATGTAGGACGAATTACTCTTGCCATTTTTTCTATTCCTCATTATATAATTTCTATCAAACTTATATTAACATATTTTATGAATTTTGACTATTTGTTTATAAAGTGTAAAAATTAATATAATATAATAGGCTTATATACAATTTTTCTCAAAAAATTACTTAAAAATATTTTAATGTCTTCCAGACGGGGTTATTTTGTTTATTTTTTTTAAAATCTCATACCCCCTCTCCCTTGAGGGGATTGAAGAAGATGGGATTGAAAATAATTTTCCGGCAACTTATAGAACTCGTGAAACAGCTGACTTATTTTTAGTTTACATAATGAAAATGTTAAAACCACAAGGACGTGCAGGTGTTGTATTACCGGATGGCTCACTATTTGGTGAAGGTGTAAAAACAAGAATTAAAGAAGAGTTACTACAAGAATGCAATTTGCATACAATAATTCGTTTACCAAATGGAGTATTTAATCCATATACCGGCATAAAAACAAACCTTCTATTCTTTAAAAAAGGTGAGCCTACTAGAGAAATTTGGTACTATGAACACCCATTACCAGATGGTATAAAAAATTATTCTCGTTCAAACCCAATAACAATAGAAGAATTTTTACCAGAAAAGAAATGGTGGAATAATAGAGTAGAAAATGAATATGCTTGGAACGTATGCGTTGATGATATAAAAAATGCAAACTACAATTTAGATATAAAAAATCCAAATATTTCTATAGAGGATGACATTTTTGCTCCTGAAATAATTTTAGAAAAATTATCAGCAAGCCTAAATAAAACTCAAGAACTTTTTGAAAAAATGAGGAAACTAATATAATGCTAAAATTATCATTTCCTACTCGAAAATTAAAAAATTCTTTAATAAAAGTTACTTATAAATATAAAAACTTTGAAGATGAAAATCTTCAGGTATATGGTGTTACAAATAAAAATGGAATAGTAATAACAGGTAAAGACATTAGTGATGATACTTCAAATTATACTGTTGTATCTGGTAAAACTTTTGTTTATAACCCATATAGAATAAATGTCGGCTCAATAGGATTAGCTGATGATAGTTTTAAAGGAATCGTTAGTCCTGCTTATATTGTTTTTAAAGTAAAGAATGACATACATCCTGAATTTTTGTTACTTTATTTAAAAAGCTCCTTGGGTATTAATCTAATAAAATGGTATGGGAATAGAGGTGGTGTCCGTTCAGCACTACGTTTTAATGATTTAGAAAAAATAGATTTTCCTGATTTATCATATCAACAACAAGAAGAAGCCTTAAAAGATATAAATAAATTTATAAAAATACAAAACGATTTAAAACAAGAGATAAAAAATCAGGCTAAATACATTTCAAAACTTCGTCAAGCAATATTGCAAGACGCTATTCAGGGTAAATTAGTTTCACAAAATCCAAATGATGAACCGGCTTCAGAACTTTTAAAACGTATTAAAGCTGAAAAAGAAGATTTAATAAAAGATAAAAAATTAAAAAGAGATAAAAAAGATTATCAAATTTTAAAACATGACAACGGAAAGTATTATGAAAAAATAGGAAACGTATTAAAAAATATTACGGAACAAATCCCATATTCAATTCCATATAATTGGCAATGGGTAAAAATAAGAAATATATCTTTTGTAACGAAATTAGCTGGCTTTGAATACACAAAATATATGAGACTTACAGACAAAGGTGATGTTCCAGTTATTCGAGCTCAAAATGTTAAATCTGCAAAATTAGATTTAACAAATTTAAAATATATTAATTCAGATACATCTACTCTCCTTGAAAGAAGTTCCTTAAATAAGGAATGTTTATTAATGACCTTTATTGGAGCAGGTATTGGAGATATTGCAATATTTAATATGAATAAAAGATTTCACTTAGCACCAAATGTTGCAAAAATAGAAATATATAATAAATATGAAAATATTGATAATAAATACATAATGTATTATTTATTGTCAAAAACAGGTAAAAAGGAAATTTTTAAATTTTTAAAAGCGACGGCACAACCAAGTTTGTCCATGGATACAATTAGAGAGATTTATGTACCCATTCCACCACTAGCAGAACAAAAACGAATTGTCGCCAAAGTCGATGAACTAATGAAAATATGCGAGGAATTAGAAAAAGAAAACAATATTGTACAGAAATTATCTTCTGAATTATTTCAATCAGTAATACAAAAATGTTTTGCCCCAAAAGCAAGTTCAAATAAAATTATTGATTTAAAGCTAAAAAGAGCTATCTTGAGTGCCAAAATTATTAATGAACTGTATGAAGAAAAGTATTTTGGGGCTGTAAAATTAGAAAAAATTCTATATCTTTGTGAAACCCATCTTGGTGTTACTCTAGATGGCAAGTATAAAAAAGAAGCAGCCGGACCATATGATGCACAGTCACGATATGAAATTGAGGGTATACTAAAGAATAAAAAATGGTTTGATGTTAATAAAGAACAAAAAGGTAATATTGAAGTTACAAAATATACTCCACTTGAAAAAAATAATGAAATTACTGATATATTTAGCAAGGTCTTCAGCGCGGAAGCAGTAGAAATAAATAATTTATTGGAATTATTTAGAGGTAAGAATTCAGATTTCTGTGAAGCTATAGCAACGCTTTATGCCGTTTGGAAAAATCGTTTAAACAATAATTTAAGTTGTACAGATACAGAACTTATATCAAATTTTAAAAATTGGAGTAAAAACAAAGAACGATTTTACGATAGTGATTTGTTGGATAGAATACTCTTTATGAGAAGAAAAGGTTTAACTCCAGATTCAAATATTAAAAAATAATTAAATTCTTTATAAATTCACTAAGTTTGCAGTATTATTATCATGCCATTTGTTGGTTAGTATTACTGATTAGACAGGTGGGGAATAAATAAACTATGTAAAGTATAATGTAAGGCATTATCTTTACAAGAAGGTTAGGGATTGAATGGTGATATACCAGCAGGTTCTGAATTAGAGTTTGCATTAACATCATAAGAATATTCCTCCTAAGGTTATATTTATCATTATAACATAGAGTATAAACTCGTTGCTGACAGGGATTTGAGGTTTTAAAAACTACAAGAAGGTTAAAACCAATCTGAATGGTCAAAGAAATTGTCCTTACGGACTTAAGTTTGGGAAGACACTCTTATGGACGAACGAATCCGAGTGTCTTCCGTGCTAAAAGGAACTATATGTCTAAAAAACAAAATAATTATAAGCAAGAAAAAATAAAAATAATCCAACAAGTTCAGAAAGAAATCCCAACATTTAATCTGAAAAGTTTTGCTCACTTTGATAGACCTTTTTCTTTCAGTAGATTCATAACTAAGGATAAATCATCCGCTAAAACTAAATTTTTAATAACACCTGCCTCTCAAAAGAAAATTAAACAACAAATAGATTCATTACACTTATTTTTAAATTCGCCTGAAGAAATTGCAAAACACGCATTTTACCCTTTCATAGCATTTGATATAGAAGAAAGGCGTTCAAATACAATAAATAAGATTAAATACTATGAAAAGAAACTATTTGAATTATCAGGAGAAGAGAAAAACAAGTGTCTCAACACGTTAGAGAGCTTAAAATAGAAAGGCATTATAAAAAAACGTCCGATTAGATATGCAGCACATATTGATGGATATATTTACACACATTATGCTAGTTTACTAAATGAAAAGTATGAAAAAAGAATTCAAGAGCTAGGCTTAAGTAATGTCGTTTTGGCTTATAGAAAGCTTCCGCCTGTAATAATTAACAACACTGAGATTAGTCCCAATAATTGTACTATGGCAAGAGAAGTTTTTGAAGAAATAAAGAAACGTGAAAATAACTGTTATGCCTTAGCTTTTGATATTCATAGTTTTTATGATTATATAGATCACCAAAATCTTTATAAGGAATGGGCAAAGGTGCTTGACGTTGATAAATTACCAAGTGATCATTTAAATATATTTAGGTCGTTAACAAAGTACTGTTATATAGATTTAAAGGAAGTTTGTTACTATGTAAATAAAGATAAAAAGAAACCTTGTACACCATCTGATTGTGCAAGATGTAACAAAAAAATATATAATAAAATTCCTAAAATTTTATTCAAAAACGCAGAAAATTTCAGAAGATTTAAGGATTGGTACAAAGACTTTTACAAGGATACCGAACATAAAAAATTTCATAAAAACGAAGGCTTTTATGCTACTAAACCACATGGTATACCTCAAGGTTCAGCAATGTCTGCACTTCTATCTAATATTTACATGATACCTTTCGATTTTGCCATGAAAAATCTTGCAGATAATGTTGGTGGTATGTATAGACGCTATTGTGATGACATAATGTTTATTTGTCCACCTGATAAAAAAATAAAAGGACAAATTATTGCTAAAATTAAAGAATATATTAACGAACGAGGTGAAAATCTAGAAATTCATCCTATTGAAGAATGGGATAATTATTCAAAAAGTCAATGCTATGATTTTACAAATGCTATCCAAATTAAGCAACATCCTCTTCAGTATTTAGGGTTTTATTTCGATGGAGAAAAAGTAAGGATTAGAGAAGGTAGTTTAGCTCGATATTTACGGAAGTCAAAACGAGCGGTTATTGCTATGAAATTCAATGCAATAAAGAAACTTACCAATATGCATAAACAAAAAATACCAATACAAAATAAGCAGAAAAAATTATATCGTCACCATTTATATGAACAATATACCCATCTTGGAAAACGTAATTTTATATCATATGCTTATAGAACTTTTGATACTGTATTTAATACATCTGTAATAAAACAACAAATAAATAATCATCAAAAAAGATTAAACAAACTTATAGAGCAAGCTGATAAAGAAATCTTGAACACATATAAAAGTTTTATGTAATAAAAATATTTGTGCTAAAATAAAGGTGTTCAGAGGTTATTATGTCAAACGAAGTTTCTAAAATATATAGTGATATAGCGGAGTTACTTAATATTGCACGGGCGAAAGCGTATCATACAGTAAATTCCATTATGGTTGAAACATACTGGAAAATCGGACAGCGTATTGTAGAAGAAGAGCAGGGTGGTGCTTCCCGTGCAGAATATGGAACTAAGCTTATTGAAAATTTATCAAGATACCTGACGGATACTTTCGGTAAAGGTTTTTCGGAAGCAAATTTAAAGAACATGCGTCAGTTCTATCTTACATATCCCGAATTCGACACGCAGTGCGTAGCAAATTTATCATGGACAAATATTAGAACAATTATCAGAATAGATAACAAGCAGGAAAGAGATTATTATTTAAAAGAGGCCGCGGAGCAGAATTGGACATCGCGCCAACTTGAACGCAATATCAAAAGCGGTTATTATCATAGACTTTTATCAACTCAAGAAGGGGGAAGTAACACAGAAAAATGTCTGCCGGCTGTAATTAACACTAAAGCATTCATTAAAGATCCGTATGTTTTGGAATTTTTGGATTTGCCTGAAAACATTGAAGGCAAAGAAAGTACATTAGAATCGGCTTTAATCACTAATTTACAGAAATTTTTGTTAGAATTAGGCAAAGGATTTTCTTTTGTTGCCCGCCAATTCAGAATTAGCACCGAAACCGATCATTTTTATGCTGATTTGGTGTTTTATAATTACCTGATCAAATGCTTTGTTGTGATAGATTTAAAGACAACAAAATTATCCCACGCAGATATTGGGCAAATGGATATGTATGTCCGCATGTTTGATGAACTAAAGCGTGGTGCGGACGACAATCCAACAATCGGTATAATTTTGTGCACAGATAAGTCCGAAACTATGGTCAAATATTCTGTGTTGCAGGAAAGTCAGCAGATTTTTGCAAGCAAGTATAAAACAGTCCTCCCTACTGAAGAAGAACTTGCGGATATGATTGCTAAGGAAAATATAAAATTATTGACTAAACAAGACTAAACAAACCCCGTTCAAAAAGTGTTCAACCGGTTGATTAAGGCGGGTTATGTATGACTCATATAATAAAAATTCTCATCAAAAGTATTTAAGGCTTTAAAACGGCAATTCCGGAAAGTTATTCTTCGTAAGTTATACCCAAAATCTTTTCTTCAATTTCTCTGATGGTTTCAGGAGATATTTCTCGATGGTTTGCTTTTTTCGGGATGTGTTTATCGTTTAAAACTTTATCCTCATATGTTTTTACGTTTTTAAGCAACGTCATAATTTTAGTTACTGTATGCAACTTTGATGATTCAACCCTTTTCCCGTTTGATATATCTGCTCTGATTGCTTCTAAGAGGGTTCTGCCAAAATTATATAAATCTTCATGGAAAGTTGTTTTTGATTTTATGTATTCAAGCCGTTTATTTTCCCAATTATCGACAGATTTCCAACGGCGAAGAGTTCTTTCATTCACATTTAATTGTTTTGCTATACTTTCTAATGTCATAAATTTTTCAGTATAAAGTTTTGCGGCAGTTTCTGCTAAAACGTGTTTTTTCATATTCTGAGTACCTCCGGCATACACAAGATAACTCATTTTTCAGCATTTTCAAGTCCTGTTTTATTATAAATTTCATAAAGCGGGTTATAATATTCTTTTTCCTGATTTTCTATTAGATTTTTGTATATTTTAACGAAATTGGCTAAACTGTAATAACCTAATGATTTTTGGATAAATGTAACAGGAATATTTTGTTTCAGACATAAATTGGCAAAATTATGCTGCAAGTCACTCGGGAATAGTCTTTGAATTCCAAGTTGTATGGATAAACCTCTTAAAACAACTCTTTCAAAATACTGCTGAGAAGATTTTGGAGAATTGAATTTAAAAACAAAATCGCCGGGTGTAGGGTTTGTCTTTTTTAATTTCTTTTGCAAAATGTCTGATATTTTATTATCAATCTTAAGTGTTCTTGCGGCAGTTCCACCTTTGTTTACAACAAGGCGTCGTTCATAAAGAAAATATTTCAAAAATATTGTGTTATCCTCAAAATTTATCCTATCCCAGGTTAATCCTAATAACTCCGGCACACTTGCACCTGTTGATAGTGAAAGATATAAAACAGGGTATGCAGCAGGGTATTTTAATTGACAAATCTGCAATAAGTAGGCTATTTCATCTTCTGATAAAATATTCATATCAAGGGCATAGGCATTTTGAATAATTTTATCGCCTCTTGTAACAAGGCTATTTGTTTTAGGGCAGACTGCTCTTATGATTCTTTTTAGTAATGCAATATACATATTGACAGATGCCAGCTGAAATCCGTTGTCAAACATATATTGTTTGTATTTTGAAACTGTCCGGGTTGTTATTTCTCTTATGGTTAAATTGTCAAAATGTGCTTGTAAATGATTTTTATAATCTGTTTTTTTCATGCATAAACCTTTCCAGTTTGTTTTCCAGACGCAGACGGGTTAAATAAATATTTGCCGCCTTTTTAAACTCCATATTAAGAGGTTCATCAGCTTTCGTCGAGTATATTTTGACCTTTGGCGGGGTTATATTATTTCTAAAATATTTAATCTGTTCTTTGGTAAATTCAGTTTTTATCTTTCTTAAAAATGCATTAGCATTATAGGCATAAGGTTGCTCTATTTTTTGTTCGGATTGCAGTTGCTTTTGAGTTCTGTATAAGGCTTCTGATGCGGATAATTTTTCTTTTGTCAGGTAATATTTTTTGAAACAAGTATATATTTCATCAGGTATAGAGTTTTCTGAACAATTATGATAATTTGGTAATATTCCTCTGAAGCCGTATTTGTTATAATTACTGAGAATTCTAGTAAATGTAGGATATGGAATCTTTTTATAGCCAGAGGTTTCGTTAAATAAGTCAACAACCTGTCTTAAGTTTTTCGTTCCTGCTTGATGAACAAAATTCAATAATTCTGCATATCTTTTTACTTTGTTTTGGGTTTCTTCACCAAATTTTAGAAGTTCTTCATATCCATCTTCTTCTTCAATAATGATTGGTTTAAAACTACTAATGACAGGGGGAGTATAATTATTTGTTTTGGAAATCTTTTTGGGATTAAAAAAATATGTATCATTGTTTTTTATAATTACCTGAGTTTTTAATAAATCAGATAATATATCTTTCACTTCCTGTTCTTGAAGCTCTGATAGCGTAATGATTTCATCAAGGCTGAATTTGTCTAATCTTCTTGCTAGTTTTATTATTAAATCCTTATTTTTCAATTGTTAGTCCTTTCACCTGTTTTACATCTATTTTGTTTAATCCGTTTGTTTGGGCTAAATTCTCCAACAGAGAAATCCCTTTAATTACCTGTCTAAAACGATTTGTTTTTTCAAAAAATATTTCTTTGCCTTCATCGGTTATTTTAATTTCGGATAATTCTTCAACAATAACGTCCAGGTCGTCTTTAGAAAAAGGTTTAAATTCGATAATCTCGGAAATTCTATCATATAGATGTCTATATTTACCGAGTTTTGTTTTTGCTTCCTGCATTCCGATTAATACTATCGGAACTCCTGTTAAGTCGTGTAAATCTCTTAAGGTTTCAACAATTCTGTGACGGTTAATAAGATAATCCACTTCATCAATGATTATGATTTGCGGTTTTAATCTTAAATGAGTGATACATTGTTCTACAAGATCCGCCATTTTTCTTGAGGGTGATTCGCCTAATTCATAAACGATTTTTTCTAATAACCATCTGCAAGTCATTTTATTTTGAGCTCTTACATAGACTGCATCATTGTTTGTCGCCCACCATACTGCGGTTTGAGTTTTACCTAATCCCGGGTCTCCGTAAATTAATCCCATCTTAGGCACTTCATTGGATTTATCTATTAAGTTATTCATTAATCCTATGAAGTTTTTGACATTACGAGTTTTTACAAATAATTTGTGCATCAAAACCTCCTTATCAGCCATATATTTGTTCATATTCATCGGTTAGTTTATATTCTGAAATCCAATCCTGTTCTTTTTTAGAGAGAGTTTCTTTATTTAGAAGATATTCATACTTTTCAAACCTTGTTTGAAAACAACCGCTAAAATTTTCGTTATTCTTCTCTTGTTTTATTTCAAGCCTGAATTGATTTAATTCATCATCATTTTGCTTTTCAATCAAATCCATTGTTAATAAAGGTGTATGAACTTGATTTCGTTTTATTTGATTTATATATTCCTGTTCGGTTCTTTTTTCTAATTGCTTTTTAATTTTTGTTCTTTGCTTAAGATCTTCAATGTCCTTGGCTTCACCCAGATAATTTGCCAGAGGATGAATGGACTCAACTCTTTTTGCTTCACACAAAAACTCTCCGTTCAATTTATAAACCTTGATTGAACTTAAGTTGAACAGGCTATATTTGATAATGACTTCTTTTTTGTATCCGAATAAGGCTTCATCATAATAATTGCTTTTTAAGAATAAAATACCGTTTCTATAAATTTTCTTTATCTCACGAGCCATCATTAGGTCATCTAATGTTTCCAAATTAACACCTTCACCTTTACCGCTTTCAAGGATTTCGCCTATTGTTTTTCCTTTTATGTGCGGGCAGGGCTGCTCGTAATGATATTTTATGAGCCAATTTTTAATAAAATTTGTCACCTGTTCAAGAGACGGGACATTGACCTTATAAAGTGCTTTATGCAATTTCTCGTTTCGTTTTAGCTTTGCCGGCTTTTTGATAATACTCGTTCCTGAATATGAAGGAAGCAATACTTCACAGCTGTCCTGTAATTCTCTAAATAACTTTTCAATAGGTTTAGCCTTTGCATTATACGGCTTTGCATATACAGGCTGAATCCAGAGATTCGTAAATAAACCGCTTAATCCGTTTTCAATAAAATATTTTGCTTTAAATGCTTTGCCGTTATCCTGATAAACAAACTTCGGTACTTTGCCTAAATTTATTATTGAATTTCTTAATGCACTTGCAATACACTGAGTGTTTTCTTCCAGCATTATTTCAAATCCGACAAATCCGCCGGATTTCCAATCCTGATAAGCAACCATCATTGGTCTGACAGGTTTTCCGGTATAAGGATGTTTAATGAAAAATGATAATCTGTGTCCGTCACCGACAATAACATCCCCTACTTCAAGTTTGGAAACATCTCTTGTTATATATGGTAAAACCTTGTCATGCAGAGCTTTATTTCCTTCCCTTGCCTCTATCCAGGTGTTATAATGCTCATTTTTGTAATTATTTGCAAATCTCCTGTATGTTAAATCACAGCATAAATTTTCAAATCCACGCTCTTTTAATGCAAGTTTGGTTAATTTAATTGCTTTGCCGATATTTAATTGATTAGGATGTAATAAATTTTTAAGTAATTCAGCTTCTTCTTCCGCCGACATTGCGGATTTTTTAGTTTTTTCGCCAAAGGTATAATTGTTAATCAAACAATGCCAATCATCGTTGTAGGTACGGAGTTTTTTGTGCCATTCATAAATTGTTCCTATAGCAACTTTATCTACGACATTGAATAACTCTTCGCAAATACAATTATGATTATATGCTTCAAGGAAATCTTTTCCGGCAATTGTTTTATTTTTCTTACCGGTTCTAAATTCATCCCATTTTTTGATTAAATCGTATTTTGCAAGAGCCAATTTCTTTTGTGTTTCAGGAACAACATACGATATCGGGACTGTTAAAGCAGATTTTTCTTTGACGGTTGTTACTTTTTCTCTAACATTTTCTTCTAAAGATGTTACTAAAATTTCGTAAGATTTTGAGCATTTTCTGATTACGTATTTGTTTTTACTGATGGCTTTACGAACAGCTCTTTCCGATATACCTTTTATTTTTGCAAGTTCTTTTGTCGTAATCCAGTCTATATTTGAGTTTTGCATGATTATCTCCTCTCACACATTAACTCTGCTTTCCTCAAAAGTGTAGTCAATGTATCTTTATGTGTTTGCGGAAAAATTAGAATTTTTCTCGCAAACACCCTGGAACGGTTTCACCTCAGGTTGTGTGCTATCCCGCACACGACCTGAGGTTCACACACCTTAGGTCGCATACAGAAAAACCTCAAAAATTTGTCAATTTTTGGATTCTTCTGTATGCTCCTATCGAAACATATCCTTTTTGCTCTTTTCAATATTCAAAAATCACTGTTTAAGTGATATTGAAAAAACAAAATATTTGATGTATTAAGAAAAATTTTCAAACGGAACTAAGCGGAACCTTTAAAGGTTCCGTTTGTACTATAATTAAGAAAAGGTGTGATATGGTTAGAAATTCCGAAACAGAACCTGTATGGTCAAAATACATAACTGAAGATAATTTGCCGACAGAAGATTTAAAATATCTCTGCTCTATTATTGGCTTAGAGGCGACTAAAAAATTAATGTTCAATGCGGCAGGAGAAAAGTTTTCAATCCATGCTCACTGTAATCAACAATATAAAAAGCAGTATATTATTGACAATTACCTTGATGCAACGAGTGTAAATAGATTAGCCTTGGCATGTGAGACAACTACTAGGTATGTTTATAAAGTTATTAAAGAGCATGTTGAGGGGAAGAAAAAGTCTAAATAACAGGTTCCGTTTGGTTCCTTAAAAAAGTTCCGTTAAGGTTCCGTTTAGTGGCAGAAAAATATTTTTTACGGAACTCGTGTTACTTTTTGACGGCAAAAGTCCTATGTTTGTTATCGGGTATTACCTTACAGAAATAAGGCTATTGGCATATTATCTTCCACTTTTTATATTTTTGTGAGTATAGTAGTCCCACAAATCGGACATACCGGACTTTTCTGTAACCCTAAATAATTCTAAAATCCCTTTACACAGAGGGGCTTTGAGGCAAGTTCCCTTTTTCTGTATTGTCCTGTTTCTTTACACGTATCTCACTGATAATATACAAATTTCAATCTATCTGTACAGTCCAGAAAAAGTCCAGTTTCCCAGTTTGATTTTTTTGGAACACTTAATTTTTCCGACCCGAAAACGCCCACACAAAGCCAACTTTACCAAAATAATCTATCTAGCCGTACAAATCAACCTGGACAAAAAACTACAGTAGGTACAAGATTAGCCAAAGAGAACGTACCAGTAAATGTTATAAAAGAAATTTTAGCACATTCAGATATAAAGACTACAATGCGATATGTGCATTGCACACAAGGAGCAAAATTAGATGCACTTAGTAAACTTAATTCATATAATTAAGATTGTAAAGAAACACCTTAGATGATTATTTGTAACAGAGAAAATGAGTATTTGGAATTCATAATTTAAATGTATTTCGCTATATCTATCAAAAATTCGACAGTCCTTTTTACTTGTTCATATGGAGAAAACATTAAAATGGACATATTAAATTGCATGTATAAATTTAAATAATTAGTATTTGATGTTTTGGAAATCAAACTCATTATTGATTGGACGTAGCATTGCCAAATTGTCAAAGTTTCATAATCTAAGTTTTTACCTAAAAGTTCAGTTCCCTTTCTGGCAGCTTCAAGAATATACTGACTGTTATTATTATTATTATTATTTAAATTGTTATAATACATATTATATGGATTGAAATAATTAAACATTATTTTCTCCTTTTATAATATTTTCAACATTTTTAATTTTTTTATTTAGTTCTTCTTGATCTTTCTTACTTTGGAGAATATCTTTTGATGCAAGTTTTCCTATTGCTGTATCCATTTTTTTTAGCTTTATCGAATTCAAAAATATCATAGCAGTTACCACTTATATCTCCTATTTTAAAATTTGATATCAATGGATATATTAGAAGAAATATAAAAAGAAGAAAAATTATTGCATTCGCATTAATTTTATCCAGTAAAATAATTTCCATCCAATTATTTTTACAATACGAACATGTTAAGATAAATATTGCAATAAACCAAATCAAAAGAAGATAATATAAAATCGCATAAATTAAAAATAATATAAAATTAGAAGCAATATACCAAATTTTTGCCCATATATCTTTAATAAATTTAGGAAATTCCGTTAGTTTCAATACTAAACAACATAAAACAAAACCAGCAACTAAAGAAATAATATTGGTTACAATAAACAATTTCATTTTGAATCCTTTATATTCTTATTTTTAATCTGTTGTGTTTTAGATTTTTTAGGCAAGAAGTTGCTATCGTTTACAACTTTGCCACCAGTCCGTTCTTCGTATTCTTCTCTTGCATGTTTAGCAATGTTTCCACCAATTTGTGCAGCGTTTTTATTTTCTTCTAATCCTGTTGCCTGTGTACTTTCCGCGGCTTGTCGGGTTGAAAGTTCCGCTAAGGCTGTAAAAATCAATTCTGCTTCAGACATGTGATCTCGCAAATTTTGAGATTTCAAACCCTTCAGATTCTTGTGCTCTTTTACACTTAATCCACTCCATTCTTGATGAATTATATTTGTAAGAATTGCAAATTCTTCACTTTCAGTTATTTCGTGGTCTTTCCAATAATCAGTCAATTTGTTTCGGGTTTCCTGTCCCATCATCCGTTGTTGAATCCATTTCTCGGAACGACCAAGTTTTTGGTAAGTTTCTCTTGCTCTATCAATTGCAGTCGAAGGATCGGACATTTCTTTCATTCTTTCATAGCCTACACGTGCAAGCCATAACTTGACAGGCTCAGCTTTTGGACTTGGTACGGATTGAACAAGCCTCAAACAACCTTCAACATCAAGTGCATCGGTCTTATAAAACTTGCCATCCGCAGCTTTCATTTTCAGTTGACTACAATTTGTAGCCAACTCACTACCTTCTTTCTTTAAACGAGTTTTAAGAACACTCCAGTATTTTCTTGAATTTTCACTTTCAGTTAAAATTGCTATCAAATCAACTACAGAAAAATACCACTTTTCTTGTTGTTCATCATAAACTGAACGAATATTATTTTGTTCAAAAATCTTTATTTCATTTTTCATTGTTATTTTATTATAACTCCTTGATTTATTTTACCATAAAAATTACCTACAAATTCTTTACATAAAAGAATTTTCATCATTTTTATGATAAGATGTAAAAAATAAAGTGGGGCAAGGATGGCAGAAGCTAGAAGACGAAATACTAAGTTTTATACAAACAAGGATGGTGTGGGGCTTTATGAAAGGTTTAATCAAACTTTAAAACATGCTCAGTATTTCGATTCTTTGGTCGGTTACTTTAGAACAAGCGGCTTTTATCGTTTGTACAAATCTCTTGAAAATGTTGAAAAAATCCGAATTTTGGTTGGGTTGAATGTTGATAGGCAAACTTTTGATATTTTACATGATATTGGACAGCAAAAGTTAGATTTTGAAAGTCAAGCAAGTATTAAAAAGCACTTTGTACAAGAAGTTAAATCTGAATTTGAAAATTCAGATGATACTGAAGATGTTACCATTGGTGTAAGTAAATTTAGAGAAATGTTAGCCAACGGAAAAATTGAAATGAAAGCTTGCAGAGATCAAAACATACATGCAAAGGTGTATATTACAAGATACAATCAAGATGAGATTCCAATATTAGGTTCAGTAGTCACTGGTTCAAGTAATTTCACCGAAAATGGATTGAATACGCAATATGAATTTAATGTTGAATTGAGAGATGATGACGATGTGGAATATGCCCTAGAAAAGTTTGAAGAATTATGGGAAACGGCTGTTCCTATTAGCGAAGAATACATAAATGCCATTGAAACAAAAACGTGGTTGAATGAGAGTATAACTCCGTATGAAATATATTTAAAATTTCTGTATGAATATTTCTATGATGAGATAAATATGGAACAGGTTTTTGACGTTGAAGACTTGCCAGAAAATTACATGAAACTGGATTACCAAATCAGTGCAATTGCTAAGATTAATAAAATAGTTAATGAGTATGGTGGTGCATTTATTTCAGATGTTGTTGGACTAGGAAAAACATATATTGCGGCAATGTTTGCCAAAACTCTTGAAAGTAAAAAGATTCTTGTTATTGCTCCGCCTCCAGTTATAACAAATTGGCAGGGTGCATTTAAAGATTTCAATATAAAAAGCAAAAATTATGATATTGAATCAATCGGTTTGTTGCCTAAAATTGAACAAAAAGTTGAAAGAAGTGAAAAACTTGGCGAGAGGTCATATGATTATGTATTTGTAGACGAAGCTCATAGATTTAGAAATGGTAACAACGCACAATATGAACTTCTCAAAAGGATTTGCAGAAATAAGAAGATTATACTTATTAGTGCGACTCCTCTTAACAACACATTTTTTGATTTCTATTATTTAATTTCACTATTCCAAAATCCAGTAGATAGTGATATTCCTGGTTTACCCAACTTAGAAGCCTTTTTTGCCAACAGAAGGGGTAAAATTAAACAAGTAGAAAAAGAATGTGGAACAAAAGATGATCCTAAGTATATAAATGCTGTAAAAAGAGTATCAAAAGAAGTAAGGGATAAAATTCTTGCCTATCTTATGATTAGAAGAACTAGAACTGATATTAAAAAATATTTTGAATCAGATATGAAAAAACAAGGACTGTTTTTTCCGGATGTTCAAGCCCCACAAGAAATTATCTATGAGTTTGATAAACATACAAATGATATTTTTGAAAAGACAATAAGAATTATTGGAACAAAAGGCACTCCTAAAGAAAAACGTTTATCCTATGCAAGATATGCTCCCAAAACATATTTGAAAAATAAGCATTTATCAGCATTTGAAAATCAACAACAGATAAATAATGTCGGCTTTATGAAAAGCAGATTGGTAAAAAGACTTGAAAGTTCAAAATATGCCTTTCAGAAAACATTAGAACGTTCAATTAAATCTCATGAAAAAATGCTTTCGATGATAAATAATGGAATGGTATATATAAGTAAATATATTAATGTTTTGGACTATATTGATGATGATGTAAAATCAATTGACGATTTGCTTGAAAAAGGAAAAGGTAAAGACCTAGAGGAATTCCCTATATCTGAATTTAGTAGTGATTTCGTACTAGATTTAACCCGAGACTTAGATCTCTTGAAAGAATTATTGCAAGACTGGCAAGCAATTCAACATGATTACAAACAAGAAAAATTCTTGTCTGAATTAAATAATAATATACTATTAAAAGACAAGAAAATTGTTATATTTACAGAATCATCAGAAACAGGAGAAAATCTATCAGAAGTACTGAGAAAAGTTTATGGTGATAAAGTTCTTTTTTACTCATCAGCAAAAAGTGATGATTTAAAAGATGTTATTAAATATAACTATGATCCAAACCAAAAAGAGGCTTACCAACTTGATGATTTAAGATATTTAATTACTACGGATGTTTTGTCTGAGGGGATTAATTTGCATAGATCAAACATTATAATTAATTATGACTTACCTTGGAATCCTACAAGAGTTTTGCAGAGGGTCGGTCGTGTTAATCGTGTTGGAACAAAGCATAATAAAATTTACATATTTAACTTCTTTCCGACATCAGAAACCGATAAAGAACTAGGACTTAAAGCAAATATTATTTCAAAAATACAAGCTTTTCATAATGCATTAGGTGAAGATGCAAAATATTTAAGCGAAGTGGAAGAGGTTGAATCCTTCAATCTTCGTGGAGAAAAATACTACAATACAATTAATTCCACAGATGCTTTCGAAGATAAGGAAGAAAGTCTAGAATTGAAGTATTTAAAACTTATTCGCGAAATACGAGATAATAAAACAGATTTGTATGTAAAAATAGTTGAACTTCCTAAGAAAATAAGAGTTGCTCGTGAACATGAAAGAATTTCCACAGATTCATTGGTAACATTCTTTAGGAAAGGAAAGTTAAGAAAATTTTGCATTACAGACGGTATTGGATCTAAAGAAATTCCGTTTGATGAAGCAATACAGTATTTTGAATGCGAAGAAAATGAACCTAAGAAAAGATTATCAAATGTTTATTTTGACTATATAACTAAAAATAAGGCTATTTTCGGTAAACCTATTGAAACAGAGCCTTTAATGACTCGTAAAGGTCGATCCAAAATGGATGTAATCGTAAGAAATTTGAAAGGTTTATTGAACTATCCTAAATATACATCTGAAGAAAAAGCCTTTATTCAATCGCTTATTAATGCTTTTGGAACAAGACTAATTCCAGAAGCTATCGCAAAGAAATTATCAGATTTTTGGAATTCTACAGATGGTGATTTTATAAAGATATTAGTAGGGATTAAAAATATCGTTCCAGAATCATATTTGAATCAAGATATGCAAAATAAAAAATTAAGAGACTCAAGCAAAAGAGAGATTATATTATCTGAACTTGTATACGCGAATAAGGAGTAAGATGAAGATATTATTGGATACAAACATTTTAATTCAAAGAGAGAACAATAATGTTGTTCCTAATAATATTGCTAAATTAATAAAGATAATAGGAGAGCTTAATTACAAAACTTGTATTCATCCGTTATCCTTGTCTGAGATAAAGAAAGATGGAAACATTTCTCGTAGAGAAATAAATTTATCAAAACTATCTTCTTATCCGGTACTTGAAGGCTATCCAAATTATAACGAAAGTTCGGAATTTGTTAGTTTATTACCAGTGCCAACATCTTCTAATGATATTATTGATAATCAACTATTATATTGTGTTTATCAAGGCCTAGTCTCTCATCTAATAACTGAAGACCAAGCTCTTATACATAAAGCTGAAACGCTTGGGATAGATACAGTATATAGTGTTAATGAAGCATTGGAAATATTTAGCTCTTATTTGCCCAAATCTGATATTAACTTAGCTTCTACTTTTAAAATAGAACATCCTTATAATGTCAACATAAATGATCACATATTTGATACACTCAAGGAAAGTTATCACGAATTTGAAACCTCTTGGTGGAAAAAAGTGTTAGAAGAAGATAGAACAGTTTATTTATTTAATGATACATATAATTCAAGAATTAATGCTATTTTAATTCCTAAAATAGAAGATGAAATTATTGACTGTACCCCTCAAATTCCACGAGACAAATTTGTCAAAATATGCCTGTTTAAAGTCTTTGAACAAGCAAGAGGACTTAAACTTGGAGAGCATCTTCTTACTTTGGCAATTGAATATGCCAAACGAAATAATATTGATAAGTTGTATTTAACGCATTTTAAGGAAGAAAATGATTATTTGTTATACCTGATTGAAAGTTATGGTTTTATTTTAAATGGTGTAAATTCAAGAGGTGAAGAAATCTACACAAAAGAAATTGTTGTACCTTCAAATATCATTGAAATATCGGACAATCCAATTGAGATAAATACAAAATACTATCCAAGTTTCTGTGATGGAGAAGGAATCAACAAGTTCATTGTCCCTATCAGGCCCGTATATCACGAAATGTTGTTCCCAAATTATAAGCACGAAGAAGAAACTTATGGAACACAAATGGAACTGTTTACATTAAGTGATAAAATCAAAAGTCATGGTTATGGAATAAAGAAAGCTTATTTATCACATTCATTTGTAAGTTCAATGAAATTGGGAGATTTAGTTTTATTTTATCGTTCAGAAGATTATATGGCTATTACCTCTGTCGGAGTTCTAGAACAAGTTTACACTAAAATAACTGATTCGGAGTTAATAAAGAATTTAACAGCAAAAAGAACTGTATATTCAGAACAGGATATAGAGGCTTTATGCAAACAAGATACACATGTAATTTTATTCAGGTGGTGTACTCATTTGAATAAAGAGTTTACATATACAGATTTATTAAGAGAAGGAATTATTACAGGACAAATTCAAAGAGTACAAACTCTGTCTGATGAGAATTATAGAAAAATTATAAGAGGAAATATAGATGAGCGTTTTACTGTCCATTAAGCCAAAATATGTGGAAGAGATACGGAAAAGAAGTAAGTTATTTGAATTTAGAAAACAAATATTCAAACAATTTACAGATGAAATATGGGTATATGAATCTGCTCCAACAAAAAGGATTGTAGGTAAAATTATTGTTTCTGATATTATAAAAGATTCTCCTGAAAATTTATGGAAGCACACTAAACAAGTTGCAGGTATTAACAAAAAGGAGTTCTTTAAATATTTTGAGGGAAAAGAAGAAGGATATGCGATTGAAATAAAGGATTTCTATGAATTAGAGTCTCCTATAAACCCTTATGAAATTAAAAAAGATTTTGTTCCTCCTCAATCATTTGTATATTTAGACAACATTAAGGATATGAATGAACAATTGAAACTTGCATAACAAGAGGTGAATAATGGCTACTACGTTAAATACTAAAATAGTTAATGATACTTTTAATAAGGAATATAACGAAGCACAGTTTAAACTGTTCATTAACGATTTATTGGCAGATGCAGATTTTAGTAAAGAAGGCCCAATACAATTACCTGCAGAATACCGAGAATTTATAAAAAGTGCAAAACGTATTTGTAAATATAAATATTCAACATCAGAATTTGATGAAAATATATTAACGGTATTAGCTGTAAAGTTAAAAAGAACAACTTCTATTGATAGAGCTCGAACGGCACAAAGAAACTTCGTTGCACGCTACCTTAACGGCAGCCGAGGTTATTTAACCGATGCTGCATTAGTTGCTTTTTATTCTGAGGATGAGGATGGTAATATTTCCCCCGATTGGCGTTTTTCACTCGTTCAAATGAACTATGTTACAAAATTTGTAGAAACTACAAGTGGCAAAAAGAAACTAAAAACAGAGGTCGAACTTACTCCTGCGAAGAGATTTTCTTTCCTAGTTGGTGCAAATGAAGATACTCACACCGCACAAGCTCAGTTCAAAGACTGTCTTGATAAGGCTTCCAATAAAGAAAAAATAACCTTTGAAGATTTAATTGCAGCTTTTGATGTAGAAAAAGTATCGAAAGAATTCTTTGAAAAATATAAGAACCTATACTCTAAAATGAGAGATGAACTGCAAAGACTTTGTAATGTCGATAAGTTTGTGCAAAAAGACTTTGAAAATCATAATGTCAACATTGATGACTTTGCGAAGAAAACACTCGGACAGCTTGTATTTTTGTACTTTATTCAAAAAAAAGGGTGGCTTGGTGTCGAGAGAGATAAAGACTGGGGGTGTGGTGATAAGAAGTTTTTAAGAAATTTATTTGAGGGGAAATATGGGACTTATAAAAACTTCTTTAATGATATTCTTGAACATCTTTTCTATGAAGCACTCGCATCAGATAGGGGCCAAGGAGCTTGGTTCGATAAACTAAATTGCAGAATCCCATTCTTAAATGGGGGCTTGTTTGAGCCTGTTAATGGTTATGAGTATCAAAAAACAGACTTAACCATTGATAACAATTTGTTTAAAGAAATATTTGATACTTTTGATTTGTATAACTTCATAGTGAAAGAAGATGAACCTTTAGAAAAAGAGGTTGCAATTGATCCCGAAATGTTGGGAAAAGTTTTTGAAAACTTGCTCCCCGAAAACATTAGAAAAGGTAATGGAGCTTTTTATACTCCTCGTGAAATCGTACATTATATGTGCCAAGAAAGTTTAATTAACTATCTTTATAACAAATTAAATATTAAAGAAGTCGAACTTTCACTGGAAGAAAAAGCCGAACAACAATCTTTATTTAAGAAAAAGAAAATAGCACAACTGAAACTTACCCAAGAAATTGTTGACGAAATTATTTCAAAAGAAGATATTGAACATCTAATTAAAAAAGGTGGTTCAAACTATTCAAATAGAAAAGTTAAGGAAAAAATGCCCAATAAGGTTGTTGAACACGTAAAAGCTTTAGACAATGCTCTTTCTGATATCAAAGTATGCGACCCTGCAATCGGTTCCGGAGCATTTCCTGTTGGGATGATGAACGAAATTGTGTGAGCGAGAGCCGCTTTAAGTGTGCATATAGGACAGCCGGATAGGTCAATATATGAGTTAAAAAAGAAATGCTATTGAAAATTCTATCTATGGTGTTGATATAGACGGTGGTGCGGTAGAAATTGCAAAACTAAGATTTTGGCTCTCTTTGGTTGTTGATGAAGAGGATATTAAAAACATTAAACCGTTGCCTAACTTGGATTATAAAATTATGCAGGGTAATTCTTTAATTACGAGCTATGAAGGCATAGATTTTGATGAAATTGTAGACAATCAACCTGAATCAAAACAATTAGGTTTGTTTGCCTCAGAAAGCGAAAAAATAACAAACAAAATTTCTAACAAGCAACAAGAGTTCTTAAAAACACCTTATGCTACAAGAAAAGCGGAAATAAAAAAAGAAATTGAAGACTTGATTTTTAAACTTGTAAAAACTAAATTCGAGGAAAAAGCTGAATTCGAAGGAAAAGATAAAAACTTTTACGAAAGCAAAATAAGAAACTTTGCTTAGAATACAGAGAAGAGAAACTTCTTCCCTTGGAAACTATTTTTTGCAGATGCCTTTGAAAAAGGTGGATTTGATATTGTTATTGCAAATCCCCCATATTTAAAAGAAAGGGACCATCAAAAAGAATTTGAACCTGTAAATAACTCTGTATTTGGTCAAAAGTATCATCAAGGGAAAATGGATTTTTGGTATTATTTCTTACATAAAGCCATTGATATTATTTCAATAAGAAGTATTATCACATTTATAACTCCGCGATATTGGCTAAATAGTGCAGGAGCGAGAAAACTAATATTGAGAATTAAAGAAAATTTATCTTTTGTAGATTTGGTTGATATTGGCAAATTGAAAGTTTTTGCTGATGTAGCAGGTTATCATATGACAGCAACTTATTGCAAAACAAAAGATATTAGTACTTTTACATATCATAAGCTTGAAAATAACGTCAAATATATTAATGCAGAAGATGATAATGTAAACAAAACAACTATTATTTTAAATAATAATAACATATATTCTCAAAATTCCGAAATTATATTGAGTCTTGAATCTCAAAAAGAATACCCTAACGCACAATCGTTAGGCACTTTGTACGAAGTTTCTCAAGGAGTTGTAGAATCGATTGATAAAATTAGTAAAAAACAAAAAAATATGACTTTAAGGAATGATATTTTGGTTGGACAAGGTGTTTTTGTCTTGTCTGACAATGAAATTGAGAATTTACATTTATCAAATAAAGAAAAAGTTTGTATAAAAAAATATGCTGATTCTAATATTTTCAAAAAATATTATATTAATAATAAAAATTTAAAAAATTTAATATATTCGGATAAAAATATAAAAAATGAAATATGCAAAAACCCAGAGTATTGTAATTTAAAAAGGCATTTAGATAATTTTCAGGAATTTATAACATCATCTAATGCTCCATATGGCTTACATAGACCACGCGATATTAAATTTTTTGAGATTGTTAACTTTTCATTGCGTTGAGGATCAGGTCTTTGTGAAAGAACAAGTCTAAAGATATTCTTAACATTTCT